>NZ_JAXCIQ010000002.1:0-626949 GCF_046540455.1 Pseudomonas sp. W5-36 | reverse complement strand
AGAACGTCCGGAATGAAACTAATCGGTTCGTCGAGCAGCAGGGTTTCTTGAGCGCGGCAGAGAAAGCTAGCTTTGACCGTGAGTTCGATGCCATTGCGATGCAGCTGTGTAAGTAAGAAAAATGAGCAACGCCCAATTCCCGGCACGAGTGGGGCTGTGGCCGTAGAGGAATACGGCGACGCCGCGGCCAAGATTGACGCTGCATTGGCGACCCTGCGCGCAAAACGCACCTGACACAGGAAAGCACCAGGTTCACCCCAATCCCAGCCATCGAGCTGGGCCGAGGCAGTAGGATAGGGAGCACTCGCTTCCAAAGATCGAGAAGGGAATTCGAATGCAGATCGTGAAAACCAAAGGGCACCTAATCTATAGCGCTAATCATGGAGCACCCAGCCACGCATGCCTCGGGAGTTGTCGGAAGGTTTGGTGGCCGGACGACGTCCCATCGAACTTGGCAGTTCTGGCGAATCCAGCCTGTCCGCAGTGTGGCGGGCCGCTCACGATGGATATCCCATCAGGGCATTACAGTGTGATTTCTGGTAATGCAGGGGTGCTGAAAAAAAAAGGCACAACGATCACAAATGCTGGCCTCAACCTCGGCAATTGATCAGTAAGGAAAATTAGTTTGGCAAAGAAAGTCATCGTGAAAAGCGGCACGGTTTATAACACCCTCGGCGTTGCTAAAGCTTACTTCGATGCTTTACGGGAGAGGACGGCCATCGAGGGCAAGCTCTCAGATCCTGATCGATCTGACGTGCTCGACATCTACCACCGTTATTGCCAACTCGACAGCTGGGGTGGAGAGGTGAAAGACACAGTTGATGTGGTTGCTGTCTGGGACAATAGGGCACGTGGGCCAGGTCAATACGCTCAAACGAAGGCCTTCGCAGTGGTTTCCGAGTCTGGCGAATGCTCCATTTTTAGCATCGGTCAAGCGTTGGCCAAAATAGCGGTCTGATCATCAGACCGAGAATCACGGAAAAATCCGCTGTGCACCACAGGCCTTTGGCAGTACCGGGGCGCGTCTTTCGCGTCCGAGAGTTCAAGGGGAAGATCGCTTCCAGAATGTTGCCGATGTGCAAAAAGAGATCACAGGTAGGTCATGGATGAAAGCAGAACTCAGTGATGCCCCGGAACGAATTACCCGAAGAGGCCACAGGCGTGGCGTGCAAAGTCTTGTCGCGTGCCTAGCAATAGGCAGTGTTATTGGAGTAAGCGCTTTGCTGTGGTCAACCCGATCGGAGCCCCACCGAGGAGTCGCGTCGATGGAATCCAAAGCTCAGGAGTTGAACGCAGAAGTGGACAGGGGCTCTGTCATACGCTCGAGTTCAACATCGTTGGACACGGGTCCTAACCCCGGGCCTCGGCAAACCAGCTTCAATAATCAGAACTTTGTTCCCACGGGCGCTCACAACATTGTCACCTTTCATCACAGCCCCTCTATCCCTCCTCGGGCTGAGTCTCCGCAGAAGGTCAAGCTGACGATCGTCCGGCAAACTCCCAGCATGAAGGATCGGGCGTGCTGGCCTTTCAGGCAGGGGAGTATTGAGTCCCGCAACTGTCGGCTTTCAGTGGGCCTCAAGCATCGCGACTAAAGAAAAATCGTCCGGAGGACTCAACCAATGAGTGATATTGAAAACCGACCTGTTCCATCACCTGGAGCAAGCTGTTCAGGACTTGGACGCTGACTCAATTAGCCTGGCTCACAACATGTTCGACGCCTTGCTGGAGCAGCTTTACGAAATCGGGGCCTTCACCGAGCGCTTTGAAAGAGGGGGCTTTGGTCGTGATGAATCTGCGGGAGCGCAAGGCTCATGGCGTCGACGATCGGCATCTGATTTTCCCCCAAAAGGGCTGTACCGGCTACAACCCGGAAAGTTGAGGTAAAAGCAAAAGTGCGGATTTTCTACTACTTTAAAAAACGTGCACTTCTAGCACGGGTTGCTGCCGAGCTAAAAGCCCAGTGCGATGACCAGGGCCTAGTCAACAAGGTGTGCTACAGCCTACCCGGTGTTCACATTACTGCCGAATTGGCGGAAGGCCGATTTCGGGTGAAGAACCGCCTGCGTGAATGCATGATCGTCACTTTTCTTCTTGCCGAAACCATGTGTGTGGTCGGTGTCCCGATCACTATCAAGGCAGCCTGTTTTGAGCTGCTCAATCAGCGCCGCGCAAGGATTCAGTCGCTGATTGACACCGGTGCTGGTAATGGTGAGCTCAATGAAACTGACATTGTTGACCTGGACCAGATCAGCGATGTTGGTATGCAACTTTTTTGGTCTGAACGCAGGGAGCATTTAGCGAGTTCGCTCATACAACTGTAGATAGGCCCGGGTAGAATTCGAGCTTGGCGAAAAAGATCGAGCACGTGTCCGTGAGCTTGAACGGTTTTTAGCCGCTGCTCAGCCGTCTGGCTCTAAAAAAGCTGCAGCGCAGGCGCGCTATGAACTTCAGGATCGAAGTGGCTTTGACGGCGAATGGTTTCGAATGGGATCAGAGTGGACTTACAAGACGAAGTCCGCCGCTCTGGCAGATCTCACGCGGACTACAGAGGGGAAGGACGATTCGCCATATCGAATACTGGACCGCAAAACCGGCAAGATCCTGACGGCGTGAGCGGAGCCCCGGGTTGATTTCACCCGCACCCCGCTTTGCCTTGCTGCCCGCCTATTAATGGTAACGTTACCTAAAACCTTAACTTTTCCGCGCTGCACACACAACTCAATACTTCACCCTGAACGTGGGTGAGTCCTCTGGCCGGTTCTGCCGGCGATCGTAGATCCGCGTCGTGCTGATATTGGCGTGGCCCAGCCAAGCCTGGACCTTGGCGATATCCGCCTCGTGCTCCAGGGCATATGCGAGCAGGCTGCGCTCGATAATTACATGATTTCTTTGCTGAAGAATTACTGCTAACACCATCGCGCGATTTTTTGAAAATCGTGAACCATTGTTTGATGGTTCGGCATAGAAAGTCTGAGGCAATCCGGCAGAACCTCGGAATAATCAAGCAGAGAATTCCAGAGTAAAGCGTGAGCCAGGAAGAGCATTTTCCCACTGAGGTTCACCTCCCAGCTGCCTGCTCAAGCGAGAGATGAGTTTCATGCCTAAGCTAGCGGGGTTCCTCTGCTGCCAATCCTCAGGTAACCCCGGGCCACGATCACGAACTTCCAATCGTAGACGATCGCCGTTGGACTTTATGCTGATGCTTACATCGCCTGGTTTCTGTGGAGAGGCGTATTTCACTGCATTGGTGACCAGCTCGTTCACCAGCAGGCCTAGAGGAATTGCGTCATCTGTGGGAATCATTACAGGAGGAGCTTCGTACGTCAGGATTTTGGTCGACGCAGAGCTGCTGAATTTCTCGCAAAGTTCCCTCAGGAAATCCTCCAGGTTCAGGCTTCGCACTTCGCCCGTTTGCCATAAACGGTCATGCAGTTGCGCAATGGTCAATACGCGTGTTTCTGCATCGCCGAGTGCTTGGCGAAGTTCTTCGGACGGTGAGCTGTTGCTCTGCACGCGCAGCAACCCCGCCACAATCGCCAAGCTGTTCTTGACCCTATGGCTGACCTCCTGCGTCTACACATGCTGGTATTCAAGGGCTTGCCGTAATTGCTCTTCGTTAGCCCGCATTGCGTCTTCATAGCTCTGACGTTGCAACGCAACGCCCAGGAGATTGGCAAAGGCTTGCATAAATGCCAGATCAGCGTCGGTGAATCGGCCATCGAGCGGGCTGTCCACTTCGAGTACGCCATAGGGCTCATCCGCGACTAGTAAAACCACGTTGATCGCTCGCTTCACGTTGTGGTCAGCTAGGATTCGTGGTGTGCGGAAACGCGCTTCTGCCTGCAGGTGGTTTGAAATGACCGCTCGTCTTGTCTGAAAAGCGAAACCCGCCGGGCTTTCCAGATCGGCTCCTGCGCGTGCATGACCTACGTATCCAGGTTTCCAGCCCACACCGGCGATCATTAGAAAGTCGCCCTCTTGCGGCTGAAACGCCATGACCTTGCAAAGCAGGGTGGACATGCCCTCTGCACACAGACGGGTAGCCTCCTGAAGCAACAGCCCTGCATCGTGGGTTTTCAAGGCGAGCAGTCCAAAATCTGCCGTCAGCTGCTGTTGACGGAGTCGGTAAGCCAACTCTTCGGCGTTGGCCGCTCCTTGCTCTGGGGGAGGGGCACAGCATTGTAATGATCAGCGGACATCAATGACCTCTATGACGGGGGTTCCCTTCGTTTCGACTGAGAGCCTTTGTCATGGCCGTCCAGATCCGTCCTGGGAGTTAGCAGTGAAGCCTTACGAATACGAGGGATTTTAAAGGGATGCGCTTGGGCCGTAAATCCAGGCAAATAGGTTTTACCCGAACCTTGGCGTCTAGAATGGGTCTGCTAGCAGATATTCGTTTACCCTATACCTTCTCGGCGCCTGTACTACACGGACGCACCGCTGCGCAGCCTTTGCTCGTAATGTCACCCTACCTCTTTGGATTGAGCCGGCATGCCCATACCCCCTGCTGATGAATTTGTTTCTTCCTCAAGGGGGAAGCTGACTTCTGACGTTCCACCCATGATCGGTGGGGGCCAAATGGGTGACCTGGTTCGAGGGACTGATTGGTCTCTAACCCCTTTGGGTGATTACAACCGCTGGCCAGCCTCTATGCGCACGGCACTGTCGCTGGTGTTGAACGCCAAAGGCATAGCTGCTTTATATTGGGGAGAACGGCAGTGGCTTCTGTACAACGATGCCTATGGTCTCGCGTTAGGGGATCGGCATCCTTCGGCTTTCGGACAGCCTATGCCTGACGTCCTAACGGACATTGGCCCCGTCCTTGGTCCTCAAGTTGCCCAAGTGCTGAGGACTGGTAAAGGGTTTGCCATCGAGAAGTTGTCCATGACCATGAACCGGCATGGCCATGATGAGGAGACCGTCTGGACCTACAGCTTTTCCCCCATACAGGGCGAGAGCGGTGGGTTTGCCGGCGTCCTGCTTCTTGCTACTGAAATGACTCAGCAGATCCTGGCCGATCGTGAGAGGGATAAAGCCGAAGGGGCTCGCGCGCAGGCAGTTGTCCAGCTGAAGGAGCTGAATGCTCGGCTCGAAGCAGAAGTTAATCGGCGCACCGAGGATCGAAACAGGCTGTGGTTACTGTCTTCCGATATCATGATTCGGTGCACATTTGAAGGGTTGATCACCGCTGTCAACCCCGCTTGGACTGGTTTGTTAGGTTGGCAGACGGATGAGTTGATTGGTCGGACCATTTTCGAGCTGATTCACCCCGAGGACCTGGACCATACAATCAAAGCAGTAAACATGTCGGCTAGTGGACATGCTTACAGTCGGTTCGACAATCGCTTCCGTCACAGGGACGGCAGTTACCGAAGGATTTCATGGTCAACCCAGCCGGATGACCAGCAAATTAACGCGGTAGGACGTGATTTCACGGCTGAATATGACGCCGCGCAGGCTCTGGCTAAAGCAGAAGAAGCATTGCGCCAATCTCAGAAAATCGAGGCCATTGGTCAGCTCACTGGCGGTGTAGCCCACGACTTTAACAACCTGTTAACAGTGATCAAATCCTCTACGGATATGCTCAAACGGCCGGACATTGCCGATGAGCGTCGGGCTCGGTATGTGTCCGTTATCTCGGACACCGTTGAGCGGGCGGCGAAAGTAACTTCACAGCTTTTGGCTTTTGCCAGGCGTCAAGCATTGAAGCCATCAGTGTTTGTCGCCTGCGACAGCGTAAAAGCCTTGGCTGGGATGATAAGTACCATGGTGGGGTCTCAAGTAGAGATCAGCCTTGCTCTGCCCGAGCAAAATCATTTTATCCGTGCCGACCCCAATCAGTTTGATACCGCATTGGTAAACATGGCTCTCAATGCTCGGGATGCCATGCAAGGCCAAGGGCGTCTCACGTTGCGAGTCCACGCTGCAAAGCAATTGCCTGCTGTGCGATCGCATCCTGCCATTGCTGGCGACTACGTTGCTGTTTCGCTTAGTGACACCGGCTCCGGTATCCCCCCAGAAAATCTGGAACAAATTTTTGAGCCCTTCTACACCACCAAGAGCGTAGGCAAAGGGACCGGGCTTGGACTGTCCCAGGTTTTTGGTTTCGCGAAACAATCGGGCGGCGAAATCGTAGTGACAAGTACGGTCGGCCAAGGCAGCACATTCACTCTTTATTTGCCTCGCGTAGTCCAGTCAGCTGAAAGCTCTAACGCTCCTGCTTCTGTTGCGCTCATTAACGGACATGGGACACGCGTATTGGTGGTTGAAGACAATGTTGATGTGGGCACCTTTACGGTCCAATCGCTCACGGACCTCGGTTATGCTCCCTTCCTGGCTCACGACGCCCAGGAGGCACTTGCCGAATTGGCAAAGGATGCCTACCAATTTGATATCGTGTTTTCTGACGTGGTCATGCCAGGCATGAGCGGTATCGAATTAAGGCAGGAAATTGAGCGCTTGTACTCAGACTTGCCGGTTGTGCTGGCTACCGGATACAGCCATGTACTTGCGCAGAATGGCGCCACAGGTTTTGAGCTTGTGCATAAGCCTTACTCGGTAGAGCAGCTATCGAGCGTACTTCAACAGGTGCTCAGCGCGACAAGGCAAGAAACGCAATGCCCATAATTTCGTTTTCATCGAAGGAAGAGCCCGTCAGTGGTAGCGTGGTGATTGTCGAAGACGATCCCTTGATGCATCGGTTGATCGTTGAAATCTTTACTGACCATGGTGCTGACTCCATTGGATTTTTCAGCGCTGACGAAGCCTTGATGCGCCTCCTGCAGTCCAAAATTCCCTGTGCATTGCTGATCACCGATTTTACTCTGCCAGGTCAGCTTGATGGCAAGGAACTCGCGATGATGGTGCATAAGCGCTGGCCAAGTACCGCGATTATAGTGACCACCGGCTACGGAACTGAGGTGAGCCGTGACCTGCCTGCCGGAGTCGCATTCCTGCAAAAGCCTTGGAGTTTGGATCAGCTGGTTCAAACAGCCAGGCATATGCTCAAAACGGCCACTAATCGCAGCTAGACATTTAGGGACTTACGTTAAATCCCGCTATGGATATTTAAGCACGGCAATGCGCAAGGTAATTTACTGCGCAGAACCGTTGAAGATTTAAGCGGTGTGGTGTTTTACCTCAAAGGTCTAGCGAGTGCAGAGCATGTGCTGCGGTGGTGTAACCGTCCACCTGTGAGCCTAAATGAATAGGAGAAGCCCGTGGTCTGCCGCCTGCTCAATTCCAGATATGATCCCCGACGTATGATTCGAGCGATAGGGCTGCCCCTGGAGTTGCAGGAGGGTCTACAGACATGTGTTGAACAGATCATGAGTGCGCAGAACATCATAGATCTGAGTCACGCTCATGGCCGTGCCCTAGGTCTGAGCACCGGCTTCGGGATGGTGAACGCTATTACCCGTACGCATTTCAACCTATTGGGTGAGATCTATCAGCGGGCCTTCGACGATCGCCTTGTAATGCTGAGCAACCGGCGCATTCCTTGACCATAGCCTGGTACCGGCCGGGAGATGCTCATTTGATGATGGCCTTTTCCCGCCCGTAACGAAGCAGCGTTCCGATGGGTTTGACATCATCTCGCGAAAGCCAACAGGCCAGTCAGCCCGACCCTCCAGCTTTCGCAGCTGACGATGTCAATTCAAGGTATGGTCACTGTGACCGTATGGTAAGCGGATGGCGAACACACCTTCGGAACTCACACATTCATGAATGAAAATGTGCCCACGTTTAAGCGGACACAATACAAACTTTTATTGTGCTGACTTACAATCGGAATTGCCCTACCAATGTATTAAACGAAATTGCTAACTGCGATAGCTCGTGACTAGAAGCGCTGGTTTGGTTGGCACCCGCCGCCGTCTGCGTCGATAGGTCCTGAATGTTAACCAGGTTGCGATCCACCTCTCGCGCTACTTGAGCCTGCTCCTCTGCTGCGCTTGCTATCACCAGGTTTTGCTCATTAATCTGGCTGACGCCTTTACTGATCCGCTCTAGTGCCAGGCCGGCTTCAGTGGCAAGTAATTGAGTGCTGCGCACGAGGTTTTGACTTTTCCCCATCGCCTGCACCGCATCGTCAGCCCCGCCACGAACCCTGCTGATCATAGCCTCGATCTCGCCAGTGGATGTCTGGGTACGGTGTGCCAAAGCACGTACTTCGTCGGCCACTACAGCAAAACCACGACCTTGCTCACCAGCACGTGCGGCCTCAATCGCAGCATTAAGAGCAAGCAGGTTGGTCTGCTCAGCAATACCACGGATGACGTCCAATACCTTGGTAATGTCGTAGATCTGTCCGGCCAATGCCTCGACTCGCTTTGTGGAATCAGTAATTTCCTCCGTCACAGTATTGATAGCCGTCACAGCCTGCTGTACCTGCTTCTGCCCTTTTAATGCGTCTTCAGCGGTCTGGCTGGAGATCTGAGAGGTGCTGGCTGCGTTGCGCGCCACTTCTTCCACTGCAGCCGTCATCTCGTTGACCGCAGTAGCAGCTTGTTGGATTTCGTCGTTTTGTCGCACCAGTCCACGCGTGCTGTCCTCTGTAACCGCAGTCAATTCTTCAGCTGCGGAAGCCAGTTGGTTCGAGGCGTCGGCAATTTGCTGCACGGTGTCTTTGAGGTTGCTTTGCATAACGGACAGAGACTGCAACAACTGGCCAGTTTCATCGGTGCCCCGAACCTCGATGGCCTGAGTCAGATCGCCTTTAGCTACGCGGTCTGCACCTTCGACCGATAGGTAAATCGGACGGGTAATCATGCGAGTGACGATCATTCCAAGTACGCCGGCACACAGCATGGCGATCAGGCAGCCCACGATCAGCACCCAAGTCACTTGGTTGTTAGTGCTTTCGCCTGCTTTCGCGACATCGAGAGCTTGGCGAGTGTTGGACTCGATCATGATCTCGATCTCAGCAACGAGTTTGAGGTAAGCCGGTGTAACGCTGTTTGTAGCGAGCCTTCGAGCCTGTTCCATATCGCCACTTTTTAGCGCAGCGAAACCCAAATCCACAGCAGCAATGTAGGCCGGCCAGTCACGTTCGAAATCGTCCCCCGCAGCCCGTTCGTCTGCGTCTAGCGGGGTGGCACGGTAAGTTTTGAATGCAGCTTGAGCCTGGGACTGATTATCGCGGTACGACTGGATAACGGCGTTGATATCGTCAGCGCTGGCGTTCGTAGCTGTCAGCACAATGGCCTTGAAAAAGTCACGGTTGGTGCCAATGGCGTGTGCCTTGATTGCGTCGGTTTTCTGGATCGATACCAGGTTGTTGGTCACAGTATCTTGCAGTTGGCCATACAGCTTGGCGATGCCGGACTGACCCAGTACTGCCACAACAACCGTGATCAACGCGCATAGACCAAATGCAGTTAGCAGCTTGGACTTCAGCTTCAGGCTTCTCAGCCAAGACATAAGGATTACTCATTAGGAGGTAAAAAGGGTTAGGGGCGTCGTTTCCTTGAACAGAATAGCGGCAGGGGCGAAGTAAACTTTAATACTCACAAAGTCATGCACCTTGCTACGATGCACGACGAGGCTTACGTTAAGCGGTGAGGAAAATCCCTCGCGATAGTCAGGCACCTATCCACTTATGCGGTCGCAACAGCCCAATTTTGCTGGTTTGATGTGTCGGTAACCGCGTCAGCACATCTTTCAAATAGGCGTATGGGTCATGCCACTCACGCGCGCTGACTGAATCAAACTCATGATTGTCGCCGCCCGTTTGCCGCTGAGCGGCGACCCAGCGAACAACCAGCTCTACCCCCCATTGCACGCGGCCGGATCAAATTCTCGATCTGAGGTGCTTGTACTTTGGTGGAGCTTTACCGCTGGCACTGATTGAAAACTGACCCAGGGGTAAGCGGCCAGCAAACAAACCTTGCACAGATCAGGCAGGCATCCACTGATGCGGCAGCAGCTGCTCGATCTCGCTGGCCCGCTGCGTCGGCAGCCGCGTCAGCACATCCTTGAGATAAGCATACGGATCATGCCCATTGATGCGCGCCGACTGGATCAGGCTCATGATCGCTGCCGCCCGCTTGCCGCTGCGCAGCGACCCAGCAAACAACCAGTTCGACCGCCCGAGCGCCCATGGCCGGATCAAGTTCTCGATCTGGTTGTTGTCGATGGGCACAGCACCATCTTCCAGGTAGCGCGTCATCGCTACCCAGCGTTTAAGGCTGTAATCCAAGGCCTTTGCCGTAGCCGAGCCCTCGGGCACAAGCTCGCGGTGGGCCAGCATCCACTCATGCAGTTTTTCAGCGATGGGCACGGCTGCTTCCTGGCGTAATCGCCAACGGTCTTCGTCGCTCATGTCCTTGGCGTGTCGCTCGACTTCGTAAAGCCCGCCAATCGAGTGAAGCGCCTGCTCCACCAACGGGCTTTTATTGGCTACATGCAGGTCGAAGAACTTGCGGCGCGCATGCGCCATGCAGCCGATCTCGGTGATGCCCAGCTCAAAGCTGGCCTTGTAGCCGGCAAAGTCATCACAGACCAGCTTGCCGTTCCAGGTGCCCAGGAAGTTACGCGCATGTTCGCCAGCACGGCTGGGGCTGAAGTCGTAGACCACGGCCTTGAGGGCCGAGAATGGCGTAGTGCTGTAGGCCCAGACATAAGCACGGTGGGTTTTTTTCTCGCCGGGCGCCAGCATTTGTACCGGCGTTTCATCGGCGTGAACCACGCGCTGGGCCAGCACCTCTTCGCGCAGCGCATCAACCAGCGGCTGAAGCTGCACGCCGGTTTGGCCCACCCACTGCGCCAGTGTCGAGCGCGGGATGGACAGACCGGCACGGCCGAAGATCTTTTCCTGCCGATACAGCGGCAGGTGGTCGGCGAACTTCGCCACCATCACATGCGCCAGCAGGCCGGCAGTGGGGATGCCCTTGTCGATCACCTGCGCCGGCACCGGGGCCTGGATCAGTGTTTCGCACTGCCGGCAGGCCCATTTTCCACGCACATGCTGTTCGACGGTGAAGACGCCCGGCGTGTAGTCCAGCTTCTCGCTGACATCCTCACCGATGCGCTGAAGCTGGCAGCCGCACGCGCACTGGGTGTTGTCCGGCTCGTGATGAATCACAGTGCGTGGGAACTGCGGTGGCAACGGCGCACGCTTGGGTTGCTGGCGTGGCTCTGCCTGCGCGGGTGCGGGATGAAGGGCTTTTAACTCCGCCTCGATGGCTTCGAGGTCGGTATTGAGCAGGTCATCAAGCAAGCTGCCTTGCGCCGGGCTGATCTGCTCGCTGCGCTTGGCGAACTTGTGCCGTTTAAGGATGGCGATCTCGTGAGTGAGCTGCTCGATAATCGTTTCGTCACGATGGATCTTTCGGCTCTGGGTGTCGACCTTGGACATCAACTGCGCAGCCAGTGTGCGCAGTTGTTCGGGGGGCATTTGGTCGAGATCGGGCAAGGAAGTCATGGGGGTGGATTTTACCAAAGCAGCCCGACTGCTTCAGCTAAAAGGCAACATTTAAAGCAATGTAATTGCGCCGCCCGCACCGACTCGTTGCCAGGGTAATCCCACTACCAGCGCCTGGAGTTGTTCGGAGTCGAGTTCGACCTCCGTTCCACGATGGAGGCCTGGCCAATGAAACTTACCTTGGTTCAAGCGCCGTGCCGCCAGCCAGATACCGACGCCGTCGTGCACCAGGACTTTCATCCGATTGGCCCGACGGTTGGCAAAGAGGTAAGCGCAGTGCGGCTTCGCCGCACCGAACACCGCGACCACTCGGGCCAACGCAGTCTCAGTGCCGGCACGCATGTCCATGGGCTCGGTGGCGAGCCAGATGGCATCGATGCGAATCATTGGGCCAGGCCACGAATGAAACACGCGCAGCCGTCCGGATCCGAGGCTGGCCATTTAACTGTGATGGACTTATCACCCAAAGGCAGCGAGATGATCACCATCTCTTCTGATGCTCGCCTTGGTAACGTTTTTACCGGAACGAAAGCCGGCAGGGTTGCAGACGATTGATCCCGGTAAGTCGATAGCCACTTGCGGATCACGTTGGCGTTTATACCGTGATGGATGGCTACGCTGGAAATCGTCGCTCCGGGTTGCAGGCATTCCTGGACGACCTGAGCTTTGAATGGTTTGGGGTAAGAGCTTCGTTGGCGCATGGAAATCCTGGCGATAAGGGCGATCGCGTCCGCTTAAAATACGCGGACACCATCGCCCTTAATGCTGGAGTTCGGTAGGTGACATCACCGGACGGTTACACCGTATGAGCAGTTTGAGCGGTGCCCGACGGCGCAAACTCCATTCATGGGCGTCTCAAGCTATTAGGCCTGAGACCATTGTACTTCGGCAATTCCATGCCGTTCAGCGAGGGATTTGCTGACAACCTGGACCTTGTCGCGACGGTATTTTGGGATCTGTGCAACCCCTGAGTCTACAGCAGCCCAGTGCCACGCCTCGGCATTGGTCATCGTCTCCGTGTTGACGTAAAAGCTCTTGTACGCGCCGTTATAGATGTAGTCGATTCGATAATGGGCAGATTGTGCCATGGGTTGTTCCTTATCCCGAAAGCTGCGGATTGCGCCTATTCCGAAAGTCGCACGCCACCGTAGTTCCAGCAGCCTGTTTCGGTGGAACAATGTCATCAAGCGCAGCTCGTCTCGACTCATACTCAGGAGCGTCCACCAGTCTCTTGAGATTGCCGCTCAGAGTGTGCCGCCTAGCGCCATGCCAAAGCCGGCACACTGCAATAGACGGAGTCCACACAAGCTTTGCGCATTACACATGGCGGGCAGTAGCCGGACGGTGAGTAATGGCAAATTATCAGATAAGCTTCCCGCCTTCCCCCTGAAGGATTTTCGACATGCCGACTGGAGCTGTTGACGAGCGTAATTTCCGTAAAATTTTGCGACGCAATGTCGCAGCGCCAGTGATGCTTGGCCTTTTTAGTATCTTGCTGTTCGTTTCCTTGATTGCCTATCTTCTCGATCAAATTGACTGGGTCGAGCACACGGATCGTGTGATCAACAATGCCCATGAAACGCAGAAACTCGCCGTGGACATGGAAAGTGGTGTTCGAGGGTATCTTCTTAGCGGTGATGAGCGTTACCTCGATACTTATGAGCTTGCCCGAGTCCGTGTTCCCGGGAATATTAAGGCGCTTCAGGCCTTGGTGTCGGACAATATTTCTCAAGTGGATCGCTTGCAGCGCATCGGAGCGCTGCAAGCGGCCTGGGCAGATCGGGCGCAGCGGATCATTGAAATACGGCGTAGCAACGGCGATGTCGAAAGTATTTTGCGAATGGGTAAAGGCAAGCAGCTCGGTGATGAGATGCGTTCGGAGTTCAGTGACCTGATCGCGATGGAGCAGGGGCTGAGAATATTGCGAACTGAATCGGTACATCGCACGACGTTCATTACGATCAGCACGTTCGTTTTATTCACCTTGGCCGCAAACCTTATTCTTGCCTATTTCGGTCGTAGAGAGCTCATACGGCTTTCCAATTCGTATACCACTATCGTGGACGCCCAAAATCAAAGCAAAACCAGATTGGAGCACGACGCTTGGCTCAAAGACGGACAGAGCCAGCTCGCCCAGCGTGTGCTAGGCGAGCTATCTGCGGATTCGGTTGGAAAAAATGTCCTGGAGTTTTTCGCCGAATACTTGGGCGCTGTGGTCGCTGCCGTTTATGTCCGGCAGCCGTTCGGCGATTTTGTACGCGTGGCGAACTTTGGGTTTTCACGCGAGCAAGCTTCAATGGGCCAGGCATTTCAACTGGGGGAAGGCTTGATCGGAAAAGTTGCTGAGCAAAATCACATCGTTTCGCTGAATGATCTTCCTCCAGATTACCTAAAAGTAAAATCCGGCCTGGGCGATGCCCGACCTACGAGCGTACTAATCGCGCCGGTAGCCAACGATGATGGGGTCAACGGCGTCATTGAGCTGGGTTTCCTAAGAGCTTTGGAACCCAAAGACGCTGAGCTGCTGAAGCTGGTGATGCATGATGTTGGGGTAGCGGTAGAGTCTGCACGGTACCGGCAACGCATTCAGGAAATCCTCGAAGAGACGCAGCAGCTGAACGAAGAGCTTCAGGTGCAACAGGAAGAGCTGCGCACCTCCAATGAAGAACTGGAGCAGCAGTCTCACGTACTGAGAGAATCTCAAGCCAGTCTAGAGGTTCAGCAGGTTGAGCTCGAGCAGACCAACGAGCAGTTGAGCAACCAAGGGCTGGAGCTGGCCCGGCAGCGCGACAGTCTTGATAGGAAAAACGAAGAGCTTCAGCTGGCTCAATCAGAGCTCGAAGCCAGGGCGCAAGAGCTGCAGCGTGCGAGCAGATACAAGTCCGAATTTCTTGCGAACATGTCACATGAGCTGCGCACCCCCCTCAACAGCTCTCTGATTTTATCTAAACTTTTGGCCGATAACGCTGGTGAAAATCTCACGCAGGAACAGGTCAAGTTCGCTGAGTCGATCTATTCTGCGGGCAATGACTTGCTGCATCTGATCAACGACATTCTTGACATTGCGAAGGTCGAAGCGGGCCGATTTGATTTATTTCCCAGCGAAATCAGCACTGCGCGTTTAGTCGAGAATCTGAAAAATACGTTTCAGCCACTCGCGGGCCAGAAAGCGCTCCAATTTTCCGTTGAGTTGCAAGAGGGGGTAGCGCCGATCATATACACGGATCAGCAGCGCTTGGAGCAGGTACTAAAAAACTTGTTGGCCAACGCGATCAAGTTTACGGAGAGCGGTCGTGTGGAGACGACGGTTTCGTCTCAGCCAGGCGGGGGCGTCGCGTTTGCTATATCCGATACAGGCATTGGCATTGCAGCTGATCAAATCGAGCGTGTTTTCGAGGCATTCCATCAAGGAGACGGTTCAATTAACCGGCGTTTTGGCGGCACTGGGTTGGGGTTGTCGATCTCCCGTCAGCTAGCTGAACTGCTGGGGGGGACTATCACCGTGACTAGCGCTCCAGGCAAGGGCAGTGTCTTCACGTTGACGATCCCAGAACGTTTCGATGGCGAGATTCTCCCGGCCATGGTCGTGCAGGCAATTTCAGTAGCGATGCCGGCCTCGCCACCGGCGAGCGATACCCGTGCTTCACTTGCTTCGATCCCCACCTTTGCAGACGATCGCCAATACGCGCCGTTCGACAAGCGCGTGATCCTAGTTGTGGAGGATGACGCACGCTTCGCTCAGGTTCTTTATGATCTTGCTCACGAGCAAGGGTACCAATGTCTGGTGGCCCACGGTGCAGATGAAGGGGTTGAACTGGCATCGAAATTCTTTCCGGATGCCGTTCTTTTGGATATGCGGTTGCCAGATCATTCTGGGCTCACTGTGCTTCACCGCCTGAAAGAAAACGCTGCCACGCGGCATATTCCGGTCCACGTAATATCCGTTGAAGAACGACAGATGACTGCCATGCAGCTTGGCGCTGTCGGTTATGCAGTCAAACCAGCAACGTTGGTCGAACTTAAAGAGGTATTTGCCAGACTGGAGTCAAAACTTGCTCAAAAGGTCAAGCGGGTGCTTCTGGTTGAGGACGATGCCCGCCAGCGCGAGAGCGTAGTCAGATTGATCAGCGACGATGATGTTGAAATCAGCGCGGTGGAGTCGGGGGAAAATGCGCTTGTCCTCCTGCGCCGAGAAGCATTTGACTGCATGATTATCGATCTGGCACTGCCAGACATGACGGGCAACGACTTGCTCAAACACATGTCTATGGAGGCTTTGCCATCTTCGCCGCCGGTGATTGTCTACACAGGGCGATCTCTCACCCGGAAAGAGGAAGCAGAATTACTCCGTTACTCCCAGACGATTATCATCAAAGGGGCACGCTCTCCTGAACGCCTTCTGGATGAAGTGACCTTGTTCCTGCACAAGGTAGAAAATACCCTCTCTAGTGATCGGCAGAAGATGCTGATGGTGGCACGCAACCGCGATAGAGCCTTCGAGGGTCGCACTGTATTGGTAGTGGACGACGATGTTCGAAACATCTTTGCGTTGACCAGCGCCTTGGAGCAAAGGGGGGCTTTGATTGTGGTAGCTCGCAATGGTGTTGAAGCTATTGAGCGACTCCAAGGAGCGGAGCATGTCGATCTTGTGCTCATGGACATCATGATGCCGGAGATGGACGGCTTCGAGGCCACACGGCGTATTCGGCAAAACCCGGTTTGGCGAAAGCTACCCATCATCGCGGTGACTGCCAAAGCAACGAAAGAAGATCAAGACCGATGCTTGGCGGCAGGTGCCAATGATTATCTGGCAAAACCCATTGAGCTTGGGCGACTGTTTTCATTAATTCAGGTGTGGATGCCAAAAATTTAAGAGCTCACGGTCAGGCACTGATGGGAGACTGAACTGACAATCCATGTTCGCTATTAAGTCGCTGCGCCGTCGCAGGCCTAACGTTGGTTAGAGAGGTCGAAGAATCAGCGTGGGGGAGTGGTCTGCTAAAGCCCGCCGGCCCGTGTAGAAATCAATTCCCTTTTTTGCCCCGCTCATCGGAGCGAAGGCTCGATTTCTAGATCGGTGTGTCCAATCAGTTACATGCACTCAAATGCTCAGACATCGCTCAGACAGGTCTGATCGTCACGACAGGAATTACCTCATGAGCATCATCATTCTTGTCGAGGATGAGCAGGACATATTGACCATCATGGTCGAAATTCTGGAAATGGAAGGTCATAGGGTCAGAGCATTCTGCGAGGCAGATTCTGCCTGGAGTCACATTCAGCATAATGGTTTCGATGCAGATCTGCTGATCACTGACCTGAGAATGCCTGGCAGTATCGACGGGCTCGAGCTGGTCCAAAGGCTGCATGACCTGCTACCTCAGGTGCCTGTAGTCGTCGCGTCAGGTTTCCATGCTGCGGTAAACACGTTGGACTATGATCATGTGCACTGGTTGAACAAGCCATTCACCTTGAATCAGCTGCAGGCGATTTGCCAAAAGCTGACCGCACACTGATCAGCTGGATTTGCCCGGAGCCTCGGAAATTTTCTCCAGATAATGCGGTAAGTAAATGCACACTGTCGTTTCCTTCACCCACGCTCGATCAGACGCGCACCTGACCGCCCGATTGCTAGACAAAGTCATCAAGCTCAAGACATCCCTGCGGGCAGAGATTACCGAAGGGGCCCGCTACCCTTGTGGACGCTTGTGCAAGCCAATTTCATTTACATCTGTGCAACTCCAATCGTCGCTTCAGTAACCCTTTTTGACGTCTTTCCAGCTTCTTGGCAAGCGCTGCTAGCTTGGCTTCACCGAACGCAATGGCCTTGGCTTTCGTAAGAAAAAGTTCGTCAACGTGGTAATTGCGGCCCTTGTCAGTGCGGTCATATGAGCTGTTAGCGAATCCCTGACCCACGAGTTCGACCTCCAGCAGCTGAGTGCGACCTATGCAGCAGTCAAACAGAGGTTCAAGTCGAACACTGTTTTCAGTTCTGTCGCGGTTTTATCCAGGCTCTGCAGGACGTGCAGGCTGTTGAACCAGAGGTGTATCTGTTTCTTGAAGCTCAGGTGCACGACCTCTGGATCGAGCGGATTTCCGCCCTCCAGGCACGAGCTCACTGATGCGCAGCGGAATTCAAGTAAACGTTGCAGGCCATGTTCGAAGGTGGTGCCGGGCGCGGGGTGCTCGGCAGTCGGCACCACGACAAATGGCCAGGCCAATTCACGTCTGCGAGCCTTTTCGCGTGGGGCGCTTTGTCGAGCACATAGGCACTAAGCTATTCGCGCTGGCTGTAGAGGTGGCATGTAAGCCCGCTGAGAGCGGCCAGTTATTGACGGCCATGCCTGCTCAACCACGCTTGTGAGTTACCCCTTGGCGCTATGACTTATCAGTTAGGCCATTCGATCAAATGCTTTCACGGTAACTTGGCGTTCTCGACCATTGTGTGGATGCGTAAGCGCATGGTTTCGATGGAGAACGGTTTTGTCAGCACGGCCATACCAGGTGCCAACCGACCACTGCCCAGCACAGAATTTTCCGCATAACCGGTGATAAACAAGACCTTCAGGTCTGGCCTGCAGACGCGACCTGCGTCCACCATTTGACGGCCATTCAGCCCGCCCGGTAGCCCAACGTCACTGATCAGCAGATCGATACGCGCATTTGACTGGAGTACATTCAGCCCTGCTGCGCTGTCACCTGCCTCGATAGCCATGTATCCGAGGTCTTCCAGGATGTCCATGACCAGCATGCGCACCGTTGGCTCATCGTCTACCACCAGCACAGTTTTGCTGTGGTCACTGGGTGTTATGGCGGCACGCTCTGGTTGTTCCACTTCACTTTCCGCTTCTGCATAGTGACGAGGAAGGTACAGGCAGACCGTTGTACCCAGTCCCACTTCGGAATGAATTTTGACCTGTCCTCCCGACTGCTGGGCGAATCCGTAGATCATGGACAGTCCCAGGCCGGTCCCTTTACCAATAGGTTTTGTCGTGAAAAAGGGTTCGAATGCTCGCGCGACCACCTCCGGTGGCATTCCGGATCCGGTGTCCGTTACGCTGAGGGCCAGGTATTGGCCTTCTGGAATTTGATACTGCTTTGCGGTCTTCTCATCGAGGCACCTATTGGCTGTCTCGACGACGATACGGCCGCCTGCAGGCATTGCATCTCGAGCATTGATGCACAGATTCAGCAACGCGTTCTCAAGCTGCGGGACGTCCACTAACGCGACCCACAACCCAGGCATACCTACCACTTCAAATTGAATGCTGGGGCCGACGGTTCGCTGAATCATGTCCTGCAGCTCAACTACCAGCCGATTGATGTCGGTCGGTCGTGGGTCAAGGGTCTGGCGACGCGCAAAAGCCAGTAACCGATGGGTCAAGGCAGAAGCACGCTTTGCGGCCCCCTGTGCTGCGCCTATATAGCGTTCCGCGTCATTGATACGACCTTGCATCATTCGAACCTGCATCAATTCGAGTGACCCAGAAATGCCGGCCAGCAGGTTGTTGAAGTCGTGCGCAAGGCCTCCGGTCAATTGGCCAACCGCCTCCATTTTCTGGGACTGCCGAAGTCTCTCCTGCGCATCCTGCAACTCAGCAGAGCGCTCGGCGACACGTTTCTCCAGATTCTCGTTGAGTGCCTGTAAATCAGCAATGGCGCGGTCGCGTTCTGCTTCAACACTACGGCGACCCTCTACATCCAGCAACACGCCAGGAAAGCCCACCGGTATGCCATCCGCATCGCAATCGACCCGACCGTTTGCTTCCAACCAATAGTAATTGCCGTCTGCTCGCCTGACTCGGTACTGATGAGCGTATCTGCCGCCGCGAGCAATGGCCTGATCAATCGCTTCGATCAGCCCGGGGCGATCATCGGGATGAACCTTCTCTAAGATCTGAGCCAGTGGGATTCCTTCCTTGCCCAAAGCAGCGTCCAAGCCAAACGCCACGGCGAATGCCTCGTCCACCGTAAAACGATCCAGTTTCAGGTCCCATATCCAGCAACCAATGATGGCTCCAGCTGCTAGCGCAAGCTGCACACGTTGCACGTTTTCTTTGGTCAGCGCTTCACTGACCCGCAGCCGTTCTTCGGCGGCCCTTTGCTTGGTGATGTCAATCACAAATCCGGGAAAGCTGGTCCGTACGCCGTGTTCATCGGAGCCGACGCTGCCATGGGCGTCAAGCCAGTAATACCGACCATCAGCGCGCTTGACTCGGTATTGATGTCTATAGGCGCCACCGCGTATCACGGCCTCTGCGATCGCAGTGTCTAATCCTGGTCGGTCCTCTGGGTGAACGTTCTCAAGAACCTCGTTGATGGTCACTTCCTTGTAAACAAGGCTTTCATCAAGCCCAAACGCCTCGGTAAAACCAATATCCACGGAGAAACTGTCCCGGATTGGGTGCCAAGCCCAAGTGCCTACGATTCCGCCTGCCTTGAGCGCAAGGTGTACATGATCGATGCCTCTATTCGCCAAGAGCTCGTATGAGCGTAGACAACGTGTCTCAGCCAGCTGTGATCGCAGACTCTCAACCTCAGAGCGAAGGGTCTCGATTTCCGACGGTTTGTCGGTCATTTCGACTCACCATAGTGGGCCAAATGGTAGGTACTGGAGAGACAGGCACGTCTCTGGAGCGCGAAAACAGTGGTTTTTCTGTTAGCCATGGATGTCACGCGACTGAGGACCAAGAGTGGTTTTTCAGCATGCTACACCAATGGCTTGCGCATCAAATGCTATACGCGTGGGAACCTACAAAGGCTTTTTGGAGTGCCTGCGGTGTGCAGCAGGCTGGCACCTTAAAAAAACCCTTGCCACCTAGCCAATAGGTGCAAAGCGATTTCAATAGCCTCCCTGCTTTTTCTGAATGAATATCTTACGTGGCATGTCTCATGCGCTGACGGCTCCATTCCGGCGCCGGCATTGTCAGGACTCCCCACATGACTTCACCTCTTAACGTCGTAGCGATCATGAAAGCCAAGCCAGGCATGGAAGCGCAATTGAAAAACCTGCTGCAATCAGCCCTGCCGCAATTCCAGCAGGAGCCTGGGTGCCAGGCCTATGCGCTGTTGACGGATATTGAAGACCCCACCCGCTTTGTTTCCTACGAAA
Source organism: Pseudomonas sp. W5-36 (assembly GCF_046540455.1). Lineage (NCBI taxonomy): Bacteria > Pseudomonadati > Pseudomonadota > Gammaproteobacteria > Pseudomonadales > Pseudomonadaceae > Pseudomonas > Pseudomonas sp. W5-36. Next base: position 606,409 of record NZ_JAXCIQ010000002.1, on the reverse strand, counting down.
GCTGGGACAGTGAAGCGGCACTGCAAGCGCACATGATGGCTCCGACCCTGACAAACGCTATGCCGGTTCTGGAAAATATCCTAGCCGAGCCCATGCAGCAGATTCGCCTTAATCAATTGCCGGGTAGCACCGTCTAGGTCGTGGTATGCCATGCACGCGGGATTGACATCTGATTAAAGAGAATGAGTCATGAAACATATTTTCTTCACTTCGTTGTTTGCTTTTAGCCTGACCGCTGCAGCTGCACAGCAAAGCCTCAATCTTCCAAGCTGTGACATCCAAAACCAACAAGAAATAGCCGGCGAGACCGGAGCGCAGATCAGCGATCCAGGACAAGCACATATGTCAGTAAGAGCCAATGTTCTAAGTGCCGATATCAGTACCTCAAGAAAAGTCCGTCGTATTACCGAGGTTGAAGCACAGCGTATGGTGAAGCGTGTAGAGAACGTCCGGAATGAAACTAATCGGTTCGTCGAGCAGCAGGGTTTCTTGAGCGCGGCAGAGAAAGCTAGTTTTGACCGTGAGTTCGATGCCATTGCGACGCAGCTGTGTAGGTAAGAAAAACTGAACAACGCTCAATCCGGCACGAGTGGGGCTGTGGCCGTAGAAGAATACCGTGATCGTACCCCTAATCGAGCAGGAAAAGCGGCTATTGCGCCTGAGGGCTTGATGGCTGATGGTAACCACGGCGACAAGTCACCCGTTCCACCACCAGCTACACAAATAACCAAAATGTCGCTTCATCCACAAGCCCGCCCCGTGCGGGCTTTGTCAGTAGCAACAGGGCATTATCGGACCTCAGATCGTGCAGGAAAATCAGCCGTGACCAATCTTAGTGAAACGCTTCGTGCAACTGCCAGAAAATGGCGAAATGCTAACCAGGATCACCGTGGCGGCGTCGTGCTGATCTGGCAAGGCGCGGTCTACGGCTGGAAGGACTCCTTGCGTGACGCGAGCGATGAGAGCCCAGGCGTATACGCTGTGAATGAAACAGATCACATTTTCATTGCCGAAGGCGGTGATGAATACAACGGTGCAAAATGCTGGGTAGCGGCTGTTTTTGAAAAAAATTAGTAGGGAAGGTCGATGAGTACGAAAAAGCAATCTGTCCCGTATCCATTCCGACTGGAAGTCAAATGTGGGGTGGCATGTCCGAGCAAGGCTCGGACTTCGTCGGTTGACCTATGGACCGAGCGCCCTGGGCCATCAATCCGAGAGCAGTGCATGCATGTCCTCCGCAAGCAAGGGTGTGCTCAGCAGAATGCCTTGAGCATAAGGACAGCCTAGAATTCTGAGCTGAGCCATCTGGCTTTGCGTCTCTACCCCCTCAGCCACGATTGCCAGATCCAACACCTGGCCCAACGACAAAATACTTTTGACGATGGCAACGCTGCGCTCATGGCTCATCATACGGAAGACGAATGAGCGATCAATTTTGATGACATCAATAGGGTAGCGGTCGATATAGCTCAGGGAGCTGTAGCCCGTGCCGAAATCGTCCAACGCGACGCGAATGCCCTGAGCTCGAAGGGCTACCAGAGTCTGGAGCACAACATCCGGTTCATGCAGAAAGACCGACTCGGTGATCTCTATCTGCAGAGTGCAAGGGTCAAATCCGGTCTCGTTAAGTATATGGGCAACTTGAATAGCGAAGCCCTTGCGGTTCATCTCGACCCCCGACACATTGACGTTGAGCTTGATGGTTTTCTTCGGGAAGCTGTCGCGCCACCTCCTGACCTCACGGCAAGCATTGCGCATTACCCACTGACCAAGCTCGTGAATGACGCCAATGTCCTCTGCCACGCTGATGAAAACATCCGGTGTGACATTTCCCCAGATCGGATGGCGCCATCGGATCAAGGCTTCAACCCCCACGATGGCCTCAGTTTCTACAGAGAAGATCGGTTGGAATACCAGGTAGAACTCATCGGCTGTGATCGCATGCTTGAGCGCGCTTTGCAGCATCAACATGTCGATCGAGGCCTGCCGCATCGACACATCGAAGATCGCAAAGCGACCACGCCCTTGTTTCTTGGCCGAATACATCGCCACATCCGCATCTCGAATCAGGTCCTCAGCTGTATTGTGATGATTATCCAGGGTCGCGATGCCAATGCTGCAGGAGGTAAACAGCGTCTGGCCTTCGATCTCGATGGGTAGGCCAAGCGCTTGTATAATTCGTCCGGCAGTCTCGACAGCCTGTTTCTGGTGGTCTTCGCCAGTAAGTAGAACGGCAAACTCGTCGCCGCCAATCCGCGCAACCACCGCCTCGACGTCAATGGAATAATGCAACCGCTCCGCAACCCGTTTGAGCAATACATCACCAGCGTGATGACCTATGCCGTCATTGACGTATTTGAACCGGTCGAGGTCCATATACAAAACTGTAGCCGTGCTACGGCTGCCGTCGCCCTTTCTACTTAGGGCTTCCTCGATGTGGCTTGTGAAGTACGCCCGGTTCTTGAGTCTTGTGAGTTCATCGTGAAATGCAGCGTAGGACAACTCCTCCTGAATTCTCTCGCGCTCCACCAGCCGTGATTGGAGCGCCACGCGTTCCTCACGATCCATCTGTGCTTGTTGCAATGCCTCCTCAGCTTCTTTTCGCTCAGTGATGTCTCGCTGCACAGACACCCAATGAGTAAACCAGCCGTTCTCGTTTGCCACCGGTACGATGCTCATTTGTACCCAAAATCGAGTCCCGTCGCGTCGTGCGTTGATCAGCTCAACTTCGATGGGTTCCCATCGTTGCAACGACGCTCGCAATTGCCGAAGCGTGTCGCGGTTGCTCTCCTCGCATTGCAATATGCGAGGGGTCTGCCCTATGACCTCTTCGAGGGAAAAACCGGTATTCGCCAGAAACGCCGGATTGCAATAAACGATGCGCGGCCCCGGCATGTCGATGGGCTCGGCCTCTGTAATCAGGATGGCGTCCTTTGAATTGACCACCACCGACTCCAATAAGCGCAGGCGTGCGGCAGAATCATTTACCCGCGTTGGTTGGAGGGCGGCATAGAGGTCGGCAGCGTGAGTTCGCAGAAAGCAGATCTGCGCGGCGCTAAGTCCCTTGCGGGGTAGCGGGACTGTCATCAGCACCACACCAGCAAGACGCTCAGCAGCATCTTTGATAGCAATGCAGACCTGAAAATCGCCGATCCCCCGCTCGAAACCTATAGGGAGAACGGCGTTGCCGACCATAATTTCATTGAGATCGACTACGTCGTCGTAAGACAACACGAATTTCAGCCAGGCATCGATAGCTTTTTCGATCTTAAAGTCTGGCGCGGATCCGTAGGTGGATGCGATGCGCCAGTGCACGCCTTCGTGCAAAACCAAAACGGCGCCTGAACAAGCTTCTAGGCAGGAAGCAGCGCTTACGAAATTATCGAGAGCTGTCTTTTCATCCACGCCGGGGCAAGAATCTGAGGGCATGTGCATTACCTGCAAGCGAGCTTGAAAGTGGTACAGATAAGGCCAATACCAAGTCGATGAGATTGGTTATAGCTGTCTTGCAAGCACCGGGCTATCCCGCTGATTCAGAGGTGGCCGGCCTCTGAACCAACGTGTTCAGTGAAGACGAATCCAGGTTGAATGCAACATGATTTTTAGGGTTCGCTAGCCATGTTTTTGCTCAAGTAAAAACTTGATTGTCCTGTTTAAAACAACTGCACGGCGTGTTACCGAAACGCAGCCATGCCGGTAAAAGCGTTGGCCGGACATTGCATGGTCGCTTGGTCGCTACAACCCACGCCGTCAGCGCTTGTTGCTGAAACTGCCATGCATGCTGCCATTGAGGGGAATACTCAAGGTTTCATTCGTCCCGTCGATAGTATTTTCATCAATGCGAGTGACTGTCATGTTCAATAACCGGTTGAAAAACAGAATCCAGCAGTTGGAAAAACGGCTGGGAGCTCTGGAGCAGGTCAAGGCGACACTGGATCTCGAAACCGTGGCGGTGACGCTGGATGCGGCAGGCGTAATCCTGGAGGTAAATGCTCTGTTCGAAAAAGAGCTGGGATTCACTCAAGCTGAATTGTCCGGTCGGACCCTGCGGGAATTCAGCCCCGCTGAGCTGCACGGTGATGTCCATCAGCGCCGCGCTTTGGAGGCAATTACCAAGGGCAAGCATTACAGCGGTACCTTGCGCCTGTGCAGTCGTGAGGGTCGTCATGTCTGGCTGCGGGCAATGGTTATACCTTTCGCCGGTGAGAGCGGACGGGTCGAACGCATCGTTTTGTATTGCAGCGTGCTGACCAGGACCATTGAGGCCTCAAGGGAGAATGAAGCGTTGGTGGGGGCCCTGATGCGCTCCACTGCCGTCATCGAGTTTTCTCTGGATGGGGTAGTCCTGACGGCCAATCAGAATTTTCTGCACGCCATGGGCTATTCATTGCCCCAAATCCAAGGCCAGCATCACCGGATCTTTTGCCTGCCATCTGATGTCGGTTCAACAGAATATGAGCAGTTTTGGCAGACCCTGCGACAGGGCTCGTACGTCGCCGGGAGGTTTTGCCGATTGGATAAATCTAACCGGGAGGTCTGGCTCGAGGCTTCCTACAATCCGATCGTAGATGCCAACGGCAAGCTGTACAAGATAGCCAAACTCGCTACCGTAATCACTGACCAGGTCAACCGTGAGCGCGCCATATCAGAGGCGGCCGGCATGGCCCACGATACGTCTGTTCAAACAGACGCCAGTGCACAGCAAGGCCGCGGAGTTATCCAGAATACCGTTACAACCCTCAACACGCTTTCGGCGTTGATGGAAGATGCGGCGCATGGCATTGAGGCTCTGGATGCCCAGAGCCAGGAAATCGGCACCATTGTCAAAACCATTGGCAGCATCGCGGACCAGACCAACCTGTTGGCCTTGAACGCAGCAATCGAAGCAGCACGCGCCGGAGAGCAGGGCCGGGGATTTGCTGTAGTCGCTGACGAGGTCAGGCAACTGGCCCTTTGAACCACTCAGGCAACGGCAGAGATTGTTGAGGTCGTGAAAAAGAATCAGATCCTCGCTTCCACTGCGGTGGACATGATCGGAAAAAGTAAGCAGCAGGCCGGTACGGCGCTGGAGTTGGCAAGCGAGGCGGACGAGGTGATCAAGGACATTCAGCAGAGTGCCAACAGTGTGGTAGCAGCCGTTGAGCAGTTCTCGGGCCAAGCCAGATAGTGATGGATTTAAAATCAGGCTTGCCCAGCAATTCGCATTTACCACTCGGTTATGCGCGATATCCAGGTGATCCTATGCTCGATGCTCTCAAACAATCCATTCGTACTCTGCACCTGGCTCACTGGGCCAGCCTTGAAGATGAATGTGATGCATTACTCATCAGGATTGAGCAAGCTCGAAGAACAGGTGTTGTGACTGACGAGCAGGCCATGCAGTTGGTCTATGATGTCCGAAACGAACGCTCACGTTGCTTTCGCAGCGTGAATCGTTGCCGCATCAAGGGCTCCGCTTCAAGTTGATTTTCCTTTGACCCCAATTCGCCAGGTGCGGCTTTTCGAGACAGGACCGACGACTGAATGAGCGATCCTCGTTCAATTCAGCTGCCGCAGTTGTGGTTGATCTTCTTCTCAAGTATGCCCTGATGCTCGGCTATCGAGACAGGTCGATAACGTTTGTCTGATGCAGCCGGTAAGTATCAGGCATTGACTGACCCTCTACAGCATTGCGACCTTTGCTTTTAGCGAGATAGAGAAGTCGATCTGCTTCTGCCAGGGCGGCTGTATAGGAATCCTTTGCAGGTGAATTGATCGCCACCACGCCGCAACTGATCGTTAAGATGCCCAGCGAGCTGCCGGCGTGATCAATGAGTGCATTGGCGATGGACAACCTGACATTTTCGGCGACGCTAAAAGCGCCGGCCAGATTCGTCTCAGGCAGCAGGACCACAAATTCCTCCCCACCATACCGTGCGGCAAGATCGCCCGGACGATTGACGCAGGTCCCGATGATTTCTGCCACCTGCCTCAGGCAGTCGTCACCCTGCAGATGGCCATAGTGGTCGTTGTATTGTTTGAACCAGTCAATGTCCAACAGGATAAGCGCTATGGTTGAGTTATTTCGCCTGGCCCGCCCCCACTCCTGCTGCAAGGTAGCATCGAAACGCCGTCTGTTGGCCAGATGTGTCAGGCTATCAGTCTGAGCGATAATCTCCATTTCATTTCTGGCGACGTTCAGCTCACCCTCCGCGGTGATTAGCTGCTGGATCTGCCGGTATAACAGAATGCCCAGCAAGCACAGAGCCAACGTGATCATGCCGATCAAAGCCATGGATCTGTACGCATAAGCCCACCAGGGCGCGAAGACATGTTGGTACGACACACCTGCAGCTGCAACGATGGGTAGGCCGGACACCCGTCGATAGGCATATATCCTTTCCACGCCATCCACCACAGACTTGATTACGGCAGTGCCATTGTCGCTGTATGGCAGATAGCGGGTAAATATATCCCCCCTGGCCACATTGGTCGTCATCAGTGCAGTCAATGTTGGCCGGCGAGCCAGCAGATCACCATTGTTCAATGCGAGAAAGATAACGCCTTTGTCGTCTACATCCATTCGCTCGAAGAACGCTTGAAAACATGCGACCGGGACCGTCGCCAAGGCGACACCTGCAAACTCCCTATCAGGAGTATTGATACGCCGACTGATCGGGATAACCATATCTCCCGTATTGCGGCTTTTTACAATTGAGCCAACATGAATTGATTCATCGGTGTGGTCGCGGTGATAGGCAAAATAGGCGCGGTCGCCGTTGTTTTTTTCCTGCACACTGTGCGCAAAGGAATTGGCGACCCACTGACCTTGGGCATCGTAGATAAACAGCCCTTGAAGTCCTTCCACGTTTATCACGTCCTGAGCCATCAGCTTCGTCAGTCGTAACAACTGTTCTCCCGCTACACCATCGTGTCCCACACGCTCAACAAGATCGCGCAGCGTATTGTCAGCCTGGCGTATTGTGTCCTGAGCTTGCTGTTCAGCAGCTAGAACAATGTTTGAAACTGCAATTTTGGCATTAGCGATGCGCTCAAGCCTGGATTGATTCATCTGCCACGCTGTAGCAAGCATCAACGATAAACATACAAGCGCGATGAAGCCAATCAGCGCCCTGGTGAGCGCCGAGGGTGAAAGCCTCGGTAAGGTAAAATATGGAGGCTTCATAGGTTGTCATCAAATTGGCGGTCAAATGGCCTATGCAGTTTTTGTACCCGAGCTGCGTGGACTGGCGCCGAGCTAGCATCTCCAGGCCATCGCGGTGGACCGAGGTAGCAGAACCAATTTCGCTTTGGCGTCGACTAAATCGAAGGACGGAGTCATGCCGCGACCGCCCAAACATGACCCTCCGCCAGCGGCAAGCCGCCAAGACTGAGCTACGAATAGTACCGAGCTACGAAGAGCGCCTTGGCTAGAGTCAGAGGATCCAAACCTAAACCTGCCCGCCGAGTGCGCTGCTCTGAGGGAGATACTCAAGGTTTCCCTCGTCCCGTCGATAGCATTTCATGACAATGCGAGTGTCCGGGATGTCCATCTGCCGGTCACAAACGAGAATCCTGCAAGGAGAAAAGCCGATGAGGACTCTTGAGCAAGTCAAGAGTGAATCGGGATCTTGGACCCATGGCGGTTAGTTGGACGCAGCAGTGCCGATCAACCATTGTGTGGAAGCTGCGACGGGCGCTGTCTGATGCTTAATAAAGAGCGGGTCGGCTGGGTGGCCTGCCCACAAGGCGCAGTATCTCAGGGCAAACTAATGGGCCGTACGCTATTTCGGCGATAGCGCCAACCCCCGTTGGCATGCCCATAAAGATGAAGCTCCCTAGAAAAAGCAATCTTTTCTATTGAATGAATAAACAGGTTCTATAACCGACGCCATGGCCTTATGGGAAGATGGCCATCTGATATTACGTGCTGCTAGCTTGGCCTGTGAGGCTGCCCATGACCTATTTACGCTTACCCAGTCCATACCGTCTGATACAGCTACTTTTTCTCACCCTGCTTACCGTCATGGCCCTTTCCATTCTCTGGGAGTTTGAGCTGAAGGCATGGGTGATGCGGGGGCTTGGCCTTCATTATGACGGCATTTTTGAGGAAGGAGAAAGGTTACGTTTCGTACTGACATCTACGGGTTTTTCACTAATCGCCTTGATCGGGCCGGGAGTGATGCTCATGAAGATGATCAGTAATGCCCGACGCAATTACCTTCAACTCGAAGGGTTGCAGTCCCATACAGAGAAGCTGGCAAGGTACGACTCACTCAGCGGCCTGCTCAATCGGCGTGCCTTTATGGAGCTTGTAAACGAGCAACTCGCTCAGCTGGAACCTGTGATTGTGATGCTGATCGACCTTGACTATTTCAAGGCGGTTAACGATCAGCGCGGGCATGCAACGGGTGACGCAGTGCTCATTGAGGTAGCAAAACGACTGGAGGAGATTGCAATCAAGTACGGCTGCATCGCTTCGCGTCTAGGAGGCGATGAATTCTGCGTCGTATTTACCAGCCGTAGAGAGGAACGCGAGCTGGGCCTCATTGCCGCAGATGTGATTTCGCGAATAGGGGCCCCTATGCTCGAGAAGCTTCGACCCTTCCGACAGGGAGCTACAGTTGGCATCTCTCGTTCGTGGGTCGACGCTACCGAAACCTCAGCGCTATTGCACTGCGCAGATGTAGCAATGTACAGGGGTAAGGTTACGGGTCGTTCAACCTACCATTTTTACGAAACAGAGCATGGGCTCCAATATCAGGCTCAAATCGATGAAGACGCTGCGCTTAAACAGGCAGTGGAACTGAATGAGATCGTTCCATTCTATCAGCCTATTGTTGCACTGCCTTCTCAGGAAGTCGTCGGATTTGAGATCTTGGCCAGATGGCTCAAGCCAGATGGGAGCACTGGGATGCCTGCTGATTTTATTCCAGCGCTTGAACGCCTAGGGTTGATCCCCATGATGACTCAATCTCTCGTTAAGCAAGCTTGTAACGCTGCCAGGGATTGGGACGATCACCTTCATCTTTCGCTGAACGTCAGTGCAGCAATGATCACCGATGAGCTTTTTCCTGATCGGTTCCTGGAGCAGTTGCGCCATGAGCAGTTTCCATTTGACCGCTTTGAGGTCGAAATAACCGAAGAGGCCTTGGTCGGCAATATCGAAGCGGCCGAGCGCAACCTGAACAGACTTCACGCACATGGCATCACAGTGGCACTTGATGACTTCGGCACTGGCTACTCAGGTCTTTATCATTTGACACGTTTGTCCATTGATAAAATCAAGATAGACCGATCTTTTTTTGAGATCGGTAAGACTGATCATCGTCCAATGGTAGAAGCCATTTTAGGGATGGCACGTAGCCTGAATATGAAAGTAACCGCGGAAGGCATCGAGGATTTTCACTCACCCTCCCTTCCATCTTGGCTGGCCAGCAATGGGTGTAATTATGCTCAGGGGTATCACTACGGTCGGCCCCAGGCTCACGTTTCACGCTCCGTCGCTGGAGTTCCTGATTCAACAGTTCTATCGCGGGTGTAGTTGGTCAAGCAGCAAAACTGCTGACATTTCACCTTGACTCAGCTGCAAGCCATCTGCCACAAGCTGACCGCGCACTGATCAACTGGATTTGCCCGGAACTTGGGAGTTTCCTCCAGATACCGCAGCAGGTGAATGCAGACTGTCGTGGTCTCAACCACGTCCGACCAGATGCGCACCTGACCGCCCGATTGCTAGAAAAAGCCATCAAGCTCAAGATATCTCTCCGGTCAGAGACTACCAAAGGGCCCCGCTATCTACCCTTGCGGATGCTTGTGCAAGACAATTTCATTTGCATCTTTGCAACTCCAATCGTCGCTTCAGTAACCCTCTTTGACGTCTTTCCAGCTCCTTGGCAAGCGCTGCAAGCTTGGCTTCACCGAACGCAATGGCCCTGGCTTTCGTAAGAAAAAGTTCGTCAACGTGGTAATTGCGGCCCTTGTCAGTGCGGTCATATGCGCTGTTAGCGAATCCCTGGTCCACGAGTTCGACCTCCAGCAACTGAAAATTCCGTGTCAGCAGCCATGCGGTGTAGGGGTAGGTTCTGTCGCTCATCGAAGTATTGGTCACCACAATTGATCGCTATATAGATAAAAGCATAGCGAGATGTGTTGCTACAACAACCTCATGCACGTAGGGCAGGGCAGGCAGGCGACATGTCTGGATCTGTAGGCAAGAAACATCAAGGAAGGAGCCCGCCAGGGGAGGCAGGAAGGCCTGGCGGGCTAGGTCTCGTACTGCTAAGGCCCGATAACGCTATAGATCACTCTAGGGTAGTGAGGCGTTATGGCGGAGAGCTGCCCTCCCTTAGGTCGTTTCGGGTCGTGGTGAGCTCGCATCTCCAGGGCACACTACCAACACTGAAGCATTCCGTTTAGCTTACTCCGTTGGGAGCCTGCATGACTTGCGGGACTTTCCTGGCCAGATCTGTCGGAATGTTAGGCTTGGAGATGACGTCATAATCAATACCCCCAGCGTCAGTTGCAGACTCTTGCCTTCAATGAATGAATGCATTTTGAAATCGCATCCCGACAGGAACGACAGCATCATTGGTAGCGTCGTGGCAGTCTGCCTGCAGGCGATTGCAGCTGCTGTCCAGCACTGTCCCAAGGTTCCTATAGTTGACGCCAGGTCGCACTCTGGAATAGAGCCCCAAAAGGTCAATCTTTCTGAAGCCAGCGCCGCACTCGGTATGGGTCGGTCAGTGAAACGTTAGACTTGCCCGAAAAATGACCCATCAAAGGAGTCAAACGTGTTTGTGATCCCGCTGGACCTCGGCGCAAGTGAAGCGATGCAAGCCATGATGGTCTATTCCAATGTGCTGTACCCACAGCGTGTTCGGTACTTTTTCTACATCTGCAAAGAACAGCTTCAAGGTCGCTGCAGAAAGGATCTGGTCATGCGCCTCGACAAGGTCATGGACGTGGCCCTAGTGCAGAGCGGGGAATGGCACAGCCGACTGACGATGGTGTTGCGCGAAGCGCTCGAGCTGGGCGCCCTGCACAGGGCCGACCACGATTTCTTCTTGGCGCAATTGGGCCACTGCACCCCTAGGAGGCACGAAAAACCCCCGATTCGGGGGTTGCAGCGAACCGGCAATTGATCACCAGGCGTCTCATGACATCTGTCATGTGGGACGTACCTACTCTCGACTAAACATGAATCGCTCACGACGGTTACAGTAATAGCCAAACCGCGATGTTTGAGCTGGGCGCGCCCAGCGAGCACGTGCGTTCGGGTCACCGCACGAAACTCATCGGTCAAAGCCAGATCGACAAACTCTCAAAAGCCTTCCAGGTCATTTTGATAGGCACGGCTTGTCCGGGGATTGTCCAGCTCGAATTAGTCACGATCATTGGCGGTGTCTTCAGTCAGTTTCGCGAAATGTGCACCCGGACGGTCAGTTGATCGACGAGATCTCAACTAGGCTCGTTTTCACAGGAGATGAATCGGGAGATCACCGCCGGGCAGATTCCAGTGGCTCGACACCCGCAGCAAGGTAGAATGGTGGCTTATAGCCATGACAAGGCCTCATTAGTGCATGCTGTGGAATTTTCTATGTTAGACGCTAGCCAGATTGAACGAGAACTCGAGAAAACAACTAGCGCTGCACGCTTCTCTGAGCAATTGGAGCTACGTTATCAGAGCGATATCCATACTACCCGCCGGCACCACCTGATTCTGTGCTTGATCTTGGGAGGTTTCACATTCGGTAGTTTTTCACTATGGATGGTCATCATAAATCCGAAGGATTTGGTATCAGCAATTTTGCAGATGGTCGGAACATGTGTACCAAGCACTCTACTGGGTGTGTTGCTTCTAAAGAAGTTATCGGAGCACTGGAGAGAATACGTCTCCATGTTGCCCTCATACACCGGATTTATAGCCGCTTACAACGTAGTAATTAACGGTGAACAACCTGTTTCGGGTGAGCAGTCACTGTTCATGTTTTGTTGGCCACTGATGCTTATTTATGTCAATACGTGCATGAAAAGCCCTTTTAATATTGCTTTGATATACAACATATTTTGCTTAGCCATCACAGCTTGGGGTGTGCATACAGCCCCGATTTCCCTGAGTGCTGGCGGCTTGATAATGACCGCTATAGGATCCTCATCTTTTTTCTCATTGCTCGGCAACTACTGGTCCAACGCCGAAGCCAGACGAAGTTACCTGTATTGGCTACGTGAGGAAACCAGAGCCTCTAGTCTCACAGATGCCAATAGTGACTTGCAACGCCTTTCAGAGACCGACTCGCTGACCGGTCTGGCTAACCGTAGGCACATACAACCGCAACTGGATGCGCTTACGGCAAAGCATTTGGATGGACAGTCCGAGGGCGCATTATTTTTGATCGATATAGACCATTTCAAACGCTTTAACGACCATTATGGACATCTTATGGGCGATGAGTGCTTGAGAGCTGTTGCCACGGCTCTGGGCAGTTGCTTCATTTCGCCTTGCGCCGTAGCACGATTCGGCGGTGAAGAGTTCATTGCCGTTTTGCCAGATACCTCTCATGATGAGGCCCGCAGGATCGCTCACCACGTATTGCAAACCATACGTGAACTAAACATCGCCCATCTGGGACGTACAGACGGCATCTCGGTCATCACTGTCAGCATCGGATTAGCGCACAGTGCGAGTAGTGCGCTAACCGATAGCACCTCACTTCTGGATCAGGCTGACAAAGCTCTGTATCGAGCTAAAAGAGGTGGCCGCAATCGTCTAGAGGATACGGGATTTATTTTTTCTCAAAACGATGAGTCGCTTCTAACCCCGGAGGATATCCGAGAGGCGTTAGCAACAGACCAATTCGACCTGCACTTCCAACCGCTGTATCAACTCGAACCTTATCAGCTCACTGGATACGAAAGCCTTATTCGCTGGCTGCATCCCAAGCTCGGAAATGTGCCACCTGATTTATTCATCGCAATGGCAGAACGCAGCGGGCTGATTAATGCTGTAGGTGACTGGGTTTTGGATAAATCCTGTGAAGCGGCCAGCCGCTGGCATGACGCTGTCAACATATCAGTGAACCTTTCACCTATACAGCTTGCCAACACAGATTTTCCGATGAAAGTGGCGGGTGCATTACTTAAACATGGTCTCGCGAGCCATCGGCTAATATTGGAAGTAACCGAAGGCGTGCCTCTGCGTATAAATGATCAACTATTGAGTACAGTTTCCGGTCTCTGCAACTTGGGCGTACGACTGGCTCTGGACGATTTCGGTCAAGGTCATGCCAACTTGGCTTATTTACTGAAGCTTCCATTCCATTGTTTGAAGGTTGACCGTCAGGTACTCAGAATTGAAAACAAAGCCCAACGCGAGGAGGTGTTGACGGCCCTTTTGAAACTGGGGCATGCATTTGATCTCAAAGTGTTAGCGGAAGGCGTTGAGACTGCTCAGGATCTCGAGTTGTTGCGTACTCTAGGCTATGACCATGCGCAAGGGTATTATCTTGGACGTCCTCAACCGAATACATTTTCTTGTGACTCGTTACCCCCCACGCAGTCGCTGGCGCCCCATTGTCATCTTCATATAGTGTTAGGTAACTGACTGAACTTACTGCTAAGATTATTAGTCGACGTTCTCGATAATCTAAAGTCCGCTCCTTTTGCTACCCCACATACTGTTGTATCGGATGCCAAATAGAGAGTGCAACCGCCGGATCACTTAGGAAGTGGTTCTTGTGTTCAGCCGCCTCAGCCTACTCGCTAGGCACTTTGCCGTGGATTTGCGGTGTGCGAATGGACCACGTGGTAGCGTATCGGGCCTGATCTGAACGTTTGGCACTACGAGTACTCCGTTCATCAGGTAAAGCGTATGTTGAACTAAGATTGTGCCATGCAGATCAATAGGTTATTGATAACCTAGAGGGCATTTCCATGATCAAGGCACTTCCCTTACCTTTACTCTTCGCATTAGCGCTTGGCTTGCCTGGCTGTGAAAAATCGTCCGAAGACCACACGCAAGATGCCAACAAGCATTAACAAGCGTCTGATCAGAAACAGGTTGAGGGTAATCCCGGGCAGGCCGCTGATGAGAAGGCTCAGGCTGATAAGGACTATGCTGAGGCTCATGAAGCCCGAGCTTCTGAAGATCGCCATCAGGCCCCATCCTTAGCTGTGCCTGGGTATATCAAAGCTCCAGAAAAAAACTGATCGCGAGGATAATGCTCACCTCCCACGCGCGGGCGTGAGATTAATTTTCCTTGCCGCCGACGCGCCCGATAATTTCTGGAACAGGTGCATCTCAGCGCTGCATCCCTGCGCAGGATGGCGGAGCTGAATGCAGCAAAGTCGCCGAGATGGCGGTGTGTTCGAGACGGTGTGCAGATAAAGCGCATCCCCTCGGGCAGACCCGATCGCCTTTAATGCTAGAGTTCGGTAGGTGTGTTCGCCATCCGCTTACGCCATGGCTGCACCTTGGCGATATCCGCCTCGTGTTCCAGGGCATTGGTGGCTGCCGTTGCGCGCAGCCCGTGTACGAGTCCCGCAACCTCTACCCCTGCAGCTCTGGCGTAGTGCCCTACCACCGCATAGAGGCCGTCGGCGCTGATCCCTGCACCCGTTGCGCGGCCGCGCAGCGGGTGGAAGAGGGGAGCCGTGCTGTCCTGCTGATCATGGCCGCAAACGCATACCGGATCTTGTTGCCATCTGAGCCACCTCGATTGCCTGCTTTCTGTACTGATTCATACGGCAGGAAGTGTCACAGCGGGCTTTAACAGACTGGCGAGCGTTATATGAATGCGGGCCTGCTGGAACCTACCGCAGCGTTCCAGCTCGGCGGCCATCTCCAGATGCCAGTCCCTCATTTATAGTGACCACAGGCTACGAAGCCGAAGTGAGTCATGATCTGCCTGCCGGAGTCGCGTTCCTGCAAAAGCCTTGGAGTTTGGACCAGCTGGTTCAGACAGCTAGGCACATGCTCAAAACGGCCACTGATCGCGGTTAGATATGTCGGGTACTATGTTTAGTTGGTCCCACATCAGGACCCGCCTAGGCGGTTTTTTTGCTGCTTGCTAGACGTAACAAGCCTTGGGATTGACGTACCATAAGCCCGCCCTGTTGCTGCGCCCTGGTCCCTTTCCTCCTAGGAGCTGGTTATGCCACCTGCCGATCTCGATTTTCTGGACACCTCGGATCTGCCGCGTGGTTTGAGTGAGCAGGCCTATGCCACCTGGCGCGTGGCCCTGCGCGACCTGTATAGCAGCCAGACCGAGGTTCAGGTCGAATATGGCTATCAGTTCTGTCGCGGTTTTATCCAGGCCCTGCAGGACATGCAGGCAATCGAACCCGATGTGTACCTATTTCTCGAGGCTCAGGTGCATGGCGTATGGATCGAGCGCATTTCTGCCCTTAAGGCACGAGGTCACTGACGCGCTTTGGAGCTGGCATTGTAGATACTATGTTTATACAAAAAGCTTGCGGTTAGTGTTTTTGGTATCTACAATGTGTATACTTTTTAGGAGGCTGTTATGGAAGTCAAAGTGCAGCAGTGGGGCAATAGCGCGGCGATACGCTTGCCTGCAACCGTGCTTAAGCTGATGAATCTGGTTAGTGGCGATGTGTTGAAACTCGATGTATCCGCCGAGGTTATGACGCTCAAGCCTGCGAAGGCCAAGCCGCATTACGCGCTGGCCGAGCTCATGGCGCAGTGTGACTTGAGCGCGCCGGAACCTGCCGACATGGCAGCGTGGAATGCGATGTCAGCCGTTGGGCGTGAAGCGTGAAGCGAGCCAAATTAAACCGTGGCGATATTGTGCGCTTGAACATGAATCCCACCGCTGGCCGTGAGCAGCAAGGCGATTTTCGTCCGGCGCTGATCATTTCGCCTGCGGCGTTCAACGTGTCGGGCTTGGTCCTGATCGCGCCCATCACCCAAGGCGGGGATTTTGCCCGATATGCCGGCTTTGCCGTGCCACTGAGCGGTTCCGGCACCGAGACGCAAGGTGTGGTGTTGTGTAATCAAATCCGCACCGTTGACCTTGAGGCCCGTGGGGGTAAGCGCGTAGAGGCGGTCCCCGAGGTGGTGATGGACGATGTACTGGCCCGCATTCAAGTGCTGATTGAGTAAAGAAAAAATGATCAAACGCCTGACCAAAATTGCATTTCTATCTTGCCTTGTAACAAGGGATCAATGTCATGCCGATGATCGACCCCGACGAAATCAAGCCTACGATCGACTCAGTGCAGGCTGCTTTTGCGGCTTACAGTGATGCTGGCCAAGCCTATGCACGGGAGCGCAATCATCACCCCCATGACGCAGGTGGGCTACAGCGCACTTACGAAGCCATAAGCCAAACCGGGCAGGCGTACGAAGATGCCCAATCTGCCTTGATTCCTATTGTCCACCACGTTATTGGCAAGGCCGAGCGCAGCGCGGCTTCTTCAATGCAAGACGCGGATTGGCCGATGAAAAGACACTTTGCTGCACCCCAAGCCCCGGGTACTGGCAACCCTTGTAACCAAGGGCAGGGCACACATAACTTGTTAAGGAATGCCTCATGAATGGATACGAAAGCCCCAGCATTGAGTCTGCACATGCAGGGTATCGACTGTCCTGGTTGGCCTATGTCAGCACCGTCTTGACGATAATTTTTTTCATTGCTGTTTCAATTAGCATTGGCGGGTGGACGTTACACAACGCGCAAACGGATGCTGCTTTTCGGCTCGGCATGGCAGTGAGCGTGTTTGTTCTGGTAGTTTCGCTGCCTCTCTGTATCTACAAAATCCTCTTTCTCAGAAGCGTGCGGGTTTACACGGATGACGTTGGAGTTTGGCTGTACCGGGGGATTTTGCCTTGGAGCAAAGGGGTTCGTGGCGTGAAGTGGCGGGACATTGAAGATGCTATGTATTACACAGGTTTTCTCAGCTGGATGTTCCGCTCCTATACCGTGCGTATTGGCCACCGTTTTACCAAGACAAGCGAAATCTACGTGCACCATCTGGCACAAGGTCAGAACGCGGTCGAGCACATCAATCAGCTTCATCAAAGCATTCTCAGAGGCGAGCTAAGCTCGGTGGCTGAGCTTGAAGTCAGATAAATGTGTCCTAGGATTTGCGGGCTGATGCCTTTTAGGGCGAAAAGTCACCTTGCCCACTACCAGCTCCGCGACAATGGAAACATCTTGAATGCAATCAGAACAGAGCTTGAGAGAGTGGCCGTCGCGTGCGGACCATTTTACATGCTGAGCTCAGGTCGCCGATACGTGGTATCGGCGGTTGGGTGAAAGCAGGTTAGAAGTTTGTTCGCAAACCAACTTCGACACTTCTTCCCTGAGCAGGCGCAATATCGCGAAGAATTGAGCTGGCGTACCTCACAGTCTGATTCGTCAAGTTTTCACCATTAACGAATGCCAGCCATTGGCTACCGCCCAGGTCAAATTTGTACCCTGCACTCGCGCCTAAAGTCGTATAGCCGTCAGTTCCGGATTCATTATCCGGCACGTTGTGCTGCGAGCTCGCATGCTCGACGTCGACCCTGGCCTGCCATTTGTCCAGCTCCCACAGCAGCCCACTGTTCAGTCGCAGGGGGGCGATACGCGGCAAAGCCTCGCCAGTGTCCAGATTCTTAGCGCGGGTATAGTCACCGGAAAGCTCCAGCGCAATGTTACCGTAGCGAGTCTCAGCCAGCTTCCAATGATCCTGTGCTTCGAAACCGGCAAATCGAGCACGTACGCCTGAGTAGGTGAATTCAGGGATGCCGTCGGCGTCCTCTTCACCCTCGTCGTTGAGCGATCGGCCGCTACTCAATAGCCCAATGTAATTCGAAAAATGGCTATAAAATACGCCTACGCTGCCCTTATGGGCGCCATTGTCAAACCGTAGCGCCAAGTCGCTGGACACTGCTTTTTCCTTGGATAAGTCAACGTCACCTACCTCGTAAGTGCCTGTGGCAACGTGTGCACCGTTGGCGTACAGCTCGTAAAACGTTGGCGCACGTTCGGTATAGCCCAGAGTTGCTGCCAATGACCAGACCGGCGTAAGCGTATACACCGCGCCTGACGACAAGCTACCAGTAGTAAAACTGCTAGAGCGATCAGCGCTATTAAACCGCATGTTGCCCTTAGCATCCGGATCGACTGTCGTGTGCTCCAGGCGACCGCCCAAGCTCAGCATGAGTCGGTCACTGGATTGCAGTTCTTCGAGAATGAACAGAGCTCCAGCATTGGTATCGGTCTGCGGCACAAATGCTTCGTCACCAAGCGCGGAAAACTCACCGCGCGTCAACTGCGCACCCACCACACCATTAAGCGGTCCTATCGGCTGATGGCGGGCCTCCACCCGAGTCTCATAACCCTTGTTTTTGAAGGTGGTGCCTATCTCGCCGTCTTCAATCTCCATGTGTTTGTAGTCTGTGTACCCTGCGTCTAATTTCACAGATGTGAAGGGACCGGACAGATTGCGGACCTCAGAAGCAAACGCGTAGTGATCTTGCTCCATGCGGATGCGTACGTCCTGCTCGGCAGGCGATCCGTAGTTAGAGTCGTAATTGCTGTAGGACACTCCGGCATAACCGTCATCCCATGTGTAGGAGCCACCTACGGCACCACCTTCTTGGCGCCCGTCGCTGTTGCCGAGGCGATGTTTTTCATCGTCTCCCTCTTCGCGGGTCCGTTGATCAGAGGTGCGAGCGTAGCCCGGGATACGCAGGTCATTAAAATTACGAGCATTGGCATCGATGTGCAGCGCAAATTGACCGTTGCCGGCTTCCAGCTTTCCGGCGCTACTACGCGTGGTGTCGGCACCGCCATATCGCAATTCACCGGAACCGTGTATGCCTTCGATGGATTCAACAGGAATGCGGTTGTCCAATGTATTTACCACGCCGCCAATGGCACTGCCTCCATATAACAATGCAGCGGGGCCACGCACGATTTCGATGCGATCAACATTGACAGGATCCAGCGGCACCGCATGGTCGTAAGAAAGCGACGACGCATCCAGTGCGCCAACGCCATTACGCAAGATCCTGATTCGATCGCCGTCCAACCCGCGGATGATTGGCCGACTGGCGCCTGGTCCGAAATAAGACGACGACACGGCTGGTTGATTGTTCAAGGTTTCGCCCAAACTGCCCCTCTGCGCAAGGGTCAGTTTATCTCCGGTGAGGACAGTGCTCGGCAAAGCCAGCTGCTCGCTACCTAGTGGATTCGCGGTAATCACTTGTGGATCTACTTCTATGGCGTAGGCCGGCGATGCAATCATTAAAGCTGTTGCAATGGGCGGGAGGCGCCAGAATTGCAATTTGGGGCAGCGAGACATGCAGGTTTCCTTGGGGACAATGAAAAATATCGGACATGTTATAACATAACTTTTAAGGTGCAATTGTTTGGATTGCCGACTGATTGAGGAAGTCATAACCGAGCGCGAGGCTGGCTTATCTCAGCCCACCTGAATCGGTCCGCAATCGGTGATCATTACCGGGCGTGCGGTATGCCCTGGCTGTATGGAAAGCCTGGCATTGGAAGATTAGAAAACGGCAACTAGTGGCCGACCGCGTCGTGGGAAAAGTCGGCCAGCAGCGTTGGATTTAGCTCCCTACCGCTGATCCGTATAAACGCTGTCTGCCTTGAACACTACTTGTTTTCCTCGGACAAAGCGTAGGCGCGGCTTCTGCAGCGCCCGCCGCCACTTCGTGGCCATAGCTGCACCCATCGAGGATTCACCATGCGTTCTTCCCATCCAATACGTTGTGCCCTGGTTGCTGCAGTAACCGCCGTCAGCTTGGCAACCTTGGCCGGTTGCGCTCGCGATCCGGAAAAACCTACTTTGTCGGAATTAGCTGTCAGCTCGACCAAGAGCTTGTTCCGCACTGACAGCGACATGCAGAAAGTGCTCAACGCCCAAGCGGCCTTCGATCCTAAAGCCATTGAAAAAACCACGCCGGACGAAGCCCGTAAGCAGCCTACTGTGGCAGATGGTGTAAAGCAGGTACTGGCCGACCAGAAGCGTGACAGCAGCCCCACAGCACTGGTCCCGGGCGTGACAACCCGTGAGATCACCGTAGCCGGTGCTGCAGGGAACTTGCCAGCAACCGTCTATACCCCTGCTGGTAACGGACCATTCCCGGTAGTACTGTATTTCCACGGCGGCGGTTGGGTGATCGCGGACCGCACCGTGTATGACGGTGGCGCCCGCGGCCTGGCCAAGCAGGCCAATGCTATCGTGGTGTCAGTGGACTACCGTCGCGCGCCTGAATATAAATTCCCGGCAGCCCATCTAGACGCTGTTGCTGCCTACCGCTGGCTCACTACCAACGCGGCTAGCATTGGCGGAGACTCTAAGCGCCTAGCGTTGGCCGGCGAAAGCGCCGGGGGCAATCTGGCGCTCGCCACTGCTGTGGCTGCACGCGACCAGGGCTTGACCTCGCCCAAGAGTGTGATTGCTGTATACCCAGTGGGACAGACCACGACCAACACTGAGTCGTACTTGAAGTACGCTGACGCCAAGCCACTCAATCGCCCCATGATGCTTTGGTTCGTGGCCAATGTGACCAAGAGCTCTGCCGATCTGAAGGATCCACGTTTGGATCTTGTGCACGCCAACCTTCACGGTCTGCCGCCAGTGACTCTGATCAACGCCGAGATCGACCCGCTGCGTGATGACGGTGCGCAACTGGAGCAGGCGTTGCGAAACCAGGGCGTAAGCGTGGAGCGCAAGCTGTATGACGGCGTGACCCACGAGTTTTTCGGCACCGCTGCGGTGGTGGAAAAGGCTCAGGAAGCACAGGCCTATGCCGGCGCTCGCCTGAAGGCAGCATTCTAACCAGCCCTCTGGCTGCTGCGATGTCAAACCGTAGCAGTCAGCACCTTGGCTTACAGCTGGGTCAAATCGTAGCTCATCCAAGAGCAGCGTCAGCAAGACGATGACCAGCAAGCCTAGATGCGTCAACTTCGCTCTGAACTCAAGCGTGTGAATGAAGAGCGAGACATCTAAAAAAAGCCGCCGCCTACTATGCAAAAGAGTGCGGCCGAAGTACGCGTTCATCAAGAAGCACCCAACTGATTACCCGGTACGGCGCCTTTGCCAAACTCTCAGGGTGCACCCCAGCGGCTCCTACGCCTGGCTGGGCGAGCCTCAATCTGCCCGACAAAAACGTATCTCTTATGATCGTAAGCTTTTATGTCGCGTTCCATAACGGGGTTTACGTTAAATGCCTATTTTCATCCGGCTGGTGAGATTGCAGCAGGCTGAGGGTTGTTAGTGGCCGGCAACCCGGGCTCCGTTGACCAGTCATAGTCCAACTAACCGGCTGCTTTCGACCCAAAGCAGCCCTTCGTCGTCGGCAGCAGTCGGGCACCCCGCCCATCATCCCTACTGCGTATTACCTGCCTTTTTCTTTGCCCACTCTAAATGAAATCTCTAAATGCATCGCCTGGCTTGCGCAGGGGGCGGAGGGGCGGCTCACGTGTTCCACGCAGCCTTACCTCTCGACGGCCGCCAAGCCCTCCAAGCACTCGTGGCTGTTACTGAATGTGGCCTGCATCAGGCGGCAACTCCAACCATGAGTCTGTCACTCGCCCCCTCTCATGCGTCGAGCGATCAGATATACCGCCAGTCCTGCAAGTGCGGTCGCAGCGCCGATGTAGCCAGTGCTCGTCCAGCCAAAGCCAGCTGTGATCGCCATTCCCCCTAACCACGGGCCTAACGCATTTGCAAGATTGAATGCAGCATGGTTAGACGCTGCCGCCAAGCTAGGCGCTTCGTGGGCTATGTCCATTAACCGAATCTGAAGCGGAGCGGCTAAAGCAATCATTGTCCCGACTAGACCAACACCCAGCATCACCCCCCAGGTCGATTCTGCGGCTAAAGGGAAGAACATCAATACGGCTATAGACCATACGAGAACAACCCCTACCGCACGGAATTGCAAACGGTCAAACAATTTGCCGCCAACGATATTGCCGATGATACCGCCCAAGCCGAATGCTGCGAGCCCAAATGGAATCATCTCTGGGGACGTCCGGGTTACTTCAAGCATCGTCGGCGCTAGGTAGCTGAAAACCGAGAACATACCTGAAAAGCCGATTGCAGCGATGGACAGAGCCATCCAAACCTGAGGTTTCTTGAACGCCTGTAACTCCTTACGTGGATCACTACGGACTTCGTCTCGACGATCAGGAACAAAGAGCCACACCAAGGCAATGGTAGCAACTGCAATGACGCCTACGAGCGCGAACGCCGAACGCCAGCCGAAGAACTGCCCCAGAAATGTAGCTACAGGGTTACCAAGTAGCATCGCTAGGGTTAACCCCATCATCACGCGCGCTACAGCTCCAGCACGCTTATTCGCCGGCACCATACTTGAAGCCACCACTGCTGCAATACCGAAATACGCTCCGTGTGGTAATCCGCTGATGAATCGAAATGCAACCAAGCTACCAAACGTCGGCGTATACGCAGTGGCAAGGTTGCCCACCGCGTAGAGAACCATTAGCAGGATTAAAAGATGCTTACGCAACATCTTGGCACCAAGGATCGCCAACAACGGTGCCCCTACCATTACGCCCAACGCGTAGGCACTGATGGCATGCCCCACTTGAGGCTCACTGAGATGCAAATTGCTGGCGATGTCTGGCATCAACCCCATAATGGCGAACTCACCCGTACCAATGGCGAAACTGCCCAACGCCATGGCAGCCTCCATCTTGACCGCGGCACGCACAGGCAAAACATAAGCGGGTGTTTGCTGGATAGACATATGAAGTGCTCTGATCTTGAAGAAAGAATAGGAAAAATGAGCGCGGATCCACGGTCCGGAAGAGCCTTGAAACCCTCTCCCCGCACCAGTGATGCTTTTACTCAATGAATCGATTACGGCCCGCCATTACGGCAAAGAAGATTTGTAGAACTGCCGCCACCAAAAGCATCCAAAGCGATTCCTGCCAGGTGCCGAAAACGCTGTGAAGCCAGCCTGCCAAGAATGGGCCCGCGGCCCCCAAACCGTAGCCTACGCACTGTGCCATAGCCGAAAGCGAACTTGCCTGGTGGTGATCACGAACGCGCAGACCAAATAAAGTCAGGCATGTGACCATAGACGCACCTGCCCCGACGCCTGCAAACAACAGCCATACCAAAGACATTGAAGGAGCCCACACAAGCCCTGCCATACCGATCGCCACCGCCAGCGAGCATAGAAATCCCATTAGGCGTTGATCTTTCATTCGCTTGATTGCGACGGAAGTGGAAAGGTTAGCCACGACAGCGACCGCTTGATAAGCAAAGAGGTGCAAGCCCGACTGTGATGCCCCTATTCCTATTGAATTTGCCATCGCGGGGTACCAGTCAATCACGGTGTAGAAAGTCACAGTCTGTAAAGCCATAAACATCGAGACTTGCCATGCGATCGTGCTTCCCCAGACTGACTTTGCGGCGTGTGGCGCTGGTATCGCCACACGCCCGCGGGCCTGCCGGAGATGAGGTAACCAGCAAACGATAGCTACGAGGGCGAGGACAAACCACACTCCCAAGGATACCTTCCACGTGTAGCCTGATAACGAGGACAGAGGCGCTGACAGTCCACTCGCAAGCGCAGCCATCAACGCCATAATTGCAGCATAAAGACCGATACACAGCGCTGCGTGAGTTGGGAAGTCCCGTTTCACAAGGGGCACAATGAGCACGTTGGCTGTAGCGATACCTCCGCCGATGAGAAGCGTACCGACCCATAGTCCGGTAGCTGTACCGCTAGACCGGATTAGGCAGCCCATAGCAATGAGACACAGCGCACCAAACAAAGCCTGTTCAAGGCCGAAGCGTCTCGTGAGCCATGGAGCCAGTGGCGACGCAGAAGCGAACATCAGAAGTGGAAGCGCGTTCAGGAAACCCGCGGCAGCCGCACTCAAAGAAAAATAATGTTGCACCTGATCCAATACTGGGCCAAGCGACGTAATAGGCGCTCGCAAATTGGCAGCGATCAGCAGAATGCCGAGCAGCAAGGATGATGCTAATACAGATGTACCGGCCCGAACGGCCGACGAGGAAGACGTCATAGAGACCACTCACAACTTAAGGACGGATTTGCCCTATGGTTGCGTTGGTTGACGTTAACGCTTACGCAAAGCGCTGTAGAGCACAATGTCTACTGGGGAATATACCCAAACGACATCATCTGCTTCAAGCCATGGAACAATTTGCCGCAGGACTTGGCGTCAAGCCCCCTATTCTCCAACCTGTGTACGGATTGTATTCAAGGAGACCTCTAGGCTCGGTCACTACGGCGCATTGATTATCTCTGAACCTTGACATTGAATGTGTGATTCGGGAATTCATAACGGCTGCGACAAATGGAAATATAGCAACTCACCTCATCTGTTCGACCAGCGTAGGGGGTTGCCAAATCAGATAACAGCTGGCACTGAGTGCCGCGCCATTGGCCGTAAGTGGAATATCCGGATGGCTTCGCCCTGCCTAGCTTGCGAAGTCGCATTCTGTTTACGCCCGATTACTGTGATCGGTGACAGCTACACAGTCCATTTCGGCGGCCATGTACTTAAGTAGCCATTTTTCAGGGGGGCAGCTTGTTAGGGGGCTAATCGCAGCTTGCCAAGCACTCGTATCCCTAGATGCTGGGGTATGCGTATGAAAATCGAATTTCTACCAGCGGGCGCCGGCGTATGGCCAAGGCTGACTCATGTTCTCTCCTTGTTGGCCATGCTTAACGGCTTCTTGCCGATAGTGCTCGTGTCCAGTTACAGATAGCACTATGCCGTAATCGTATCGCTCAATCGCCCGATGCGGCTAGATGATTGTCCTAAGCGACGGCGCGCCATGACCTAGTGGGGTTTAAGTGAAACCCTAACTAGGTGGTTTTGTTCTCAATGCATGTCGTGTTTGGGAAGTGTCCAGATCACTCGACCGCGCCCGGTACTTTGCCCAATTATCTCATGCACATTGCCAGCTTAAACCGCGTCATCAACCATTCATGAACGGTGCTCATGGGCCTATACGCGGTTACGGCATAGTCGCTAGCCACACAAGACGCTAAGTTCGGTAGATATACGCACCTATGAAACCGATGCAATGGCGAGCGATTTTACGCGTGCCCCTCTGTTCATGAACAGGCCATACAGCTTTCCTGAGGAATACTGACCGTGGATACGATCGACAGGATGCCGTTGACCCGGCGCGAATTCCTTATCGTAGGGGTAGTCACCTCTGCGACCATTACTCTGCCCCCATTTATCACTGCAAAGGCCAGTGCCGCCAACGCCGCGCAACCAAACAAATCGCAGCTCGTTATCAATATCAACGGCACGACACAG
The DNA here is from genome assembly GCF_046540455.1 of Pseudomonas sp. W5-36. NCBI lineage: Bacteria > Pseudomonadati > Pseudomonadota > Gammaproteobacteria > Pseudomonadales > Pseudomonadaceae > Pseudomonas > Pseudomonas sp. W5-36. The sequence goes on along the minus strand of NZ_JAXCIQ010000002.1, from coordinate 581,114 downwards.
GCGCTTGTACTTGATACCCGAACGACGTTGCTGGATGCATTGCGCGATCATTTGCACCTGACCGGCACCAAGAAAGGGTGCGACCACGGTCAATGCGGCGCTTGCACCGTCATCGCCAACGGCACCAGGATCAATTCATGTCTGACGCTGGCCGTTATGCATCAAGGTTCCAGGATTACCACCATTGAGGGCTTGGGCAGTACCGAGAAACTACACCCCATGCAGGCAGCTTTCATCAAACATGATGGCTATCAATGCGGTTATTGCACGCCAGGGCAAATTTGCTCAGCGGTAGCGGTTCTTGAAGAGATTCGCGCCGGCATTCCCAGCCATGTCAGTGAAAACCTCACCGAAGCGCCGCGACTTGTCGCCCGGGAGATTCAGGAGCGCATGAGCGGCAACATCTGCCGTTGCGGCGCCTATTCGAACATTATCGAGGCGATTACCGAAGTCGCGCAGGAGACCGTATGAGGCCGTTCAATTATCTGCGCCCCGGATCTCCGGCAGAAGCGGCTACCCAGGCCGCCCAATTTGAAGGCGCACGCTTCATTGCCGGGGGTACCAATTTAGTGGATCTGATGAAGCTCGAGATCGAAGCCCCCACGCATTTGATTGACGTGAACGGACTGGGGATGGACACCATTGAGCCCACGTCCGAAGGCGGGCTGCGTATTGGGGCCTTGGTACGCAACACCGATCTGGCTGCCGACGCTCGCGTAAGAAAAGATTACGCGGTGCTCTCTAGAGCCCTGCTAGCAGGTGCCTCGGGACAACTTCGCAACGTCGCGACGACGGCAGGCAATTTACTGCAACGCACACGCTGCCCCTATTTCTACGATACCAACATGGCGTGCAACAAACGCAAGCCCGGCACTGGCTGCGCAGCCATTGGGGGGGTTAGCCGCCAACTCGCTATCATCGGCACGAGCAGTAACTGCATTGCCACCCATCCAAGCGACATGGCGGTAGCGATGCGTTTGCTGGATGCCACGGTTGAGACTGTTCGGGCTCACGGTCGTGTCCGCTCCATTCCAATAGCCGACTTCCATCGGCTGCCCGCCAACACGCCGAATATCGAAACAGCCCTTTTCCCAGATGAGCTGGTGACCGCTGTTACGCTGCCCAAGCCGCTAGGTGGCGCGCATCTGTATCACAAGGTGCGCGACCGCGCATCGTACGCGTTTGCCCTGATCTCGGTGGCGACCATCGTTCAGCCCGACGGAACCGGCCGGGTAGCGCTGGGCGGTGTCGCTCATAAGCCATGGCGCATGGAAGCTGCTGACGCGCTGATGCCAAAAGGTGCCAAGGCGGTCATGGACAGACTGCTCGCCGGTGCCGCTCCTGCTCATGACAATGCCTTCAAGATTGTCTTGGCGGAACGAACACTGGCGTCGGTACTATCCCAAGCGAGGGCTCAGTCATGAAGTTCGATTCGCCGACGGGTGACAATCCGATAGACCAGTTGAAAGTCATTGGCCAGCCCCTTGATCGAATCGAAGGACCGTTGAAGGTTACGGGCGCTGCTCGCTATGCCTACGAGAATCATGAGCCGGTCCCGGACGCTGTGTACGGTTATATCGTAGGTGCTGGTATTGGCAAAGGTCGTATAGCCCGAATACAGACAGACGCTGCGCAGGAAGCATCGGGCGTGCTGGTTGTCATTACCGCAGCAAATGCCGGCCCCCTCGGGAAAAGTGAGTTCAATGCTGCCAGGGCGCTTGGTGGCCCGGACATCGACCATTACCATCAGGCAATTGCGATGGTGGTCGCACAGACTTTCGAGGAGGCGCGCTCGGCCGCGCAGTTGATCGAAGTGGAATATGCACCAGGCCAAGGCCGATTTGACCTGGAGGCTGAACGCCCTAATGCCCAGATTCCTAAAAGCGGGCCCGATACGGACATCGGCCAGTTCGATCAGGCCTTCAACCAGGCGACCGTGCAAGTCGACGTGACGTACACCACGCCTGACCAAGCCCACGCGATGATGGAGCCTCATGCATCCGTTGCGCGATGGCAGGGGGACCAGTTGACGTTATGGTGCTCGATTCAGCTGCTGTCGTGGAGCAAGCGCGACCTTTCGAAGATCCTCGGCGTGCCACCACAAAACATCCGCCTGCTTTCGCCTTACATCGGTGGCGGTTTCGGGGGAAAGGCATCGGTGCTGGCAGACGCGGTCTTGGCATCGGTTGCGGCACGTCAGCTCGGCAAGCCGGTTAAGGTTGCGCTCACCAGGCCCATGATGTTCAACAACACCACTCACCGGCCTGCCACGATCCAGCGCGTGCGCTTGGGTGCCGATAGCTCAGGACTTATCACAGCGATCGGCCACGAAACCCTGTCCGGCAATCTCCCAGGCGGACCGTACGAAAAGGCGGTCACTCAGACCCAAGTCCTATACGCCGGTGCCAACCGCATGACCCGCGCTCGCTTGGCCGTGCTGGACCTCCCTGAAGGCAATGCGATGCGTGCACCAGGAGAGGCATCTGGAATGATGGCCCTCGAGGGCGCCATGGATGAATTAGCAGTGGCCCTGAATATTGACCCAGTCAAACTGCGCATTTTGAACGACACGCAGGTGGTGCCGGGAGAACCTTCCCGGCAATTCTCGACACGCGAGCTGATCAAGTGTCTGGAGATAGGCGCGCAGCATTTCGGCTGGGATCAGCGTTCGTCCGCTCCAGGCAGCCAGCGCGATGGTCGCTGGCTGATAGGCATGGGCATGGCCTCGGCGATTCGCGGTAATCCCATCCGCGATTCCGCGGCGCGCGTGCATTTGGATGCTCATGGCCTCATCACAGTCGAAACCGACATGACCGACATCGGTACTGGCAGCTACACCATCCTCGGGCAGACAGCCGCCGAGACTCTGGGTGTTAGCCTGGACAAGGTGGTGGTTCGCCTGGGTGATTCTAACTTCCCTACGTCGGCAGGCTCCGCTGGCCAGCGAGGTGCTAACTCATCCACCTCCGGAGTGTATGCCGCCAGCATGAAGCTGCGCACGCTTATTGCCGAAACGATCGGTATCGACCCCGCCACTGCGCAGTTCACGGATGGCCAGGTGCGAGGCGGCGGCAAAAGCATGTCTCTTGCAGAAGTCGCTCGCCACGGCACGTTGATGGCCGAAGATATCCTGGAGTTCGGCAAGGCCCGTGAAGAGCGCGAGCACCAGACCTTTGGCGCGCATTTCGTTCAAGTCCGAGTCGATGCTGCAACCGGGGAGGTGCGTATTGACCGCATGCTGGCCGTCTGCGCTGCCGGTCGCATACTCAATCCCAAGACCGCGCGCAGCCAGATCATTGGCGCCATGACCATGGGTGCCGGCGCGGCGCTGATGGAGGAATTAGTGGTCGACAAGCGTCACGGTTTCTTCGTTAACCACGATCTTGCCGGGTATGAAGTACCGGTGCACGCCGACATTCCGCATCAGGAAGTCATTTTCATCGACGAAGTAGATGCTTACTCATCACCGATGAAAGCCAAGGGCGTAGGGGAGCTTGGCATCTCAGGTGTCGCTGCGGCCATTGCAAACGCTGTCTATAACGCCACTGGAGTTCGGGTTCGGGAATATCCAATCACCTTGGACAAATTCCTTGATCACCTGCCACCGATTGCTATCACCTGAGAGGCACCATGAGACTGATTGCACCCGTATTCGCGACGTTGTGTCTTGCTGCCGTGACCGAGGCTGGAGCTAGCTCAGCCAAGCCGGACCCCAAGCCTGCGCCCCATGTGCAGGAGGTCACGCCAAAGCTCTATGACTACACCACGCAGCTGCTGTTTGGGGAAGTCTGGAAGCGTCCGCAATTGGCGAGCCGCGACCGGAGTCTGATCACCCTCTCTGCCCTTATTGCAAACGGCCAGAGTGCACAGCTGACTGGCCATATCAAGCTAGGCTTGGACAACGGTCTAAAGCCGAGCGAGATCAGCGCCCTCATTACCCATCTTGCTTTTTACGCAGGCTGGCCGAACGCGATGTCAGCAGCGGGGGTGGCCCATCAGGTATTTACCGAGCGCAACATTGCCCATGACCAAATCGTGCCGGCAATCACCGAGCCCCTAAGTCTGGACGCAGATAGCGAAGCCAAACGGCGTGCCGCTGTGCGATCGGCGACCGAGGAAGTAGCACCGAAGCTGGGCGATTACACCAACGATGTCTTGTTCGCAGACCTTTGGCGTGATCCGAGCCTGACGGCTAGAGACCGTAGCTTGGTCACCGTCGCCGCCCTTGTCGCACAGGGCCAGACCGCACAGTTGCCGTTCCACTTGAACCGCGCGATGGACAATGGCCTGAGCAAGACCGAGGCTTCTGAAGTGGTGACACACCTGGCGTTCTACGTCGGCTGGCCAAAAGCAATGTCGGCAGTGCCGGTATTCAAGGAAGTCTTCGAGTTCCGGGCAAAGAGCTGAGCATACGGCTATAAGCTATCCGCGCTCCTGAACAACTGCAGCGCTTGCAGGGGTTTGTCGCACGATGAGAGCAAGCACCACGATCAACGCCAATACCAGCAAGACAGCGCTCCAAACGAAGGCCATGGAAATACCCGCCGTTACCGCTTCGATTGAGTCCGAGGAACGCGCTCCATAGCTGTAGGCAACGGTTAGCACGCTGAGCCCTAAGGTGCCACCGAGTTGATGGCTGACGTTGACTAAACCTGATGCTGCGCCAGTGTCGGCCGATTGCACATCGGTCATCGCTGCAGTGGTCAACGGACTGAGGCAGGCACCTTGACTCAGGCCGATCAGTAGCAGCGGTACCACGACGCTAAGGTAATGGTTGTCGGCGCGTATTCCAGACAGCCACACCATGCCGACACATCCCATAGCCACCGCGCCTGCCAATAACGCTCCGTTTCCAAACAGGCGGGTTAGCCGCGGTATGGCCAAGGCGGCGGAGAAGTTTGCTAAGGTAGTCGGTAGAAAGGCCAACCCTGCCTCGCTGGCGTTGAAGCCAAGCACCTCCTGCAGGTACTGAGTTGTGAAGAAGTAAAAGCTCATCATCGCACCCAGGAACAACAGTCGAGCGCTGTACGCACCGGCGCGTACCCGGTGCTGGAACAGACGCAGCGGCAATATCGGCTCTTGGGTTCGCGCTTCATGAAAGCTAAAAATCGACAGTAGAACGAGGCCAACGATCAGCCCTATTACTGTGTGCTTATCGCTCCACCCTGCATGGGCGGCAGTGACGATGCCGAAGACCAGGCTGGTCATGCCCACCGTCGACAGCAACGCACCCGCCAAATCGAATGTGCTTGGTTGCACAGGCGTTTCGCGGACGACGCGCAGCGTTACCCATATCAGTACCAAGCCAAGCGGAAGGTTGATCAGGAAGCCCACACGCCATGATGCCCATTGGGTCAGAACGCCACCGATAAGCAGGCCGACACTTGAGCCGACGCCGGCGGTAGCGCCATACCAGGCGATCGCACGGGTACGTTGCTGCCCTTCAAAATTGACCAGCAACAACGCCAAAGAGGACGGCGCAAGAATCGCTGCACCCGCGCCCTGTAGAGCCCGCGCAGAAACCAGCAACCACTGACTTTGCGCCATTGCCACCAGCAGCGAGGCGAGCATGAACACGCCCAGGCCCGTGACGAACATGCGGCGGCGACCGAGTATGTCCCCGGCACGTGCGCCGAGCAACAATAAGCCGCCAAAGGCCAGGGTGTAGGCATTCTGCACCCATGACAGGCCTGTGGTGCTCATCGCGAACGTTTGGCGAATTTGCGGCAACGCGGTAATGACCACGGAGGTATCCAGTACGATCATCAGATAGCTGCACAAGATGACCAGCAGGATTCTCCACTGGCTGCGAGACAGTGGAATCATTGCGCCTGACCATAATCCGCATCGCTGACCTGTTCGAGCCAGTCGACGGTCTTGCCGTCCAATGCCTCGGCAATCGCGATATGGCTCAACCCGGTATCCGGCCCTGCACCATGCCAATGCTTAACATGCGGGGGTATCCAGACAGTGTCGCCCGGACGGATCCGCTGTGGCGCCTGCCCTTGCTGCTGCACATACCCCGCTCCTGCAGTCACAATCAGCGTCTGACCCAACGGATGGGTGTGCCAGGCAGTTCGAGCACCCGGCTCGAACGTCACGGTTGCGCCACCTACACGTGCGCCGCCGGTGCCTTTGAAAGGCGTATCAACGCGGACCTTCCCGGTAAAATATTCCGCCGGTCCTACGACCGACGGCTGAGAACCTGCGGGTGTCACGACAACGTTTATGGGCTGGGCACCTTCGCTTTCAGCGGTAAGCAGAGACAGTGAGAGCGCTGCTGCGGCAAGTGTCTTCATCACGAATCTCCGAGGCTTTTGCAAAGATTTGTAATCTATCAGTTACATGTAAATTCTATTAGTCACTAGAATCCACATAAATCAATGAGTGAGATTCATTAATGCTTCGCGAAAATGCTAGTGATCTGCTCGCCTTTCTGGCGGTAGCGAGGGAACGCAGTTTCACGAAGGCCGCCGGCAAGCTAGGCGTGTCCCAGTCGGCCCTCAGTCATACGATTCGCGGCTTGGAGGCGAGATTAGGTTTGAGGCTGTTGACCCGGACCACGCGAAGCGTGTCACCGACTGAGGCAGGAGAGCGACTCATCAGTACGGTAGGGCCTAGCTTTGAGGAGATTGAGTTTGCCTTGGCAGCGCTTAGCGATCTGCGTGACAGACCTGCGGGTAACATTCGTATCAATGCCATGGACCATGCATTGGAGCTGGTCATTCGCCCTGTTCTAAAAAACTTTCTGCCCAACTATCCCGATATTTCGGTCGAGGTTTGCTGCGACTACAGCTTTGTCGACATTGCTGCGCAGGGCTTCGATGCAGGCGTACGACTCGGCGAGGCGGTTGCCGACGGCATGATTGCGACGCGCATCGGCCCCGATCTGCGCATGCTGGTCTTAGGCTCACCAGCCTATTTCGCTGATCGGGAAAAACCCATCACACCTCGCTGTCTGCCCAAGCATCTTTGCAACAACCTGCGCCTGCCGACTAACGGGGGAGTGTATGCATGGGAGTTCGAGAAGGATGAGGAAACACTGAATGTGCGTGTAGCCGGACAGATCACGTATAACGGCGTTTATCAACTGCTGGATGCCGCGTTGGATGGCTTCGGTCTGAGCTACATCCCTGAGGACATAGCAGCGCCATATATCGCCAGTGGGCAACTGCAGGTAGTGCTTGAAGATTGGAGCCCTTGGTATTCAGGATTTCATCTGTACTACCCAAGTAGACGGCAAGCGTCGCCCGCTTTTGCTTTACTAGTCGAAGCGTTGCGCTATCGACCTACTTTGGTTGATTAATGATGTCGACTCATAACTCCTAGCGCAGCGCAGCGGCTAATCAAACGATGCTACTGGCCCTAGTATGCCGTAGGGTTCCTGCACAGGTACCAGAGGTACTAGGAAATCGTTATTTCGCGGAGAGTCCACATGCACTATCCAACCCGCTTTAGTTGTGTCGGTTGCGGAGCATGCTGCAAAGGACGCTTCATTCCTCTCACGCTGGGGGAGACCAGGCAATGGCTTGAGCGTGGCGATGATGTGGCAATCCTGCTTGAGGCCTTTAGCCGTCCGCATTGGCCGGTTTCAGAACAGGAATACCAGCACAGTCTGCTGCGATCGGCACAGGTGTCATGTGGCGCTACGCAGGTGCAGGTCACAGCCATTTTCGCTGCCCACGCTCTTACCCAGTGCCCCAATCTACAACGTGATGACCTTTGCGGTATTTACGAAAATCGCCCGCTCGTGTGCCGTATTTACCCGATGGAGATCAATCCTTTCATCGAGCTTGAGCCGCAAGCCAAAGATTGCCCGCCCGAAGCGTGGGAACCGAACACAATCATTATCAGCGATGCATCCGCAGATCCTGCGCTGAGCTCGCTGATCCAGGCATCTCGGCTGGCAGACCAGAATGACGCAGGCCTGAAGATATCGATCTGTAATCAGATGGGCATCAATGTCGCTGCATGGAAGGCCGAAGCCTTCGTCATCCACTTTCCCGAACGTGATCAGTTCCTCGAAGCCGTTAATGGCCAAACGTCTAGTTTTCAAGGCGACCAGAGCGACCTAGGGGCATGGATGCTCCGGGTAGCGAGCCCCGCGCTTTGCAATGAGCTGAAGAATGGGCAACTTGCGTTGGATGAGGCCGAACATCCCAACTATATCTTTCATGCCCTGAAATGACTTCAATCCTGCATACTTGAAAAGGAGAAAGTGTATATGAGCAAACTTTTTCGACATACTGCGCTTGCAGCGCTGGTGGGTGTAGCAAGTGGAGATCTGCTTGCGGCCGACTACAAGAAGAACCCATTCACGTTAGCCTACGACGGTGCGATTACTAAAAACGAACCGGGTAAAGTCAATATCCGCCCTGTCAGCTATAAACTTAATGGATTAGATATAGCAGCGAACGTCTACATTCCGGCTAACTATGACCCTAAAGGTCATTATCCAACTATTGTAGTGGCGCACCCAAACGGCGGCGTCAAGGAACAGGTTGCAGGTCTGTACGCGCAACGTCTAGCTGAAGTGGGTTACCTCACCATCACCGCCGATGCAGCTTACCAGGGTGCTAGCGGCGGTGAGCCGCGAAGCGTTGACAAGCCTGCCTACCGAATCGAAGACATTCATGGCATGGCCGACTTCATCACTCGGTATGATGGCGCCGATAGCACGCGCCTGGGCCTGCTAGGCATCTGCGGTGGTGGCGGATACTCGTTGGCCGCCGCCGAAACGGACAAACGATTCAAAGCGGTTGCCACGGTGAGCATGTTCAATTCGGGACGTGTGCGCCGCAATGGCTATGTCGACTCACAGCTTGACTCGGTACAAGTACGGCTGCAGCAAGCTTCTGCGGCCAGGGCCCAAGAGGCGGCAGGCGGGGCTGTTATGTATTCAGGGGATGCCAATCTCAGCGATGAACAAATCGCTAAACTACCCTTCGACTTGTATCGTCAGGGCTACGAGTACTACTGGAAGACCCATGCCCACCCAAACTCAACATTCAAGTACACGACGAGCAGCCTGATTGACTTGATGCGCTTCGACGCCACGGACCAGATAGCGCTAATTCAGCAACCTCTGCTAATGATTGCGGGCACGAAGGCTGACAGTCTTTACATGACTGAGGATGCGTTTACCAAAGCGACTGGTACTAAGGATAAGGAGTTGTTCAAACTCGACGGCGCAACTCACATCGAAACCTACTGGGTTCCCAAATACGTGAGTGCCGCCATCGATAAACTCAACACCTTCTATACGCGTACCCTCTAAGGTCCCGGAGTTAAGTAACCCCCCGTCCGCTTCGTTCGTTGAAGCGGACTATTTGACAGGTGCCTCCACTCCAGAGAATGCCAGTACTGCATCGGGTAACCGTGAACCTTTGACCTCAATCGCTCGCACGGATCGATCCAGCTCGGCGATCTCCGCCGGCGTGAATTGCACACTGACCGCACCCACGTTATCCAGCATATGAGCCATCTGTGTCGTGCCCGGAATCGGTACGATCCAAGGCTTCTGGGCGAGCAGCCACGCCAGCGAAATCTGCCCGGGGCTGGCGTGCTTGCGCTGCGCCCAGGCGTTCAGCAAGTCTACCAAAGCCATGTTGTGTGCCAAATTTGCGGTGGAAAACCGTCCTTCGATGCCGCGAATGTCACCCTCAGCGAACCGGGTTTTTGCATCGATTGCACCTGTCAAAAAGCCTACCCCCAGAGGGCTCCACGGTACGAAGCCAATCCCCAGCTTTTCACAGGTCGATAAAACATCTTGCTCAGGGCCCCGCCAAAGCATCGAGTATTCGCTTTGAACGGCGCTCACCGGCTGCTCTGCATGTGCTCGACGTAGCGTGTCGAGCCCCATTTCGCACAGTCCCCAGTGAAGGACCTTGCCTTGTGCCATCAGGTTCTTGATAGCCCCTGCGACATCTTCGATCGGGACCTGAGGGTCCACTCGATGCTGGTAAAGCAAATCGATTCGGTCGGTACGCAGCCGCTTTAACATACCCTCAACGGCGCTCTGGATGTGCTCGGGGCGACTATTCAGACCAGGACGACGCTCCCCGGTTATGGGGTCGATGTTCCAGCCGAACTTGGAGGCAATGACGCATTGGTCTCGAATAGGGGATAACCCCTCGCCTAAAATGCGTTCCACTTCGAGCGGACCATACGCTTCTGCCGCATCGAAGAAGGTCACGTCATGGTCATGAGCCGTGCGAATGATGTTGATCATCTCGGGACGGTTAGGGATGGTCGTCTGGTAGGTACGACTCATGTTTTGTACGCCCAATCCAATACTGGAGACCTCCAAAGAGCCCAGCTTTCGTCTTCCAAGGGTAGGCTGGCTGCTAGGCACGGTATCCCCGCTCGCGGAAGTCATCGCGCCAAGCGCCGTCGCTGCGCTCGCGAAGGCCGGCGCTATGGCAACGCCGCCCATTGCACCCAGCAATAAGCGACGACTCAGTTCAACCTTAGAAACCATTCGGGTAATCCTCAAAAATCCTGCGAGCAAGCCGTGCTCAGCGAGCGGTCCCTTGGGAGATAAAGAAGTTTGAATACGATCAGTGCGCGAACCGGGTCTTGATATCCGCAAGCGCCTGCAGCACCGAATCCGGCTCTTTAGCCGCAGGAAGACTGTCCCGGTCGCCTATGGCGTCCTGCCCACTTGAAAGGTCTGCTGGTACGGTCGAAAATAACGGCTCCAGATCCGTCTGAGCCAGGCCCGGATCAGCTACGAGCTCAAACGTTTTGCGTGTTGCCGCTTGAGAGGTCAACGAAGCAACCAACACCTGAGCAATTTGTTTACGTGAAACAACGCCGTCGGCGGGCGATCCAGTCCAATGCGTATCCCCCTGACGCATCACCAGTTTCTGCTGATTGGGCGAGTTGTAGTCGAACCAGCCTGGTCGCACGATGGTGTAGGGCAGTCCACTGGCGCGGACGAGCCGCTCACCTCGTCGTTTCCAGTCGTGACCTACTGACGGCTTTGTCACACCTACAGTGGTCATCAAGGCGATGCGAGTCGGCGCTTTGAGCACAGTAAGCACGTTAAGTATGGCCCCGTAGTTCACCGACTCTGCGCCTTTTGCATCATTACCACTGATGCCGTGGGTGAAGATGACGCCTGTTACCCCGGCAACAGCCTCAGCCAGGGTCTCAGCACGCGTCAAATCGCCCACCACAACGGCCACCTCTTCGGCGAACAGCTCGGCCTGAGAGGGATCACGGACCAGTGCTCGAGTTTGGTAGCCTCTGCGCAGCGACTCGGCGACAGTCGGCTGACCGATGCTACCGCTTGCTCCAACGACCAGCACGATAGGATTATCGGTATTCATAGCTGTATCACCTTCGAGATCAGCGTTTGCTGGGGTAGAGCGAAAGCAGCAGCGGGCAGGCTGACCCGGGACGGTTGCTCAATGCCCAACCATTTTCATTGCAGCTTCAGGCAAACGGTCGCCTAGGATCTCGATTTTCGATATAGCCGAATTGATTACCGCCAATTCCTCATGAGTTAAACGCAACTCTGCGGCACCCAGATTTTCTTCCAGTCGGTGAAGCTTAGTGGTGCCTGGAATCGGTACGATCCATGGCTGCTGTGCTAATAGCCAACCCAGAGCCACCTGAGCCGGGGTTGCTTGTTTGCGCTCTGCCAACTCCGTAAGGAGTCTTACCAGAACGCTGTTAGCTTTACGCGCTTCGACGGAGAACCTCGGTACGTGATTACGAAAATCGTTGGGTGCGAAAACCGTATGTTCGTCAATCTGCCCGGTTAGAAAACCTGCTCCAAGTGGGCTGAAGGGCACGAAGCCAACATTGAGCTCTCCAAGCAACGGCAACAAATCAAGCTCCGGTCCCCGCCAGAACAGTGAATATTCGCTCTGTACGGCGGTGAGGGGCTGAACTGCGTGAGCCCGACGGATAGTCTGAATCCCAGCTTCCGAGAGCCCGAAGTGCTTGACCTTGCCTTGCCCAATAAGCTCCTTGACAGTGCCAGCGACATCTTCGATTGGCACTTCCGGGTCGACCCGGTGTTGGTACAGCAGATCGATGTGATCGGTGCCCAAGCGCTTAAGGCTTGCCTCAACCGCAGCCTTGATATGTTCCGGCTTGCTGTTGGTGCCCGCGCCGCGTGCGCCTGTCTGCGGATCAATGTTGAAGCCAAATTTTGTCGCAATGACGACTTGGTCCCGGATGGGCGCGAGGGCTTTACCTAACAGCGTTTCGTTGGTGAGCGGACCATAGGCTTCTGCTGTGTCGAAAAGGGTGACGCCGCGCTCGTGAGCACTGCGTATCAGTTCGATCATGTCCTTGCTGTTGGCAGCCGGACCATAGACCTCGGTCATACTCATGCAGCCAAGGCCAATGGCTGAGACTTCCAGGCCGTTACCGAGCATGCGGGTTTTCATAATGACTCCTCGAATCAAAGCTCTCTGAGCTTGGGTAGCAGACACAGCTTTGCAGCTCGCACTGCCATTGCCTTGCTCAAGCGGGTAGTTGTATATCTTCAAGCCAGCCGTTGACTTGGTCCATGGTCCTGCGCTCTTGATCAGCCTGCATCTCAAATCCTTTTTGCAGCAGCGCTCCAGGGGCATGACGCGTGAGTACGTGGTAACTGCTACCTAAGCCGTAGCCACCGTGAGTAATAAATGTCACAAGAACCTTGCCATTCAGATCATGGCTGGACAAAAACGATCTGATGACGGGAGGCGTGGTTTCGCCCCAAATGGGGAAACCCAGAAAAATCAGGTCGTAATTGGCCATGTTCGACACATGGGCGGCGAGCAAAGGCTCGAAATTGCTGTCACGCTCCCGGTGTGCTTGCTCTACTGTGCCCAAGTAATCTTCGGGATAAGCATCTGCAGGAGCGATCTCGAAGAGGTCAGCCTGCTGAGCGCGCTGAAGCAGACCAGCGACAACCTTGGTATTACCTGAGCGGGTGAAATAAGCGACCAGAACTTTAGAGCCTCCAGGAGCCCCACCCTTGCCTTGGGACGTTAGCGAGGCGCCAAGCAAAGGCAAGCTTGCCAATGCCGCTACCACCTTGCGGCGCTTGGGGTTGTGGATTGCGGTCATCTGTTCCTCGCTGGTTGCTCGAGTATTTTTCAAGCACATTAGCGATGCGGATGTGTGAAGACTAGTCAGCTGATCGTTCTAAGGTTTATGAGCGTTGCTCATTAATTGGTAGAACAAACTAAACGCCTCATCATTGAAGCTGTCACTGTATTAAGGCTCGCACCGAGCTGGCTCTACGTGGTGTACAAGGCCGGACCGGTCTTCAAGGCCGAAGGTGGCGACGACTACAGCGGGGCGAAAGCGTAGGTCGCTGTTGACCCCGATCAGGAACAGGAAAAAAGATCTTATGAGCAATGAGTTTGTAAGCGTTGACGGCACAACCGTAAGAGCCCCGGAAGCGGCGCCGATAGAAAATTTCGAAGGTTTAACAGAAAAGCTCTGCACAGCTTGGCGTGAGCTGATGGATGAGATCATGGCAATAGAGCAACGCGACGACATTCGTGTTTGCCTTGCTCGTGCTGAGAGCTACGCCTTGGCCCTGCTCGACGCTGATCTTATCACTGAGAGTCAAAATACCATGATGGGAGTTGAGCTGGCTGAACGCTCAACGCTGCGTGATTGGGAGCTTCAAAGCCGGGACGGAAGGCGCGGATAGGAAAAAGCTCGATAACTCGATCATCAGCTTCTTGTGTGGGCATGAAGCCAAAGTGGCGCTCATAGAACACGCTCGCGGCCTGGACGTTTCTAACGTAGAGCATCAGGCGATTTAATGATGACTGCATAATCTTTCTTTGATTTGATTTCTACTGAATATTTTCGGCCTCAAATCAACCAATGTCGAGCTTCCGCCTTCAGCAGTAGACGTCGCACCAAGGATATGGATTCTAGGGTGAGAATCCTCAAGCGGTGATCACTATGCCGTGGCTTCTGTAGGTGGTTTGCCCGAACGGTTACGACCTAATTGCAGTAAAAGGATTTTGTGCCATAGTCAAATGGTTAGCAGCTGCTATCGACCAACAAGGAATGATGATGGCAATTTACGTAGCCCCAGGTAACAAGATTGAGAGGGACGGTGGTTCGTTTCAGGAAGTCACCATGAATACCTCCAACCATTCAGTAACGCAACGCTTCGGACGATACTGCACCATTCGAGATCACGAACAGGCACCCGCGACCAGTAAGCCTGGCCGGCATTGGTTACAGATCTATCGCACTCCTGACAATACAGAGTAAAGAAAATCCATGTGTCCCAAGCCCTTGGCTCACGCTGAGGGTTTCTGTCTTATTACACGATCCGCCCTGCTAGAAAAATAATTTGTAGTCTGTTGAATACAGCGATGTAAGCGGATGAGGCGCCACAGGCTGTCCATTTTTGCTAACTCTACAAACCGAGAGCTCATCGCTATACGAATTTGCCAAGCATCTGTTGTCCGCTACCTGAGCAGTTAGTGACTGTCGCAAGCACCGCAACGGAAATAGCACTGACTCGATCAAGTACGAAAGCGCGCAACCATCTGATCCAAATTTGCCGCGAGTTGAGACAGGTCGTTGCTGGCGATGAGAGTCTGACGAGTGCCTTCACTGCTTTGCAGCGCTAAATCACGAATACTGGTCAGCGCCCGATCGACTTCGCGGGCCACGTACGCCTGTTCTTCCGAAGCAGTGGCAATCTGTGTATTTCGGTCGTTGATCATTTGAGCAGAATCGGTGATCAATTCTAGCGACTGGCCCGCTTCGTTGGCCATACTGTGCGTGCTATGAACCTCACGTGTGCTCTCAGCCATAGAATTAACGACCTGGGCGCTTCGGACCTGCATTGAAGAGATCATGTTTTCGATTTCGCCTGTCGAAGTTTGAGTTCGGTGAGCTAGCGCCCTGACTTCGTCGGCGACAACAGCAAAACCGCGACCTTGCTCACCGGCCCGGGCAGCTTCTATAGCGGCGTTAAGGGCTAACAGATTGGTTTGCTCGGCGATTGCTCCGATTACACCCAGTACCTTACTTATATCCTGAGTTTGCCCAGCTAGCTGCTGAACCTGTTCGGACGTCACATCCACACGATCCTTAAGACTCACCATAGCTTTCAAGGTCTCACCAACTTTCATGTTGCCAGCCTGGGCGGCGTGCGTTGACTCCTTGGCCGCCTGCGAGGTTGAGGTTGCGTTGCGCGCGACCTCTTCGACCGCCGCACTCATCTGATTTACCGCAGTGGCGGCTTGTTCGATTTCACTGTTCTGCTGTTGCAATGTGCGGTTTGCGCTCTCGGTGACTGCAGTCATTTCAGTCGATGCAGAGCTGAGTTGTTTAGAGGCATCGGAGATCTCGGTGATGGTATTGCGCAAATTGGCCTGCATGGTGTTCAGAGCCGTCATCAGGCGCGCTGATTCATCGTTACCTGTCACTGTCAGTGAGCTGCGTAGGTCACCCTTTGCGATTTGCTCAGCCAAGGCTAGTGATGCATTGACTGGTCTGACGATGCTATGAGTCAAAGTGATTGCCAACACAATCGTCAGAAAGATTGCAGCGGCGACGACTACTCCTATGACATAGGTACTACGCGTGTATACATCAGATGCCGTTATCCCGGCTTGCGCAGCGCCTTCGGCGTCGTGTTGGCGTAGCAGTGTCAACTGAGCCTGGTAGGCCGATGCGCGTGCGTATTGCTCAGTATTGGCATAGGCAACGGCCTGTTCGTGGCTGACGCTATCCAGCTCCAAAATGCGAGCCAGACCGTCAATAAATTCAGCCATCAATGTGGCTGCGTGTTCAAATGCCGCACGCTGCTGATCATCCTTGATCAGGTTCTGACGGTAGAAATTCGTATGTTCATTGAGGGTGTCACGTGCTTGGGAGATTTGAGCAATGGACGCTTTACGATCTTCAGCATTCGTATCTGCCAACAATCGGATGCTCGCTAAGCGCGCGCTCAGAACGGCTATCTGAATGTCGTCTGTGGTCTGAATACTCTTCAGCCAGTGGGTTTCTATCGCTTGCTCTGCAGCGCGAAGCTTGCCCAATTGGAGGTATGCGAATCCCCCCAAAATCACCACCAGTAGGGTAATCAAGCCGAAACATAGCGACGCTCTTGGGGCGATATTTAGTGATCGAAAATTCATGATAGTAACGCTTCTGGGTTGCCACGGTTGATGGAGGCGTTCTGATATGGGATCGGCCGCTCTTCTGAAACCTTAAGTAAAGTAATCAAGGCAGGCTGTCCTGATTGATCTCTATGCATGAGAGCAACAACAAAGCCAGGTGTCATACAGGCAGGCGGCAGAAGCTGAATCTTGTGGTTGGCTGGGCAAGGAGCCTCGTACAATCGAGAAAAAATGCATTCAGCCGTGACTCAAGCGCTTTCCCAGATTGGGTCTCGTACAAGCTGCTCGATGAGCTGCGGCGGAAAGCTCGGGAATCAAGCATCCGCGATCAGTGTGGTGAAGGTGGGAATTCTCGTTGAGAGGCGCTTTCTGCTAGTTCGCTGATCCACATCAGGTCTCGCTATGGAAAATCGTCGTGCTGACTAGCGGTCGAGCAATCCGGAGCGTGGGTAAATGGCACCCGTGCTTGATGTGGCCATTGGCCCCAGCCGCAGCTTCGAGCCTTGAGGCACCCGGTATAGGGCCCAGCGATGCGTCCAGTTTTCCGAGTTCCCATTCCCTGGAACGACCGAATTTGTACATGCTCATTAGACACGTTCCTCGGCAAACAAGCTGAACGAGCCAGCTTGTCGTGGCGAGTCCCTATTCCTCGTTTCTCTTTCAGCCAGCCAAACATCCGCTCAATGATGTTCCGCTGTGAATACTTTGGGCGATCAAAGAGTCGGGGAAAGCCAGGTGGGTGTCTGCCTGGCATGGCGCGCAGCGGGATCACCGTGTGCAGTTGGTAACGGTCGCAGTAGTGACGCAGGTGTTCTGCGTCATAGCCCTTTTCAGCCGGTAACCAGCGACTACGCTTGCGTGGTCGCCTCGGCTTACCGGGAGTTCGACCTGATCCAACAGCGATTAGGCTTGTGCGATATCGCTGGCTTGCCTCGACGAAAGGATGAAGCGTAAGGAAATGCCATTGGCGTCGCAGACCATGTGGATCTTAGCAGTAAGGCCGCCTCGACTGTGTCTCATGCGCCAATACTTTACTTTTCGTACAAAACCTAATCAAAGTGATGACGCAAGTGATGGGTTGGCATCATAAGAGCCCACAACTAATTCAATAGCTCAGTATCGCGCTAAGCTTTCGAGACCGCCCTTACGTTAAGTCATTGACGATGGCTGAAATTCGACTGGAAAGGCTTGTAAAGGCCCAATTTCAAAGCTGGTACGGGTTCCCGAATAGGGCTCGTAATGCAGCCTCTCGCCTCTTACAATATGGAGATGGCAATTTGCCCCAAAAAATTCTTGCCATGTTGCTACAAGGCTGCCAAGCTGTTAGCTGAAAACGGGATTTAAAGTAAATACTCAGAGCATTTAAATCCGAACTGCGTTTTCTTAGCTACCCTACACACGGAGAAGTCGACATGAACGAAGAGGTTTTGACTAATGATTTTGTAAGATGGAACTGGGAAAGCTCTAACTTTATAACCTCCCAGATTATTCCTGGGTTGAATGACTTCGACAAGTCGACTGGCAATTTCTTTCACCCGCTTATAGATAGCTTTTCCAGTCTGTTCTCTACTATAAACGTGCAGCAATCCAATTTGGTTGCATTTGCTTCAGATTCGGTCGACGTCATCAACCACACGAAATCCATCGTGGACGCGCTCAGCGATGGCGTCATCGACACGGATGAAAATACGCTTATCATTCAATCTCTGGACAGCCTGGGTAAGACATCTGATCACATGAACGGGCTGGTGGCCAGTAGTGCTATTGCTTCCGTAAACTACATTGATGGAACGTTCATTCCCGTACTAGACCATTTGGCAGTTGTGTCTGCGCTGATTGGGGACGAAGTGGGCCTGGGAATAAACGCGTTCATCAGATCATCCGCCACCTACGTATCAAGTGTGACGAAAAACGCTATAGAATCTACTCATGACATTACGAATCTCAGCGCCCTAGTCAAAGAGCTTGGCTCCAGTTATGATGAAAAGACTGGAACGCTTGATATTCTTAGGCTAACCGAGAACATTACAAAGCTGACCGATACCGTAAATACCACTATCGATCATTTTGGCAAATTATTTACGGCTACCCATGCAGTGAGTGGCGATTATACAAAAGACCAAGCTGCATCGGCACACGAGTTAACCCCTATAGCTGTGGTAGGTATTCCGGATCACACTGACATGCTTCCTCACGCGCATGTTTCATAGCACATCTAGGGAAGGTCTGAAGTAGGCGTCTATTCCTGACGCCCTCTTGGCTTGAGGCTCAAAAAACGCTCGCCCAGTCAGAAAACCAGACCTTTTCCGCCGCCCCGCTATGTTTTGCTGGCTGCCTTAATGTAACGTTACCTAAACCTTAACTTTTGCGCGCTGAATACACACCTCAATACTTCACCTTGTAAGTCGGCGAATCCTCCGGTCGGTTCTCTCGCCGATCGTAGATCTTGGTCGTACTGATGTTGGCATGTCCGAGCCAGGTCTGGACCTTGGCGATGTCGGCTTCATGCTCCAGGGCATTGGTGGCCGCGGTGGCCCGGAGTCCGTGCACCCCCAGACCGTCTACCTCGATTCCGGCCTTTTTCGCCCAGGCCGTGACCACGGCATAGATGCCGTTGGCCGTGATCCCGGCGCCGGTCAATTTACCTCGCAGCGGCATGAACAGTGGCACCTTCCGCTCGGCCAGATGATGCCCTGAGCTTTCCAGGTACTGATGAATGCGCCCAGCTGCCACAGGGTGCAACGGCAGGTAGCGCACCTTGCCGCCCTTGCCATGCACCTTCAGGTGCTGGATCCCGCGGCGTTCCTGGATGTCGCTGACCTGCAGCAGCGCCGCTTCTTCACAGCGCAGCCCGTGATAGAGAAGAACAGCCAATATCGCCCGGTCGCGCTGCCCTTTAAGAGTTGCTTCATCCGGCGCCTCGAGCAGCGCTTTCGCCTGGTGATCGCCCAGTGCCGGCGTCTTGCCTTCGTTGCTTTCAATCTTCGGTCGCTTTACCCCGTGCACGGGATTGCCGCCGGCGATCGCGTTGCTCTCCAGGAGGTGATCAAAAAGGCTGGCCAGCGCTGCTAATTTGCGCCGGATCGTGGCTCCGGCCAAACCGCGATGCTCGAGCTGGGCGCGCCAGGCTAAAACATGCGATCGGGTCACCACCCGAAATTCATCGGCCGAAGCCAAACCGACAAAACTACAGAAGTCTTCCAGGTCGTTTTGGTAAGCACGTCGTGTTCGAGGGTTGTCCAGGTTGGCAAACCACTCTACCGCGGCTGGAACCTGGGCCAGTGTCTGAAATTCGACCGAAGTGAGCCTACGCTGCTCGTTTGGTTGGCCTTTCGTCAGTTCCTGCATAGTGCTCTCATAAATGGCTGGCTTGCGATCATTTGCCATGGATTAAGTCACGAAATAAACGCTAAGCGACGTTTATGATCACAAAACAGAT
The DNA here is from genome assembly GCF_046540455.1 of Pseudomonas sp. W5-36. Lineage (NCBI taxonomy): Bacteria > Pseudomonadati > Pseudomonadota > Gammaproteobacteria > Pseudomonadales > Pseudomonadaceae > Pseudomonas > Pseudomonas sp. W5-36. The sequence goes on along the minus strand of NZ_JAXCIQ010000002.1, from coordinate 561,566 downwards.
GAACGGTAATAATTGGTGATAACCTATTTTATTGGTAGTAATTCAGGTCGACACAGTTCGCTCAGATGTTGATTACCGACATCAGAAAGGGCCGCTTTTGGCTGATAGCAGCTCCCAGGATGCGCTTCACAGGTAACGCTCGTTCGTTGCCGGACCGTTACGTCAGCAGCTAGCCCCTCCATGCGCATCGAGGCAAACGGATACCAGTTCGGGACGCTACAAGCGCACTGGAGATAAGGGATCCAGCATGACGGAGAGCGTTACGAGGTCCATCTCTGTGAATGTTGCTTCTTTCAGGCCCTGGCAAATCTCAAGGAGCAGCGGCGGCAGAACAGATGTGCAGTGATGACCTGGCTGGAATACTCCAGCGATCTTGGCCTCGTTGCCAGGAACGACTTTTTCAAGGAGTTCGGTCGCTAATCTGGGCGACTGGTGGAGCATGTTCGGTTTGGCAGAAGGGTGTGGTCGAGTCCGACCTAGGGGGGGCATATGAAGGGGCACCGAAAGGCCACGACCGACAAGTGGATGCTTCGCGATCAGTTCATCCGGGAGGCCCGGGCCAGTAGCTCCTCTAGGCCCGATGCCGGTCGTTTGTTAGACATTGCGGCACAGACGCTGCTTGATGAACCTGTCGGGATACTCGCTGGAAGCCGGAATGCCGCTGATAAGGAGCGAGAAGTCATATGACTGTTGGCGCCGATGTCGAATTGATCCAGTTACCTAGGTATCGCTGACCCATTTCGTCTTTGGCGAACCGTTGCCTTTGCCGAATTTGTCCAGATTACGAGGGGGGCGGTTGTGCGTGAGCGCATGATCAATTCGGCGTTAGCATCAACAAGCATGGATCTAACGGTCTCTACTACCCGCCTATAGCCGCCAGTTACGGACGGCTCATTTCAACAATCAGCTCCGCTGTGGGATGTGCCCCCCCGGTTTGACGCCTAGTCAACGGCAGAGGCTAATCACACATCTGCTGCGTGGCGCCATAGAAAGGGCTTTGACCCAACCTTGGGACTCAGGCGCTAGCCCTTAGGTTGTTCGATTCTGTAGCCGAGAAGCAATACGCCGAAGGGCTCCTCGTAGCAACAACATTTCGTCTCTTATATGAATGCTGTTCAGTGTCCGAATAGCGTAGATCGGTTGGTTAAACTGATACAGTGAATATCTCATGCTGGTGAACGACGCATCTCTCCAGTTTGAGCTGTTGGCTTCTAAACAAAAATATCCACGGGGTTCTTCATTCATACCCACGAATTTGGCCGGCTTTTACTCTCAGCACTTCCTGCGCTCTCCCACTATCCAGAAGGTCCAAGTAGTGTTCAGATGTCATGCAGCCTATAAAGGCCTCAAGTGGAAACGCGTTGTACGGTACGCCCCCCGAGCTTGAAGGTTTAATTTCTACGCCAAGTTCTCGATTTATGATCTTGGGGACATCTAAATGCATCTGCCGAAGATTTATTTCTTTGGAATATTGTACCCACGTGCTGTCGTGTACTAACCATCCCGCAATATCCGGCTCAACCATCTCACCTCGATAATTCAGCAGGCCTGCGATAAATTTAGCATATTGATGCTCGCGCGAGCTATGGTATTGCTCAAAGCGCTCGTAATTTCTACCACAAAACCCTAGTTTGGCAATTCCATGCTTTCTTATCGGAACGGTACAATAAAGACACTCTTCAAGTAAAGCTGTAGCATGCGTGCTACAGAGCCGTACAAAGGCCTCAACATGTCTCGTGTGTACAAACGCACATCCGTGAGCCTCATAATCTTCCCTCACACAATCAGGGCAGATCCTTGTCCACTTTGCTGGGGTGACATTAATAATTGTTCGCGTACGGCCTAGTGCCGAATACAGGGGGTATAATGTGTTGTTTTTTAGAACGTGTTCTTCGATGTTATATTTAGTAAATAATGGCGGGAATTCGAATTCTGCCTGTTCGCGCCATTCCGTTCGAAGAGTTCTAGAATTTCTGCTTAAACCGGCAGGTCCCCTAGGGGCTGACTTAATATAGAACTCATCAATCGACAAAGGTTGGATACCGAGTAGCTCATTTCCTCGTTTTAGCGCTGAGGCAATGTACTCACCTGGTAGCGGTGAAAAAATTCTCATATCAAGTGCTCGTTGTCAGGCGCGATAGCATATTCGCAACACGTATCATCCTATGTTACCGCACCTGACCATCCCGCTCTCAATAGCTGGTGCTGCCGGAGCGCTTTAGGCACGCATTGCGATCCGCAAGACGAAAACAAGACCAAAGCTGATAAGGTGCTGATCCACGAGCGAACTTCGGTAGAGCAGGCTAAGCTAGAAAAATTGTCTCAATTGAAGCAAAACCGATGGCTACAACATCCGCGTGCTCCCCACGGCATCAACAATCGGCCCCGAAGCCGACTGACTGTCTGACTCAGGCCGATACCGAGCTGCTGAGCGAACTGGAAATTTACCGACTGGTGAAGGAAGGTTTCGTATTGAGGGACGTTGAGACGATGCTCGCGCTTTCGAACCTCTACTCATCAAAACAGGTAGTGGTTCGGATCCTAGGCAAATCCAAGCGTACGATCCGCCGCTTAGGTCTAGTAGAATCATATCGCCTCAATCCCTATCAAAGTTCAGTAGCTTTCCAGTACGCGAAGGCCCTGGAACATGCGATAGCTGTGTTCGGTACACAGAAATGTGCTGAGGAATGGCTTGGCCGACCGTGCAGGCACCTCGCGGACAATCTACCCGTCGATCTCCTCGATAATTCTCTTGGATTTCAGGTCGTTGAAAGCTACTTGGCAAGAATCGAGCTGGGGGTTTATCAGTGATTTCTCACACTGCCGTCCGGAAATTCTCATGAAGCGATTTGGGGAGAGCGCTCAGCGGATTACGGTCGATCGGACACGGGGCTGATTTGATCGAGTTCCCGTGTACTTGGTGGATGACTGCCGCCGTTTTAGTCGGTTTGCTGAAGCCACGTACATCGGGGCGCTCGGCAAAGTACGGTGACTAGGTAGAATTGATCCCTTGGCTGATTCCGATTCCATGAGGCCACGTCCTGCCCTGCGTACAGCTAACTCCGGTGGAACTGAGGTTGAGGCGGGTGATCCGACTCCCGCCTAAGCCTGGTATCGAATGAAAGAGCGCCGAGCAGACGTTTTTTTCTGAATCTGTAGGTGTTTGTGACAACCTTTATTGTTCAGAAAACACCGTCATACTATGACTTCAGAGGGTTTGTGACAGCCTTTATTAATTTTCAGTTGTTTTTTCGCAACTGAAAGCCACGAATTCCGTGGGGGCATGTGACAATCTTTATTCTTTCGATCCATTTTATTGAGCTTCAGAGCAGTCGCAGGTTGTTACCGTGTAGGCAAAGGAGGGCCTACACGCTGGATTAAATGCTTGATCTGTACCAGCCATCAGTATGATGGCCATGTTGCTCAAGGTTTCCCTCGCCGCGTCGATAGCTTCTCAAGTCAATGCGAGCGCCCCTTCATGTTCAATACCCGGTTGAAAAATAGAATCCAGCAATTGGAAAAACAGCTGGGAGCCCTGGAGCAGGTAAAGGCAACTCTGGATCTCGAAACCGTGTCCGTCACTCTGGATGCGGGAGGCGTCATCCTGGAGGTGAATGCTCAGTTCGAGAAAGAGTTGGGATTCACCCAGGCTGAATTGTCCGGGCGTACCCTGCGTGAGTTCAGTCCCTCTGAACTGCAGGGCGACGTCCATCAGCGGCGCGCATTGGATGCAATCGCCGAAGGCAAGCATTACAGCGGTACCTTGCGCCTGTGCAGCCACGACGGTCGACACGTCTGGCTACGAGCAATGGTTATACCTTTCGCGGGTGAGAGTGGGCGTGTCGAACGGATCGTTATGTATTCCAGCGTGCTCACACGAACCATTGAAGCCTCAAGGGAGAACGAAGCGCTGGTGGGAGCGTTGATGCGCTCCACTGCCGTTATCGAGTTCTCCCTGGACGGAGTCGTGCTGACAGCCAATCAGAATTTTCTGAGCGCTATGGGCTATACGCTTCCCCAAATCCTGGGCAAGCACCACCGAATCTTTTGCGTGCCATCCGACGCTCAGTCAGAGGAATACGATCGGTTTTGGCAGACCCTTAGACAGGCATCCTATGTCGCCGGCAGGTTCTGCCGAGTGGATAAATTCGGCAACGAGGTATGGCTGGAGGCTTCCTACAACCCAATCGTGGATGCCAATGGCAAGCTGTACAAAATTGCCAAGTTAGCCACCGTTATTACCGACCAGGTCATCCGCGAGCGCGCTGTCTCCGAGGCGGCCGGCATGGCCCACGGCACCTCGGTTCGAACCAATACCAGCGCACAGCAAGGTCGCGAAGTCATTCAGAACACCGTCACGACCCTCAATACGCTTTCTGCCTTGATGGAGGATGCGGCCCATGGCATCGAAGCACTGGATGCCCAGAGCCAGGAAATCGGCACCATTGTCAAAACCATCGGCAGCATCGCGGACCAGACCAATCTGTTGGCCTTGAACGCGGCGATCGAAGCGGCACGTGCCGGGGAGCAGGGCAGGGGATTCGCTGTGGTCGCCGACGAGGTCAGGAACCTGGCCCTTCGAACCACTAAAGCGACGGCGGAAATCTTCGAGGTCGTGAAAAACAACCAGGTTCTGGCGTCCAGTGCGGTGACCTTGATTGGTAAAAGCAAGCAGCAGGCCGGGGCGGCGCTGGATTTGGCCAGTGAGGCGGACGAGGTGATCAAGGACATTCAGCAAGGTGCCAACAGTGTCGTGGTTGCCGTTGAGCAGTTCTCGGGGCAAGCCGGACAGTAATGACTGTTGTAATGGGTCATGTCTGCACGTCTCAATGACCCCCAGTTAATGCGCGATCCAGGTGATCCTTGTGCTCGATGCTCTCAAGCAATCCATAAACGATCTGCATAAGGTCGACCGGCCCAGACTGGAAGATGAGTGTGACGCGCTGCTCACTCGGATCGAGCAGGGACGAACAGAAGGGACTCTGACTGGCGAGCAGGCCACGCAGCTGTTCTATGATGTCCGTAACGAACGTTCGAGGTGCTTTCGCAGCGGAAGTCAGCGTCGCATGGGCGATCCCTCGGCCAATGTGCCATCGCGCGACTCAGTGGGCATGAGCCGCATGCTTATTTGAAAGATGTTTTCAAAGGGTTGCTCGAACTGAATCAAGCCACCTGGCCCGCGCTTTCAATCTCCCGCGCATGCCCCTTCGCGGTCTTGCCCGCCTGCTGCACGGCCCACTTCATGAATTCCGCAATCGCCCACTCTTCGCGCCGTTCTTTCGCGCAGTACACGAAATAGTCGAACTTGAGCTCCGCCGTCGCGTTGGTGACTTGCACCAGACGTTTACTTTGCAGGGCTTCGGAGGCAAAGACGCTGTTGACCAGTGCAATGCCTTGACCCGCACAGGCCGCACTTATCAACAGGGACTCATCGCCATAACTGGAGCCCTGAATCATCTTGCGATTGCTCATGCCGAACGCGTTCATCCAGACCTTCCAGTAGTTGCGCTCGGTGTCCTGCAGCAGCGGGAAGGTCAGGCAATCCTGCGGGCTCTCGATGTTGCGCTGGGTGCTGAGCAGGCGTGGGCTGCACACGGGTATCAGGTAGGACGACCACAAATGCGTGGCGTGGTTTTCGCAACTGGCTGCCGTTTCACGCTGAATGCAGATGTCCACGTGGCCGTGCTTGAGCTCGGAAAGACCATTACAGATCTGAATCGAGATTTCGACGTTGGGGCAGCGCTCCTTGAAGCCGCTCAGTGCCGGGATCAGCCACGAACTTGCGATGGTGGACGTTGTGCTGATGACCAGACGCGTCTGACGTGGCGCCTTGAGTGCAGCGCGCGACCAGGCTTTTTCGATCACGTCGAAAGTGCCGGCGAGTTCGTCAAACAGACTGCGTCCGCAAGGGGTGAGCTGGATGCCCTTGGCGTCTCGCTCGAACAGGCGCCTGCCAATCTGGTCTTCCAGCCCTTTGATCTGCTGACTGATGGCCGCCGGTGACACGCACAGCTGATCCGCTGCACGTTTCATGCTTCCGGCCTTGCACACCTCAACGAACGTGCGGAGGGCTATCAACGGGATCGCTTTGCTCATCCTGCATACCTCGCCGTGAGAGTGCTGCCCGTGCGCCAGGTGACGGAAAAGCGTCTAGAAGTTGCCATCGGATGAATCCCAAAAGGGTGTTTATCACCCGGCATTGGATATTGTCAGGCGCAGCCGGGCCCGGGCGGGTGCATACCCGGCGTGGAAGTCAGTTGTGGATAACGTGTTTTCAGGTGGTTGCGGCGCTGTCCCGAGCGACCGGTACCGGCTTCGGCTTGCTTTGGCTCAGCACGAACCAGACCGCCAGGCAGATGAGGCCGCCGCCGTAAAGGTGTCCCGCAGAAACCTTTTCACCGAGGAACATCACTCCCCACAGGACGCCGAACGGCGGAATGAGGAAGGTGACGGTCAGCGAACGCACCGGGCCGATATCAGCGATCAAACGGAAGTACAGAATGTAAGCGCACGCCGTGCACACGAAACCAACGGCTGCCAGGGACAGCCAAACGGTCGAGTCGCCCCACGTGGCCGGCGGGTTGACCGTCGCGGAGACGGCGAAGAAGGGCAGCAGGAACAGCGTTGCGCCGATCTGGCTGCCGAAGGCTACGAGCTTGGCGTCCAGTCCTCCCCGGTCGCCGATCCACCGACGGGTCATGAATCCTGCGGCGCCATAGCAACTGGTCGCGACCAGGCAAGCGAGTGCGCCCATGACCACCGACGTGGTGAAAGTCACCGGGCCTGTCGTGGTCAGTAACGTTATCCCCAGCAAACCGAGAAACACGCCGACGGCTTTTTTGGGCGTCAACGAATCATTGAAAAACACAGCGCCAATTAACACGCCCATCAATGGCGTGGTCGCGTTCAGGATGGCGGAATAACCCGCGGGTAATAACAGGGCCGCCATGCTGTACATCAAAAAGGGAATGCCGGAATTGATAATGCCGAGGATCAAGGTGGATTTGAACTTGCCGTTGAACTCATGGCGGGTTCTGAAGATGGTCAGAATAACCATTAACCCGATGGCGCCAAGCAACACCCGAAAGAAGGCGGTCGGCAACGCACCCAGTACCGGGGCGGCAACGCGCATGAAGAGAAAACTGGCGCCCCAGATGGCGGCCAGAACGATCAGTCGAACACAGTCGGACACTTTCATCGTGTTTCCTTTCTTGATCCCTATCACTGATACGCCGACCGAAACGTTGTTGATTGACGCTCGTCGAGTTCGGGTGTGATGATTTGAGCAGTGTCTGAAGTGGTGCTCAAGCGAGCTTTTCTTAAGCACATTAGATTTTCTTAACCGAGGTCAGGCATGAAATTCCCGCCCCTGCACGCGCTGTTGTGTTTTGAAGCGACGGGGCGCCACGCCAGCATGAAAGGCGCGGCCGGTGAGCTGTTTGTGACCCCTGCGGCCATTAGCCAACAGATCGCCAAGCTCGAGAAAGCCGTTGGCGTCACGCTGTTCATCCGCAACACCAAACGCCTGGAGCTGACTGCCGAGGGCAAGATCTACCTGCGGGCCATTCGCCCCGCACTTGGGCAGATATCCGACGCCACCCAGCGTCTGATGAGCGACAACGGCCCCAATACAATCACTGTCAGCTGCACCAGCGGCTTTGCGATGCAATGGCTGCTGCCCCGCCTGCCTGATTTCCAGGCCATCTGCCCCGGCATCGAGGTGCTGATCAGCACCACAAACAGGCTGGTTGATTTGCTCGGCGACGGCGTTGACTTCGCCGTGCGCCATGGCCTCGGCCGTTATCCCGGTCTGGAAGTGGAGATGCTGATCAACGACCGACTGCAGCCTGTCTGCAGCCCTTCCTTGCTGCCGGACTCCCGGTACCTTTCGTCGCCCATTGACCTGAAAAGCTACACCCTGTTGCACGACGAACACCGCGAAGACTGGGCGTTATGGCTCCGTGCGGTGGGTATCGAAGATGGCGAGGCCGCCGTTCACAAGGGCTCGGTTTTCGTGGATTCCAACGGGGTCATCGAGGCTGCACTGGCGGGAATGGGCATTGCGCTGGTGCGCCGTTCGCTGATTCGAGAAGAGCTGGCGTCCGGCCGACTGGTGGTGCCGTTTCGCGCGACGATCGACACGCCGATTGCCTATTACCTGGTTTACGACGAGACAGCCATTCTCCCCAAGTCCAGCAAGCAGTTTCGTGACTGGCTAGTGTCCCAGGCCACCGTCAGTCAGCGTGAATTCACCACGCGATAGTTTGCGTTCACGTTCCCCGACACAGTGTTGATTAGTTATCAGGGCAGTTAAGTCCTGCTTCAGTGTCCGTGGGTGATACACCCGTACGGGTAAAACTGATCAACGTGTTGATTATAAAAACAATTAAGCCTAGACCCGTTAAGTCAGACTTAACCGCTGATTGCGGATTTCTAGTTTGCCCCGCCACTCACTTTTCTTCAGTTTATTCCTTAGCTAATACGCGCCCGTCAGCTCAGCCTGGCGCCGATAAAACAGCGAGCAGGATGCTCCGGCTGAAGGAAAACCCATGACTGATTTCGATATTTTTCGTCCCATGGCGTGGGACAAACTGGTTCATGAATATGACTTGGATGGCGCAAGGCTGCTGCCGTGGAGTGGCTATCCGACGCCCATCGGCGGCGGCTGGTGTGTCGTGCGGCCCCACACCAAATCCTTGTCCCACACGCAGATAGACCAGGAATTCTTTATCGGCATCAAAGGGACCGCACAGCTGATCGTCGGGGATCGAACGTACCCGTTCACCATGGGCGACATTGCTGCCATTCCCAAACACACCGATCACTATGTATTCAACGACACTGACGAAGACTTCCACTTCTACGTCGTATGGTGGGATCGCGAATCCGCCAATCGCTTCCTCGATGAAGACGCCCGGCAGGCCGTGGCCGCCAATGAGTTCGCCCTGCACAAAGCGACGGTTCATGACGTGTCCGATCAGAGGGCGTCGTGATGGGCAAGTTGCTGGTTACGATCACGCCGCCGACCCCCAATGGTGATTTACACATTGGTCATATGGCGGGGCCTTTTCTGGCAGCGGACATCTATACCCGGGCCCAACGCCAACGCGGTCACGATTGCACCCTCGTCTCATACTCCGATGACTATCAATCCTACATGCTGCGGCGAGGAATCGAGCTGGACCAGGCGCCTCAAACACTGGCGCTGGAGAACACTGACAAGATCAACGACACGCTTGAGAAGATGGGCATCCAGGTGGATTTCTGGATGCGCCCGTTCGGCAACAGTTACTTCAAGAACGCCGTGGAGGAGATGTACGAGTACGCGGTGAAGGCGGGGGCCATTTACAAAAAAGTCAGCCCGGAACCGTATTGCGAGCACTGTGATAAGTGGGGCTACGAAGCCTTCGGGCGGGGCAATTGTGATCACTGTGGCTCAGACTCGGATGCCAGCCAGTGCGAAGAATGCGCCCATACCCCCAATGCCTCGAAGATGAGTAACTTCCGCTGCAAATTATGCGCGGCGCCTATGATCTGGCGGCCGATAGAGCGTGAGTTTCTGGCGCTGTCGAACTTCCGTAACCACCTCAAAAGCACATTCGAACATACGCCGCTGCGGCCTTTCATTCGCCGCTTTCTGGAGGAAGAATTCGACATCGGCCCGGCGGACTGGGGCATAACCCGTCCCTACGACGGCGGACTGGATCTCAAGCCCGATGGCAGCCGGCGCATACACACCTGGGTCATGGGCCTGTCCGGTTACCTGGCGGCCTTCCGCGAATACCTCAATGAACACAAGCTTGCGCCGTGGGAGTACGACGAATACTGCCGCTCCGGTAAAGGCCGGCTGGTGCACTTTCTGGGTTACGACTGCGCCTTTAGCCACATGATGGTTTACCCCTCGCTGCTGCAGACCATGCACGGCTATCGCCTGCGCCAGACCTTCTACACCAACCAGTTTCTGACCTTGAACGGCAAGAACCTTTCCACCAGTCGCAACTATGCGATCTGGGCGCGGGCCCTGGTGGCAGACGCCTGCACCGACAGCGCACGCTTCTATCTGGCGCTGATCGCGCCGGAGCAGGACACGGATGATTTCGATGTCGAGAAGTTCTCCGCCTGGCGTGAGCAAACCTTCAACGAGGTGCTGGTCAAGCTGGCCGCCCAGGCCGAGCGCGAACGGGTGGACGGCGACAGCCTGAAAGTCAGTGCGGCGGACGCGGCGGCCCTCAAGATTCTGGTTGCGCGCTGGTTCGAAGTGACGTCGGTGGATCACTTCAGCATGAAGGGCCTCGCGGTGCTGCTGTCGGACATCATCAACGCCGCCCGTGATCGGCAGACCCTCGGCAAGCGGATTCTGCCGTACATGGCCCTGATCGGTGCCATCGGCGCACCCGTGTTCCCGGACTTGGCGAAACAGATCCTGCGCTATTGCCGTTTTACTGAAAACGAAGTCCTGCAGCAGCTGGTGTATGTCAGTGCGGTCGAGTACGAAATCTGACCGAGAGGCGGGCGACGACGATGAAAACTTCATTTGATGTGATCGTGATCGGAGCCGGCATCATGGGCGCTTCGATCGCAGCGGCACTGGTTGAAAGCGGCCTCGATGTGGCGCTGATGGAGAAAGGCATCGCTGGCGCCCAGGGCGCAACGCGGGACACGGGCGGCATCGTTCGCGGTCTGGAGCTGGACGCCACGTTGCGTCCCTTGACTCGCCGCGGATCACTTTACGGCAATCCAGGCATCGTCCACGGCCTCTATGAGAGCGCACTGAATCGCAGTGGCGTCGCTTACATCGCCAGCGCCGAAGTGTGTGGGCAATACCTGGAAGCGGTGGACAGCGATGGCTGCGAAAGCATTGAGCTGCACGCGTCTGTCGACGCGCTGGATAACGGGCGTTTCTCGCCGTTTTGTGTCGGCGAATGCCTGCTTATTGAACGCAATGGCGGCACGGTCGATGCTCGCGTCGCGGTGTCGAATCTATGCCGCTACGTCAGTGAAAAAGCGACGTACCTCGATCACCTGGCCGTCGACCGCTGCGTCGAACTGGACGGCTATGTTCAGGTTCATGCCGGCAAGCTGTGCCTGGAAGCGACATGGGTCGTTGATGCCTGCGGTGCCAGTGGCCCGATGCCCCGGCCGCACAACGCCGTGCACGCGCGGACGATTCCGTTCACGCGCTTCGGCTGCGACCAGGCCCCGAGCATGCCGATCATTACTCACCACCTGAATACCTACCTGCTCCCGCTGGGACGCAATCTCGTGCAAGTGGGCGGCCAGCGGCGCCAGCGCGCAGAACATGCGGATCAGCTGAACATGGCGCCGCTGGATAACGAGCAAGACGTCATGGACCGAGTGTCTCGTCTCGGCTACGACAGGCACCACAGTCTGCCGGTGGTCACGCAGGTGGGCTGGGACGCGTACACCGAAGACGGCCGCCCCGTGATTGGCCGTTCCAGCGCCAAGAGCCACCTGTTTCTCGCCACCGGGTTTTGCGGCATCGGCTTCAAAATGGCACCGAATGTTGCCGAGCTGCTGGCGCTCGAGCTGGGTGGTTTGATGTCCGGTGTGTCGATGGACGAGGCTTACCGATCGGTCATGGAAGCGTTCCGCCCTTCGCGGTTCGCCGAGGTGGCGTTGTCATGATGCGCCTGGGTATCTGCGCGGCACTCGACGTTGGCACCACGCTGCACGCGCGCGGTTTCTTGCGCAGCGTGTACCTGTCCAGCCACCTGTTCCCCCATGTGCGACGCGCGCGACATTTTTACTTTGATGACGGCGCGAGCGCGGAGGGCGGCCGTGCGGCGGCAAGGCATTTCATCGACGCGAAGGTGGATGCTGTGATTGGTCACTTCGCCTCGGACTCTGCCGCCGCTGCGGCAGAAAGTTATGCACAGGCCGGCATTCCGCTGATCTTGCCAGCATCCACCTGTGCAGCGTTGACCGGCGTTGGGAAAACCACGTTTCGCCTTTGTGCCTCTGATCGACTCTTGGCAACGTGCCTGATCGAATTCGCCGAATCTGAAGGGCTGCGCCGCCTCGCTGTGTTCACTGATCCGAGCCTGCACGGGCGCCAGCAGATGCACGAACTTCACGCAGCGGCGACGTTATCCACAGTCGATCTGGTGGGCGATGTGAATAATGCCGATGCCCTGGTTTTCTGCGGGCGATTGAAAGCAAGCCGGCAGTTCCTTGTGGATAACCGTGCTGCTGGCTGTGGATTGCCGATCTTCTTCACCGACGATGCCGCGTCTCCTGCGCTGGTGGATGGAATGGCGCAAACCGGCACGGTGTACGTCATCAGCTTTCCGATCGCGGGCGACTTGGCCGAGGCGCAGTCATTCGATGCGACTTATCAACAGATCTATTTCGAACAGGCGCCGGTATACGCCGTCGAGACGCTTGCAGCGTTTGCCCTGGTGGACCGAGCCGCCGCTGATGAGCGCGGACTGCTGGACGCACTGCGCCTTGATCACTTTGCCACACCTGCCGGCCCGGTCAGTTTCAGCGACGGGGAGAACGATTACGCCCGGGTGTCGCTGTGGGTCTACACCGACGAGCATGTCCATGAGCGGCGGCTGCTGTGTTGAAGCGTCCTGCCCAAAAGCTCGCCACATCTTTTGCAACTTTCAGGAAGAATGACCATGACTCAGTATGAAATCGAAGGTGTGCGTGAAACGCTGGACGTCGTCTCGATCGGCTTCGGCCCGGCCGGTATCGCACTGGCCTGTGCGCTGGAGGATGAGGCGGAAGATTGCGGCCGAAAGCCTTTCCAGCGCGTGCGCTTCTTCGAAAAAGGGCGTGATTCAACCTGGCATGGCGCGTTTCTGCTGGCGGGCACCGACATCAACCACCATGTCTTTCGAGACCTGGTGACGCCGCGCAATCCGCGCAGCCGCTTTTCCTTCGCCATGTACCTGAAGGAAAAGGGTCGTCTGCATAAATTCGGCTTGCTCGGGCGTCCGGCCAGCCGGGTGGAATGGTCTGACTACATCGCCTGGGTCGCCGCACAACTCAAGGACTACGTTGCCTACGACGAAGGCGTGCTCGACGTGTTGCCGGTGGCGGAAAAGGGCATCTTGAAGGGCGTTGATGTCGTCACTGCAAAAGGCACCTATCGCACCAAGCGGCTGGTGCTTTCCCACGGCAGCCTGCCCCGGATACCGGAGCCGTTCAGCGCGCATCTCGGCGGTCGTGTCTTTCACACGTCCCGGTACCTGAAAAACATACACCTCGGCGGCGGTCCCATCGCGCAGCGGTGGCTGGTGCTGGGCTCGGGTCAAAGCGCGGGGGAGGCGGTCACCCACCTGCTCGGCGCCGCGCCCACCACGCAGGTGCATTCGGTGCACCGCGGCGTGGGTTTCAAGGTGGGACAGCTCGGGCAGTTTCCCAACATGGCCTTCCTGCCAGAGCACATCGACTATTTCCACGACCTTGAGCCCGGCAGACGCAGCCGGGTATTCGAAGAGATCCGGTCGACCAATTACGCAGGCATCGATGTCGACGAGAGTCAGGCGCTTTACTCCTTCCTGTACGAAGGCGAGGTGACGGGACACCGACGTCTGAATCTGCATGCGTGGTCCGAAGTGGCCTCGGTGGAAAAAGTGGGCGATGCCTATTCGGTGGTGCTGCTTGACAGCAATACCGGCGTTGAAACTGTGCTGTATGTCGACGGCATTGTCCTGGGTACCGGCTACGAGCAGCTCGCCGTGCCACCGCTGCTGACCCTGCTGCAACCCTGGCTGGTCCGCGATGAGGACGGCACGCTTGCAGTCGACCGTTATTACCGGGTTGCCTTGCAGCACAGCGAAGGCGTGCAGATTTTGGCGAACGGCACATCGGAAAAAACCCACGGCATCAGCGACGCCCAGTCGTTTTCCATGGTTGCCTTACGGGCGCAGCACCTGACCGATGCGCTGCTGGCGACCCAACCCCGGCAGCACGCGCCGCGGGTGACCATGCCGGGCTACACCCGGCCCGCACCCGTCGAGGCGCGGCCATGAATTTCATCTCCCACATCGTTGGCGATTCGAACTTCGTCAGGGTAAAAGGCCTGGGTTTTGAAAACCTGCATCTGAAGCTCGAGTCCTGCAACCCTGCCGGCTCGATCAAGATGAAGACAGCCATCGGCCTGATCGACTCCTTTACCGAGCGCCGACTTATCCACAAGGACACGGTGCTGATCGAATCTTCGTCCGGAAATCTCGGCGTGGCGCTGGCAATGATCTGCGCCGAGCGCGGCTACACCTTCTGCTGTGTCGTTGACCCCAACACCAACCTGCACAACATCAAGATGATGGAAGCCTTTGGTGCGCAGATCGTTATCGTCACCGAGCGCGATGACAACGACGGCTATCTGGGCACGCGCATTCGTTACATTCGCGATGCCGTAGCCCGCGATCCCCGGCATCTGTGGCTTAACCAGTACAGCAATCCGGCCAACGCCAAGACCCATGAACACACCACGGCGCGGTCGATTCATATCGCCTTTCCGGCATTGGATTACTTGGTGGTCGGCGCCGGAACGACCGGCACCTTGATGGGCTGTGTGCAGTATTTCCGCAAGCATTCGCCGCGCACCAAGATCATCGCGGTAGACAGCGTTGGTTCGGTGACTTTCGGTCAGGCGACCGGCCCGCGCTTCATTCCAGGACTCGGCTCCAGCCAGACGCCGCCGATCTTCCGCGCCCACCACCTGCACAAGCAGCAAGTGGTGGATGAGCGCGCCACCGTCGCCATGTGTCGCTGGCTGGCGAAATCCAATGGCGTGCTGGCGGGCGGTTCTACCGGGACCGTGGTGGCCGGGCTGGCAGCACCCTCGCTGGGAATTCCCAAAGACGCCGTTGTCGTGGCGATATCACCGGACGCCGGCGAGCGCTATCTGGAGACCATCTACAACGATGAGTGGGTCATGCAGAAGTTCGGGCGCGCAGAGTTGACCGCGCTGGGTTCGCAGCCGATCACTCGGTATCTGAAGCAGTACGTTCACACCTTCGAGGGAGAAGCGCTGAATGTCTGACTTCCATGTGATCCCCGGCGCTGTCATCAAAGACATCCTCGACAGCCACGCCCACGACATGGTGCGGCGCATCGAGCAGGTGTATCTGCAGCACCATGACGGCCAGACGCTCAACCCGGACAGCTACTTTCTGCGTTTCCCTCAACAACCTGCCAACCGGATCATCGCGCTGCCAGCGGCGCTGGAGGGAGAGGACGCCGTGGCCGGGATCAAGTGGATCTCCAGCTTCCCCGGCAACGTCGCGCAGCAGAAACCGAGGGCATCAGCCGTGGTCATCCTCAACGACCCTAACACCGGCTATCCCTATGCGTGCCTGGAAGGGGCACAAATCAGCGCGGTGCGCACGGCAGCGTCGGCGGTGTCAGGCGCTTACTGGCTCAACGGTCAGTCACGCAAGGCCGCGTCCGTAGGGTTTATCGGTGCCGGAGTGATTGCCCGCAACATCGCCCGAATGCTCTGCGTCGAAGGGTGGGACATCGGCCACGCCGTTGTGCATGATTTCGACGTAGCGTCTGCGGATGCTCTGACTGGCTTCATCGAAAAAAACGACTTATGCACAGCCCGCACCGGGTCATTGGAGGAAGCGCTCGCGGCAAATCTGGTGATCTTCGCTACGACGGCTGGCGAGCCCTACGTCAAACCGCCAATGGCGTTTCGTGCCGGGCAGGTCGTGCTGAACATTTCGTTGCGGGACATCGCGCCGCAGTTGCTGCTGGAGGCGAACAACCTCTGTGACGACATCGAGCACTGTATGAAGGCCAATACGTCGCCGCACCTGGCTGAGCAACTCACCGGCGGACGCGCTTTCATGAACGGCACGCTGGCTGGCCTCATCCGCGGCGAGGTCGAGCTTGATCCCGCAAAGCCCTCGATTTTCTCGCCGTTCGGCTTGGGCGTACTCGACCTGGCGCTGAGCAAATTCATCGTTGACACCGCGCTGGCTGACTCCCGTGGCGTGGCTATTGAATCGTTCTTCGGAGAAACCCTGAGATGGAACTGAGCGCAGCGCTGGCGGCCGAAAAGTTATCCCCAGGTGCGGAAAAGCCTGGTATCAGCATCGGTATCGTCGGGTGTGGCTCACGCGGCCTTACGGTGCTGGAGCGTATCTGTGCGCTGGCGGTCAATACGGCCCGGCGCATCGAAGTAAACGTATTTGACCCCCAGGCACCGGGGCCGGGCTTACATGCCGTCGATCAACCTGAATACCTGATGCTCAACACCGTTGCCTCGCAGATCTCGATGTTTCCGGACACGGCCGCACTGGACGGAAAAGTGGGACGCCAAGGACCCGACTTCTACGAATGGTGCCTGCGTTTTAAATCTGCAGCGCGCAGCGTACAGCCCAATGAGTTCCTGCCACGGAGCTGGCTGGGGGAATATCTGGCGTGGACTTACAAGGAAGTCATTCGCAGTCTGCCGACAAACGTGCGCGTCATTCACCATCCTCACGCTGTGGATAACATTGAACATACAGATATGGGCCGGTTTGTTCTGTCCACAGCCGAGGCAGAGCGCTCTGTGGATTGGTTGGCGATCACAGTAGGACATGCGCGTCAGTTGCGGGATGAGCATAGAGAGCTGCCCACAGACCGACACTCTGATTCGCGCGGTGTTGAGTTATCCACAGAAGCGGTTGGCATCGAAGGAGTAGGCTTGACCGCCATGGACGTTGTGGCCGGTCTGACGGTCGGACGCGGAGGCCAATTCAGCAAACGGGCGGAAGGCTTGCACTACGAGCCCAGTGGACAAGAGCCGCGTATCTATTTGTTCTCGCGCAGCGGTCTGCCGTACCGCACACGACCGGACATCGTGCCCCATCGGACTTCGAATGCGGCGCTGATTTTTACACTGTCGGCTGTCGCTGATCTGCGAACGGAAAACCCTGCCGGACTGGATTTCGAGCAGCAGGTCCTTCCGTTGATCAAAGCTGAAATGGTCGCGGAATACTTCGGAATGATCGCCTCTCAAAAGAGCGAATCGGCAGTAAGGATCAGGGCGGAAATTGCGCGAGCGTATGACTCAGGCCAGCTTGAAGCGGTGTCCGCTGAAATGGCATCACGTTTTCAAGCGCCGCCACTAGACGAGGCTGTGTATAACCCCCATGTGCCAAGCATTGACGCATTGGATTATCCCCAGGTCATGCGCGCATTTATTGAAAGCGACATTGCGCAGAGCTGTTTAGGGCTCGATGCAAGCCCTATCAAAGCCGCGATTGAAGTGTGGAGAAGTTGTCGTGAGCAGCTGCGTCGGGTTGTGGATAACCGCGGGCTGACCAGCATTTCACGCAGTGTCTTCTTCGAAAAGTATGCGCCCCATGTCAATAGAATGGTGGCCGGGCCGCAGAAGGAACGTCATCAGGAGCTGCTAGCCTTGGCCGACGCGGGGGTTGTCCACTGGGTGCGACATTCTCAAGTTATCCACAGTGATGACGGAGCACGGACCGCAGTGCTTCTCGCTGGCAATCTGACTGTTCCCTTAAACAGAATTATCAAGGCCCACGTCAGTACCCCCTGTGACGTATCGTCGCTGCCAACGATCCTTCGCTCGTTAGAACGCAACGGAATTATCCACAGCCTGAGCGAGAACGGTGAGGGCGTGCTGGTCGACAGCGAAGGCAAAGCACAGCCCAATCTGTGGATAACCGGCCCTCTTGTCGAAGGCTCTACTTATTACAACCACTACGTCCCGTCCTCGGGCAGCTACTCCCGGGCCTTCGTCGACGCCGACCGAACCGCCCGCGAGATGTTGGGGTTGAATGTGGAAGTCAGGGCAATAGTTTGAGCGCCGTCTTCGCAGTAACAGCGACTAACCGTGAAAAGAGGCCTTGATTCAATAAACCCATGTCCATATAGTTTTTTCACTAGCCACGGGATACGCGGGTGCATGCACCTCCCCCCGAGGACAGACGAAGTAACAAGAACCCCACCTCACGGTGGGGTTTTTTTTGAGGTCGGCATTGTACTTTCGAGCCCTGGGATGCGCGCTGCCTACTGTTCCACGGTTACAAAATTGCTGGCTCATTGATCGGGCTGCTTTCACTTCGCCGCCTTCGCCCCAGGCAAATACTTGCGTCGAATCCGCTCCAGCTCGCCCGATTTGTTCAGACTGTCGATCGCGCTGTTGATCTGCGGCAACCACGAGGCGTATTGCGGCTGGAGCTTGAACACCAGCGGCGCTTCGCTGAGTCGTGCGCCCTGGACGAACTGGCCGGGATCCAGGTCATGGGCCGAAGTTACTTCATCAAAGATGTCGTCGACCATGGCGATGGCATCCACGCGCCTGCTCTGGAGCAACTTGATCAGCGCTTCATCTTGCGATGTTTCCAGCCGGCTCAAACGGCGCTCCTCGATCGCCGGGTCCAGTGCCCGATAGTTGTAGCCCCGAACCATGCCGATCGTGAGGTGCTCCAGTTGTGCGATGGTCTGGCCGCGGGCAGGGTGATTGGCCAGAAAGTACAGGTGCTCTTTGACCGTGGAATAGGGCTTGGAGAACACGTATCGACGTTGCTCCTCGGGGCTGTTCCAGATCAGCGCGTCGGCAAAGTTGATATCGATCTCGCCCTTGCGCAGCATCGCCTGCAGGCGGTTGACCGGGTAGATCACGAAGGTAACGTCAATGTTTGCCAGTTTCATCACGCGCCGCGCGATGTCGATGGAGATCCCTTCCAGGTGACCGTCCTTGTCTTCATAGGCATACGGCTTCGACTGAGCTCCGCCCGCGACGTACGGTTCAGCCACTGCTGGCAGCATGAGCAGCCCAAGCAACCCGCCAACGATGAATCTTCCTCGAAGCCCCATACGTTCCTCCGGCAGTGTGTCTGCCCAAGGTCGTAAAATAGCAGTAAGACATGTCCAGTAAATGTCGTATTGCCACTATCTGGATCTGCAGCACATAAAAAAACCCGCGCTGACAGGTCAGGCGGGTTTGCACAGGTGCGGTCGTCAGGCGTCTGGACTTAGGCGAATGACTTTCGGAAACTCCGTCAGCGTCAGTCGGGCCGAGCAACGCTGGGCATCGCACACCCACTGCTGCGCGGAGTCGGTCATGCCTTTATCCGGCGTTTGCGTATCGAGGATGCGCACCGGTTTATTTTTCATGGCCGCGGCGCTGATGCTGACTTCGTGTTCGCGACCGCTGACCCACGCCACCATAATCCGCTCGCGGCCATTGCTGAATGCCAGTTGGAAGACGCCGTCGGACTGGAGGCTGTTTGCCGGCTCGTAGTTGAAATCAGGCAGATAAGGGCTGATGGCCTTGAGCACCGAATAAGCCGGTTTAGCGCGAAGATCGGCATCAAGCAGGCCGAAGTTGTGCTCCTGCTCGGTGCGGTTGGTGCCATCGTTGATCAGGTCATACCACCACATGCCTTTGACGTTCGGCAGCGTGCGAATGAGGAAGTACGCACGCGCCAGGTACGCAGACTGGCGCTCGGCGCTGACGCCGCAATTGCCATTGTGGCTCGGCCAGCTCATCTCGGTCAGATACAGCGGCACCGGCCTGCCGACCTTGGCGCTGATTCGACGGTCCAGATCTCGCATCCAGCCGACCCAGCTCTCCGGCGTGTTGCGGTAGCTGCCTTCGCAGTGCACATATGGGTGCAGCGAGAGGCCATCGGCGTACTTCATCACCCCTGCAGCCAGGATGCGGTCAACGAACCCACTCTTGATGCCCATGCTCGTTACGGCACCGGCGAGTACGAGCGCCTGGGGGTTATTCTTGCGAATGATCGGTGCCGCGTCCCTGACCAGCGTCACGTAGTCATTGCTCAAGCGCGGATCGGCCGGGCCGTCCAGGTCCCACTCGTTCCAGACCTCATAGAACCTGACCGGATTGCCCAACTGGCGAGTGAGGTAGTCCACGTATTTCAGGTACGGAATCTTGACCTCAGGCTTGCGGGGCTTGGCGCCGCCCTGATACGAGCTGCCGTAGCCGAGAATGACCATCGGGGCAAGATTCAGCCCCTTGGCAGTGCTCAGCCATGCGCGCCACGGCGCAATGATCTGCATCTGACCCCGTACAGGTTCGGCCGTAGACCAGAAGGCGTCATCGCGAATGGACGTGACGCCAGCCGCTTTCGCCATCTGAAGACTGCGCAGCGGTTGCCCGGTGTTATTCATCGAATGGGTGGCAACGCCTACGATAAAAGGCTCGGCCGTGGCGACATTGGCAGCGCACAGGGCGGCCATCAGTGCCAGGCCGCTCAGGCCGATGCTGCGAAAGCTCATAGGAGTGCCTCAGTCAACTCAGGCCCGGCAGGCCATTCCACGTGGGCAACTCATGGGACTTTGGGGCCGGTTGTCTAACCCGCGATTTCATGGCCAGCGCATGGCCGATTGCCATGCCCAGGAACATGTTGGCGAGGGTAACTTCCAGCGTATCGGTCGTCCAGCTGACAATGCAGATGCAAAAACCCGTCACCAGCAACGCCTGGCCGTAACGGCTGACGCTGTCGGCCAGGATGAAAAACAACGGGAGGTGCAGGGCGTAGAGAAACAGCCCGACCAGCCCAAACGTCGCCCACAGGTAAACCACGGTGCTGTCGGTAACCATGAAGATGTCGGCGCCGGGCACCGGGAAGGCGGCCACGGCACTGCCAACCAGCCCGAAGCCAACACCGGTGAGCGTTCGATCATCGTCCATCAGCGTCCGAATCACGTTGGGCCAAGTGTTGATCAACCGGTCATAGATAGATGCCAGCGAACTGGTGGCCGAAATTTTGTTGGCATCGAAGTCGGTCATCATCGCCACGAAGGGCAGCGACATGCCGAGTACGACCGCGACAACGATGGTCGCCCGTGCTGTCCAGCGAAACCGCAACATCAGCAGCAGGCCGGTACCGCCAATGAACGCCAACGCTGGCGCCTTGCTGGTGGTCAATATCACGCCGGCGAGGCCGATCACGCAGACTGCCAACCCGAGCAACTTCGAGCGCAGGGTCGCCATCAGGTACAGGCTGAGAACCGAGATGATGATGGCCAGTGAGCTGGAGATTCGCGCGAATCCAGCCGGGCGGTCCATGTCTTCGGAGGTCCATGCGGTGTTGGCGCTCAGCTCGGTGCCGCCGACGGTGTAGCTGTAGCCCTTCCACGGCAGACTGACGTACCGGTCGAGGGCAATCCCGCCCAGCGAAGCCAGCAGGCACAAGGCAATCGCCCACATGAACAGGCGCTTGTGGCGGATGATCTGGTCACCGCAGGCGATCCCGAACAGCAGCGGGCTGATCCCGTACAGCGCAAATGCGAAGTTCCCGGCCTGGGCGCCATTCAGCGCTGCCCATCCCGCCGACAGCAACAGCACCAGCAGGCTCAGCCAGACCCCCGGCCCGGCTTTGAAGCTGCGCAGCTCCAGTGCGAAGAACAGCAGACACGCGACCTTCGGGGCATAGAGCAATACGGAAATGCCTGCCTGATCCAGATAGAAACGCAGAGCCCCGTTGAAGGTCTCGACCAGCATCAGGCTGATCGCAACCAGCGCGATCGCCGTGGATTTATCGAATGACAGCAAAGAAGGTTTTTCAACGTAAGCGGGGGAAGTCGACATCATGTGCAGCCCCTCGGGAGCATTTGTACGTGTGATAAGCGTCAGCGTGCGAGCAGGCCGCCGGGCGGAAAAGCTACTGCCCAGAGGAGCGGCAATGGCCGTCGATGGCATGCAATCGCGATGATTTTTGGGAGTCGCAGCGGGGGAGGAGAAGGGCGTTTCGGTCCCCTCGCAAACGGCACGACAGGGATATATCAGCCGCAGATCGGGGGGCTGTCAATCAATTAGTCAAATTTACGGACATATTTAGTGGTGGCTAAATATCATAAATCGTAAGTCATTGATTCTTATAGCGGATAGAAAATTGACGCTGTTAAAAAGAGAAGAAATCCCGGTATGGCGACGGCTTTCTATGACTCATTTTCGTTACAAGTGCGACGCATTCACCGCTGAATATTCAGCGGCGAATACGCCGTCTCGCGAGCAAGCTGAATGCCGCTACGCCATTAGCTGATCACACTCAGGTGTAGCGGCGCTTGTCCGGTGCGGGAGGGAAATACTGATACAGCCAGGTTTCACTCAGCGTGCGGTCACCGGTTTTGATGAACATGCGCATCTCCACCGGCTCCACGGAGTCGCTGGTCGGGTACCAGTCGAACGTCACGCGGAAACCCTTGATGTCGGGCAGTACCAGCACATTGAAATCCTGGATTTTGCCGTGGGACACGGTGACCACCGGCTCGATGCCCGAACCTTCCGGCAGTCGGTCCAGCCCGCCGCCGTTGAAGTCCACGGCAAAGCGCCGCGCCCAGACTTCCGGGTAGTGTTCGCCCGGCGCCCAGCCTTCGATGAACCCGCCCATGCCTGAACGCGTCGCGTGCACTTGAGCCAGTGGTGTGCTGACCGGAGGCAGCGGGCTCCAGTAAAGCTTGTAGCCATAATTCATCGACATGCCTGCCTTGACCGGCACTTTCGGGTTCCAGAACGCGACGATGTTATCCAGGGTCTCACCCGTGGTCGGCAGTTCCAGCAAATCGATTGAGCCCTCGCCCCAGGCCGTCGTCGGTTCGACCCACAGGCTCGGCCTGCGGTGGTACCAGTCCACGGTGTCCTGGTAGGTCTTGAAGTCATGGTCGGTCTGCACCAGGCCAAAGCCTTTCGGGTCTTTGTCGGCGAAGGCGTTGAACTGGATCTTGGCCGGATTATTGAGTGGGCGGCAGATCCATTCGCCATTGCCGCGCCACATCGCCAGCCGGTCGGAGTCGTGGATCTCCGGGTGAAGGGTGTCGCACATGCGGCGCTCGTGTGTGCCGCAGCTGAACATGCTGGTCATGGTCGCAATGCCCAACTGCTCGATGTCGGCTCGGGCATTGATGTGCGCATCGATGTCCATCACCACGCGGTCGGCCTGGCAATCGATGTCGAAGCGGTACGCGCCCGTCGCGCTGGGAGAGTCCAGCAGCGCGTAGACCACAAAGCGCGTGGCGTCTTTGGTCGGTTTCTCGAACCAGAATTGCGTGAAGTCAGGGAATTCTTCGGGGCGATGGGCGTAGGTGTCGATCGCCAGACCCCGGGCGGAAAGACCGTATTGCTTGTTGCTGTCGATGGCGCGGAAGTAACTGGCGCCCAGGAATGACAGAACGTCGTTGATGGCGATCTCGGGGGCTTTGAACAGCTTGAACCCGGCAAAGCCCAGGTCGCCCTTGAGCTGACTCTGGTCGATGCGACTGGCTTCGTAGTTGAACAGCTCAGGGCGGAAATGCACTTCACGCGCCTGCTGGGTCGCCGGGTCGACGCTGTACATGCGCACCGGCGTCTTGAACCCTGCGCCGACGTGGAAGAAATGCACGTCCAGCTGGCCTTTCACGTCGTTCCACAGTGAGTGACCGGCGTCGTACTTGATCGCATTGAACTGCTGAGGCGTCATGTTCGCCAGGGTAGGCGGCAGGTTCTGCTTGGTGCTGACGTAAGGCTTGCCGGCCATCTGTTTGGCGTTGTCCTGCAAGGTCTTGAAGTCAAAGTGTTCGATGTCGCCATCGGCCGCCGCAGCCAGCGCGCGTGCCGCATAAAGACCTGAGGCGGGCAGCGCGCTATAGGCTGCCAGCGCCATGGACGCTTTCAAGAGATTCCTGCGATTCATATGGTGAAGCCTCTGAAGATGCTGTGCCTTCCTGCACAAAAAAGTGCGCTTTCCCAATCCTTGCTGAACGCAAATTACCAACAAACAGATAACAATCTCGGCATCTTGTTCGCGCAACGGGGAAAAAAATCGTTTCAGGGCACAACTTGTTTTGCTTCAGCGTCTTGCTCGCGCGGCCGATTTTGGCCGCGCACTTCAAGCCTGCGTGGTATGTCCCCCTACGGCCATTGCCGCTTGGCGCAGCGCCTCGGACCTTGTCGGATGGGGGTGGCAGGTCAGGGCGATGTCTTCAGCAGAGGCCGCGAACTCCATCGCCACGCAGTACTCGGCGATCATCTCGCTGACGCTTGGGCCGACGAGGTGTACGCCAAGAATCTCGTCAGTGCGCTCATCCGCCAGCACTTTCGCGAAGCCGTCCGTTTCGTGATTGACCCTGGCGCGGCTGTTGGCGCTGAACGGGAATTTGCCGACTTTGTAAGCGCGACCTTCCTCCTTCAGTTGCTCTTCCGTCTTGCCGACGCTGCCCAGTTCGGGCTGGGTGTAGATGACATTGGGGATCAGGTTGTAATTCAGCTCACCCTTCTTGCCAACAATGCGCTCGACACACACGCCGGCTTCGTCCTCCGCCTTGTGCGCAAGCATCGCGCCGGACGTGACGTCGCCAATCACCCAGATGCCCTCCACCGCCGTGCGATGCCCCGTGTTGGGCAGGACGCCGCGCTTGTCTACTTCCAGCCCGACGGTTTCCAGGCTCAGTCCTTTCGTCACCGGGCGACGGCCGATGGACACCAGCACGTAGTCCGCTTCGATCTGTTCGGCTTCGCCTCCGGCGGCGGGTTCCACGGTCAGGGTGACGCCGGTTTCCGCGGCGACGGCAGAGGTGACCTTCGAGCCGAGTTTGAACGCCATCCCCTGACGCGACAGTGAGCGATGCAGCGTCTTGCCCGCCTCAAGGTCGGTGCCGTGGGCGACATGGTCGAGAAATTCGACCACCGTCACCTTCGCCCCCAACCGCCGCCAGACCGAGCCCAGCTCGAGACCGATGACCCCCGCGCCAATCACCACCAGATGCCTGGGCACTTCGCTCAACGACAGCGCGCCGGTGGAATCGAGAATACGTTTGTTGTCGATGGTCACGCCTGGCAGGGGCGTCGGCTCGGAGCCGGTGGCAATGATGATGTCCTTGGCGGTCAGCTCGGTTTCGACACCTGCAGCATCGGTGACGATGACCTTGCCGGGCCCGGCGAGGCGGCCCCAACCCTTGATCCACTCAGCCTTGTACTTGCGAAACAGAAACTCGATGCCCTTGGTCAGGCCTGTCACGCTTTCAGCCTTTTGCGCCATCATCCGGGTCAGGTTCAGTGTCGGCGTGACCTCGATGCCGAGCTTCTTGAATTCCTCGCCCGTCGCCGCCTCATACAGCTCCGAGGCGTGGAGCAACGATTTGGAAGGAATGCATCCTACGTTCAGGCATGTGCCGCCCAGCGTTTCACGGCCTTCGATGCACGCCACTTTCAGGCCTTTCTGGCCCGCATGGATCGCCGCGTTGTAGCCGCCGGGGCCGCCGCCGATGATGACAATGTCGTAGTGACTCATGAACGTACTCCTCGAGGAATCCAGCAATGGAGGGAAGCGTAGCCGTGTCTGGACAAATGTCGCACATCACCTGGACGGCTTAAATGATGGCTGTAATATTTCTCCCCGTGTACTTCAAAGTCAAGTGCGTGGACCCGGCGCTATTCCTCGCGCATCTCGCAGGACCGGCTTAGCGGGGAAGGCGCCCTCGGTTTGGTCGGGGATGTGAGCCAATGCGACTGCAGTGAATGTTCACCTGTCTGCTGGCTGTCTGACCCCGCATTCAGGGCTGCGCAAATGAATAATCAGACGAAAATTTCACGACTTCTGTTATATCGTAACGCCCTGTGTCAGCGTGGCTGTAAGCAGTGCCACGCAACGCCTGCGAGCGGGCGGGAGGGGTGATGATTACAGCGTTAAACGGGCTTTGGAGTTTCAATGCGGGTTGATCTGGATGATGAGGGCGCTGCACCGTCAAGCCTGCCACGGTTTCAGCGAGCGGCTGTGCAATCGCGGCGTCTTTTACGGCTGACGTATCTGACAGGAGCGGTGGGCGTCATCGGCCTGGTGGTGTCGCTTTTTGTTGACCTCTTTTCTCCCAACTCGCTGTGGACGGCGGTGCTGACCAACAGCGCCACGAGCCTGCTCGTGCTGGCGGCGGCATTGCAGTCGGCGCAAGTGGTCAGCCAGTGGCGCGCCGACGTCATCGCACCCCCTTCCGCAGCGGCTTCTGGCGATGAAGCGCTGCTTCACACCGAAGAGCAGGGCTGGTACGACCGCGTGCTCGGCCGCATCAGCGGCGCCGGCACCTCAATGGTCGGCCAGGTTGGATTGCCGGTGTTCTGGCTGGCGGGCTGGGCGTTGCTGTCGCTGATCAGTATTGGTCTGATCTGGAACCTTGCTTTGGCAGGCAGCAATGTCGGCCTTGTCGGCAACGTGGTCGGCGGCCTGCTGCTGTTGATCGGGTTTGCGCTGTTGGTGCTGGAGCGGCAATTCAGCAATGAGTCCGAGGCAGGTTGGCCAGAAGCCGAGCAGTTGGCGCAGATCACCAAGGTCGCCATCGGTACGCTGTTGGTCACGTCGTTCTGCCTGTTTTTCTCCTCCGTTGATCGCGTATGGCCGGCCCGGCTTGCGGTGTTGATTGGCCTGTTGCCTGGGCTGGTCGCCATCGAGTTACTGATCCGCGCGTTCTTGTCCGTCTTCAGCCCGCGCAATGAGCGTCTAGAGCCGCGCTTGATCGTCAGCAGCTTCGTCGCCGGTCTGTTGCGCTGGCCACCACGCCCACTGCTGGCGCTGCAAAACGAATTGCACAACCGTTTCGGCATCGACCTGCGGCAGATCTGGGCGTTTACCTACATGCGCCGCGCCTTTCTGCCGGTGATGGCGGTCATCGTCGGTTTGGGCTGGTTGCTGAGCGGTGTTCACGAAATTCCCATGCAGGGCCGTGGCGTTTACGAGCGGTTTGGCAAACCGGTTGAAGTCCTGGAGCCCGGTCTGCATGCCGGTTTGCCCTGGCCGTTCGGAACAGTACTGGCGGTGGAAAACGGTGTGGTCCACGAGCTGGCGACCAGCGTCGCGGAGGGGGCGGGCGCAGAGCTGACCCTTGACCCTGCCGAAGGCCCGCCGCCTGCCATTGCCAACCGGTTATGGGACGCCACGCACATCAATGACAAGTCGCAAGTGATCGCCAGCGGCTCCGGTGCCAAGCAGAGCTTCCAGATCGTCAACATGGACGTACGCTTTGTGTATCGCATCGGTTTGACGGACGAGGCCGCACTGGCCGCAACGTACAACAGCGCCGACATCCCCAGTCTGATTCGCAGCACCGCCAGCCGCGTGCTGGTGCACGATTTCGCCTCGCGCACCCTCGACGAATTGCTCGGTGAGCAGCGCAATGATCTGGCGGCTGACATCGGCGATGCGGTACAGCGGGACCTGAAAAAACTCGACAGCGGCGTGGAAATTCTCGCGACCGTGGTCGAGTCGATTCATCCACCGGCCGGCGCAGCCAATGCCTATCACGCGGTCCAGGCCGCACAGATCAGCGCCCAGGCACTCATTGCCCGGGAGCGTGGCGCGGCGGCCGATCAGGCCAATGTGGCGCAATTGCACGCCAGCATGGCCCATGACCAGGCGGCCGCGAGTTCGCGGGAAGTCATGGCGACGGCGCAAGGTGCGGACTTGCGTTTCAGCGCCGAACGACAGGGCTACGCCAAAGCGGGCCAGGCGTTCCTGCTGGAGCAGTACTTCAGTCAGCTGACCCAGGGCCTGACCCACGCCAAATTGCTGGTACTGGATCATCGGCTCGGTGGCACCAGCGCGCCGACCATCGATCTGCGTTCCTTTACCCTCCCGGTCGACCCCGCAGCGTCGACCCCGTCAGCTGAACAGCCCTCGGCTGAATAAGGAGTCGTCTCTTGAGTCTGTTTCATTCCCACGATCACCACGACCATTCCGGTCACGACCACGCAGGCCATGGTCATGGCGGCCACCATCACGGTCATCACCATGGCGAAGCCTCCGGCCCTGCTGTCTTTCCGTGGCGTCGTGCTGCGTTGGCAGCGGTGCTGATTGCCTTCGCGGTCGCGGCGGCGAGTCTGGTGCAGGTGCGCTCCGGGGAGGCGACGGTCATCACGCGCTTCGGCAATCCGGCGCGGGTGCTGCTCGATCCCGGCCTGAGCTGGCGCTGGCCGGCGCCATTCGAAGCGGCGATCCCCGTCGACCTGCGTTTGCGCACCACCTCAAGCGGCTTGCAGGACGTCGGCACCCGTGACGGCCTGCGCATCATCGTTCAGGCGTACGTGGCCTGGCAGGTGCAGGGCGATCCGGACAACGTGAAGCGCTTCATGCGCGCCGTGCAAAACCAGCCGGACGAAGCGGCCCGGCAGATCCGCACCTTCGTCGGCTCGGCACTGGAAACCACCGCCGCGAGTTTTGATCTGTCGAGCCTGATCAACACTGACGCCCATCAGGTGCGCATCGCTGATTTCGAAAACCAGCTGCGTCAGCAGATCGATAAGCAACTGCTGACCACCTACGGGGTTCGCGTCCTGCAAGTGGGTGTTGAACGTCTTACGTTGCCGTCGGTAACCCTCAACGCGACGGTCGACCGCATGCGCGCCGAGCGCGAGACCATCGCCACCGAGCGCACCGCCATCGGCAAACGCGAGGCGGCGCAGATCCGCTCTGCCGCCGAACGCGACGCGCGGATTGTCGAGGCCGACGCCACTGTGAAAGCCGCCGACATCGAAGCGCAATCCCGCGTTGAAGCGGCGCAGATTTACGGTCGCGCCTACGCCGGTTCACCGCAGCTGTACAACTTGCTGCGCTCGCTGGACACCCTCGGCACCGTGGTGGGGCCGAGCACCAAACTGATTCTGCGCACCGATGCCGCGCCGTTCCGTGTCCTCGTGGACGGCCCGCCGACCTTGGATGGCAAGGTTGGAACGCAGCCATGACCGAGCAAGACACGGCGCACATCGAGCGGCCGGTGGTGAACAGTCCATGGCTGCAGGCCAGCCGGCTGGCGTTTTTGGGGCTGTATGTCGTGACCCTGCTGGCAGCGCTCGGCTGGGCTGTCTCCAATGTGCGGGAAATCGACCCACAGAACCGCGCCGTGGTGTTTCGCTTCGGTGAGATGGATCGCGTGCAGAACGCCGGTTTGCTGCTGGCCTGGCCGCAGCCGTTTGAGCAAGTGGTGCTGTTGCCTTCTGCTGACCGCGTGATTGAGCGCCATGTCGAAACATTGATGCGTTCACCCACTGCGTTGGCGGCCGACAAGATCACCAGTTTTGCGACGCCGATGAGCGACGCACTGGCAGGTTCGGGTTATCTGCTTACGGGCGACGCCGGTGTCGTACAACTCGACGTGACGGCGTACTACAAAGTGACGGACCCACGGGAGTTCGTGCTCCAAGGCGAACACGTGCTGCCGGCACTGGACCGTCTGGTCAATCGCAGCGCCGTCAGCCTCACGGCGGCGCGGGATCTGGACACCATTCTGGTGGCGCGTCCCGAGCTGGTGGGCTCTGACAGCCAGTCTGCCGAGCGTCGCGAACGCCTGCGCGGCGATCTGGTGCAGGGCATCAATACGCGGCTTGGCGAGCTGACGGCCACTGGCGTGGGTCTGGGCGTTGAAGTCGTGCGTGTCGACGTGCAGTCCAGTCTGCCGGCTGCGGCGGTGAATGCGTTCAACGCGGTGCTGACTGCCAGCCAGCAAGCCGATCAGGCCGTGGCGAACGCGCGCACGGACGCAGAGAAACTCAACCAGACCGCCAATCAGCAGGCCGACCGCACGCTGCAGGTCGCCCATGCCCAAGCGTCTGAACGGCTGGCCAAGGCGCAGACCGACACCGCAGCAGTGACCGGCCTGGCGATGTCGATCCAAAACAAGAGCGATCCCGGGTTGCTATTGCGGATCTACCGCGAGCGGGTGCCGGCCATCCTGAAACAGGCGGGTTCAGTGACCACGGTCGACCCCCGCGACGATTCCCGCCTGATCATTCAGGGAGCTGACAAATGAGTGGCGAAGCCGTACACAACCATTCCCACGACCCTGCTCACCCGCATGCCGAGCCCGACGCGCCCGGCAGCATGCTCACCAGCCGTGAACAGCGAAGCGCAGCCCGACAGTTGACGCTGGCGATGCTTGCCCTCGGCCTGCTCGCGCTGGGGCTGGTGTGGCGATTTTTCTCGCCCGAGCAAGTCGGCGTCAGCCAGTTGCTGTTGGGCGCCGCCTCGCTGTTGGTCGCCATCCCGGTGGTCAGCGCCGGCTGGCACAGCTTGCGGTACCCAAGCCTGCACGGCATTACTGACCAATTGATCGCACTGGCCATGCTGGGCGCGTGGGCGACGGGCGATTTGATGACCGCCGCGTTGCTGCCGATCATCATGATTTTCGGCCACGTGCTGGAAGAGCGCAGCGTGATCGGCTCCCAGGAAGCCATTCAGGCATTGGGCCGTCTGACCCGCAGCCACGCCCGGCTGATCGATAAGGATGGCTCCATTCGCGAAGTCGACAACGGTACGCTGGTGGCCGGTGATCGCGTCGAAGTGCGCGCCGGTGACCGTGTCCCGGCCGACGGCTTGGTGGTCTCGGGGCAGGCCAGCCTCGATACGGCGCCCATCACCGGAGAGTCGGTTCCGCTCGAAGCGCGCGCCGGCATGAAAGTCTTCGGCGGTGCGATCAACCTCGACGGGCTGCTGCGCATTGAAGTGACGCGCATTGGCAACGAGTCGACCCTGGGCAAGGTCATCGCACTCATGCAAAGTGCCGAACGCTCCAAACCGCCCATCACTCGCCTGTTGGAAAAGTACGCGGGCAGCTACATGGTGCTGGTGCTGCTGATTGCGGCCGTGACCTGGTTCATCACCAATAACGCCCAGGCCATGCTGGCGGTATTGGTCGCTGCCTGCCCTTGCGCGCTGGTGCTGTCAGCGCCGGCGACAGCCATCGCCGGTATTGCAGTCGCCGCGCGTCACGGCATTTTGATCCGCAGTTCGGCTTTCCTTGAAGAACTGGCCGACCTCACTTCACTGGTCGTCGACAAGACCGGCACGCTGACCTACGGCAGTTTGCGTCTGCAATCGGTTCAAGCCGAGGAGGGCGCGGGCGACGACGTCATTGAGCTGGCGGCAAGCCTGGGCTCGGCGAGCAGCCACCCGGTCAGTCGCGCGCTGGCCACGTTGGTGGACAAGGATCATCTGCTCCCACTGGACGACATTCGAGAGCGCCAGGGGCTGGGCGTGGTTGCGCAGACCGCGCGGGGTGAAGCCGCGTTGGGGCGGCCTGAGCTGTTCGCGCAGATGGGCATCGCGACCTCGCCGATCCCCGATCACGATGGCCCGATTGCCGGGCTCGCGGTCAATGGCCACTTCCTGGCCTGGCTGCTGCTGGCCGACAGCCTCAAGCCCGAGGCGCGTCAGGCGCTCAGTGAACTGCGCGAACTGGGCATGGGTCGGCAGTTACTGCTGACGGGGGATCGCCAGAGTGTCGCCGACAGCCTCGGTCAGGAGGTCGGCATCAGTGATATCCACGCTCAGGCGTTGCCCGAGGACAAGCTGAATCGGGTGCTGAGCGAAATCAAAAAAGGCTTTCGCCCGATGGTCGTCGGCGATGGCATCAACGACTCTCTGGCGCTCAAGGCCGGGGTGGTTGGGGTGGCGATGGGCGCGGGCGGTGCGGATATCGCGCTGGCCTCCGCCGACATCGTGTTGATCGGCAGTGACCTGCGCCGGCTGGGCACCTGTGTGCGGCTGAGCCGTCAGTGTCGCCACACCCTGCAAGTGAACGTGATCATTGGACTGGGCTGGACGCTGGCCATTGTCGCCATGGCGGCTTTCGGTGTGCTGGGTGCCGCAGGCGCCATGATCGCGGCGGTTTTGCATAACCTCAGCACGCTGCTAGTGCTGGGTAATGCTGGGCGACTGCTGCGTTTCCACGAGCCCATCGCGAAGTTTCACAATCCTTCCTAAGCCATATTCCCCGGCGCCTGCATCGAAAGCGCCGGGTTAGAGGGCTCCCCTAAGTATTAAAATTCGCTTGAGCTTTGAAGAACTCTGTTACAAATTAAGTTCATTCTCGTTCGGGGTGCTCCATTTGCAGGCGTCACATTGGCTCGAATTCTGGGGCACGAGGTTGTACCCGTTGTAGATTCGTCGTCGTTCAAACAAGCCGATCGCCTGACGGCTCCTGGTCTGGAGCCGGTTATGGACTACCCTTTTCCATGTAGCTGGATCAGGGGGATTTCATATGCTCGCGCAACTTCCACCGGCGTTACAGAACCTTCATTTGCCGCTGCGTCTCAAGCTCTGGGACGGCAACGAGCTCGACTTGGGAAATGATCCCCGCGTCACGATCGTGGTTAAAGACCCGTCCCTCGTTTCCGATTTCACCCACCCGAGTTTGGGCCTTCTGGGCAGCGCTTTCGTTGAAGGCCGGCTTGAGCTGGAAGGGTCAATCAGCGAAGTGGTCCGGGTGTGCGACGAGCTGACCAAAGCGCTGGTAGACGAGGGCGATGACCATCTCCCGGTGCGCACCGAGCACGACAAGGCCACCGACGCCGCGTCGATTTCCTACCACTACGACCTCTCCAACGACTTCTACCGCTTGTGGCTGGACCGGGAGATGGTCTACTCCTGCGCCTACTTCAAGACCGGCAACGAGACGCTCGATCAGGCGCAACAGAACAAGTTTCATCACCTGTGCCGCAAGCTGCGCCTCAAACCGGGGGAGTACCTTCTCGACGTGGGTTGTGGCTGGGGAGGGCTTTCCCGCTTTGCCGCGAGTGAGTACGGCGTCCGGGTGTTCGGCATCACGTTAAGCCGTGAGCAACTGGCGCTTGCCCAGGAGCGGGTGCGCGCGGACGGTCTGCAGGACCGTGTCGAACTGCAGCTGCTCGACTACCGGGATCTGCCCAGGGACGGCCGCTTCGACAAGGTCGTCAGCGTCGGCATGTTCGAGCATGTCGGCCACGCCAATCTCGAGCTGTACGCAAAGTGTTTGTTCGGTGCGGTGAAGGAGGGCGGTCTGGTGATGAACCACGGCATCACCGCCAAGCACACCGACGGGCGACCTGTCGGGCGCGGCGCGGGAGATTTTATTGATCGCTATGTGTTTCCCAATGGTGAGCTGCCGCACCTGTCGATGATCACCGGATTCATCAGCGAGGCCGGGCTGGAGGTGGTCGATGTAGAAAGCCTGCGCCTGCACTACGCCAGGACGCTGGAGCACTGGAGCGCCCGTCTGGAGGAGAAGCTCGACCTCGCCGCTGCGATGGTGCCGGAGCAGGCACTGAGGATCTTCCGGTTGTACCTGGCTGGTTGTGCGTATGCGTTTTCCAAGGGCTGGATCAATCTGCACCAGGTTCTCGCGGTCAAGCCGCATGCGGATGGCAGCCATAATTTGCCGCTGACCAGGGACGATATCTACGCGTAGTTGCTAAAACTTGTGGGAGCGAGCTTGCTCGCGAAGACGTCGGTACATCCATCGAATCATCGGTGGTTGAAATACCGTCTTCGTGAGCAAGCTCACTCCCACACTTGGCGTACTGCTCAATCACATCTACAGAATCGGCGAAATCAGCCTGGCAATGCGCATTCCCAACTGCTGAAGGTGATGGGTCTCTTTGCTCTCTTCACTGGAGATTTCGTGGGAGAGGGCGAAGTCGTCGATCAACATGGTTTCGACCTCGCGTGCGAAATCCTCATCCACGGTCAAGAGCATGAGTTCGAAGTTGAGCCGGAACGAACGATTGTCCAGGTTGGCGCTGCCGATCGCCGAGATCGCGTTATCCACCAGCACCACTTTCTGGTGCAGGAAGCCGGGTTTGTAGCGAAAGATGCGAACGCCTGCGCGGACGGCTTCAAACGCAAACAAGCTGGAGGCGGCATAGACCGTGTAGTGATCTGGACGCGACGGCAGCAGCAGGCGCACATCCACGCCGCGCAGGACCGCCAATCTCAGCGCCGCCGACACGGCTTCGTCGGGAATGAAATAGGGTGTGGTGATCCACACCCGTTCGGTCGCCGCATGAATGGCTTCGACGAAGAACAGCGAGCAGGTTTCCTGCGCATCGGCCGGGCCGCTGGCAAGTAACTGGCACAGTACGCCGTCTTCCGGGTAGCTGTCGGGCAGGATCAGCGGGGGGATTTCACGAGTCGCCCAGAACCAGTCCTCGGCGAACGATTCCTGCAAGCACGCCACGACAGGTCCGACAACGCTAACGTGAGTGTCGCGCCATGGCGCCAGCGGCGGCTTGAGGCCGAGGTACTCATCGCCCACGTTGTGCCCGCCAACGAAGCCTTTGATGCCATCCACCACGACGATCTTGCGGTGGTTACGGAAGTTGATCTGGAAGCGCGTCAGCCAGCCGCCCCGTGTGGCAAAGGCCTTGATCTGAACGCCACCGGCACGCAGTTTGTCGATGTAGCGCGCCGGTAACGCATGGCTGCCGATGCGGTCGTAGAGCACATGAATCGCTACGCCTTCAGCGGCTTTTTCCAGCAACAGCCCTTGCAGTCGGCGACCGAGATCATCGTCATGGATGATGAAAAACTGCACGAACACCACTTCCCGGGCGCTTTTGATGGCCTCGAAAATCGCACCGAATGTTTCATCCCCGTTGATCAACAGCTTCACTTCGTTGTTCGCCAGACACGGCATGCGGCCCAGTTTTGGCATCGCGCGCAGCGAGCGATAAGCGTCCGAGCGCCGCGCGGCCACCGCCTCTTCAATCCATGGCTTCCAGTTGAAGTCGGCGATCGCTGTGCGCATCTCGGTGTTCGCCTGACGCCGTGCTTTGATGTAGGCATCGAACGTACTCCGCCCGAAAACAAGGTACGGGAGGAGGGCGACATAAGGGATGAAAATGAGGGGCATCGCCCAGGCAATAGAGCCCTGAGCAGTACGTACGGTGAGTAAGGCGTGGATTGCTGCGACAATGCCCAGCAGGTGAGTGAAACCCAGCAAATAGCCAAAGAAATACGGGCTGTGGTAATCCATGCGCAACCTTGTGCTAGAAGCTTATTGGTGTCTAACAGACCACACTGCACCAGGATTGTCGCTATTTTATTGCGGGTGCAACTGGCTACCCGATCTGCCGTCTAACCGTCATCGTTCAGTGGCTTGCAAGCAGGCCGCATCAAGATGCCCAAGAGTAATAAAGGAACCCGATTCATGAAAAAGCGCGTACTGGCGTTGATGGTTTGTCTGACTGCCCCCTTCGCCCAGGCGCAGGTATTGCAGCCGGGGCTGTGGGAGTTGAGTTCTAGCAACATGCAGGTCGACGGTCAGCAGATGCCGGACCTGCAGGTGATGCTGTCCCAGCTGCAAATGATGGCGCCGCAGCAGCGCGCGGCCATGGAGCAAATGCTGGAAAAACAAGGCGTTACTCTGGGTGGTAAGGGCGTACGTATTTGCCTGACCCAAGAGCAGGTCAAGAATGAGCAGATCCCGCTGACCGATCCGAAGTCGGGCTGCACCCAGCAGATCACCGAACGTACCGGCGCTACCTGGAAATTCAAGTTCAGCTGCCCTCGCGCTCAGGGCACCGGCACTGCACAGTTCCTGAGTGACCGTGAGTTCAATACCCACGTCATTGGCTCCTTCAACGCTACAGGGCAGCAGCAGAACGGCAGCATGGACACCCGAGCTGTTTGGCTGGGCCAGCAATGCGGAACGGTAAAACCGAGAACCTGATTCACAATGTTCCATAAGCGCCCTGACTTGCCAGGGCGTTTTTGTTGGTGCAGACAGCGGGTCGTGTTCCACGTGGAACATGGTGTTGTTTCACATGAGCTTTTCCGCCTTATGCGTTGATGAGGCTCACTAAAACCCCGCCGATCTTATAAAAAGCTTCATCTTCGTCCGATAGCCCGGCTGTTATATTGTAACTATCGCCCTCCATCTCTGAGCCGGGATGCTCAACGCCATCGGAACGTGCCATGCACCGACGTCAAATGCTGCTCAACATGCTTTTGGCCAGCGCCGCCTTTGCGCTTCCATTCTCAGTCAACGCGACGCAGATCCGAAACGCTCGACTGTGGCGTTCCGATAGCAAGCTGCGTCTGGTGTTCGACCTGAGTGGCCCGGTGCAGTACAAGACCTTCACGCTCAGCGCGCCCGAGCGGATCATCATTGATGTCAGCGGCGCGCGGCTTGAGGGCAACTTCAGTCAGCTGGCGCTGGAAAACACGCCGATCAAGTCCATTCGTTCCGGCCACTTCGGTCAGAGCGATACGCGCATCGTGCTCGACCTGACATCCCCCGTGCAGATCAACAGCTTCCTGCTGGGTCCCGATGGCGCGCAAGGCAACCGGCTGGTTCTTGATCTGGGGCATGACGTACTTGCCCGTCCGCCGGTGCAGTTGGCTGCAGCCGCACCGTTGGCGAAGGAGCCTCTCGCTCAGTCCGCGGGAAGGGACCGTTCCAAGCGCGACATCATGGTGGTCGTCGACGCAGGCCACGGCGGCAAAGACCCTGGCGCCGTCGGCTCGAAGGGTGAGCGGGAGAAAGACGTCGTGCTGTCCATCGCGCAGTTGCTCGCCAAGCGTTTGAAGCGCGAAAAGGGTTTTGATGTGCGCCTGGTTCGCAATGACGACTTCTTCGTTCCGCTGCGCAAGCGCGTGGACGTCGCGCGCAAATACAACGCTGACATGTTCATTTCGGTCCATGCCGACGCAGCGCCTCGTTTGACGGCTTCCGGCGCGTCGGTGTTTGCCTTGTCGGAGAACGGCGCGACCTCCGCGACAGCGCGCTTCATGGCCCAGCGTGAAAACGGCGCCGACCTGATCGGCGCGACCAGCCTGTTGAACCTGAAAGACAAGGATCCGATGCTGGCCGGTGTGATTCTCGACATGTCGATGAACGCCACGATCGCCGCGAGTCTGGATCTGGGTCACACCGTACTGGGCAGCCTGGAAGGGATCACGACGCTACACCAGAAGCGCGTGGAACAGGCCGGTTTTGCGGTGCTGAAATCACCGGATGTCCCATCGATTCTGGTCGAGACCGGCTTCATCTCCAACAGCCGTGACAGTCAGCGCCTCGTCACTGCGCGCCATCAACAGGCCGTGGCCGATGGTTTGTTTGATGGCATGAAGCGCTACTTCGAGCGCAATCCGCCAGCAGGGTCATATGTGGCTTGGCGCCAAGCGCAAAAGGCGAATGAGGCGTTGGTCTGACGGACTACGTCATGAGGCAGAATGTACAAGTTCGCTCTCATCAAACTTGACACCACTGCAGATGCACCTGGCTGAACACCCATTGTGGGAGCGCCGAGGAATCGGGGTCACCGACAGCCCATCACTCGGTCGCAGGTAATCTTGGTCCGGCTCCCGCTTGAACTGGACACCCGACTGATCGTCGTCCACCCCACTTTCCGGGTATAACCCACCCACGTCTCGCCGTCCGATGCCAGCCCGGTAAAAAACGTCAGCGAGCCATAACGGCTGTTGGTCTGCGCCCAGCGGCGCTTGCCCACGCTTTCGAAGCCGCGCACGAACATCGTCTTCCCTGCCACCGCCACGCTGTACGTGTTGTCGTCGGCATCGGTGCAGGCCAACAGCGTCGCAGTGCGCGTGCACAACGACTTGTCCAGCCTAGGCGAGGGTGGCAGGGCGAACGCCTGCGTACTCAGCACCAGCGAACACCCTGCCAACAACCCAAACCACCGCGTCATGAGGCTGCCTTCAAAAAAGATTAGCGCATTTGTATCGTTATACTATAACGTAAAAAGCGATCGCAACCGTACTCTGGTGAAACCTTCATGAACCGCCTTCCCGTTACCGTTCTGTCCGGCTTTCTTGGCGCTGGCAAAAGCACGCTGCTGAACCACATTCTGCGCAACCGCGAAAACCTGCGCGTCGCGGTGATCGTCAACGACATGAGCGAGATCAACATCGACGGGAGCGAAGTTCAGCGGGACGTCAGCCTCAATCGGGCGGAAGAAAAACTGGTAGAGATGAGCAACGGCTGCATTTGCTGCACCCTGCGCGAAGATTTGCTTGAAGAGGTCAGCCGGCTGGCCCATGAAGGCCGCTTTGACTATCTGCTGATCGAGTCCACGGGCATTTCCGAGCCGCTTCCCGTGGCGGAGACCTTTACCTTCCGTGATGAACAGGGCCGGAGCCTGGCCGATGTTGCCCGTCTCGACACGATGGTGACGGTGGTCGATGGCCTGAATTTTCTGCAGGACTTCAACGCTGCAGAAAGCCTGGCTACACGTGGCGAGACCCTGGGCGAGGAGGACGAGCGGGCGATCACTGATCTGCTGATTGAGCAGGTCGAGTTCGCCGACGTGATCCTGATCAGCAAGATCGACCTGATCAGCTCTACCGATCGCCGGGAACTGATGGCCATTTTGCGTCGCCTCAACAGTCAGGCGGAGATTCTGCCCATGGTCATGGGCGCCGTGCCCCTCGGCAAGATTCTCGACACGGGCCGTTTCGACTTCGAGCGCGCGGCGCAGGCACCGGGCTGGCTCAAGGAATTGCGTGGCGAACACGCGCCGGAGACTGAAGAGTATGGCATCGCATCCACGGCTTATCGGGCGCGTCGGCCCTTTCACCCCCAACGCTTTTTCGACTTCCTGAATGCGCCGTGGGAAAACGGCCGTCTGCTGCGCTCGAAGGGGTTTTTCTGGCTCGCCAGCAAGCACGAGGACGCGGGCAGTTGGTCCCAGGCCGGCGGCTTGATGCGTCATGGTTTCGCCGGTCGTTGGTGGCGCTTCGTGCCCAAAGCGCAGTGGCCGCAGGATGACGAAAGCACCCAGGTGATCATGCGCAGCTGGGAGGCGGAGACCGGCGATTGCCGTCAGGAACTGGTGTTCATCGGTCAGAACATCGACTTCGGTCGGCTGGCTGCCGAGTTGGATGAATGCTTGCTGACCGACGCCGAGATGGCGGCCGGCGTCGCGTGCTGGCGCTCGATGCCTGATCCGTTCGGCGACTGGTATGGCGACGCGGCCTAAAACCGGTCCGACTTACTGCGTTTTCCAGATGCCTTTGCTCTGCTGCTCGCAGAACGGTTTGAGAAACGCCGCGTCGCTGGCCACGCCGTAATAGTGAATGTTCTGCCGATAAGGCATATTGGCCACCTGCGCGTTGCTGCACTGGCCAAATGAACCGGAGGGGCACTGTTCCGAATACGTGACCTCGGTTTTCTGATCCTTGAGCTGGGGTTTGCAGAAGCCGTCATGGAACAGGTCTGGCGGAATGTTCAGGTTTTCCTGACAGACTTTGACGTCCACTCGCTCGCCTTGGCTGCGTACAACGCACGACTCGGCCCAGACCTGCGCCGACGTCATCGCCAGCAGCGCCCACGCCAGCCCCATGGGCAGCCTGATTATTCGCATCAATTACCTCCGTCAGCGCTCACTTCAGGAGCGAACTCAAGAATGGCCGACATGCTGCAGAACATCCCCACTCATGTCATTGCAGGCCCTTTAGGTGCTGGCAAGACGAGCCTGATCAGGCATCTTCTCGAGCAGAAACCTGCGCACGAGCGCTGGGCTGTGCTGATCAATGAGTTCGGCCAGATAGGCCTGGATGCGGCACTGCTGACGACCGGCGACGATGGTATCGCACTTGGTGAGGTGGCTGGCGGTTGCCTGTGCTGCGTCAACGGCGCGCCTTTTCAGGTGGGGCTCGGCCGGTTGTTGCGCAAGGCCAAACCGGACCGCCTGCTCATCGAGCCCTCCGGGCTGGGGCATCCGGTTCAGTTGATCAAGCAACTACATGAAGCGCCCTGGATCGGCGTGCTGGCGATCCGGCCCAGTGTCATGGTGCTCGACGCCCAGGCGCTCGCCCAGGGCAAAACGCTGCCTGACACCCAGCAAGACGCCCTGGCGCAGGCGGGCCTGTTGGTGTTGAACAAGTCTGATGGACTGGACGCGTCGACGCGAACGGCGATTACAGATGGACTGCCTGTTCGGCCGCTGCGCTGGACTGATCACGGCGCGTTGTCTCTGAATGCGTTGCCCGGCATCGACGTCAACGCTCACGCTGGCTCTGACAATCCGGCCATCCCTCGGTCATTGGCGCAACTCCCCGCAACGTGGTCGGACCCGATGGCGCCGGTGTGCCTGAGCCAGCAACAGGCGGAGGGCTGGAGCATTGGGTGGCGCTGGCACCCTGAGCGGGTATTCGATGCGGCAAAGGTGCAAGGCTGGCTGCAACCCTTGGGCTGGCGGCGCGCCAAGCTGGTTATCCACAGCGAGAAGGGGTGGATCTCAGGCAATGCGCTAAACGGGAGTTCGCTGGAATGGACGTCGAGTGAGTGGCGCAGAGACTCTCGCCTTGAGCTGATCTTCGAGAAGCCCCAGGACGAGGCCGCTTTGCAGACAGCACTGGCGGCCTGTCTGCTTTAAAGCGAGTTATCCACAGCGGATCACTGTTTCCACTTGTTGTGTTCCTGACGCCACTGGCTCAGCTGGATAATTTCGGCCGTGGGCTTGGGGTCTTTGATCTCGAACGGGTAGGGCGCCAGTTCGATCTGCGCCGCATGGGCACCAAACATGGTGATCGTGCCGGGATGCCGATGTTCACCGGTGACGGTGAACTCGAAGTTATACACCCGTGCCAGGCGCTTGCGGCCCTCATTGTCGCGCTTGAAAGCGAGTTTCTTCAGCGCGACGTTGCCGTCGAGCAGTTCGAGCTCAAGTTTGGCGCAGTGCTGTTTGACGCGTTCGAGCGCCCGTTCACGCAGGCCATGGGCGTGCCACAGCCAGGCGCCGGCGGTCGCCAGCAGCATGAGGACGAAAATGTTGCCCAGGGTCAGCATGGAAAAGGAACTCCAACAGAAGACTTGCAGCTTAACTGCGTCGGGTGACAGACAGCCATAGCCCGAAAGTTTAATTTCGCTTCACTTCGTCCGGCATCGCCACTACTGTGCTTTCCCGGTCTCAGGAACCTGTCATGAAACGCACGCCCCATCTACTCGCCATCCAGTCGCACGTCGTGTTTGGTCACGCCGGCAACAGCGCAGCCGTGTTCCCTATGCAGCGTATCGGCATCAATGTCTGGCCGTTGAATACCGTTCAGTTCTCCAACCACACCCAGTATGGCCACTGGGCGGGGGAAGTCCTGGCGCCGCAGCAGATTCCGGCGCTGGTCGAGGGGATTGCCGCGATAGGCGAGTTGGGGAATTGCGACGCGGTGCTGTCGGGTTATCTGGGCAGCGCAGCGCAGGGGCGGGCGATTCTGAGCGCCGTTGCGCAGATCAAACGTGCCAACCCGCGCGCGCTGTATCTGTGTGATCCGGTGATGGGGCACCCGGAGAAGGGTTGCATCGTGCCCCAAGAGGTCAGCGATTTCCTGCTGGACGAGGCCGCTGCAGTCGCCGACTTTCTGTGCCCCAATCAGCTGGAGCTGGACAGCTTCTCCGGCCGCAAACCCGAATCGTTGCTCGACTGCGTGGCCATGGCGCGGGCGTTGCTGGCCCGAGGTCCGAAGGCGGTGGTCGTCAAGCACCTGGCCTACCCGGGGAAACCTGCGGACGGCTTTGAAATGCTGCTGGTGACCGAGGACGAAACCTGGCACCTGCGCCGGCCGCTCCTGGCATTCCCTCGACAGCCAGTGGGTGTGGGAGATCTGACGTCCGGGCTGTTTCTGTCGCGGATTCTGCTGGGTGACGACCTGCGCAGCGCCTTCGAATTCGCGGCCTCAGCAGTGCATGAGGTGCTGCTGGAAACCCAGGCCTGCGGCAGCTACGAGCTGGAGCTGGTGCGCGCGCAGGACCGAATCGCTCACCCGCGCGTCAAGTTCGAAGCCGTCCGGTTGTAGAGCGAATCCCGGCGCTGGCTTAAACGGGCTCATCCTTGATTTCACGATAACGCTTCTCCAGTTCCTGACGGATCTGGCGGCGTTGTTGTGCCTGCACGTAACGGCGCTTGTCTTCGCTGTTGGTCGGTGTCAGCGGCGGTACGCCGGCAGGTTTGCGCTGGTCGTCCACCGCCACCATGGTGAAGAAGCAACTGTTGGTGTGACGAACCGAGCGTTCGCGGATGTTTTCGGTCACCACCTTGATGCCTACTTCCATGGACGTATTGCCGGTGTAGTTGACCGATGCCAGGAACGTGACCAGCTCGCCGACGTGAATCGGCTCACGGAAAATCACCTGATCCACCGACAGCGTCACGACATAGCGTCCCGCATAACGGCTCGCGCACGCGTAAGCCACTTCATCGAGGTACTTCAGCAGCGTCCCGCCGTGCACGTTGCCGGAGAAGTTGGCCATGTCCGGGGTCATCAATACAGTCATCGACAGCTGGGCGTTTCCGGGTTCCATAGCGTGCTCACGGTCTAAAAGGGTCAGAAGGCACCTTGCTCAGGTGCTCGAATTGCAGATTGGCTACAAAACCATCGATACCGGGACGCCAACGGCCGCTCCGCCGTCACGCCCTGCACCCATCTGTTTCCATATATTGCACTGGCTTCTCGCGCTTTTGTGCGGTGTTAACCTGCGGAAGCCCTTGGATGGGGTAAATCCTGCGTCTCAGTCAGAATAATCGGACCT
Source organism: Pseudomonas sp. W5-36 (assembly GCF_046540455.1). Lineage (NCBI taxonomy): Bacteria > Pseudomonadati > Pseudomonadota > Gammaproteobacteria > Pseudomonadales > Pseudomonadaceae > Pseudomonas > Pseudomonas sp. W5-36. The sequence goes on along the minus strand of NZ_JAXCIQ010000002.1, from coordinate 519,338 downwards.
CGTTGGCGAGTTTTCGTACAGCAGTCGTCCCTCTTTCAGGCAGATACGCATATTTCACCGATTGCCAGCAGGAGCAGCGCCCATGCATGCCATCAGTTTCATTCAAGACCTGGCTGTGATCATGCTCGTCGCTGGCGTCGTAACGGTGGTGTTTCATCGGCTCAAGCAACCCGTCGTACTCGGCTACATTGTCGCCGGCTTTATCATCGGCCCGCACACCCCGCCTTTTGGCCTCATCCACGACGAAGACACCATCAAGACCCTCGCCGAACTCGGCGTAATCTTTCTGATGTTTTGTCTTGGCCTGGAATTCAGCCTGCGCAAACTGTTCAAGGTGGGTGCGACGGCGTTTATCGCCGCGTTTCTCGAAATCATGCTGATGATCTGGATCGGTTACGAAATCGGCCAGTTCTTCGCCTGGAATACCATGGATTCACTGTTCCTCGGTGCCATTCTGGCGATCTCGTCCACCACCATCATCGTCAAAGCGCTCAACGACCTAAAGATGAAAAACCGGCGCTTCGCCCAGCTGATCTTCGGCGTGCTCATCGTCGAAGACATCCTCGGCATTGGCATCATCGCGCTGTTATCGGGCATCGCCGTGAGCGGCACGGTCAGCTCCGGCGAAGTTTTTTCCACGGTCGGCAAACTGTCGCTGTTCATGATCGTCGCGCTGGTCATCGGCATTCTGGTTGTGCCGCGAGTGCTGGCTTATGTGGCGAAATTCGACAGCAACGAGATGCTGCTGATCACGGTGCTGGGCTTGTGCTTCGGGTTTTGCCTGCTGGTGGTCAAACTCGAATACAGCATGGTGCTGGGGGCGTTTCTCATCGGCGCGATCATGGCTGAATCCAGGCAACTGGCGAAAATCGAGCACCTGGTCGAGCCCATCCGTGACATGTTCAGCGCGATCTTTTTCGTCGCAATCGGCTTGATGATCGATCCGAAAATCCTGCTCGATTACGCCGGGCCCATCGCCGTGATCACCGTTGCCGTGGTGCTGGGCAAGATGATTTCCTGCGGGCTGGGTGCTTTTATCGCGGGCAATGATGGCAAGACCTCGCTGCGGGTGGGCATGGGGCTGTCACAGATTGGCGAATTTTCCTTCATCATCGCAGCGCTGGGGATGACGCTGCAGGTTACCAGCGATTTTCTTTACCCGGTCGCCGTGGCGGTGTCTGCCATAACGACGCTCTTGACGCCTTACCTCATCCGGGCAGCAGACCCGTTGTCCCACACACTGGGCGCTATTGTTCCTGCACGCATGGCGCGGGTGTTTGGCCTGTACGGAGAGTGGTTGCGCAGCATTCAGCCGCAGGGGCAAGGCGCCGTGCTGGCAGCGATGATCCGCAGGATCCTGCTGCAAGTCGGGATCAATCTGGCTTTGGTGATCGCCATCTTCTTCACCGGCGCATTCTTCGCGGAGCGTATTGGCGTCTATTTCAGCGATTGGGTCAGCGATGTCGGGCAGCAAAAAGCCTGGATCTGGGGTGGGTGCTTGCTGCTTTCCCTGCCGTTCCTGATCGCGGCTTATCGCAAGCTCAAGGCGCTGTCCATGCTGCTGGCAGAGATGAGCGTGAAGCCGGAGATGGCGGGCAGGCACACCGCGCGTGTGCGTCGGGTGATCGCCGAAGTGATCCCGCTGCTGTCATTGATGGTGATTTTTCTGCTGATCGCATTGCTGTCATCCAGCATGCTGCCGACGCGCGAATGGCTGATGCTGATTGTGGTCGTGGCGGCCTTGGTGGCTGCCGTGCTGTGGCGCTGGTTCATCCGGGTGCATACGCGCATGCAGATCGCGTTGCTTGAAACCTTGGGCAATCACCCTGAGTCATGAGCGCTGAATCAGCCTTGAGGTTCGTGCCTCAAGGCTGATTGAGGAGGGCGGCTGTGCTTCTCAGCTTTCCAGCCAGACGTCGCGCGCCCAGTGCCAGACGGATTCCCAGCTTTCTTCGGTGACCAGTTCTTCTTCGCCAGACCACAGCACCACAGTGCCGTCTTCTTCAACGCAGTAGTAATCCTCGCCGTCCTGACAGATCGGGATCAGCTCGCGCGGCACGCCGATGTCCCACGCGGTCGCCGCCACTTCCGGCAGGTACGTGTGCGAGCCCGGGTCAGTGACGGTGACGGGCTCAAGGCTGCCGTAGACCACGTCGCTGACGGTCAGCAAGAACTCTTTGAAGACGAAGGGGATATTGATGAACAGTTGCTCCTCAACCTCGACCAGTTGATCTTCATCAGGCAGCTCAAGCGGGACAGGGACCGGTTCATTGGCTTCACGGAGTTGTTCAATGACTTCTTCCACGACGTGGATCCTCTAACGATTTGCGCGGGTTATACAGTAGCTCAAAGGCATCGCCAAATTAACTTGGCTTCTCTAAAAACAGAACCCCGGAACAAGTCCGGGGTTCATTTGAAGCAGCTCAGCGGTATTAGCCGTTCTGGCGGATACCTGCCACCAGCCAAGGCTGGTTGTCACCCTGAGCGCGTTCCATGTTCCAGCTTTCGCTGAAGACCTCGCCCTGGTCGAAGCGCGACGTTTTCGACACACCGTTGAATGTCAGCGTGGCAATCGTCTTGTCGGCACGATCGTCCAGACCGTCAAGTTGCACGTTGAGGTTGTCGATGAAGGTGGACTGGAAACCGTCGCCCAGATCGGCGCGTTCCTTCTTCAGGAACTGCAGCATCTGCGGGGTCACGAACTCGGAGATCTTGTCCATCTCGTTCGCGTCCCAGTGCTGTTGCAGCGACTGGAAGTGGCTGCGCGCAGCCTCGATGAAGCGTTCTTCGTTGAACCAGGCAGGTGCGTTGATCACCGGACGGGCTGCCGCTGCTGGAGCGGAACCGCCGAAGATCGAGTTCTGGGCCGGTTGTGGCTGTTCGAAGGTTTCACGCTGGTAAGGAGCACCGGCGGGAGCCATCTGTGGCTGCTGTTTGCGTCGACGCGCCGCGATGAAGCGGAAGATCACGAAGGCGATGATCGCCATGATCAGAATGTCGAAGAACTGCATGCCCTGGAAGCCACCGCCCATGAACATGGAGGCCAGAAGACCACCGGCGGCGAGACCCGCCAATGGGCCCAGCCATTTGGAAGCACCGCCCGCAGCAGGCGCAGGACGGCCGGCGGCATTAGGTGCTGCGGCAGGAGTAGAAGGAGCTGTTTGACGCGCCTGGTGACTTGGCGCCGAGCCCATGCTCTTGCCACCACCGAAACGCGCAGCGTTGACATCGAGGCTCATGGTGAGCCCGATAATCATTGCCAGAGCGATGCTAAGAAAACGTTGCATAAGGGAATTCCCGTTTGTGGATTGCACGCGCGCCATGTTGCACAGGACACATGGGGATGACCAGCGGCCATATGTTTCCGGCTTTTGCGTGGATCCTCACCTGCCTGTCCCACTTGGGTTGTAGGCAGGTGAAGAAAGTTCTGTAGGAAAGATGGGGGGTGGATGTGGGAATGCAAGTGGGGCATCAACGCATCGGCAGTTGCCGATCACACCGGCTCGAGCTTCGCGTACCCCAGCATCAGCCACTTGCTGCCTTCCGAGAAATTCACCTGGACCCGTGCCTGAGCGCCTGAACCCTCGAAGTTGAGGATCACGCCTTCACCAAACACCGCGTGCTGCACGTGCTGACCCAGGGAGAACTGGCTCTGCGGAATGGCTTCGCCATCGAACAAGCGGCTCGGGGCCATGGTTTTGGAACCGCCGAACGGCCGGGTCACGCTGTTGGACAACCGCACTTCCTGAATCAGATTGGCCGGCACCTCCCGGACGAAGCGCGAGACCTTGTTGTAGGTTTCGCTTCCGTACAAGCGTCGGGTTTCTGCGTAGGTCATCACCAGATGCTGCATGGCGCGGGTGATGCCCACGTAAGCCAGGCGACGCTCTTCTTCCAGACGCCCCGGCTCTTCCAGGCTCATCTTGTGTGGAAACAGGCCTTCTTCCATTCCCACCAGGAACACGTACGGAAACTCCAGACCTTTGGCGCTGTGCAGCGTCATCAGCTGAATGCTGTCTTCGTGCTCGTCCGCCTGCGTATCGCCGGCCTCCAGCGAGGCATGGCCGAGGAAGGCAGCCAGTGGCGTCAGGTCTTCCTCTTCGTCGCTGTTCTCGAAGGCGCGCGCGGCGCTGACCAGTTCCTCAAGGTTTTCCACCCGGGCCTGGCCTTTCTCGCCTTTCTCTTCCTTGTGGTACGTGATCAGGCCGGACTGCTCGATCACCGTTTGGGTCATCAGATGCAGCGGCATGTCCGCAGCCTTGGCGGCGAGGTTTTCGATCAGTTCGATGAACGCGCCCAGCGCGCCCGCTGCACGACCGGTCAAGCCTTTGTTGGCGACCAGCAGGCGCATGGCTTCCCACATGGAAACGTCGGCATGGCGCGCATGCTCGCGAATCGCTTCGACGGTTTTCTCGCCAATACCGCGGGGCGGGACGTTGATGACCCGCTCCAGCGCCGAATCATTACCACGCCCGTCCAGCAGACGCATATACGCCATGGCGTTCTTGATTTCGGCGCGCTCGAAGAATCGCTGGCCGCCGTAGATACGGTACGGGATGCGCTCGCGCAGCAAGGCCTCTTCGAGGACCCGCGACTGGGCGTTGGAGCGATACAGAATGGCGATATCGCTGCGCGCCAGACCGGTCTTGATTGCGCTTTCGATGGTCTCGACCACGTAGCGCGCTTCGTCGTGTTCGTTGAACGCGGCATAGAGATTGATCAGCTCGCCATCACCGACGTCCGTCCACAGCTCTTTGCCCAGACGCCCTGTGTTGTTGACGATCAAGCCGTTGGCGGCCTTGAGGATGCTCGCGGTGGAGCGGTAGTTCTGCTCCAGGCGAATGGTCTCGGTGTCGGGGAAATCTTCGGAATACTGATGAATATTCTCGATCTTCGCCCCGCGCCAGCCATAGATGGACTGGTCGTCGTCGCCGACCACCATCAGGCTGTCGCCACCCTGGGCGAGCAGGCGCAGCCAGGCGTATTGAACGGCGTTGGTGTCCTGGAATTCGTCCACCAGCACGTGACGGAAACGGCGCTGATAGTGCGCAAGCAGGCTCGGGTTATCGCGCCACAGGTCCAGCGCGCGAAGCAGCAGCTCGGAGAAGTCGATAACGCCGGCGCGCTGACAGGCCGCTTCATAGGCCTCGTAGACCGACTTCATGGTCGTCAGAAAGAGATCGCCCGAGGCTTGAATGTGTTTGGGACGCAGCCCTTCGTCCTTCTGCCCGTTGATGAACCACTGCGCCTGCCGTGCCGGCCAGCGCTGCTCATCCAGATTCAGCTCGCGCATGACGCGCTTGACCAGTCGTTGCTGGTCATCGCTGTCGAGGATCTGGAAGCTCTGGTTCAGACCCGCTTCCTGCCAGTGCGCCCGCAGCAGACGGTGCGCCAGGCCGTGGAAGGTGCCCACCCACATGCCGGCCGGGTTGATACCCATCAGTTGCTCGATGCGATGGCGCATCTCGGCAGCGGCCTTGTTGGTGAACGTCACCGACAGGATCGAGTGCGGCGAGGCGTTCTCGACCTGGATCAACCAGGCGATACGGTGCACCAGCACACGGGTTTTGCCGGAACCAGCGCCGGCCAGGACCAACTGACGACCCACGGAGGCAGCTACGGCCTGGCGTTGGGCATCGTTGAGGGAGTTAAGCAGAAGGGAGAGGTCATCGCGCATCGGGGCATTCTAGGGTGCCGTGAGGGCATGGGCAAACCCTAACGCTGGCCGGTCGTGATGTTGTCGGTCGCATTTTGCCGTCTGTAGATTTTAATTGATGACTGTTTGGTCTCGACGGTCCCTTGTGTATCCTCCGCGAACGTTCAAGGCCACCAATTATAAGAAACGCCATGACCTTAAGCTCCGAAGCCCCGGCCGACTCCGTGGCGACACGCCGTGTCATCTGCAAGCAGTTCGCGACCCAGCTTGCCGCCGAGCGCACCCGCCTTCTCTATCAGGGATCGCTCCTGCCGACCCTGTTCATGTTCATCAATGGTTTGCTCTGCGCATGGCTGCTCTGGAGCCCCGAGCGTTACGTGCTGGTTGGCGTCTGGCTGGGATGGCTGTCAGCGCTGGTCAGTCTGCGCGTGCTGCAGGTCGCAGCGTTCAGGTCGGCATCAATGGATCGTCGTTCACAGCCAATCTGGAATCGCATGTTTCTGGCCGGCGCCTGTGTCAGCGGTTTCACTTTGTCCAGCGCCGCGCTGGTGCTGATGCCCGCGCAAAGCCTGTCGCAACAGGCCTGGGTGTTCGGCCTGATCGGCGCCGCGACGCTGTCTGCCAGTGTGGCCTATGCGGTGAGCATTCCGGCATTCCTCACCTTCACGCTGCCGTGCCTGCTGCCGCCCATCTTCTATCTGTTCTGGACCGGCGACCCACAATGCCATGGCTGGGGCTGGCTCGGCCTGATTCTGCTGCTGGCGCTGATCGTGGTGGCCGCGCAGGTCAACCGTTTGATCGAGCGGGGCCTGATCCGGCGGTTTCAGAACGTGGCGCTCATCGAGCACCTTCAACAGGCCCAGGCCAAAAGTGACGAGCTGAATCGCGAGCTGACGCGCCAGTACGAAGAGCGTACACGCTATCTGACCCATTACGATGAGCTGACCGGCCTGGCCAATCGGGCGTTGTTCAACGAGCGGCTGCGCGAGGCCAATCAGCGTGCGCGTCATGGCGGGCGAACGCTGGCCCTGCTGCACATCAACCTTGATCGCTTCAAATTGCTCAATGACAGCTTGGGTCACGACATCGCTGACCAGTTGCTGCGCCTCGTCGCGCGCCGGCTGAACGCCCACGTAGCGGACGCCGATACCGTCGCGCGTTTGTCGGCGGACGAGTTTGCCGTGCTATTCGACAGCCACGGCAACCTGACCACAATGGCGCGGATCACGACGCGTCTGCTGGCCAAGCTGCGCTCGCCGATATCGGTGTCCGGCCATGAGCTGGTGGTCAGTGCCTCTATCGGCATTGCGTTGCTGCCGGGTTCCGCTCGAGACATCGCCGCGCTGGTCAGCCAGGCGAACATGGCCATGCAGCATGCCAAGCACCTGGGCGGCGACAATTTTCAGTTCTACACCGAAAGCCTTGAGGCGGGCACGCCCGGTCGCTTGCAGCTGGAGATCCAGCTGCGTCGCGCCATTGCAGAAGGGCAACTGGAGGTTTTTTATCAGCCTAAGCTGGAGCTGGAAAGCGGTCGCCTGAACTCGGCAGAAGCGCTGGTGCGCTGGCGTCATCCCGAGCGCGGTCTGATTTCGCCCGGCGAGTTCATCGGACTGGCGGAGGAGACCGGCCTGATCGCCAACATCGGGGAGTTCGTGCTGCGCAAAGCCTGCCACCAGGCCTGCGAATGGCAGCGGGAGGGCCTCGCGCCGATCAGGGTGTCAGTCAATCTCTCGGTGCACCAGATGCGCCAGGGAAAGCTGGTCAGCCTCGTGCGGCAAGTGCTGGAAGAAACCGGGCTCAAGCCGGAATACCTGGAGCTTGAGCTCACCGAGAGTCAATTGCTGGAGAGCGTCGAGCACATCATCACCACGTTCCAGCAACTGCGCGCACTCGGCGTGAAATTGGCCATCGACGATTTCGGCACCGGCTATTCATCGTTGAGCTATCTGAAGCGATTTCCAGTGCATTGCGTGAAGATCGACCAAGCCTTCATCCGCGGCTTGAACGAAGGGGCGGAAGACGCGGCGATTACACGGGCAATCATTGCGATGGCCCACAGTCTTGACCTCAGGGTTGTGGCCGAGGGCGTGGAAGATTGCGAGCAACTGGAGTTTCTCAGGGCTCATGGTTGCGACGAGGTTCAAGGCTACTTGATCAGTCGCCCGGTGGAGGCCAGCGTCATGGGCGGCATCCTGCGCAGTTGTCTGGCTGAAGCCTGGAGTCCTGTACGAAAAGCCCTACACTACAAAGCGACCTGACCCTCAACACCGATCGGTTGACCACGGGAAGATCGTTTAACTGTGCGGTTTGCAGGTCATGTAGTATAACTACAAGAAAGCTACAGCCCGGCCCATCCTTCACTTGAGTCCTGTCCTTTGAATCTGTTGCAGCACATCGCCCAGTCACGCCATCTCTTGCGCAAGTCGGAGCTGAAAGTAGCCGATCACGTGCTGCTCGATCCGGCGGCCGTGATGCACAGCTCCATGGCCGACCTGGCGCATGCGGTCGGGATCAGTGAGCCAACCATCGTGCGTTTCTGCCGCGCCATTGGCTGCACCGGGTTTCAGGATCTGAAACTCAAGCTGGCGCAAAGCCTCGCCGCCGGCGCGAGCTTTGGGCAGTTCGCTATCCACGAAGACGATTCCGTCGCCGATTACAGCCTGAAGATTTTCGACACCACGCTGCACACGCTGATAGAAGTGCGCGAAAAGCTCGACCCCCATGCCTTGCAGGCAGCGGTGACGGTCATGGCGGCGGCGCATCGGGTCGAGTTCTACGGTTTCGGCGCATCGGGTGCGGTTGCGGCTGACGCCCAGCACAAATTCTTCCGTCTGTTACTGACGGCAGCGTCCTACTCCGATCCGCACATGCAGGCGATGTCGGCTGTGACGCTCAAGCCCACTGACGTCGCGGTGTGTATCTCGCAGTCCGGTCGCTCCAAGGACCTGCTGATCACGGCCAATCTGGTGCGCGAAAGCGGCGCCAACCTGATCACCCTGTGCCCGAGTCAGACGCCATTGGCCGAGCTGTCCACGGTCAATCTCGCCATTGACGTGCACGAAGACACCGAAATCTACACGCCGTTGACCTCACGTATCGCGCACTTGGTGGTCATCGATGTCCTGGCGATGGGCGTCGCGATGGCGCGCGGTCCGAGCCTGGTCAACCACCTGAAAAGCGTGAAGCGCAGCTTGCGCAGCCTGCGGTTGTCGCCGAAATCGATCAAATCGTCCGAAGATTGAGCTGAACCGGCGCAATGCTGAAACCTTCACCAAGCTGTAACGCTTCCGACGTCTGATCGTCACCGCATCCCGCCACTCTGTACTCCCGCACACGAATGGGAGACAGGATATGCCTCGGCACTACGATGACTCGCAGCAGCACAGCACCTCCAGCACCAAGACCCGCCGTCAGCAGGAAGACCAGCGCCGCATGGCGTTCCGGCGTGCGATCGAAAGCCATTCCGAAGAGCGTCGCCTGAACCAGGAACTCTCGAGCTACCTGGACAGCGCCAGCGCCCACTTCTGGCAGAGCGCTAGCGCTTCGGAAGGTGGCCATCAAAGCGCGCGACCAGCTCGCTGATCTGCGTACGCTCTGTCCGAATGAATGACAGGAACGCGTGAGCCACCGGCGACAGACGTTTGTCCCGTGCCTGTACGACGCACCAGCTTCGGTACAGCGGCAATTCGGCCACTGGCAGCTCAATCAGCGTGCCAGTGGCAAGTTCCAGGCTCAGTGCATGGCGCGTCAGCAGTGCGACGCCGAGCCCCGCCACCACGCATTCACGCTGCGCTTCCGCCGAGGACACCTCCAGCGTGTGCTCGAAGTGAACGCGTTTCTCCTTGAAATACTCCTCGCAGGCCTTGCGCGTCCCTGAGCCCTGTTCGCGGACCACCAGCGTTGCTGCCTCCAGGTCCTTCAGCGTCGGATTGGCGAGCAAGGTCAACGGATGATCCGGCGGCGCGACGGCCACAATCGGGTTATTCAGAAAGGGCAAGAACTCCAGCCCCATGTCCTGGGGGACCATCGACATCACCACCAGATCATCGCGGTTATCCGAGAGTCGCCGAATCACCTGCGCCCGATTGACGACCGTGAGGTTGAGCATCACATCCGGGTATTTGCGCTTGAAGGCTGCGAACAGGTGGGGGACGAAATACTTGGCACTGGATTCGATCGCCAGTTTGAGCTGCCCCTGCAGCGAGCCCTGCATGTCGGACAGCTGCATGTCGAGGTTCTCCAGCCGACCGAAAATGTCGCGACTGGCGAGCTGCAGCGCCTCGGCGGCCTCCGTGAGATAGAGCTTTTTACCCACGTATTCGAACAGCGGCTGGCCGACCAACTCTTCCAACTGACGAATCTGCAGGCTCACCGCCGGCTGGGTCAGTGACATTTCCTCAGCCGCTCGACTGTAAGAACGCAAATCACAGACCTCGTTGAAGATGCGCAATTGACGCAATGTCATGCGCATCAGTGACTTACGCATCCTTCTGCCCTTAATCGGCTAACTGATACTGGCAACTATAAGGTTTTACTTATGGTTCACCCAATATTTACTCATTTTTGTTAATTGCTGATTCGTCATAGGGTGGCTTCACCTGCGAGCAACATGCAGTTACGGAATGTCGCGCGGTATCGGCCAGTCATCTGGTCCGTCTGCTAATCGGTCGAGGAGATACCAGTGATAAGAAAAATCCTGATCGCCAACCGTGGGGAAATTGCTGTCCGAATCGTGCGCGCCTGCGCCGAAATGGGCATCCGCTCGGTGGCGATCTATTCCGATGCGGACCGTCACGCGCTGCACGTCAAGCGTGCCGACGAAGCCTACGGCATCGGCTCGGAGCCCCTCGAAGGCTATCTGAACCCTCGCAAGCTGGTGAATCTCGCCGTTGAAACCGGCTGCGACGCATTGCACCCCGGTTACGGGTTTCTGTCGGAAAACGCAGAGCTGGCGGATATCTGCGCCGAACGGGGTATCAAGTTCATCGGCCCGTCCGCTGAAGTGATCCGCCGCATGGGCGACAAAACCGAGGCCCGCCGCAGCATGATCAAGGCCGGCGTACCGGTGACGCCCGGCACGGAGGGCAATGTGGCCGACATCGCCGAAGCACTGGTCGAAGGCGATCGCATCGGTTACCCCGTCATGCTCAAGGCCACTTCCGGCGGCGGCGGTCGCGGCATTCGTCGCTGCAACAGCCGGGAAGAACTGGAGCAGGCGTTCCCCCGGGTCATTTCCGAGGCCACCAAGGCGTTCGGCAAGGCTGAAGTTTTTCTCGAAAAGTGCATCGTCAATCCCAAGCACATCGAAGCGCAGATCCTCGGCGACAGCTTCGGCAATGTCGTGCACCTGTTCGAGCGTGATTGCTCGATCCAGCGCCGCAACCAGAAGCTCATCGAAATCGCCCCAAGCCCGCAACTGACGCCGGAACAGCGCGCCTACATCGGCGACCTGTCCGTGCGGGCCGCCAAGGCTGTGGGCTACGAGAACGCCGGCACCGTGGAGTTCTTGCTGGCCGAGGGCGAGGTGTACTTCATGGAAATGAACACCCGCGTACAGGTCGAGCACACGATCACCGAGGAAATCACCGGGATCGACATCGTGCGGGAGCAGATCCGCATTGCGTCGGGGCTGCCACTGTCGGTCAAGCAGGAAGACATCATCCATCGCGGTTTCGCGTTGCAGTTCCGCATCAACGCGGAAGACCCGAAGAACAACTTTCTGCCGAGCTTCGGCAAGATCACCCGTTATTACGCGCCCGGCGGCCCCGGCGTGCGCACCGACACGGCGATCTACACCGGCTACACCATTCCGCCGTATTACGACTCCATGTGCCTGAAGCTGATCGTCTGGGCGCTGACCTGGGAAGAGGCGATGGACCGCGGCTTGCGCGCGCTGGACGACATGCGTCTGCAAGGGGTGAAAACCACGGCCGCGTATTACCAGGAAATCCTGCGCAACCCGGAATTCCGCAGCGGTCAGTTCAACACCAGCTTCGTTGAGAGCCATCCTGAGCTGACCAATTACTCGATCAAGCGCAAACCCGAAGAGCTGGCCCTGGCCATCGCCGCCGCCATCGCTGCCCATGCGGGCTTATAAAAAAGCCAGCTGCAAGCGCTAAGCCGCAAGCTGCAAGTTGAAGCCGATCCGCTGTGACTTGCCGCTTGTAGCTTGCCGCTTGAAGCTAAAAGGAGATCCGAACATGTCCAAGAAAATCTTCGTCACCGACACCATTTTGCGCGACGCCCACCAGTCCCTGCTGGCGACCCGCATGCGCACCGAGGACATGCTGCCGATCTGCGAAAGGCTCGATAAAGTCGGCTACTGGTCGCTGGAAGTGTGGGGCGGTGCGACCTTCGACGCCTGCGTGCGCTTTCTGAAGGAAGATCCGTGGGAGCGCCTTCGCCAACTGCGCGCGGCGCTGCCCAACACCCGTCTGCAAATGCTGCTTCGCGGTCAGAACCTGCTGGGCTATCGACACTACAGCGATGACGTGGTCAAGGCATTCGTCGCCAAGGCAGCGGACAACGGTATCGACGTGTTCCGGATCTTCGATGCCATGAACGACGTGCGCAATCTGCGCGTCGCGGTCGAAGCGGTGAAGGCTGCCGGGAAGCATGCTCAAGGCACCATTGCGTACACCACCAGCCCGGTGCACACCATTGGCGCGTTTGTGGCGCAAGCCAAAGAAATGGAAGCGATGGGCTGTGATTCCGTCGCGATCAAGGACATGGCCGGTCTGCTGACCCCCTATGCCACGGGCGAGCTGGTCAAGGCGCTGAAGGCCGAGCAATCGCTGCCGGTGTTCATTCACTCCCACGACACCGCGGGCCTGGCCGCGATGTGCCAACTCAAGGCCATCGAAAACGGTGCCGACCATATCGACACCGCGATCTCCAGCTTCGCCTGGGGCACCAGCCACCCGGGTACCGAGTCGATGGTCGCGGCCCTGAAAGGCAGTGAATTCGACACCGGCCTGGACTTGGAGCTGCTGCAGGAAATCGGTCTGTATTTCTACGCGGTGCGTAAGAAGTATCACCAGTTTGAGAGCGAATTCACGGCGGTCGATACCCGTGTGCAGGTCAACCAGGTCCCGGGCGGCATGATCTCCAACCTCGCCAACCAACTCAAAGAGCAGGGCGCGTTGAACCGCATGGGCGAAGTGCTGGCCGAGATTCCGCGGGTGCGCAAAGACTTGGGCTATCCGCCGTTGGTGACTCCCACTTCACAGATCGTCGGCACCCAGGCTTTTTTCAACGTGCTGGCCGGTGAGCGCTACAAAACCATCACCAACGAAGTGAAGCTTTACCTGACTGGCGGCTACGGCAAGGCGCCAGGGCAAGTAGACGAGACCCTGCGCCGTCAAGCCATCGGCAGTGAAGAGCTGATCGATGTGCGTCCGGCCGACCTGCTGAAGCCTGAAATGACCAAGCTGCGCGGCGAAATCGGCGCGTTGGCCACCACCGAAGAGGACGTGCTGACCTATGCCATGTTCCCGGACATCGGCCGCAAGTTTCTCGAAGAACGTGCGGCGGGCACGCTGGCGCCAGAGCCTTTGCTGCCGATTCCAGAGCCGGGCGCAGTCGCTAAAGCAGGCGGCGAGGGCGTTCCGACCGAATTCGTGATCGATGTTCACGGCGAAAGCTACCGCGTCGATATCACTGGCGTGGGCGTCAAGGCCGAGGGCAAGCGCCACTTCTATCTGTCCATCGACGGCATGCCGGAAGAAGTGGTGTTCGAGCCGCTCAATGAGTTCGTTGGCAGCGGCATCGGCAAGCGTTCGCAAGCCAGCAAGCCGGGCCATGTCAGTACTTCCATGCCGGGCAATATCGTCGATGTGCTGGTGAAGGAGGGCGATGACGTTCGCGCCGGTCAGGCGGTGCTGATCACCGAAGCGATGAAGATGGAGACCGAAGTTCAGGCGGCAGTGGCCGGCAAGGTCGCAGCCATCCATGTCGCGAAAGGCGATCGCGTCAACCCGGGCGAGATTTTGATCGAAATCGAGGGCTGACACAGACGCTGCAAGATTGACGGCCTGCCGCGCACAGACGCGGCAGGCTGAACGATTACCTCTGGGGGAGCTCTCGTGGCTCCTCTTTTTTTGCCTGAAGCTGGGCGCTTTAGGCTGTTTCGTTTCAACGCGCTCACTTGCCGCGCAGTTGCTCCAGCGTCCTGATTTGCTGGCCACCCTTGAAGTTATCCACAGCCAGCCATGCTTCGAACGCCTCCCGTAGTGCCGGCCACTCGGTGTCGATGATCGAGTACCAGGCGGTGTCCCGGTTTTGCCCCTTGAACACCGCGTGTTGGCGGAATGTGCCTTCGAAGCTGAACCCGAAGCGTTCGGCCGCGCGCTTGGAGCGGGCATTGTTGGCGTTGCATTTCCATTCCAGGCGGCGATTGCCCAGCGAGAAAGATTCCTTCGCCAGGAGATAAACCGCCTCTGTTGCCTTGGGCGTGCGTTGCATCGACGCGCCGAAGGTCACATGGCCAATTTCGATGCGGCCCGCGCTCGGGAAGATGGACATCAAGCCCAGAAAGCCGTCGATGGCGCCGGTCTGTTGATCAATGACGGTGTAGAACCACGGATCGGTCGAGCCTTCCAGGCCTGCGAGATAGTCATCGAATGCGCCGCGCTCTGGAAACGGGCCGACAAACAGGTAATCCCACAATTTTCGGTCAGCGGCCGGGCCTTCCAGTGCCTCCCACAGACCATCGCCATGCTGGGCGGCGTTGAGTTTTTCCAGACGGATGAAGCGTCCTTGCAGTGTGCGCGTGTCCGGCAACCTGGCCGGTTGCCACTGAGTGAGATCCGACATATCGAGAGTTCCTGGTCTTAGAGCGGTTTGCGAAATTGAATAAGGCCCGGGCGCTCAGCGATGCGCTCGTAGAGCTGAATGGCGGTTGCGTTGGTCTCGTGGGTGAGCCAATGGACTTTGTCGGCGCCGTCCCGTTTGGCGGTCGCGTAAACGTACTCGATCAGTTGGCGGCCAACGCCCGTGCCGCGCTGTTCCGGCACCACCAGCAAATCCTGCAGGTAGCAGGCATTGCCGATGCTCCAGTTGGAGCGGTGATAAATGAAATGCACCATGCCCACCGCCTTGCCGTCCTGCCAGGCGAGGGCGGCGTTGGTGGGCTCGCTGCTGTCCAGAAACCGCTGCCAGGTGCTCTGCGTGACCGCGTCAGCCAGTGTGGTTTTGTAGAAGGTCAGATAGGCATGCCATAACGCCAACCAGGCGTCTTGGTCTTCGGCGGTGACGGGACGGATGTGGAGGTCAGACACGCGGTGCTCCCTGGTTCATCAATTGAGCGATTTTCTGATCGGATGGGTCCTGGCTGAGTGCCAGGCCTTTGCTTACCCCCGCGATGTCTGCGGCGCTGCGGTTCTGGTTAAGCTTGCGCTTGCCTTCCAGCCGCTCGACGGGGATCGCGAAGCCGACGATGCCGTTGAGCATCTTCTCGATGTAATCGGCGGGTGCGTCGCTGACCGCCCACGGCTCGGCGCGGCTGGCTTCGTGCTTGTCGGTCAGGCCGGTGACTATCCGCAACAGTCGCGCGGGATCAGTGAACACGTCAGCACGGCCATAGGCATGCACCGCCAGATAATTCCAGGTGGGCACCACTTTGCCGTGCTCGGCCTTGGCGGCATAAAAAGAAGGGCTGATGTAGGCGTCTGCGCCCTGGAAAATCAGCAGTGCTTGCGCGCCGGTCTCCAGGGCTTTCCACTGCGGATTGGCCTTGGCCAGATGCCCATACAGCGTGCCGTGCGGACCCTGAGTGGGTTCAAGCAACAAGGGGATATGGCTCGCTTGCAAACCGGTCTCGTCAAAAGTGACCAGTGTCGCCAGGCGCGTGGCATCTATCTGCCGGTGCAGGCTGGCGAGGTCCTCGTCTTTGAAATAGCTGGGCGTATACATGAGATTTTCCTTGGCGGCTGAACCAATCCTAGGCAGCCTAATGGTTCGTTGTAAGAGCCATTTATGGTCAATCTCATAGGGCCAATCCCATGCATGTACCCACGCCGGCGCTGACCTTCGATTTCGCCGGCATCGCGCTGAACCGCCGCCATGGCCTCAGCCGCCAGCTCTATCAGACGCTGCGCGAGCGCATCCTCGACGGTCGCGTACCGGGAGGCACGCGCTTGCCGGCGAGCCGGGATCTGGCCTTGTCCCTCGGCATTTCTCGCAACAGCGTCATGCGTGCCTATGACCAGCTCTACGCGGAAGGCTTTACCGAAAGCCGTGTTGGCGATGGCACGTACGTCGCCTTGTTGAGGGAGCAACCGTCCGCTGCGAAAAAACTATCCACACAGCTGTCCACAGGGTTATCACCAAGCTTATCAACAGGTTTATCCACAAAATGGCCGACAGTAGCGGCCGAATTGCCAAACAATCTTATCCACAGCACGGCGATGAACACCCTGGAACAGCATCATTTACGACCCCCGAAAAGCGGCCTGCCGAAGGCGTTTCGAACAGGGGTTCCGGCATTCGATCTGTTCCCTTTTGACACGTGGGGCAAGCTGCACGCGGCTTTCTGGCGTAAGCCGGGCTTGCAACATCTGGGCTATGGCGACCCGGCCGGCGAATGGCGTTTGCGGGAGCTGATCGCGGCTTATTTGAGGACGTCCCGCGATCTTCGCTGCGCACCTGAGCAAATTGTGATCACCAATGGCGCGCAGCAGGCGATAACCCTTTGTGCACAGCTGCTGCTGGAGCCGGGCGACGTGGTGGCCATCGAAAATCCGGGGTACCGCGCGGCCGGTCATGCCTTCGGAGTGGCTGGCGCCCAGTTGCAGGGCATGGCGGTTGACGTCGAGGGCATGCGCAGTCCGGGGCGCGACGACTCAGGCTGCAAGTTGGCGTATGTGACGCCCTCTCATCAATACCCGATGGGCGTGACCATGAGTCTGGCGCGGCGGCTGGAACTGCTTGCGTGGGCCGAGCGCAATCAGGGCTGGATCGTCGAAGACGACTACGACGGCGAATACCGCTACAGCGGTGCCCCGCTGGCGCCGTTGGCAGCGCTGGATCGTAGCGGTCGCGTGCTGTATGTCGGGACCTTCGGCAAGGTCGCGTTTCCGGCCCTGCGTCTGGGTTATCTGGTGTTGCCGCGCAACCTGGTAGAGCCGTTCAGCCGGCGACGGGCCGTGGACATGCGTCATTCCGAGGTCGGCACGCAAATGGTCATGGCCGAGTTCATCGCGGCGGGTCACTTTCAGCGGCACATCCGTCGCATGCGCCGGGCTGCCTTGAGTCGACGTGACGCATTACTGGCCGACTGGCCCCATGAACTTGCGGGTTGCAGCCCGATGATCAAGCCGGTTGCAGGGCTGCATGTCACGGTCGCGGTGGACACGTTAGAGCGTGAGACGGAGCTGGTGACCAAAGCGGAAAGTGTCGGGGTCGAGGTCGCGCCGTTGAGTGAGTACTGGCTGCCGGAGTCAGAGACGCCGATGGATGATCGGGCCGGGCTGGTGTTGGGATTTGCGGCGGTGCCTGAGGCCGACATCGCCTCGGCGCTGGCGCGGTTGCGAAGCGTCTGGCGGGTTTGAGGGTGCTGAAGCCGGTGGCGGCGTCGGCGCGTCATCCAGCAGACACCGGCGTATACTCGCGCCCATCGCAATCCTTCTCCGAGATACGCCCATGAGTCTTCCTCTCTCTGCGGCGCCGCAGCACAAGCTCGGCGCGCCGCTGATCGCCTTCCTCTTGTTGGTGGTCGGCGCTCTTTTCCTGCAATCGGCCGTTGGCGGCAGGCAAGTGCTATTACTGATCGTTGGCGCCGCGCTGGGCCTGACGCTCTATCACGCTGCGTTCGGCTTCACCTCGGCCTGGCGGGTATTTATCAACGAGCGACGCGGTGCCGGTTTACGCGCGCAAATGGTGATGCTGGCCGTCGCGGTGGTGCTGTTTTTCCCCGCGCTGGGTGCCGGTACGCTGTTCGGCACGCCGGTCACCGGCCTCGTGGCCCCGGCCGGTGTGTCCGTAGTCTTCGGCGCCTTCATCTTCGGCATCGGCATGCAAATGGGCGGCGGCTGTGCGTCTGGCACGCTGTTCACCGTCGGCGGCGGCAATGCGAGGATGCTCGTGACCCTGCTGTTCTTCATCATTGGCTCGCTGATTGCCACCCATCACGTCGATTGGTGGTTCTCGCTGCCGTCGTTTCCTGCCACCTCCATCGTCAAAAGCTTCGGTGTCATGCCCGCGCTGCTCATGAGCCTGGCCCTGTTCGCGGTCATCGCCCTTGTGACCGTCAAGCTGGAAAAGCGTCGGCATGGGGAGCTGGAAGCGGCCGTCACCAGTGAGCACGTTGGCTTGCGCCGTTTCCTCCGTGGCCCCTGGCCGCTGGTGTGGGGCGCGGTAGGGTTGGCGCTGCTCAATTACGCCACGCTGGCATTGGCAGGTCGTCCCTGGGGAATCACCTCGGCTTTCGCGCTGTGGGGCGCAAAGGTCGCCGGTGGTTTGGGCGTGGATGTGGGCAGCTGGCCGTTTTGGCAGATGCCAGCAAACGCCAAGGCGTTGGCCGCGCCGGTGTGGGAGGACATCACCACCGTCATGGACATCGGCATCATGCTGGGTGCAGCAGTGGCGGCGGGTCTTGCAGGACGATTCGCCCCGAGTCTGAAAATCCCGACGCGCTCGTTGATCGCGGCAGTGATTGGTGGGCTCTTGCTGGGGTACGGTTCGCGCCTGGCGTACGGCTGCAACATCGGCGCTTACTTCAGCGGCATCGCTTCAGGCAGCGTGCACGGCTGGCTTTGGCTGGTCGCTGCCTTTGCAGGCAACGCAGTGGGCGTGAGGATTCGGCCGTTCTTCTTTGCGGGTGAGCGTCGGTCCGCTGTATTGACCGGATGCTGATCGAGTAATCTAAAGGAAGGAGGGCGCTTGCCCGCGATTGCGGGCAAGCGCTCTTAAGCAGGATTTAACCGGCGATTTGCTCTTTCGCCCGCTTGGCGATGTTTTCCGCCGTGAATCCGTATTTGGCCTGCAGTTTGTCAATGGGAGCCGACGCACCGAAGGTGTTCATCACGATCTTCGCGCCGGTCTGACCGACATACCGATCCCAGCCCACGGGCCCTGCCTGCTCCACCACCACCCGGGCTTTAACGTCCGGCGGCAGCACGCCGTCGCGATAGGCCTTGTCCTGATCCTCGAACAGTTCCCAGCTCGGCATCGACACCACTCGCGCCGCGACCCCCTCGGCTTTGAGCTTCTCGAACGCCTCGACGGTCATGCCGACCTCGCTACCAGTGGCAATCAGGATGACGTCCACTTTGCCTTCCACCGCATCGGCCAGCACATAAGCACCTTTGGTTAGGCCCTCGGCGCTCGCGTATTTCGAGCGATCAAGGGTTGGCAGCGGCTGACGCGACAGCACCAGGCACGACGGCCTGCTGGTTTGCGCCAGTGCAATTTTCCAGGCTTGGGCCGTTTCGTTGGCATCGCCCGGACGAATCGTCAGCACACCCGGTGTCGCACGCAGCTGAGTCAGTTGCTCGATAGGCTGGTGGGTCGGGCCGTCCTCGCCGACGCCAATGGAGTCATGGGTAAAGACGAAGATAACCGGCAATTCCATGATCGACGCCAGACGGATCGGAGGTTTCATGTAATCGCTGAACACCAGAAAGGTCGAGGTGTATGGGCGGATGTATGACAGAGCCAGGCCATTGGCAATGGAACCCATGGCATGTTCGCGGATACCGAAGTGCAGGTTTCGACCGCCGTAATTGCCTGCTTCGAAGCTGCCTGCACCATCAAACGTCAGGTTGGTTTTGGTCGACGGCGAAAGGTCGGCCGAGCCACCGATCAGCCAAGGGATTTGCTCGGCAAATGCATTCAGCACCTTGCCACCGGAAGCGCGCGAGGCGATGCCTTTGGCATCCGCTTCAAAACGCATCTGCTTGTCCTGCCAGCCTTCGGGCATTTCACCGGCACGCATGCGCTTGAGCTGATCAGCGAGGTCGGGCTGGTCCTTTTCAAACTGGTTGAAGGTCGCCAGCCAGGCGTCGTAATCGCTGCCGCCGCGTTCCAGCAATGCATCACGCAGGCAATGGCGGGCATCTTCCGGCACCAGGAAGCTGCTGTTTTCATCCCAGCCGTAGGCTTTTTTCGTCAGCTTGATTTCGTCATCGCCCAGCGGTTCGCCGTGGGCGGCAGACGTGTTGTGCTTATTGGGAGAACCGAAGCCAATGATGCTGTCAACCACTATCAAGGTCGGTGCATCGCTGGTTTGCTGAAAGGTCTGCAGCGCTTTTGCCAAGGCGTTGGCGTCGTTGGCGTCTTTGACGTGCAGGGTTTTCCAGCCGTAGCCCTCGAAACGCTTCTGCACATCGTCGCTGTAAGCCAGCTCGGTATGGCCTTCGATGCTGATGGTGTTGTTGTCGTAGATCCAGCACAGGTTCGACAGCTTCAAATGTCCGGCAAGTGAAGCCGCTTCTGCGGTGACGCCTTCCATCATGTCGCCATCGCCGCACAACACGTAAACGCTGTAATCGAACAGCGTAGCGCCGGGCTTGTTGAAGTGCTCGCCCAGCCAGCGCTCGCCCATCGCCATGCCGACGCTGTTGGCGCAACCTTGGCCCAGCGGGCCAGTGGTTGTCTCTACGCCGGTGGTCATGCGGTATTCAGGATGGCCCGGAGTTTTGGAGTCCATCTGACGAAACTGCTTGATGTCCTCGAGGCTCACCGCAGGCTTGCCCGATGGTTTGCCGTGCTCGTCGATCTCGATCACACCTGCCAGGTGCAGCAGCGAATAAAGCAGCATCGAAGCGTGGCCGACCGATAGCACAAAGCGGTCCCGGTTTGGCCAGTCAGGGTGTTCCGGGTGATAACGCAGGAAATCTTTCCACAGCGTGTAGCCGACAGGTGCCAGCGCCATAGGCGTGCCGGGGTGACCGGAATTGGCTTTCTGCACGGCATCCATGGCCAGGGTGCGGATGGTATTGATGGTCAGTTGGTCGCGGTCGGTGTGCGGCGTGAACGTGCGCGCAGCGCCTGATCGTTCGGTGGAGGGAGTATTGGCAGACGAGCTCATTAACGTTCTCCTCGTGACGGGTAGCTGAAACATCCAGATAGGTGTTGAGCACAGGGAGGGCGTTATCGTTCCATGAACAATCTGTCAGCCGGCTCGGGGGAGAACCGATTCAGCTTTCCTAGAGTAATTGGTTACATTTAGCCTGTGGTCGTAACGAACGAACTTGCCTGCAGGTATTCGAAGCTGTGGGTCGAGCCTTTGCCGACTGATTCAACGTATTGCGACGGGGGTGGCTTTTGCAGGAATTTATCGTCAAGAAGTACCGGACAATGATCCGGACGTTTACCTACATCGGTTGGTCCTTGTTCTGGCTGCTGATCTGGGACGTTGTGGTCACCGCCGACTTCATGCTGTTTCTGGATCGCAAGATCACCCTGCCATCGATGCCCCTGACTCTGCTGGGTTCTGCGCTGGTGGTGCTGACCAGTTTCCGCAACACGAGCGCATACAATCGCTGGTGGGAAGCACGCACGTTATGGGGCGCGCTGGTGAATAACTCCCGCAGTTTCGCCCGGCAGGTGCTGACGTTCATTGATGACGAGGACGGCCTGAACCCGGTCAAGGCCACACTGCTGCGCCGTCACGTGGCTTACGTCGAATGCCTCTCGGCCCATCTGAAGGGCAGCGATTGCGCCGAGCAGGTGACCGCGATGATTTCCCGGGAAGAGTACGAGCGCCGTACCCGCACCAACAACTTCCCCAACGCGATTCTCAATGAGTCTGCCGCGATCATCGCGCAGGAATACAAAGCCGGCCGCCTGGACAGCATCCGTCTGGAGCGCCTCGAAGCGACGCTGGTGGAAATTTCCAATAATCAGGGCGGAATGGAGCGCATCGCCAATACGCCGTTGCCTTACCCCTACGTGACGTTTCCGCGCCTTTTCATCACGCTGTTCTGCATCATTGTGCCGATCGGCCTGGTAGACACGCTGGGATGGTTCACGCCGCTGGCGTCCACCGTGGTGGGCTTCATGCTGCTGGCAATCGAGAAAATCGGCACCGACCTGCAAAGCCCGTTCAAAGCCTCCGAGCACGAGATCCAGATGAAAGCGCTGTGCGAAAACATCTCCGGCAATCTGAATTCGATGCTGCAGGACGCGATGGATAAGCGGCCGGTTGAAGTGGCTTATTCGTAGATCTAGATATTCCCTGCGTCCCGGCTCTGCGAGGTCAGCATTAAATGCTACATAGCGTGGGACGTTTTGAATTAGCGAGCCGCTACCGGATGTGAAATGGCGTAAGACGTCGGCGAGCTGTATCACCTGGTGACGTTTATCCCCGTGCTGCTGATCTATGTTGGCTATGGTTAAAGCCGTTGGGCGGAGTCATGGCCCTATCGACATAAATCATACCCGTAACGGGTATACACTCAGAATCAGGTGATCGGATGATGGTGCTGAAGCGAAGGGATTTCGCAAAGTGGCAAGCTGGCGAAAATCTTTCCGACAACGCGCTCTGCGATGCATTTGCAGAGATGGAAGACGGTTTGGTCGACGCGGATTTGGGAGGAAGCTTGTACAAGAAGCGAGTCGCCCGGTCCGGCGGAGGGAAGAGCAGCGGTTATCGTACCCTGCTATCCGCGAGGTCGGGAGACAGCTACGTGTTTCTGATCGGTTTTGCGAAAAGCGCCCGAGCAAATATTACGGCTGAGGAAAAGAAGGCTCTGCGCTATGCGGGCAAAGTTTTTCTCGGCCTGCCCGAGGATGCAATGGTGTTGGCTTTGCGGGCTGGAACGTTAGAGGAGGTTCACTGTGACCAGTAAAATCATTGAGGCGCTACGGGCAGATATCGCCGAGCTTTATGCGGAAGGCGCTGTGGGCAAGATCACCCTGCGCGAGTTTGAGTCGATATGCCCAGCACCCGTCCGGGAGCTTAGCCCTGGGGATATACGGAACTTGAGGCTGGCGTTGAATTTCAGCCAGCCTGTATTCGCGCTGCACCTTAACACTACAGCTTCAACGGTACGCAAATGGGAACAGGGCGATAGCCGTCCTGCAGGACCTGCGTTGAAATTGCTGAATGTCATCGCCGACAAAGGCCTGCAGACCATCATCTGAGCGGCGCTAGTCGCTCAGCGCAATTCCCCACACATATCCAGCTCCACCAACCGCCGCACGTCATCCCCATTCAGTCCAGCCCCCAACAGTGCATGCAGCTTGCCGAATGCGGCTTCGCGGGTCATGCCGCCGCCGGACAGCACGCCGACACCGCGCAGACGACTGCCGGCCTCATACACATCCAGTTCGACGCCGCCTTCGTGGCATTGGGTAATCGCCACGACGACGACGCCTTGCCGGTGCGCACGCCGCAGGCTGGCAAGAAAGTCGGCGTTATCGCTGGGGCCCGTGCCGCTGCCGAAGCATTCCAACACAAGACCCTGAATACCGCTGTCGATCAGACCGTCGAGCTGAGCGGCGCCAATGCCGGGAAACAGGGGCAGCACGGCGACGTTCGCCAGTTGCCTGGGCTGACGATAATCCAGTGCCGCTGGCAACGCCGATGCGGCCTCACCACCCCGAGCGCGATTAAGTGCCGCGAACGGATTACGGCCGAAGCTGCGGATCTTCGCGCAACGAGTGGGCTCGAGCAGCTCGCCGTGGAAGTACAGATGCACACCCGAGGCGAGCCCGTGACCCAACGCCTGCAAGGCGCCGTTGACGTTTTCCCAGGCATCGCTGTCGGGAACCCCCGCTGGCAGCATGGAGCCGGTGAACACCACAGGGGCATTCAGGCCCAACAGTTGAAAGCTCATGGCCGCTGCGCTGTAGGCCAGGGTGTCGGTGCCGTGCAGGATCAGCACGGCATCGCAACCTTGCGCTTCAATTGCTTCGACCACCGCCTCACGCAAGCGCTGCCAGTAGGCGGGCGTCATGTTGGCGCTGTCGATCAGGGGAGACATTTCGCGGAACGTCCACTGCGGCACGACCATTTCGGGCAGTGCAGCCAGTTGCTCAGCCATGCGCGCTTCAAAACCGGAAGCGGGTGCCAGCCCGTTTTCGCTGGCCTGCATGCCGATGGTTCCACCGGTATACAGCACCATCACCTGGCGGGCTGGTGCGTGGTTTTCGCGGTTCATGCCTGTCTCCCTGGATTAACGTTCAAATGATCAACGCGGGTCCGCGACGGGTTTGCCGCTGATCGCTTGCGCGTGGGCCGCAGGCTGAGCGGCATCAGGCTTTGGCCAGGCTTTCAGGTCCAGGTCCAGATCGGGGAACTGGCTGGAGTCGAAGACTGGCGTCTTGATGCCGGCTTTACGCTGGGCATCGTAGTCGTTCAACACCCGCAGCGCGATTTTGAACAGCATCGCCAACGCGATCAGGTTGACGAAGGCCAGCAGCGTCATGGTGATGTCGGCGAAGGCGAACACCGTGCCCAGATCTTCAACGGCGCCCCACAGAATCAGCGCAAGGACCAATACGCGATAGAAGAAGATCGCCTTGCGGTTCTCACCCAGCAGGAAGCGCAGGCTGTTTTCGCCCAGGTAGTAGTTGTAGAGGATGGAGGTGAACACGAACAGCGCCAGCGCCACGCTGATGAACAGCCTGCCCCAGTCACCGACGACGGCGGCGAGGGAGTTCTGCGTCAGGGCAATACCATCGCCTTCGAAGCCAGGCGTGTAGAAACCCGACAGCAGGATCAGCAGCGCGGTGCAGGTGCAGATGACGAAAGTGTCGAGGAATACGCTGAACGCCTGAACCACACCCTGTGCAACCGGGTGCTCGACCTGAGCGACCGCTGCAACGTTGGGCGCACTGCCCAGCCCGGCTTCGTTGGCGAAGACGCCACGTTTGACGCCCATGACAATGGCGCTGCCGATCAGGCCACCGAACACTTCATCCATGCCGAACGCGCTTTTGACGATGGTCATCAGCATGTGCGGAACGTGTTCGAACTGCACGCCGATGACATACAGCGTGACGGCGATATAGACCAGCGTCTTGATCGGCACCAGCAGGTCGGCGACCTTGGCGATGCGCTTGATCCCGCCGACGAACACCAGACCCAGCAGAATCGCCAGACCGACGCCGGCGTAGCTCGGCGAGATCTTGAAGGCGTCGTTGAGCGAGTGGGTCACGGCGTGGGATTGCAGGCCGTTGAAGGCAAAACCGAAGGTCACCAGCAACAACACCGCCATGATCATGCCCAGCCAGCGTTTGCCCAGCCCGTGCTGAATGTAATACGACGGACCGCCGCGGAACTGGCCTTCGGCGTCGCAGCGTTTGTACAGTTGGCCGAGGGAGCATTCGAAAAAGCTGCTCGCCATGCCGACAAGGGCAGTGACCCACATCCAGAACACTGCGCCGGGGCCACCCAGGGTCACGGCAATGCCGACGCCTGCGATGTTCCCGGCGCCAACACGGCCGGCAAGGCTCAGCATCAAGGCCTGAAATGAACTCAACTGGCCCGCGCTGCTGCGCAGACTGTCGCGAAACACGGCGAACATGTGAAAGAAGTGACGGAACTGAACGAAACGCGAGCGAATCGTGAAATATCCACCGAGCCCTACAATGAGCACGATCAGTACTTTTCCCGAGAGGAAGTCGTTGATGACTTCAAGCATTGGTGTTTCCTCGCTTTCTTAGAGGGTGCGCACTATACCGGCGCGCGTTATTGGAGTCTTTATCCGGTTTGTTTCAAGCCCGAATGATGCTGGGCAAAAAAAAGGGCCTGGAAGCGTGTGCTCCCGGCCCTCAAAAGGGTGAGGGGTGTCTAGACCCTCAGCCTGGTGATCATGTTGCAAGTGCTGCAGAGCCGGACGATCAAGCCTTCAAGGGCACGAGTCGCGGCGCAATCATGTTCTCGGGGCGCAGGATGTCCGCCAGCATGACGTCATCGAGCAAGCCCTCTTCACGCACCAGTTCCAGCACGCCGCGACCTGTTTCGAGCGCGACACGGGCAATGCGAGTGGCATTTTCGTAGCCGATGTACGGGTTCAGCGCAGTGACGAGGCCGATCGAGTGCTCGACCAGCTCACGGCAGCGCACTTCGTTGGCGGTAATGCCGACGATGCAGTGCTCGCGCAGCATGTCCATGGCGCGCTGCAGCAGGCGGATCGAGTCGAAGATCTTGTAGGCGATCAACGGCTCCATCACGTTCAGCTGCAACTGGCCTCCTTCGGCCGCAATGGTCAGTGCCAAGTCGTTGCCCATGATTTCGAAGGCGCACATGTTCACCGCCTCCGGAATCACCGGATTCACCTTGCCCGGCATGATCGAGCTGCCTGGCTGACGGGCAGGGAGGTTGATTTCGTTGATGCCGGTACGCGGGCCGCTGGAGAGCAGGCGCAGGTCGTTGCAGATCTTCGACAGCTTGACCGCGGTGCGCTTGAGCATCCCGGAGAACAGCACGAAAGCACCCATGTCGGAAGTCGCTTCGATCAGGTCCGCAGCCGGCACCAGCGGCTGGCCGCTGATGGTCGCCAGACGCTGAACGGCCAGGTGCTGATAACCAGGGTCGGCGTTGATGCCGGTACCGATGGCAGTACCGCCGAGGTTAACTTCGGTCAGCAGCTCAGGCGCCAGGCTGCGCAGGCGGTTGAGGTCTTCTGTCAAGGTGGTGGCGAAGGCGCGGAATTCCTGACCCAGGGTCATTGGCACCGCGTCTTGCAGTTGGGTACGACCCATTTTCAACACGTGGTTGAACTCGTGGCCTTTGGCCGCGAACGCCTGAATCAGGCTGTCGAGGCTGGCGAGCAGCGCGTCGTGGCCCAACAGCAGACCCAGGCGAATGGCCGTCGGGTAGGCGTCGTTGGTGGACTGCGCCATGTTCACGTCGTTGTTCGGGTGCAGGAATGTGTATTCGCCTTTGGCATGGCCCATCGCTTCGAGCGCGATGTTGGCGATGACTTCGTTGGCGTTCATGTTGGTGGAGGTGCCGGCGCCGCCTTGAATCATGTCGACGACGAACTGATCGTGGAAATCACCGCGGATCAGCCGTGCGCAGGCTTCGCTGATGCCCGCATGTTTCTCGTTGCTCAAATGGCCCAGCTGATGGTTTGCGTCCGCTGCTGCCTGCTTGACCATCGCCAGCGCTACGACCAGCTTCGGGTAGTGCGAAAGCGGAACGCCAGAGAGGCGGAAGTTATGCACTGCGCGCAGGGTCTGGATGCCGTAATACGCTTCAGCGGGTACTTCGAGAACGCCAAGCAAGTCTTTTTCGATGCGAAATGATGCAGCGGAGGACATGATAGAGAAAGTCTCAAGATGGGCACGGACTAAGCCGGAACGCCCTTGATACTAGGCCTGTAGGCTATTTTGGACCAATGCTGTAAAACGCTGCCCTATGCGCAATCGGCATAATGTCGCGGTGACGTGGGGATTGTTGCAAGCGTGTGAATCAGTGTATGACGCTCCCGTTTGCGCCTGCGTATGCGTAACTTCTTTTAGGTTGGAGAAACGATGAACCTGGAAAGCAAATGGCTGGAAGACTTCAGTGCGCTGGCCGCGACCCGCAGTTTTTCCCAGGCAGCGGAGCGTCGGTTCGTCACGCAACCGGCTTTCAGCCGGCGCATTCGCAGCCTCGAAGCAGCCTTGGGGCTGACGCTCGTCAATCGCTCGCGCACGCCGATCGAACTGACAGCGGCGGGGCAGTTATTCCTCGTCACCGCGCGCACCGTGGTTGACCAGCTCGGCGAAGTGCTGCGTCATTTGCACCATCTGGAAAGCGGGCAGGGCGAGGTCATGCAGATCGCTGCGGCGCACTCGCTGGCACTGAGTTTTTTTCCCCGCTGGATCGCGCAACTGCGCAACGAAGGGCTGAACATTGCCACGCGCCTGGTCGCCACCAACGTCGGCGACGCGGTGCACGCGCTGCGTGAAGGCGGCTGCGATCTGATGCTGGCGTTCTACGACCCCGACGCGGCGCTGCAAATGGACGCCGAGATCTTCCCGTCGTTGCATCTGGGCGTGACCGAAATGCTGCCGGTCTGCTCGACGGACGAAGAGGGACGGCCGCTGTTCGACCTGGAAGGGGAGCAGAGCGTGCCGCTGCTGGCGTACAGCGCAGGTGCGTTTCTGGGTCGCTCGGTGAACCTGCTGTTGCGCCAGCGTAGCGTGCGCTTCACGACGATTTACGAAACGGCAATGGCCGACAGCCTCAAGGGCATGGCGTTGCAGGGGTTGGGGATCGCATGGGTGCCAAGGCTGAGCGTGACGGCGGAGCTCGAACGGGGAGAGCTGGTGATCTGCGGCGGCACTCAGTGGCACGTCCCGCTGGAGATTCGGCTGTACCGCTGCGCCTTGGTTCGCAAGGCCAATGTCCGGCTGCTGTGGCGCAAGCTGGAAGCCGGCGGCACCTAACCGGCTGCCTGACCTTGGAGTCAGTAAATCCGGGCTTCCACGGGCCGGTTTGGCGGGCTGACGGGAGGTCGCCGGCAGCCTGTCAAACGAGGATCTTTGCGGTATACTCCGCGGCCTTCGGCCGGTTCGACTGGTCATCATTTGTACAACAAGCCACGCCGGTCCTCCCGCGTGGCTTGTTGTTTTTAGCCGCGCCTGCGGGCGCCCGATGAGAGGCACGACGATGAGCGCACTGGTTGGCGTGATCATGGGCTCCAAGTCCGATTGGTCCACCCTTAGCCACACCGCCGACATGCTTGAAAAGCTCGGCATTCCGTACGAAGTCAAAGTGGTTTCGGCGCACCGCACGCCCGATCTGCTGTTCAAGTACGCCGAAGAAGCCGAAGGCCGTGGCATCGAGGTGATCATCGCCGGCGCCGGTGGCGCCGCTCACCTGCCAGGCATGTGCGCTGCCAAGACTCATCTGCCCGTTCTGGGTGTCCCGGTTCAGTCTTCCATGCTGTCGGGCGTCGATTCATTGCTCTCCATCGTGCAGATGCCTGCCGGCATTCCGGTCGCGACCCTGGCCATCGGCAAAGCAGGCGCGATCAACGCTGCGCTATTGTCGGCCAGTATTCTGGGCGCCAAGCACCCACACTTCCACGCAGTGCTGAAGACATTCCGCGCTGAGCAGACAGACAGCGTTCTGGACAATCCAGACCCACGCGAGGCCTGAGGTTTTCATGAAGATCGGCGTAATCGGTGGCGGCCAGTTGGGTCGCATGTTGGCACTGGCGGGCACTCCGCTGGGGATGAACTTCGCCTTCCTTGACCCTGCACCGGACGCCTGCGCCGCTGCCCTTGGTGAGCATCTGCTCGCTGATTACGGCGATCAGGAACACCTGCGCCTGCTGGCGAATGATGTTGATCTGGTCACCTTCGAATTTGAAAGCGTGCCGGCTGAAACCGTCGCTTTCCTGTCGCAGTTCGTGCCGGTTTACCCGAGTGCCGAAGCACTGCGCATCGCCCGCGATCGCTGGTTTGAAAAAAGCATGTTCAAGGACCTCGGCATCCCGACGCCGGCGTTCGCTGACATCCAGTCCCAGGCGGATCTGGACGCTGCGGTAGCCAGCATCGGTCTGCCGGCCGTGTTGAAAACCCGCACGCTGGGTTATGACGGCAAGGGCCAGAAAGTCCTGCGCACCCCTGAAGACGTGAGCGGCACCTTCGCCGAACTGGGCAGCGTGCCGTGCCTGCTGGAGGGCTTTGTGCCGTTCACCGGCGAAGTCTCGCTGATCACCGTACGCGCCCGTGATGGCGAAACCCGGTTCTATCCGTTGGTTCACAACACCCACGACAGCGGCATTCTGCGCCTGTCCATCGCCAGCACCGATCACCCGCTGCAGGCGCTGGCTGAGGATTACGCCGGTCGCGTGCTCAAGCAGCTGGATTACGTGGGGGTGCTGGCCTTTGAATTCTTCGAAGTCGATGGCGGCCTGAAAGCCAACGAGATCGCCCCGCGCGTCCACAACTCGGGCCACTGGACCACCGAAGGCGCCGAGTGCAGCCAGTTCGAGAACCATCTGCGCGCTGTTGCCGGTCTGCCGTTGGGTTCGACGGCCAAGGTCGGCGAAAGCGCGATGCTCAATTTCATCGGTGAAGTGCCGGCAGTGGATCAGGTCATCGCCGTCGAAGATTGCCATCTGCACCACTACGGCAAAGCCTTCAAGGCCGGGCGCAAGGTCGGCCACGCCACCGTGCGCAGCAAAGATCGCGCAACGCTGGATCGTCAGGTGAAACGGGTCGAAGCCTTGATCAAAAACTGATCACAGCGGTGTCCTGCACATCCTGTTGAACCATTCGCCACCGCTGCCCCTCTCATAGCGTGTTGCCGATAGCTAGCTAGGCTATTGGCATATTCATTCAAACAGAGGGACATGGCATGGGAATCATCGGAACCATCTTCATCGGCTTGATCGTAGGTCTGCTGGCGCGCTTCCTGAAGCCAGGCGACGACAGCATGGGCTGGATCATGACCATCCTGCTCGGCATCTGTGGCTCGCTGGCCGCCACTTATGGTGGTCAGGCGCTGGGTATCTATCGCGCAGGTGAGGGTGCAGGTTTCCTCGGTGCGCTCGTCGGCGCGATCATCCTGCTGGTGATCTACGGCATGATTAAAAAGCGTTAAGCACCGCTGGCCCTCTGCGCTATTGCTGCGCGGAGGGCTAGAATGCCCGGCACTCAACTCCTCCCGCCGAGCATCTCCAATGCGTCATCTCCTCTTCGTTTCACTGCTGCTAGTCTGCGGACTGGTACGCGCCGCTGAATTACCCGAAACCGACTGGCTCGAACTGATGCCGAAGTCGGATCAGAAAGCCCTCGAATCCATGCCCGAAATCGACCACAACTCGCCGGAAGGTCAGGGAACGTTCGACAGCAAGGGCGGTTTGAAGCAGAGCAAGGGCTTGCCTGCCGTCATGTACTCCACCAAAACCGTCGCGTCGATGAACGACAAAACCATCCGCCTGGGTGGCTATCCGGTGCCGCTGGAGACTGATGCGAAAGGCCACAGCACGCTGTTCTTCCTCGTCCCGTACCCGGGCGCCTGCATCCACGTGCCGCCACCGCCGCCGAATCAGCTGGTGCTGGTGCGCTATCCGAAAGGCCTGAAGATCTCCGACATTTACACACCGTTGTGGGTCATCGGCACGTTGAAGGTCGAGAAGGTCAGCAATGATCTCGCCGACGCCGCCTACGCGCTGGACGCGTCGAAAGTGCGTGTGGTGGTTGAGGCGGATTTGTAAGGACTGGCGCCGCGCACAGATCCCGATGGGACCGGCTCGACGCACTGTAGGACTGGCTTTAGCCGGGAAGACGTCGGGTGTTGCACCACAAAATTGATGGTGCTCAAACCGGCCCCTTCCAGGCTAATGCCGGTCCTACTAGTAGACTGCGTGCCTTCAGTGAGACTGGCTGTAGCGCTTACCGTCAGGCGTCTGCCAACGGCTCGGCCCAGATGCTGACGCTCAGCGCGTGCATATCACCCGGTTTGAGCGTCACGACGTCGGTCATGACGTTCGCCGTCTCAACGCACACCATGCTCTTCCAGCCATCAGCCTGCATATCGTCGAAGGTCTGGGTCTTGTCGATCCACGGGTTCCAGACGATGGCCGATTGCGAACCCGCCGTCTGAATCTGAATACGGCGTTCCCATGTCGGGTCGACCACTGAGATCAGGTTAGGCGTGTCCTGATAAATACGGTCCGTCTCGCCAGTGAACGTAATGTCACCCACCTGGACGTTCTGGGTGTCCCAGCTTTCCAGTGTGTTCAGGTACTCGACGCCATCCAGCCCTTCGATGCTGATCTGGGCCACGTCGCTCACCGCGAAATAACTGTGCAGCGCCTGGCTGAGCGTGACGTCTTCAGCACCAGCGTTGAAGCTCACCAGGCTGACATTCAGCGCGGCATCCAGGCGGATGTGCAGCTTCAGGCCAACGGCGTGCGGCCAGCCCGGCAAATGCCCTTCGGCCTGGGGCTGGATGAATTCGACGATCAATGCGTCGCCGTCCTCACCCACGCCCATCAACTCCCAGCCGATCGCCCGGACTTCACCGTGGGCCTTTGCCGGTTCATCGCTCTCGCGCATGGCCTGCA
The DNA here is from genome assembly GCF_046540455.1 of Pseudomonas sp. W5-36. Lineage (NCBI taxonomy): Bacteria > Pseudomonadati > Pseudomonadota > Gammaproteobacteria > Pseudomonadales > Pseudomonadaceae > Pseudomonas > Pseudomonas sp. W5-36. The sequence goes on along the minus strand of NZ_JAXCIQ010000002.1, from coordinate 487,721 downwards.
CGCTTGGCGGATTGCGCTGCAAATTGCCAAACCACGGCCAGCAGATGGGCATCCCGCCGCGAATAGGCTTACCCGATTTGAACAACGCCCCCGGGTTGGACCAGATCAGCGGCTTATCGCCGTCCACCTGGTAACTGATGATATGAGCGCCTTGCTGGGCGATCACCAGCTCGGCCTGGCCGTGGCGGATGCGCCAGCAGTTAAGCTCACCGAGCTGGAAGGATTCGACGTTTGACGTAGGCATAGGGGTTCTCACTCGAAGGACAGTGACTGAATCAGACTGCGCCAAGCTTGATGAGTTTGTTGCGCAAAGCCAAGGGCGGGCACATCGGCCCGCCCGGGCTTAAGGATCAGCGTCGGGCAGGCACCGAGCGGGTACGGCCGCTGCCGTCGATGGCGACAAAAACGAACACCGCTTCGGTCACCTTGCGCCATTCGCTGGACAGTGGATCATCGCTCCACACCTCGACCATCATCTGAATCGAGCTGCGGCCGATTTCTAGGGTCTGGGTGTAGAACGACAACTGCGCCCCCACCGCGACGGGCACCAGGAACGCCATGCGGTCGATGGCAACAGTCGCCACACGTCCTCCGGCCACCTTGCTCGCCATGGCAGTACCGGCGAGGTCCATCTGGGAAACCAGCCAGCCGCCGAAAATATCGCCGAAGCCGTTGGTTTCGCGGGGCAGAGCGGTAATCTGCAGGGCAAGATCGCCCTGCGGTATCGGATCTTCTTGTTCGAGCTCAATCATTATTGGGTCCCTCTGACCCATGACTCTACTAAGTCTTCATTTTGTTTAAAGGGAAACTCTGCGAAAACGACTTGGGCAAATGGCTTCGCACAACTTCCCTGAAGAGCCCGGTTGAGTCGCGGCCGGCAAGTATATCGAGCGCGCCGTCTTGACACGACCGCCGCTTTTTCATGATGCCTTCGCGTCATTGCAATCCATGTGCATTTGTACGCAATTTGCTATCGTGCCGGACCGACCTGGCGCACTACGCCATTTTTGGCACGCAATTTTGATGCCCGATTAACTTTTCGAGTCGAGAAATCGCGTGTGAAGCCGTTACCCACGGTTGAGTCACCGTTGATTTTTCGCCCAAAGAGAGCCTCAAAAGAGAAGCCATTGTCATGTCCTCTGTGCCTTTAAGCGCCACACAGCCTTCGCGCCCGCTGAACCGTAACGATTATAAAACCCTTTCACTGTCTGCCCTGGGCGGAGCGTTGGAGTTCTACGACTTCATCATTTTCGTGTTCTTCGCAGCAGTAGTAGGCAAGCTGTTTTTCCCCGTAGATATGCCCGAATGGCTACGTTTGATGCAAACGTTTGGCATTTTTGCCGCCGGTTATCTGGCTCGGCCGCTGGGCGGCATCGTCATGGCGCACTTTGGTGACCTGTTGGGCCGCAAGAAAATGTTCACCCTGAGCATTTTCCTGATGGCCGTGCCGACGCTGATCATGGGCTTGCTGCCAACGTACGCGCAGATCGGCATCTGGGCGCCGATGTTGCTGCTGCTGATGCGCGTGATTCAAGGCGCCGCGATTGGTGGCGAAGTGCCTGGCGCGTGGGTATTCGTTTCCGAACACGTTCCCGCACGTAACGTCGGTTACGCCTGCGGTACCCTCACGTCCGGCCTGACGGCCGGGATTTTGCTCGGCTCGCTGGTCGCTACCTGGATCAACAGCGTGTACTCGCCCGTTGAAGTATCGGACTACGCCTGGCGGATTCCTTTCCTGCTCGGTGGTGTCTTCGGTCTGATGTCGGTTTACCTGCGCCGCTGGCTGCACGAAACCCCGGTATTTGCCGAGCTTCAGCTGCGCAAGCAGCTGGCTGACGAAGTGCCGCTCAAGGCAGTTCTGCGCGATCACCGTGGCGCCGTTGTGCTGTCGATGCTGCTGACCTGGCTGCTCTCTGCCGGTGTGGTGGTGGTTATCCTGATGACCCCGACCCTGCTGCAAAAGGCCTATGGTTTCGCACCTGCCGATACCCTGAAAGCCAACAGCCTCGCCATTGTCTTGCTGAGTCTGGGGTGTATCGGGGCTGGCGCGCTGGCGGATCGAGTTGGCGCGGGCCTGGTGTTCCTGTTCGGCTCACTCGGTCTGCTGGTGAGTTCGTGGACCTTCTACCACATGATCGGCACGCACCCGGATCTGCTGTATCCGCTCTATGCCATCACTGGTTTGTTTGTCGGCACTATCGGTGCCGTGCCCTACGTGATGGTCAAGGCCTTCCCGCCGGTGATTCGCTTTACCGGATTGTCGTTTTCCTACAACTTGGCGTACGCCATCTTTGGCGGCTTGACGCCTATGGTCGTCAGCCTGATGTTCGCTGCCAACCCGATGGGGCCGGCGTGGTACGTGGCGATTCTTTGCGCCATGGGCATGGGGATCGGTATTTTCCTGATGAGAAGAAAGCCGGTCGAATCCTGATCGAACCATAGATAACCCCCCCCCCGCTGAAACCGAAGCCGCCAGTCGTTATGACTGGCGCCTTTCATTTGATTGTCATATTCCGGTCATAGAGTGGTCACATGGCCATCAGCGATGGCGGCACTCTTCACCTCGCCAGGAGCAATGCATGACCTTCAAACGTTTGATGACGGCGCTGACTTTCGTGGCGGCTGGCGTGACTGTCGGCAATGCGTGTGCCGCCGTCGACCCGGCAATCAAGCCCTATGTCAAAACCAGTGGGGTCTCCGGGAATCTGACCAGCGTGGGCTCCGACACACTGGCCAACCTGATGACGATGTGGGCCGAGGCCTACAAGAAAGAATACCCAAGCGTGAACATCCAGATTCAGGCCGCCGGCTCTTCGACAGCGCCGCCCGCATTGACTGAGGGCACCGCGACCCTGGGGCCCATGAGCCGCAAGATGAAAGACGGCGAATTGTCGGCCTTCGAGCAGAAGCACGGCTACAAGCCGACGGCGATTCCCGTGGCGGTGGATGCGTTGGCAGTGTTCGTTCACAAGGACAACCCGATCAAGGGCCTGACGCTGCAGCAGGTCGACGCGATCTTTTCCGCCACCCGGCTGTGCGGCGCCAGAACCGATGCAAAAACCTGGGGCGATGTGGGCGTGACGGGGGATCTGGCCGGCAAGGCCATCCAGTTGTTCGGGCGTAATTCGGTTTCCGGCACCTACGGTTATTTCAAGGAAGTGGCGCTGTGCAAGGGCGACTTCAAACCCAACGTCAACGAACAGCCCGGCTCAGCGTCAGTGGTCAGCTCCATCAGCAATTCGCTGAACGGCATTGGCTATTCAGGAATTGGTTATAAAACATCCAGCGTGCGCACCGTGCCCCTGGCGAAAAAAGAAGGCGGCGAGTTCGTCGAAGACAACGAAGCCAACGCGCTGAATGGCACCTACCCACTGGCGCGCTTCCTTTATGTCTACGTCAACAAAGCGCCGAACAAACCGTTGAATCCGCTTGAAGCCGAGTTCGTCAAATTGATCCTGTCAAAACAAGGTCAGGAAGTTGTCATGAAAGACGGGTACATTCCGTTACCAGCCAAGGTCGCTAGCAAAGCCTTGGCTGATCTGGGGCTACAAGAACGGTAGCGAGCACGCTGCCCAGACAACCCTGAAGCGGGGTGACAGGTTCGTCCCGCCACAAACGACAAAGGCCTTATGGAACGAGGCTCGCAGAATACTGAACAGTCCGTTGCCCCGATTCAGGGGCGGCGGGCTTTTTTGCGTCACCTCGCTGTCATGTATTTGTCATACACAGCGGCTACGGTGTGCGCATGAATGATTTGGCCAATTCATCAATGACCGAAAACCCCCGTCCCGAGCGCATCGATTTCAATGCGCCCGAGCTGCAACGCAAGCGCAGGATCCGTGCGCTCAAAGACCGTCTGACGCGTTGGTACGTCTTAGTCGGTGGTCTTGCCGTGTTGGCCGCCATCACGTTGATTTTCTTCTATCTGGCTTACGTCGTTGCGCCGTTGTTCCAAGGGGCGAAACTGACGCGCAGCGATGCTCAAACGCCTGCCTGGCTGCAGGATGCCGGCAAGCCGATGGTGTTGGCCATCGAAGAGCAGAATCAGGTCGCCATGCGCGTGTCCGACAAGGGCGAAGCGCTGTTTTTCCACCTCAAGGACGGCGGCGAGATTTCCCGAGTGGCTTTGCCGATCCCTGCTGGCGCGAAAGTGACGTCGGTGGCGCAGGATCAGCCCGGCAAGCCTTTGATCGCGGTTGGCCTGTCCAACGGCCAGGTGCTGGTGTTCAAGCACGCTTACCCGATCAGCTATCCCGACAGCAAAAAAACCATCACCCCCACGATTACCTATCCCTACGGCGAGACGCCGCTGGTGCTGGACGAAGGGAGGCGGGCGATCGAGCACGTCAGTCTGAATGCGAGCGACACCACCCTGATTCTGGCCGGCGCAACCGGTCCCCAGCTGCACGTGTTGTCGCTGACCCAGTCTGAAAACCTGATGACGGGCGAAACGACTCGCGAGCAGAAGCGAATCGAGCTGCCGCAGCTGTCGGCGGCCGTTAAAGCCATCTACGTCGACCCACGCCAGCAGTGGCTTTACGTGATCAATGGTCGCGCGCTGGTGGATGTGTTCGACCTGCGGGATCGCACGTTGAACGGCCGCTACAAACTGCTTGAAGACGCCGATGCCGAAACTACCGCGAGCACGCAACTGGTCGGTGGCGTCTCTCTGGTGATCGGCAGTTCCCGAGGCAATATCGCGCAGTGGTTCATGGCGCGGGACGTCGATGGCGAGATGCATCTGCAGCACATTCGGGATTTCAAAATGAGCGGCGCACCGATCTCCCTGATCACCGCCGAGCAACGCCGCAAGGGCTTCATCGCCATGGACACCTCCGGCAAGCTCGGTGTGTTCCACAGCACCGCTCACCGCACGCTGCTGATCGACCCGATTGCCAGCGGCCCGGCCGTGATGGGCTTGTCGCCGCGGGCGGATCGCATCGTCGTTGAGGACAGCGGCAAGCTGCTGCCCTTGAGCCTGAAAAACCCGCACCCGGAGATTTCCTGGAGCGCCCTGTGGGACAAGGTCTGGTACGAAAACTACGACGAACCCAAATACGTTTGGCAATCCACCGCATCCAACAGTGATTTCGAGCCCAAGCTCAGCCTCGCACCCCTCACTTACGGCACGCTCAAAGCCGCGTTCTACGCCATGCTGCTGGCCGCACCGATTGCCGTCGCTGCGGCGATTTACACCGCTTACTTCATGGCGCCGCGCATGCGCCGCAAGGTCAAGCCGATCATCGAGCTGATGGAAGCGATGCCGACGGTGATTCTCGGGTTCTTCGCCGGGCTGTTTCTGGCACCGTATCTGGAAGGGCATCTGCCGGGCATCTTTAGCCTGCTGATCTTTACCCCCATCGGCATCTTGTTGGCAGGGTTCGGCTGGACGCGCTTGCCTGACTCGATTCGTCTGCGGGTGCCCGACGGTTGGGAAAGCGCGATTCTGATTCCGGTCATTCTGCTGATTGGCTGGGTCTCACTGAGCATGAGCCCGCACTTGGAAAACTGGTGGTTCGGCGGCGACATGCGCTCGTGGATCACTAACGACCTGGGCATCACCTACGATCAGCGCAACGCACTGGTGGTCGGGATCGCCATGGGCTTTGCGGTCATCCCCAACATTTACTCGATCGCCGAGGACGCCGTGTTCAGCGTACCGCGCGGTCTGACGCTCGGCTCACTGGCCCTCGGCGCCACGCCGTGGCAGACGCTGGTTCGGGTGGTGATCCTCACGGCCAGCCCGGGGATTTTTTCTGCGCTGATGATCGGCATGGGGCGCGCCGTCGGCGAAACCATGATCGTGCTCATGGCCACCGGCAACACGCCGATCATGGACATGAACCTGTTCGAAGGCATGCGCACGCTCGCGGCCAACGTAGCGGTGGAGATGCCCGAGTCGGAAGTGGGCGGCAGTCATTATCGCGTGCTGTTCCTCGCCGCCCTGGTGCTGCTGATGTTCACATTTGTCATGAATACCTTGGCGGAGCTGATTCGTCAGCGCCTGCGCAAGCAGTATTCGTCTCTTTAGGGCAGGTTGAAACCGATGAAGCAGACCTCCCTCAAGCGATGGTTCAACAGTGGCGCCCCCGGCGTCTGGCTGAGCGCGGGCGCGGTGTCTGTCGCGGTGATCATGACCATCGGCCTGCTGGCGGTGATCGCCGTGCGCGGGCTGGGACACTTCTGGCCCGCCGATGTGATTTCCGCCCAATACGACGTTCCCGGACAGGAAAGCCACGTGTTGGTGGGCGAGCTGGTTCAGTCTGAACAAGTGCCACGCGCAAGGCTCAAGGCCGCCGGGTTGCCAGTCCTTGATCGGGGGCCGGAGTTCATGACCCGCGATCTGTTCAAGGTCGGCAACCGGGACATCAGCCCCAGCGATTTTAACTGGGTCATTGGCGAGTGGCTCAAGGACCCGCGCAAGCCAGCAGAATTGATGACCCTGGAGCGCCGCGAGTGGGGCAACTTTTACGGCTATCTGGTCAACGTCAAGGAAGACGGCAAAGTCGTCGCGCAAGGCGAAGCCGCATGGCCGCAACTGCAGGCGCGTATCGAGCGCGTGCAGGGGATTTCCGATCAACTGGATGACCTGGAAAAGGGCGAGATCGGCGCGATCAACCACGGGATCGAGCGGCTGCGTCTGCGAGCGCGCAAGCTTGAGCTGAACGGCGAACTCGACGCAGCGGCCCAGGCAGACATGGCCACTGAGCGTGCCGAATACGACGCCCGCTACAAAGACGTCGAGTCGCGGCTTGGCGCGTTACACGCCGAATACAATCGTGACAGCCTGACGGCCCGTGACGCCAACGGCAAAGAAATCGAGATCAGCATCGGCAAGGTGGTTCACGCGTATCAACCCAACGCCATGGGCACGATGACCAAGCTGGGGTTCTACTTCCAGAAGCTTTGGGAGTTTCTCAGCGACGACCCGCGCGAGGCCAACACGGAGGGCGGGATTTTCCCGGCGATCTTCGGCACCGTGATGATGACGCTGATCATGGCCGTCATCGTGACGCCCTTTGGCGTGCTCGCGGCCGTGTATCTGCGTGAGTACGCACGTCAGGGCGTGATGACACGCTTGATCCGCATCGCCGTGAACAACCTCGCGGGCGTCCCGGCGATCGTCTACGGCGTGTTCGGGCTGGGCTTTTTCGTTTACGTGCTGGGCGGTTCTCTGGATCAACTGTTCTTCCCCGAAGCCCTGCCGGCGCCGACGTTCGGCACGCCCGGCCTGCTCTGGGCGTCGTTGACTCTGGCGCTGCTCGCCGTGCCGGTGGTGATCGTCGCCACCGAAGAAGGCCTGGCGCGCATCCCGCTGACGCTGCGCGAGGGCTCGCTGGCCCTGGGCGCGACCAAGGCCGAAACCTTGTGGAAGATCGTTCTGCCGATGGCCAGCCCGGCCATGATGACCGGCCTGATTCTGGCCGTGGCGCGAGCGGCCGGTGAAGTGGCGCCGCTCATGCTGGTGGGTGTGGTCAAGATGGCGCCGTCGTTGCCGCTGGACGGCAATTACCCGTACCTGCACCTTGATCAGAAGATCATGCACCTGGGTTTCCATATTTACGACGTCGGTTTTCAAAGCCCCAACGTCGAGGCCGCGCGCCCGTTGGTGTACGCCACGGCCCTGCTGCTGGTGCTGGTGATTGCGCTGCTGAACCTCTCGGCGGTGACGATTCGCAACCGCCTGCGCGACAAGTACAAGGCGTTTGAAGACTGAGTCAGCGACAAGCGTCAAGCTTCAAGCGGCGAGCTAAAAAGCCGCATACCGTATCAGCACCACATTTGCAGCTTGCGGCTAAAGGCTTGCAGCTACGAACGGAGAGAGACCATGCAACACGAACCCCACGCCCACGGCATCAACATGTCTGCCCTGGGTCGCAAGCGCCAGGTGCTGGATCTGGCGAACGAAGCCGTTGCGCTGGAAGTGCCGGGGCTGGATCTCTTCTATGGCGAGAAGCAGGCGCTGTTCGACATCCGGATGAACATCCCGAAACAACGCGTCACCTCGTTCATCGGGCCGTCCGGCTGCGGCAAGTCCACGTTGCTGCGCACCTTCAACCGCATGAACGATCTGGTGGACGGCTGTCGCGTTCAGGGCGAGATCAAGCTCTATGGCCACGACATCTACACTAAAGGCGAGGACGTCGCCGAGTTGCGTCGCCGGGTCGGCATGGTCTTCCAGAAGCCCAATCCGTTCCCCAAGACCGTTTATGAAAACGTGGTTTACGGGCTGCGTATTCAAGGCGTGAACAAGAAGCGCGTGCTCGACGAAGCCGTCGAATGGGCGTTGCGCGGCGCCGCACTGTGGGACGAGGTCAAGGACCGCCTGCATGAGTCGGCGCTCGGACTTTCCGGTGGTCAGCAGCAACGTCTGGTGATCGCCCGCACCATCGCCGTCGAACCTGAAGTGCTGCTGCTCGATGAGCCGTGCTCCGCGCTCGACCCGATTTCGACCCTGAAAGTCGAAGAGCTGATCTACGAACTGAAATCCAAATACACCATTGTGATCGTTACCCACAACATGCAGCAGGCCGCGCGCGTGTCGGATTACACCGCGTTTCTGCACATGGGCAAGGTGGTCGAATACGGGGACACCGATACGTTGTTCACCAATCCGACCAAAAAGCAGACTGAAGACTACATAACCGGTCGTTACGGCTAGCACGTGTTTCGTCAGCCTTGAACCACCGCGCAATCAATCGGACGGACACTCATGATCAAAGACAGCCATACACATCACATCTCCCAGCAGTTCAACGCTGAACTGGAAGAAGTTCGCAGCCACCTGCTGGAAATGGGTGGTCTGGTCGAGAAGCAGGTCAACGACGCCGTTACCGCGTTGATCGAAGCCGACTCGGGCCTGGCCCAGCGGGTGCGCGAGGTGGACGACCGCATCAACCAGATGGAGCGCAACATCGATGAAGAGTGCCTGCGCATTCTGGCCCGTCGTCAGCCTGCTGCCTCCGACCTGCGTCTGATCATCAGCATCTCCAAGTCGGTCATCGACCTTGAGCGCATCGGCGATGAGTCCACCAAGATCGCCCGCCGTGCGATTCGGCTGTGCGAGGAGGGTGAGTCGCCGCGCGGTTACGTCGAAGTGCGCCATATCAGCGATCAGGTGAGCAAGATGGTGCGCGATGCACTGGACTCGTTCGCTCGTTTCGATGCCGATCTGGCGTTGTCCGTTGCGCAGTACGACAAAAATATCGACCGCGAGTACAAGACGGCGCTGCGTGAGCTGGTCACCTACATGATGGAAGATCCGCGTTCGATCTCCCGCGTGCTCAATGTGATCTGGGTGCTGCGTTCGCTGGAGCGCATCGGTGACCACGCGCGGAATATCTCCGAACTGGTCATCTACCTCGTGCGCGGTACCGACGTTCGCCACCTGGGCCTCAAGCGCATGCAGGAAGAAGTCAAAGGTCTGACCGCCGAAAGGATTAATGTTCTGGACGCGCCTGACGATAAATAAGATTGCCTGAGAAAAAACGCCTGGCGACCGCCGGGCGTTTTTGTTTCTCCGGTCTGCCCGTATTTTTTCAAGTCACCCGCGAATAAAAGTCCCGGTGTCGTCAAACAGTTTGGCAGCTGGCCGCCCGCCAGCGAATGCTCGCCTTTGCGGTGAACACGCCATCAGGAGCGTCGATGAGTAAAGTCAGTGTATTGGTGGTGGATGACGCACCGTTCATCCGTGATCTGGTCAAGAAAGGACTGCGCAACGCGTTTCCAGGCGTCGCGCTGGAAGACGCCGTCAATGGCCGCAAGGCGCAAGTGCTGTTGAGCCGTGAAGTGTTCGATCTGGTGTTGTGCGATTGGGAAATGCCCGAAATGTCCGGGCTGGAATTGTTGACCTGGTGCCGCCAGCAGGAAAACCTGAAGACCATGCCGTTCATCATGGTCACCAGCCGTGGTGACAAGGAAAACGTCATCCAGGCGATCCAGGCCGGCGTATCGGACTTCATCGGCAAGCCGTTCACCAACGAACAACTGCTGACCAAGGTCAAAAAAGCGCTGCACAAGGTCGGCAAGCTCGATGCCTTGATGTCCAGTGGTCCGGCCCGCGCCAATGCGGCGTTTGCCAATGACTCGCTCAGCGCTTTGACCGGTAATCGCCCTGAGGTCGTCAATACGGCACCCGCTGCTTCGGCGGCATCGCAGGCGGCTCAGCCTGCGGTCCAGCCAATGGCCAAGGCTGCTCCAGCCGCTGCACCGACGGGTCGTGGTCAGGGTCAGTTGCGTCTTCCGAGCGGGAACCAGCCCTGTGTGATCAAGGCGCTGACGCTCAAGGAAGCGTCGCTGCTGGTCCGCCGTGGCGAGGTGCTGCCGCAGATCCTGGAGAGCGCCGTGCTCGATCTGGAACAGGGTGAAAACGCCGAGGTCGCGCGTCTCAACGGCTATCTGCACGCGATTGCCGCCTTCGAGCAGAAGCCCGACAGCGACTGGCTGCAGGTCACTTTCCGCTTCGTCGACAAGGACACCCAGAAGCTCGATTACCTCTCGCGCCTGATTGCCCGTGGCACTGCGCAGAAGCATTTCGTGCCGGGTGCCTGATCCGCTGCCACGTCAGGGGTGCTGATTTTCCGGCGAGTGCTCACTATGTGGGAGCAACCGGGGTGGTGCTCCACCTTGCTCGCGAAGAGACCGGTAAATCCGCTAAATTTGCAGCGGCCGGGAGTCCATCTTCGCGAGCAAGCTCGCTCTCACGCTACCTAGCATAGAATTTGCAATTCCGATCGCGCCCCATGCTGACGCGATTTCCTTGACGCTTCGTCTATTACCGATTGATTCGGATGAGTCCAATTGCGTCGGCATCGCTGTTAGGCTGGGCGCCAATCGTCCACTCACCAGGTCTATCCCGATGTTAGAGCGCGTGCTGGTTGTCTGTGCCTTACTGCTGGCGACGCAGACCGCCGGGGCAGTCACGATCTATCGGTTCACCGATGCCAATGGCGTGGTGTCGTTTACCGACCAGCCCGTGCGTGGCGCGCAAGTGATGAAGCTTCGCGAGCGCATGGTCGAGCGCATCGACAGCCAGGTGCGCCTGAGCGTCAAGAAAGCCAATGGCAGCGACAGCCTGTACGTGCGAAACGACCTTTACGCACCCGTGGAAGTCGAGCTGCGTCTGGCCGGGGTGAAGAACGTGGTGGGGGTGTCCGACCAAGTCATTCGCCGCACCATCGCGGCGCGCAGCAACGAACGCCTCATCGCCCTCAGCCCGCAAGTCGCCAGCAAGGCCATGACCTACAAGCCCAGTCTGCGATCGATCGTTGGCGACCCACAGCGGGGCGTCTCGGCGAGTGGATTTGCCTATCGCTATCCGTTGCCGTGGGTGGGCGGGCCGTTTCGCATCAGTCAGGGTGCCAACGGGTCCTACAGCCACATAGGTGCCAAGAGCCGCTATGCGATCGACATTGCCATGCCTGAAGGCACGCAAATCATCGCTGCGCGAGGCGGTACTGTGATCAAAACCGAAAATGCCCAAACTGGCCGAGGCGCCAATCCGTCCGGCAACTTCGTGCGCATCCTGCACGACGACGGCACGATGGGCGTTTATCTGCATTTGCAGCAGGGATCGGTGAGCGTCAAGGAAGGCCAGCATGTGGCAGTGGGCGCGCCGCTCGGGCGCTCCGGCAACACCGGCAACAGCACCGGCCCGCATTTGCACTTCGTGGTGCAGCGCAATGTCGGGCTGGCGCTGGAGTCGATCCCGTACGAATTCTCGCAACCGGTCCAGAGCCTGCCCAACTTCGCGATTGGCGGGAATTGATCATCTGCTCTGACGGGCAGTTCAATCCAGCTTGAGCACCTTTGCCAGCACGATCTTCGGGCCTTTCATCTTTTTGATGATGATGCGCAGGCCTTCGACTTCCATGACTTCCTCTTCCTCAGGCACGCGCTTGAGGCTGTCGTAGATCAGGCCTGCCAAGGTTTCGGCTTCCACGTGGTCCAGATCGATGCCCAGCAGGCGCTCGACCTTGAACAGCGGCGTGTCCCCGCGTACCAGCAGCTTGCCCGGCTGATAAGCCAGGATCCCGCGCTCGGCCTTACGGTGTTCGTCCTGGATATCGCCCACCAGCACTTCCAGCACGTCTTCCATCGTCAGATAGCCGATGATCTTGCCGTCGGCTTCTTCAACCAGCGCAAAGTGCGCGCCGCCCTGACGGAACTGCTCCAGCAGACGCGACAACGGCATGTGCTTGGAGACGCGCTCCAGCGGCCGCGTGAGCTCGGCGAGGTTGAAGGACTCGGGAAGGTGATCCAGTGCCGCCAGCTCCAGCAGCAGGTCCTTGATGTGCAACAGACCCACGAACTCGTTGCGGTCTGAGTCGTACACCGGGTACCGGCTGAACTTGTGCCTGCGGAACATCGCGAGGATTTCCTTGAGCGGGGCGTTGAACTCCAGCGAGACCATGTCTTCGCGGGAGTTGGCCCAGTCCACCACTTCCAGTTCGCCCATTTCCACAGCGGAGGCCAGCACGCGCATGCCCTGATCGCTGGGGTCCTGACCGCGGCTTGAGTGCAGGATCAGCTTGAGCTCTTCACGGCTGTAATGATGCTCGTGATGAGGGCCGGGCTCGCCTTGGCCAGCGATGCGCAGAATGCCGTTGGCACTGGCGTTGAGCAGGTAAATGGCCGGGTACATCGCCCAGTAGAAAAGGTACAGCGGCACCGCGGTCCACAGCGACAACAGCTCGGGCTTGCGAATGGCCCAGGATTTCGGCGCCAGTTCACCCACCACGATGTGCAGGTACGAAATCATGAAAAAGGCGCTGAAGAACGACACGCCTTTGACGACTTCAGGCGACTCCACGCCTACCGTCTCGAGCAAAGGGGCCAGCAAGTGCGCGAACGCCGGCTCACCGACCCAGCCCAGACCCAGCGACGCCAGCGTAATACCCAGCTGGCAAGCCGACAGGTAAGCATCGAGCTGACTGTGAACGGTGCGCAGAATGCGTCCGCGCCAGCCGTTGTTGTCGGCGATGGACTCAACACGAGTCGAGCGCAGTTTGACCATGGCGAACTCGGCCGCAACGAAGAATCCGTTGAGCAGAACCAACACCATTGCGAAAAGAATCATGCCGAAATCGGCGAAGAGTGAAGCCAGGCTGATACCAGGGGAAGGGTCCATGATGGGGTTTTGCAGGTTCCGTTTTGAGGTGTGGAATGAAACAAGCCCTCACAATTGGAGGGCACAAGGGACGCAATTTAGCGGCTATCTACAGGCTTGCCTAGGCTTTGGTCATCTGCGCCGGGGCAAAGTTGCAGATAAACACACTGCCCTTGCCGGGGACGCTGTTGATTTCCAGTGCCGCGCGGTGGCGCAGCAGCACGTGCTTGACGATCGCCAGGCCCAGGCCTGTGCCGCCGGTGTTTGACGCGCGGCTGGAGTCGACGCGGTAGAAGCGCTCGGTCAGGCGCGGAATGTGTTTGCTGTCGATACCGATGCCGGAGTCCTGCACGCTCAGGTGGGCGCCACGCCCGTCACTCCACCAGCGGACGCGGATCTTGCCTTCAGCCGGCGTGTATTTGACCGCATTGAAGATCAGGTTGGAGAACGCGCTGCGCAACTCCGCCTCGCTGCCCTTGAGGCTGACGTCGCTTTCCAGCTCCAGGGTAATCTGCTGGTTCTTGTCTCCTGACAGGGCCTGAGCATCATTGGTGATGCTTTGCAGCAGCGACGACACGGCCACAGGCTGGTTGTCGGACGGGTAATCGGTGGCTTCCAGCTTGGCCAGCAGCAGGAGGTCGTTGAGCAACGTCTGCATGCGTCCGCCTTGCTGATGCATTTGCTGCAACGCACGGACCCAGCGCGGGTTCACGTCCTCGACGTTATCCAGCAGCGTCTCCAGATAGCCGCAGATCACCGTCAATGGTGTGCGCAGCTCGTGGGACACATTGGCGACGAAGTCTTTGCGCATCTGCTCCAGCTGGTGTATGCGCGTCACGTCGCGCACCAGCATCAGATGCTCGTTGTTGCCGTAGCGGGTGATCAGCATCTGAATGCGCAGGCGGTCGTTGACCGGCGAAGGAATCTCCAGCGGTTCGGCGTAGTTGGCGTGGGCGAAGTACTCCTTGAAGCGCGGATGGCGGACCAGATTGGTTACGGGTTGCCCGCTGTCCTGGGGCGTCTTCAGGCCCAGCAAGGTTTCTGCCGCGCGGTTCCACCATTCCAGGTTGCCGTCGCTGTCGAGCATGATCACGGCATCTTTCAGCGCGGCAGTGGATTCCTGAACACGGTCGATAACTGCTTGCAGGCGGCCACGCACGCGCTGGTCGCGTCGTTGCAGATGGTAAATGCTGTCGAAGACTTCCCCCCACAAGCCATAGCCATCGGGTGGCGGCTCGTCGGGTTTGTGATGGCGAAGCCAGTCATGCAGGCGTAGCAGCTGTTTGAGGGTCCAGGCCAGATACAGCCCCAGACCGATTGCCAGACACCCGCCGTAATGCCCGCTGATCAAACCGGCCAACAGCGAGGCTGTGACCAACATCAGCAAGTGCCGGATCAGGGTGCCATGCCAGTTGTGATTCAATTAACGCGTCCTTGTCTTCAGCGGTCTGAATCGCTGCCAAAAGCGTTTTCAGCTTTTGGTGGAGAAGCGGTAGCCAGTACCGCGGACGGTTTGTACCAGATTTTCGTAAGCCTCGCCGAGGGCTTTGCGCAGACGCCGGATGTGGACATCCACGGTGCGCTCTTCCACGTAGACGTTTCCGCCCCAGACCTGATCGAGCAACTGCCCGCGGGTGTAGGCGCGTTCCTGGTGGGTCATGAAGAATTGCAGCAGGCGGTATTCGGTCGGGCCCATCTCGGCAGGTGTGCCGTCGATGGTCACGCGGTGGCTGATCGGGTCCAGCAGCAGACCGCCCACTTCGATCGGCGATTCGCCATCGTTCGGGGCAGCTCGCCGCAGCACGGCCTTGAGCCGGGCGACCAGTTCGCGGGGAGAAAAGGGTTTGGTGATGTAATCATCGGCGCCGACTTCAAGACCCTGGATCTTGTTGTCCTCTTCGCCTTTGGCCGTGAGCATGATGATCGGGATGTCACCGGTCAGCTCGTCACGCTTCAAACGACGGGCCAGCTCAATGCCGGATGTACCGGGCAGCATCCAGTCCAGCAGGATGAGGTCCGGCTTGCGGTCGACAATCACGGCATGGGCCTGTTGCGAATTCTCAGCCTCAATGCAGTCATAGCCAGCCATTTCCAGCGCGACGGCAATCATTTCGCGTATGGGTGCTTCGTCGTCGACGATCAGAATGCTCCTGCCAGCCATGCCTCGAACCTCATGTCATTTCACTGTCTTGGGGCGCATTAGATAACGGAATTATTGCAGTCGTGTGACAGGTTAGTTCGCGCTAGGCGTATTCGCCGGTCTAGGGCTAAGCTGGGGACTTGTCCTACAAGAAATGTCCATACAACGACAAACAAGAAGAGGATTCATCCATGGCTAAAATTTCTTCTGCTCTGATGCGCCTTTTGGCGGCAGCAGCGTTGGCATCTTCCGGGATGGCATTCGCTGCCGCGCCCGCGATGACCAGTGACGGCATGCTCACCGACCATAAGGGCATGACCCTTTACACCTTTGATAAAGACACCTCGGCAGGCAAGTCCGTTTGCAACGATCAGTGCGCAACCAATTGGCCGCCGCTGACTGCCATGGCCAGCGACAAGCCTGAGGGCGACTGGACCATTATCAAGCGCGATGACGGTGCTTCGCAGTGGGTTTACAAGGGCAAGCCGCTGTACACCTTCAAAAATGACAAAGCCGCGGGTGATAAAACCGGCGACGGCAAGGGTGATGTCTGGCACATCGCCAAGCCATAATCTGATCGCTTAAAGCGCTGCGTGCGTCCGAATTGGTCAGCGCAGCGCGTAGTCCGCCACGATACCGACAAAAATTGCCAGCCCCGCCCAATGGTTGTGCAGAAAGGCCTTAAAACAGGCTTGCGGGTCTTTGTCCCGCGTCGACCAGAACTCCCAGGCGAAGCATCCCGCCGCTACCAGCAGGCCGATGAAGAAATACAGGCCCAGCTCGAAGCGCGCACCCGCCAGCATCAGGCAAAACAACGCCAGGCATTGCAGCGTGAGGATGATCACCCGATCCGCATCGCCGAACAGCACGGCGGTGGATTTCACGCCGATCTTCAAGTCGTCCTCGCGATCCGTCATCGCGTAATACGTGTCGTATCCCACCGTCCACAGCAGATTGGCGATGTACAGCAGCCAGGCGGCAGCGGGCAGCTCGCCCGTCTCTGCCGTGAACGCCATCGGCATGCCCCACGAGAACGCGGCACCCAGCACCACCTGCGGGTAATAGGTGAAGCGCTTCATGAAGGGATAAGTGGCTGCAAGAGCAAGCCCGCCGAACGACAGCCAGATCGTCGTCGCGTTGGTGAACAACACCAGCACAAAGCTCGCTCCCACCAGTACCGCGAACAGGATCAGCGCTTCTTTTGACGTCACCCTGCCGCTGACCAAAGGCCGCTGCTCGGTGCGTTTGACGTGGCCGTCCACCTTGCGGTCAGCGAAGTCGTTGATCACGCAGCCCGCCGCGCGCATCAGGAACACGCCGACGACGAAAATCAGCAGCGTGCTCAGGGACGGCGAGCCTTTGCCGGCAATCCAGACGGCCCACAAGGTGGGCCATAGCAACAGATAAATGCCGATGGGCTTGTCGATGCGCGTGAGCTGGATGAAGTCCCAGGCGCGTGGGTGCAGACGGTTCAGGGATTTGAGCAACGACAGGTACATCAGCGGCCCTCTTGAGCATGCAGTGGAGCGTTGGGTTCGATGGCACGCCATGCAGTGGGCAGAAACACTTCCGCTACCAGAATGCTTAAGTTCCCTCGGCTGAAACAGGAGCGGCGTCCCCACAAGCCCTGCTGTGCGTCAGTCTCGGGCAGCCATTGCGCAGGATAGCGGCAGACCTGCAGCGGGCCGCGGGCGAAGGCTTCATCGCTGAACAGTAACTCGCCCAGTGACCGGGTGCCGAGTTCGTCCATGTGCAGGCCATCCTGCTCCAGCGCGCGGCGAGCGGCGACACTGCGGGCAAACACCCATCTTTCATTGCGGCCCAGCAGGTAGACCTCACGCACCCAGCCTTCGCTGCCCTCAGGCAATTGCAGCGCGGCGCATTCATCGTCACGCAGGGACTGCCAGCCTTCGAACTGCGGTTCGACGCAAAAGTGGTCGTCAGAGAGCCGGGTCAGGCGTCGGGTCAAGGAATCTTCGTGGAAAAGCCACTCAAGAACGGCGGGCGAGGGTGCTCCGATCAATTGATCGCGCAAAAGCCACTCGGGCGCTGGAAATGCAGGGGTTTGCTGGATCACGGGAGACAAACACAGGCGGCAATCGAGGCGGCGAGCTTAGCATGATTGCGATTTTTGACCGACGACCGGAGCACCCACCCGTTTGCGCCGACGCCCCCGACGCCTTCCCGGCTAAAGCCAGTCCACCTGGCGATACGCGGAGTATTCGTGGGACCTGCTTCAGCCGGGAAGGGGCCGGTTTGAACGCCATCAATTTCGCGGTGCGCCCACTGACGCCTTCCCGGCTAAAGCCAGTCCTACTGGCGATACGCGGCGTATTAGTGGGACCGGCTTCAGCCGGGAAGAGGCCGGTGTGAACACCCTCAATGTTGCGGTGCGGCCACTGACGCTTTCCCGGCTAAAGCCAGTCCTACTGGCGATATGTGGAGTATTCGTAGGACCGGCTTCAGCCGGGAAGGGGTCGGTTTGAACGCCATCAATTTCGCGGTGCGCCCACTGACGCCTTCCCGGCTAAAGCCAGTCCTACTGGCGATATGTGGAGTATTCGTAGGACCGGCTTCAGCCGGGAGGAGACCGGTGTGAACACCATCAATCTCTCGGTGCGGCCACTGACGCCTTCCCGGCTAAAGCCAGCTCCCACTGGAAAGTACACGCGTTGTACATCAATGAAACTTGCGTCATGGCGCTGTGATCAGTAAAAGGCCTGACCCATTCGATAAACTTCGCGACGACAGCGGAGCGTCTGGGACGTCTAGCCTGAAACCAAGAGAACCGAGCGATGAAAAAGTGGCAATGCGTAGTCTGTGGCCTGATTTACAACGAAGCCGACGGTTGGCCGGATGACGGCATCGCGCCGGGCACGCTCTGGCAGGATGTGCCGGAAGACTGGCTGTGCCCTGACTGCGGCGTCGGCAAAATGGATTTTGAAATGATCGAAATCGGCTGATCCGCCGACTTCCAAGACCCCGCTGGAGAAGTGAATGAACGCACCTGTCGTGATCATTGGTACCGGGCTGGCCGGCTACAACCTCGCTCGCGAATTTCGCAAGCTGGATGGCGAGACGCCGCTGTTGCTGATCACCGCCGATGACGGCCGTTCGTACTCCAAACCCATGCTTTCCACCGGCTTTGGCAAAAACAAGGAAGCCGACGGACTGAGCATGGCCGAGCCGGGCGCCATGGCTGAGCAGCTCAGGGCCGAGGTACGCACGCACACCCGCGTCAGCGGCATCGATCCGGGTCATAAGCGTGTGTGGATCGGCGAGGAAGCGGTGGCCTACCGCGACCTGATTCTGGCCTGGGGGGCGGAAACCGTCCGCGTGCCGGTGGCGGGTGATGCTTGCGACGCCGTATTCCCGATCAACGATCTTGAGGATTACGCGCGTTTCCGCGCCGCAGCAGCCGGCAAGAAGCGGGTGTTGATCCTCGGCGCAGGCCTGATCGGCTGTGAGTTTGCCAACGATCTGATTTTGGGCGGCCACGAAATCGACCTCGTTGCGCCATGCGAGCAGGTGATGCCGACATTGCTGCCTCCTGCGGCCGCCGCAGCATTACAGGCCGGGCTGGAAAGCCTGGGCGCGCGTTTTCACCTCGGACCTTTGATGACTCGGCTTGATCGTGCCGACACCGGGCTCGAAGCGCACCTGTCCGATGGCGAGGTGCTGCATTGCGATCTGGTGGTGTCGGCCATAGGCCTGCGTCCTCGCACTGATCTCGCCGCAGCGGCGGGCCTGGAAGTCGGGCGTGGCATTGTGGTCGACCGGCATTTGCAGACGTCCCACGCAAACATCTACGCGCTGGGCGACTGCGCTGAAGTGGATGGGCTGAACCTGCTTTACGTCATGCCGCTGATGAACTGCGCCCGAGCCTTGGCGCAGACCCTCGCTGGTACACCCACAGCCGTCAAATATGGCCCAATGCCGGTGACGGTGAAAACGCCGGTTTGCCCGCTGGTAGTGTCCCCGCCGCCCAAGGGCTCGGAAGGTGTCTGGACCGTGGAAGGTGAGGGCGCCGATATCAAAGCGTTGTGCTGCGACAGCGACGGCAACCTGCTGGGTTACGCGCTGACAGGCGCTGCGGTGATGGACAAGCTCGCCCTGAACAAGGCTTTGCCCCCGCTGCTGGCATGATTAACAGTCGTTCTGTCGGATAAGCCATCTTTTAGTTGAAACAATCGTGGCTCACGTACTGGCGCGGGCCCCGGTGGCGTGCCATTCTCATTCCGGTCTGCCGCAACGTAGAGCTGTTGCGGCACCTGCTCGCTGTCCGCAAGGGCTGCACGGGACATAAAAACAAAAAACCGTAAAAGAGGCTTCATATGCGTAAACCAGAACTCGCAGCGGCTATTGCCGAGAAAGCAGATCTCACCAAAGAACAAGCCAATCGCGTCCTCAACGCCGTGCTCGACGAAATCACCAACGCGCTGCACAAGAAGGACAGTGTCACACTAGTTGGCTTCGGCACTTTCTTGCAGCGCCATCGTGGCGCCCGCACCGGTAAGAACCCTCAGACGGGTGAGCCCGTCAAGATCAAGGCCAGCAACACGGTGGCGTTCAAGCCGGGCAAGTTTCTCAAAGACAGCGTTAATCCGGACGCGGCAAAGCCAGCGAAACCAGCCAAGCCGGCAGCAGCCGCCAAAGATGCCAAGCCAGCCAAGGCCGCAGCGGCCAAGGCACCCGCAGCAAAGAAAAAGTAATTCGCTGAGCGCTCTGCGGGGGGCGAGCAGCACGGAGATGGGCATGCCGATCAGTCGGCATGTCCATTTTTTTATGGCCGATGAATCAACCGCGCTGGACCTGTGCGCTTCGTCCAGTCCGCCACTTTGCGACTGACCGGTTCTGCTTGTTCACCGGTCAATCAAGCTCGCTACACTGCGGCTGGTCACCCAAACTGCCGCTGACCCCATGAGGCCCACGCATGAAGTTTCGTTTTCTACTCTGGATATTGGGCCTGTTGATGGCCCGCGCCAGTCGCAATAATCCCGCGTTTCAACAGCAACTTGCGGGGAAGGATCTGGCGTTCCAGTTGCAGACGGCTGACGGCAAGATCGCCAGGCATTTCATCGTGCGCGATCAATGCGTGAAGAGCCGCGCCGGCACCTTCGCGGCGCCTGCTTTCGTGATTTCTTTCAAGGATGCCGACTACGGCTTCGCCACCCTGCAGGCTCGGAACAAGCAGCTCGCGTTCATGCAGGGCATTCAGGACAAGAATATCGTGGTGACCGGCAACGCTGGCCTGGTGATGTGGTTTCAGGGGCTGACGAAGTATCTGAAGCCGAGGAAGAAGAAGTAGTCCTCCCCGGACACTTCCGGATTAACTGAACTGCGAGGCCAGTTCGCGCAACAGCACTTCGGCCTCCAGTACTTTCTTCACCACGTCCTGAGCTTTCTCGCGGGACAGCTTCAGGCGTTCGAGCAGCTCGTCCGGAATACTTTCCAGCGGGCCTGAGCCAATGCCTTCCTTGCGCAGCAGCCTCACCGCCAGGCACACCAGGTTTGCATACTTGTAATGCTCGCCTGCGTAGTGCGGGTCGTGCTGGAAGCGCAGGGCGATGACCAGTTCCTCCGGCATGTCCCAGTTTCGCATCAGCCAGGAGCCGATCTGCTCGCGGCTGATGCCCAGCAGGTGCTGCTCGACGTAGCTATGGTGCAAATGCGGGTTGACTTCGATCTGGCGGCAGATCAGCGAAAAATGCGGCGGAAACACGTGCGCCAGCAGCAGATAGCCGAAGTTGTGCAGCAAGCCGGCGAGGTACGTCAGGCCACTTTCCGGGCGCTCGGCACGTGGCATGGCGCGGGTCAGGCCTTCGATGATCGCGGCTGTGTAGATCGACTGCTGCCAGTAAGGGGTTGCCTGCTGCGGATGATCCTTGGGCAGCGCCAGGGTTTTGCCCAGCGCCAGACCGAGCGCCAGATTGATCACCAGATCAAAACCCAACACGCGAACAATGGCATCTTCCACCGAGCGGATTTTGCCTGCTGAGCCGTAATACGGGGACGCCGCCCAGCTCACGACTTGTGCCGCCAATGCCGGGTCGGTTTCCACCACGCCGGTGATGTCGTCGATGGTCGCGTCGGGATCGACGCGCAGCTTGATGATCTTCTGCGCCGTGTCGGCCAACGGCGGGATTTCCACCGTGGACTCAAGACGCTGCTGGATGCGCCGGGCAGTGAAATTCTGAACGGCTTTGGTGATTTCCTCGCGGTCGTCATCGGGACGCGTGAGGTTGGGCGTGACGGAGGTCACCGGCTCGCCAAAGCGGGCAGCGCTGGCCTTGGTCAACAGCGTCTTGAATTCCTCGCTGCTGATTTCCAGCAAGAGGCCTGGTTCACCGGAATCGATCAGCACGGTATTGCCGGACAGAATCCGCTCTTCATACAGGCAAGGCGAGCTGGTCAGCGAAGGCAGGCCGGGCAACGTGCCCAGTTTATGTTTTTGCAGCATGAGTTCGAGCGACTCTTTCGGAACCGCCTTCAACTTGCGGCCGGTCAACTCGGTAACACGATTGAGGTCGAGCAATTGGTTTTGTGGAAACAGGATGAACAGCGCGCCAACGGAGTCGTCGACCAGAATGGCCTGCACTTTTTGATCAAGCGGAAGTGACTCGTCATCAGTCACTTCACGGAAGTTGATAGCGGCTTTGCCCAGCAACTGCCGAATGATAGAGGGGCAGTGTGGGGTTGCGTCGATGTGGGCAACTTCTGTCATGGCCTGTATCCAGATTCCTACAATCGCTGAAGTATAACCAGCTTAGTTGTTATAGAGGTGAGACACCCTGTTATTGCGTTGACTGCTTCACACTTGGCCGTATTGCTGGCCATGGCGCAGCCAGCGCTCCAGCAGGGGACTGACATGTTGGGGCCAGCGCTCAAGCAGCGCCTGCGCCGCGTCCCTGACCGCTGGCAGCAAATCTGCATCGCGCATCAGGTCAGCAACCTTGAATTGCAGCAGTCCTGTCTGGCGCGTTCCGAGCATCTCGCCCGGCCCACGCAGCTCCAGATCCTTTTCTGCAATCACGAAGCCGTCGTTGGTTTCACGCATGATGCCCAGCCGCTGGCGACCGATCTGCGAAAGCGGGGGGTGATACAGCAGCACGCAATGGCTGGCCGCGCTGCCCCGGCCGACCCGACCGCGTAATTGATGAAGCTGCGCCAGGCCCAGGCGTTCCGGGTTTTCGATGATCATGAGGCTGGCATTGGGGACGTCCACGCCGACCTCGATCACTGTCGTGGCAATCAGCAGATTCAGGTTGCCCTGCTTGAACTCGCCCATGACGGCGGCTTTTTCGGCGGGCTTCATGCGCCCGTGAATCAAGCCGACCTTGAGCTCGCCCAGCGCGCTGGTCAGTTCCTCGAACGTCGTTTCAGCGGCCTGACACGTCAGCTCCTCGGACTCCTCGATCAGCGTGCACACCCAATACGCCTGCCGGCCTTCGGCGCATGCATTGCGTACGCGCTCGACCACTTCGATGCGCCGGCTGTCGACCACCAGAACGGTATTCACCGGCGTACGCCCGGGGGGCAGTTCGTCGAGAATCGACGTGTCGAGGTCGGCGTAGGCGCTCATCGCCAGGGTGCGCGGGATGGGGGTGGCGGTCATGATCAACTGATGCGGACACATCAAGCCGCCGACGCCCTTCTTGCGCAGGGCCAGGCGTTGCTGAACGCCGAAACGGTGTTGCTCGTCGATGATGACCAGCGCGAGGTTCTTGAACTGCACCTCGTCCTGGAACAACGCGTGCGTGCCGACGACCATGGGCGTACCGCCGGCGATCTGCGCCAGTGACGCCGCCCGCGCCTTGCCCTTGAGCTTACCTGCAAGCCAGGCCGTCTCGATGCCGAGTGGCTCCAGCCAGCGGGTGAAATTGATGAAGTGCTGTTCGGCGAGGATCTCGGTGGGCGCCATCAGTGCGACCTGATAGCCCGCTTCGAGGGCCTGCAAGGCCGCGAGTGCTGCCACGACCGTCTTGCCTGCGCCTACGTCGCCCTGAATCAAACGCAGCATCGGCTCGTGCTGACTGAGGTCGTACGCGATCTCGTTGCCGACGCGCTGCTGCGCACCTGTGGGCGGGAATCCGAGGTTCGCGAGGAATTTCTTCGGCAGGCGTTTCGCCGGTGGCAGTGCAGGCGCGCGTTGCGAGCGCAGGCTTTCACGCAGGCGTTGCTGGGAAAGCTGGTGTGTCAGCAGCTCTTCGAATGCCAGTCGGTGCTGCGCCCAGTGATGGCCCAGCGCGAGCTCTTCGACGTCAGCATCGGCAGGCGGGTTGTGCAGGTAATGAATGGCGTCAGCCAGGGGCGCGAGTTGATAGTCGCGCGCCAGCTCATCCGGCAGCCAGTCAGGCAGGCTCTTCGGGCCAAGCATTGACAGGCTCTGATGGCACAACTGCCGCAGGCGCTGCTGGGTGAGGCCTTCGGTCGTGGGGTAGATCGGCGTCAGTGTCTGCTCGACGGCCACCGGCTCGTCGCCGGTGATCGCGCGGTATTCCGGGTGGTAGATCTCAAGGCCTGAGGCACCGGGCCGGGCTTCGCCGTAACAGCGCACGTGGGTACCGCGCTTGAGGCCGTCCTTTTGCGCGTTGCTGAAGTGGTAAAAGCGCAGGCTCAACACGCCGGTGCCGTCGCCCATCCTGACCAGCAAGCTGCGGCGCTTGCCCATGACCACGTCAGCGCCGCTGACCACACCTTCGATCACGGCGTCCTGGCCCGGACGCAATTCGCCGATGGGCACAACACGAGTCCGGTCCTGGTAACGCAACGGCAGGTGAAACAGCACGTCCTGAATGTTCTCAAGACCGACTTTCGCCAGCTTTTCAGCCATTGCCTCACCGACGCCTTTTAGCGCCGTGACCGAGACATGAGACAGCTCCGTCATACCGTCCCTTAACTCGCTTCAGCCTGAGCTTTAGGACGAGCGACGGAACACAGACGGATCGAGTCAGCGAGGATTTCGATGGCTTTCGGACGCGGGAAGCTGGCACGCCACGCGATTGCCACGGTGCGGAATGGCACCGGCGGCGACAGCGGACGGACCTCGATCACGCCGGGCGCGTAGTGATGGCTGTCGACGGCGGACATCGGCAGGATGGAAATACCCAGCCCCGACGCGACCATGTGCCGAATGGTTTCCAGCGAGCTGGACTCCACGGTGGTGTGCTTGGCAGCGTCGCCGCCCTTGACCAGCGTCGGGCAGGCTTCGAGCACCTGATCGCGGAAGCAGTGCCCTTCGCCGAGCAGCAGCAGGCTCTTGTCGTTCAGCGCCGAGGCATCGATGGTCTTTTTCTGGGTCCAGGGATGATCGGCCGGCATCAGCACGTAAAACGGCTCGTCGTACAGCGACAGCGTCAGGACATCGGCCTCGTTGAACGGCAGGGCGATGATGATCGCGTCGAGCTCGCCATTGCGCAGCTTGTCGCGCAGCACGTGGGTAAAGTTTTCCTCGATGTACAACGGCATCTGCGGGGCGACCCGGTGCAGTTGGGGAATCAGGTGAGGAAAAAGGTAAGGGCCAACGGTGTAGATCGCGCCGACTTTAAGCGGCGCGGTCAGTTGATTCTTGCCGGTCTGGGCCAGTTCGCGAATGCCCTGAGCCTGTTCGAGAACCTTCTGCGCCTGGGCCACGATGCCCTCGCCAACCGGGGTCAGACGTACGGCACTCTTGCTGCGCTCGAAAATCAGCACGCCGAGTTCATCTTCCAGCTTTTTTACGCCCACTGACAAGGTCGGCTGGCTGACGTGACAGCGTTCAGCGGCATGGCCGAAGTGCTGCTCTTGGGCGAGGGTAACGATGTAGCGCAATTCTGTGAGGGTCATAACGTGCGTCCATGAAGTTGCGGCCCCAGCATAGCGGGTGCAATCGATAGACGCACGTTATCAACCCGTCGCGGCTGACAAAATTCTGGTTTCAGCGTTTATCCAGGGAATAAACGAAGGGAGCGACCACTTCCAGCGACCCGTTCTTCAGCAATTCCGGCGGCGGCTTGGGCAATGGCTGCGCGCGGCGGATCATCTCCAGAGTCGCTCGATCCAGTGAAGCGCTTCCTGAACCGCCGGCCAGTTCATAGGACAGCACGCGGCCTTCGCCATCGACCACAAAGCGCAGCTTGCTGGTGCCCTGCATGCCCCGGCGTCGGGCGTCTTCCGGATAACGCTTGAACTTGCTCAGGTGACTCAGCAATTCACCCTGCCACGTCGGTAATGCATTGCTCGGTGGCGTGGGCGGAGCGGGTTGCGGCGACGCCGACTTCTCCGGTTTGGCGTTGGACGGCGGTGCGTCCAGCGGCTTGTCGTCGGCTGGCTTTTCTTCCTTCGGCGGCTCGACCTTCTTCACAGGTTTTGGCGGCTGTGGTTTGGGTTTGGGCTTGACCGGCTTGGGCACAGCGATTTCGGCCTTGGGCGCCTCGGCGACTGGCGGAATTGGCAGCTGTTCTTCAGGCGCGGGCGGCTGCGGCGGTTGCACGACTTTTGGCGGTGGCGGCGGTGCAGGCTCTGGAACGGGCGCCAGCTCGACCATCATCGCCGCCGGGGGCAGCTCAATGGCCTGCGAGGAGGGCCAGCGCAATGCGACGACAATCGCCACGGCATGGACCGCCAGCACCAACAACAGACTACCGCTATAGCGCGTCAGCTTTTGGCGCGTATTGATCATTTCTTGCCGACCGTCTCGAGACCCACCAGGCCCACCTTCAGGTAGCCGGCGCCGCGCAGGGCATTCATGACGTCCATCAGGTCGCCATAGTCGACGCCTTTGTCAGCCTGGAAGAAGATCGTGGTGTCTTTCTTGCCCTTGGTCCTGGCATCCAGCACCTGACCGATCTGCTCGCGGGCCACTTTTTCATCGCCCAGGTACAGGCTCTGATCAGCTTTCACGCTCAGGAAAATCGGTTTTTCGGGCCGAGGCGCCGGTTTGGCGGTAGAGGCGGGCAGGTCGACCTTGATGTCCACGGTTGCCATCGGTGCGGCAACCATGAAGATGATCAGCAGGACCAGCATGACGTCGATGAACGGCGTCACGTTGATTTCGTGGTTCTCGGCGAGATCGTCATCGCCTTCCTTCAAATGCAGGCCCATGGTTTACCCCATCTTTACCATGTGCGGCGGTTGGTTGCGCTCGGCCGCAGGCTGGTGATCCAGATCGCGGCTAACCAGCAACAGAACCTGCGCCGAAGCGTCGGACACTTGCGCCTTGTAACCGGCAATGGAGCGGGCGAAGACGTTGTAGATGACCACGGCAGGAATCGCGGCAACCAGGCCCAGCGCGGTGGCCAGCAAGGCCTCGGCGATGCCCGGCGCTACAACGGCCAGGTTGGTGGTCTGGGTTTTGGCGATGCCGATAAAGCTGTTCATGATCCCCCAGACGGTACCGAACAGGCCCACGAACGGCGCAGTCGAACCGATGGTCGCCAATACACCGGTGCCCATGCTCATGCTGCGGCCGCAGGCGGCGACCAGGCGTTCAAGGCGGAAAGCAACGCGCTCCTTGATGCCTTCGCGCTCGCGGGTGTTGACCGACAGACGCATCTCTTCGAGTGCGTCATGCACCAGCAAGTGGGAAAGGGTGCCTTCTTTTTTGGCCCCTGCGCTGGCTTCGTCCAGATTACGCGCGCGTTTCAGCGCAGCGATTTCGCTTCGCAGACGACGTTTGGCGCCGAGCAGTTCGAAGCCCTTGGCGATCCAGATGGTCCAGGTGATGACCGATGCAATGGCCAGACCGATCATCACGGCTTTGACGATGATGTCCGCGTTCTTGTACATGCCCCATGGCGAGAGATCGTGGGACATGCCCAGGCTGTTATCTTCCGCCGCGGGGTCGAGCGACTCAGCTGGAGCAGAAGCCGGGGTCAGTTCTTGAACGCCTGGCGCTGTAGCGGGGTCAACCGGTGTAGCGGCTGGCGCCTCGGCTTGTACGGCGGGTTTTTGTGCAGGAGCGTTGGCGTCAGCGAGCGCTACAGGCGTCAACATCAGGCTGAACAGCAGCGCGGCAATGGCGCGTCCAGCACGTGGCAGACCTCGAGTGGCAATTGACGAAGCGGGGATTTGAATAGATGTCATGCTGGCCCGACCTGATATGAAATAGGTGTTCGTTCTGAGAGCGTCACGCTGGCGCTAGGCGAGCGGAGGAGAACAAAGGGTCGTTATTATTGCAAGTAATTCTTGTTAACAAAAGTAAGAGCGTCTCTTTTTTCCTGAGAATGCTTCCCAATGGTCGGTTTTGTAGCCCGTTTTACGGGCTGAAATTCAATAAGTGATGTGGAGATTGGACATGTCAGCGCCATCCGTTTTGATTGCTGGATGTGGCGACATCGGGAGCCGATTGGCGTCCCAGCTGTTGCTTGATGACTGGACGGTGTACGGCCTGCGCCGCTCCGTTGAGAAACTGCCTGCAGGCGTGCTCGGCGTCAGCGGCGACCTGTTCGACGCCCGCATTCCCGCGCACTGGCCGGAAGGCCGGCTCGATTACCTGGTCTACTGCGCCACACCGACTGACCGGGATGAAGCGGGTTACCGCGCGGCTTATGTTGAAGGCCTCCGGCACGTACTGGGCTGGAGCGAGCGCAGCGGCCAGAGACCCAAGCGGATATTTTTCGTCTCCAGCAGCAGCGTTTATGGTCAACAGCAAGGCGAGTGGGTCGATGAAACGTCACCCGTTGACGCCACCGGTTACTCGGGCCAGGTCATGCGCGAGGCAGAGCAAGTGGCCTTGGACAGTGGGGTGCCAGCGACCATTGTCAGGTTGACCGGAATTTACGGTCCGGGCCGCAGTGACCTGATGAACCGGGTACGTCAGGGCTACACCGTTGCAACCAACCCGCCGCTGTATGGCAACCGCATTCATGCCGAGGACGCCGCCGGGCTGCTGGCGTTTTTGCTGCGAGCAGCATCGGACGAGGTGGCACTGAAAGACTGCTATCTCGGCGTCGACGATGCACCCGCGCCGCTGGCCGAAGTGGTCGACTGGATGCGTCAGCGTCTGGGTGTCACGGAGTGGTCGGATGAAAACAGCGTGCGCCGCACCGGGAGCAAGCGCTGCAGCAACGCCCGCGCCAAGGCGCTGGGCTGGACGCCGCGTTATGCGACTTATAAGGAAGGGTATGAGGCGATGCTGGCAGATCAGCCGAACTAGTTAGCGTTGGCGTCGATTCGTAGGATCGGCTTTAGCCGGGAAGGCGTCAGTCTTACAACCGGGAAATTGAGGTTGTAGGTACTAGCCTCTTCCCGGCTGAAGCCGGTCCTACCATGCGTACGCGATAGTCAGTTCTTCTCGAGCACCCAGCGCTGCTCACCCGGGCGAAGATCCGGCATTTCAGTTGCCTGGGCGTTATTTACCGCCTGGAACAACTCCAGCTGTTTGCCGTTGCGCACGAAGATCCACGGATTGCCGCGCTCGTTCTTCTCCAGCCACATGCTGTCGTACTCACCGCTCATGGCTGCGCAGTCGCCGGCGAGGCACAGCGCATAGCGATCATTGCCCGGCAGGCCGCTGACGCTGCCGTCTGGCAGGAACTCAACCGTGCTGCCCTGGCCTTCGCCATTGACGATGGTCCACTTGCCGCCGAGGTAGGCGGTGTAAAGAGCACGCTCGAAACTGGTGCCGGGTTGGGCGCCGGCCGGCGGTGCTTCCTTGGGCGTGCGGAAATGTTGCTCGGGGCCCGTGTCGCTGGCGCGCTGCACCAGGTCATCACCCTTGATGGTCAACTCATCGGACGCATTGCCGTAAAAGTCGACACGCAACTTGCCGTCGGCATTGCTGGCGATCTTGCCTTCACTCAGCTCGAAGCCGTTGGAAGCAGTGGCCTGTCCGGCCTTGGTGTTGATGTTCCATTCCAGATTCGGGCCGTGAGCCAGCAGGGCCTGCCGAAGGTTGCCGCCTTGGGCTGCGGCGTCGATGGCGGCCTGATTGATCCAGGTACCGTCCGGGCTTTTGTCGGAGTGGCTGGCGCAGCCGCTGAGCAGTGCGACCAGCAGCGGGAGGGCAAACGCAACACGCATGGGTGGAGTCCTTCCTTTTCTGAGGAGGCGGAGCGGGCTTGCGCTCCGCACCGGGATTTACTCGATGACCAGAATGGCGTCCATTTCGACCTGCGCGCCACGCGGCAGCGCCGCAACGCCAATGGCGGCGCGCGCCGGGTACGGCTGCTCAAAATACTTGCCCATGATCTCGTTGACCTTGGCGAAGTGGCTCAGGTCGGTGAGGAAGATATTCAGTTTGACGATGTCCTTGAACGAACCGCCTGCAGCTTCGGCCACAGCCTTCAGGTTTTCGAAGACCTGAACGGTCTGAGCTTCAAAGCCTTCGACCAGCTCCATGGTCTTGGGGTCCAGCGGAATCTGTCCCGACATGTAGACGGTGTTGCCCGCCTTGATTGCCTGGGAATAGGTGCCGATGGCGGCAGGGGCTTTGTCGCTGGAGATGACGGTCTTGCTCATGAAAAACTCCTGTTTGCGGTTTGACTACGCGCGCATGCGGGTGATGCGGATCACGCCGGCCAGGGCGCGCAGTTTCTTGATCACGCGGGCCAGGTGCACTCGGTCGTGAACGCTGACCACCAGTTGGACCACGCTGATGCGACCATCGCGTTCATCCATACTGATTTTTTCGATATTGCCGTCCGCAGCATTGACGCTGCTGGCGAGCAGGGCGATCAGGCCGCGCTGGTGTTCCAGTTCGACGCGCAGCTCGACATTGAATTCGCCGGTGACGTCTTTGGCCCAGGACAGCTGAATGCACTTCTCGGGGTTGTGGCGGACTTCCGTGATGTTCCGGCAGTTGTCCAAGTGCACGACCATGCCTTTGCCCGCAGACAAATGCCCGACAATCGGGTCGCCTGGAATCGGCGTGCAGCACTTGGCGTAGCTGAGGACGAGGCCTTCGGTGCCACGTATAGCCAGAGGACCTTCTGCGTTCGGCAGTTGGTCGCCCTCACTGGCCAGCAATCGGCGAGCGACCACATAAGCCATGCGGTTGCCCAGGCCAATGTCCTCAAGCAGGTCTTCGATGACCTCGACCCGATACTCGGCAAGAATCAGGCGCACGCGCTCGGCCGGAATCTTTTCCAGCGTGCTGTCGAAGCCGTTGAGCACTTTGTTCAGCAGACGCTCGCCGAGATTGATCGATTCCGACCGGCGCTGCAGTTTGAGCGCATGGCGGATGTGCGTACGGGCCTTGCCGGTCACGACGAAGTTGAGCCAGGCCGGATTCGGACGCGCCCCGGGAGCACTGACGATCTCGACGGTCGAGCCGCTTTGCAGCGGTTCGGAAAGCGGGGCCAGCCGACGATTGATCCGACAGGCAATGCAGCTGTTGCCGACGTCAGTATGCACAGCATAAGCAAAATCGACCGCCGTGGAGCCTTTCGGCAGCTCCATGATCCGGCCCTTCGGCGTGAACACGTAGACCTCGTCCGGGAACAGGTCGATCTTTACGCTCTCGATGAATTCCAGCGAATTGCCCGCACGCTGCTGCATTTCCAGCACGCCCTTGACCCACTGACGGGCCCGCGCATGGGTGCTCTTCGGCTGTTCATCGCCAGACGACTTGTACAGCCAGTGCGCGGCAATACCGTTGTTGGCCATCTCTTCCATTTCGCGGGTACGAATCTGGATCTCGATGGGCACGCCATGCATACCGAACAGGGTGGTGTGCAGCGATTGATAGCCGTTGGCTTTCGGAATCGCGATGTAATCCTTGAAGCGGCCCGGCAGCGGTTTGTACAAATTGTGCACAGCGCCGAGCACGCGATAGCAGGTGTCGACCTTGTCGACGATGATCCTGAACGCGTAGACGTCCATGATCTCGTTGAAGGCGCGACGCTTGCCGCGCATCTTCTTATAGATGCCATACAGGTGCTTCTGACGGCCGCTGACTTCGCCTTCAATACCGTCAACGGCAAGGCAGTGGCTCAACGACTCTTCGATCTTGTTGACCAGTTCCTTGCGGTTGCCGCGCGCGCGCTTGACCGCCTGGCCGATGCGCGAGGAGCGCATCGGGTACATCGCCTTGAAGCCCAGGTCCTCGAATTCGATACGCACGCTGTGCATGCCAAGGCGATTGGCGATAGGGGCGTAGATTTCGAGGGTTTCTTTGGCGATGCGACGGCGCTTCTCTCCGGAGAGGACTTCCAGCGTGCGCATGTTATGCAGGCGGTCGGCAAGCTTGACCAGAATGACGCGAATGTCCCGCGCCATGGCCATCGCCATTTTCTGGAAGTTCTCGGCCTGAGCTTCGGCTTTGGTCTCGAAGTTCATCTGGGTCAGTTTGCTGACCCCGTCGACCAGTTCGGCCACCGTTTCGCCAAACTGTGCACAAAGCGCTTCTTTGGCGATGCCGGTGTCTTCGATCACGTCATGCAGCATGGCGGCCATCAGGCTCTGATGGTCCATGTGCATGTCGGCAAGAATGTTGGCCACCGCCAGCGGATGCGTGACGTAGGCTTCGCCGCTGCGACGGCGTTGGCCGTCGTGGGCTTGTTCGGCGTAGAAGTACGCCCGGCGGACCAGATTGACCTGGTCTGCGCCGAGGTAGGTCGAGAGGCGATCGGCGAGGGCGTCTATGCTCGGCAAGATAAATCTCCTTGCCGAAGGCTGTGACCCTGCGCCTTGCTACGTCGACCAGGCATAGGCTTAGACGGCCTCGCTGGACTCGTCCTCGAATGCAGCGAACAGTGGTTCATCTTCAACGATTTCGGCTTCTGCGATAACAGCGTAATCCATCAGGCCTGCAGCGATTTCACGCAGGGCCACTACGGTAGGCTTGTCGTTTTCCCATGCCAGCTTTGGCTCTTTGCCACCGGTCGCCAGTTGACGCGAGCGCTTGGTGGCGAGCATGACCAGCTCAAAACGGTTATCTACATGTTCCAGGCAGTCTTCAACGGTCACGCGGGCCATGGGTATTCCTCGTAGCAAATGCGATATGCGCGGTGCCCGAATGGGCGAGCGGACTCGACAGTCTAAAAAATCACCAGCGTTTAGGGAAGCGCTGATTTTGAATGGATCGGTTTTGCTGCCTAAGAACCGGTCAGGCTAGCAGTTGAGCCAACAGCTCGGTGTGGCGCTGCTGTTGGTGCTCCTGGCTCAGCAAGTTGGCGCGGAAGATCGCTTTCAGGTCTTCGAGCGCCGTGGCGAAATCGTCGTTGATCACAATGTAATCGTATTCGGCGTAGTGACTCATCTCGCTGACGGCTTCGCGCATGCGGCCTTCGATAATCTCGTCGCTGTCCTGACCCCGATTGGTCAGGCGCTGGCGCAGCGCTTGCTGCGTTGGCGGCAGAATGAAGATCGAGCGCGCGCGGGGCATCAGTTTGCGAACCTGCTCGGCGCCTTGCCAGTCGATCTCCAGAATCAGGTCATGACCTTCGTCCAGCGTCTGCTGCAAACGGCTCTGCGAGGTCCCGTACATATTGCCGAAGACTTCAGCCTGTTCGAGAAAATCGCCGTGCTCAATCATGCGCACGAATTCGGCGCGATCGACGAAGTGGTAGTTCACGCCGTCCACTTCGCCCGGACGCATGGCCCGGGTGGTGTGGGACACCGACACGCGGATCTGCGGCTGAGCGTTGATCAGGGCGTTGACCAGACTGGTCTTGCCCGCGCCCGATGGGGCGGAAATGATGTACAGGGTGCCGGTGCTGTGGGTCATGTCGGAGGTGGCCTTACTCAATGTTCTGCACTTGTTCGCGCATCTGCTCGATCAACACTTTGAGGTTGACGGCGGCTTGCGTGCTTCGAGGGTCAAAGGCTTTGGAGCCCAGTGTGTTGGCTTCGCGGTTGAGCTCCTGCATCAGGAAATCCAGCCGGCGCCCGGCTTGCCCGCCGGCCTTGAGTACGCGGCGCACTTCAGTGACGTGCGTGCTCAGGCGGTCGAGTTCTTCGGCGACGTCACTTTTTTGCGCCAGCAGGACCATTTCCTGTTCCAGGCGCTGCGGATCGAGCTCGGCCTTCATGTCGGCAAAGCGATCGAGCACCTTTTGGCGCTGGGCGGCGAGCATTTGCGGCACGAGCGTACGCAAGGTCGCGACTTCAGTCTTGATCGCGGTGAGCCGTTCGTCGAGAAGCCTGGCCAGATCGGCGCCTTCGCGGGCGCGACCAGCCTTGAGCTCATCGAGCGCCTCGTTAAACAGGGCCAGGGCGTCGTTGTTCAGCGCTTGAGGGTCGGCAGCATCGGCCACCAGAACACCGGGCCAGGCCAGCACTTCGAGCGGATTCAGCGCGGCGGGCTGACTGATCAGGCTGGCGACGATCTCCGCTGCCGCGACCAGTTGCCCGGCGCGTTCGCGGTCAACCTGCAGCGGTTTGCCTGCGTTCTCTTCGGTGAAGCGCAGGGTGCATTCGACCTTGCCTCGGGAAAGGCCCTGGCGCAGCGCCTCGCGCACGGCGCCTTCGAGGTCACGAAATGATTCCGGCAGGCGCAGGTGAGGTTCGAGGTAACGGTGATTGACCGAGCGCATTTCCCAGCTCAGCGTGCCTTGTGGGCCGGCTCGTTCAGCGCGGGCAAAAGCCGTCATGCTGTGCACCATGGGAAGTACCTCTATAAATTCAGGCGTTTGCGGACAGCCGGTCCGGGATGAATCCCCGGCAGAGTATCGTCGGGAAACGACTGGCTATAAAGGCGCAGGATTGTAGCTCAGTGCAGGGTGTGCGCCCAAATGTGGCATTGTCGCAAGCGATGCGCGGCGTTGTAATCGTGCTGCCTGGCAGCGCAAACCTGCAGCGCCCGTCGTGAGCAATACGTCATTAGATGTCCCAAGCCGTGCCTGCACCTCTATAATGCAGACCGTTTTCCGTCTCCCAGTACAGGTATCCCAGATGAAACGTCCAAGTGGTCGCGCTGCCGATCAGCTTCGCCCGATCCGCATCACCCGCAACTACACCAAGCACGCCGAGGGTTCTGTGCTGGTCGAGTTCGGTGATACCAAGGTGATCTGCACCGTCAGCGTTGAAAACGGCGTTCCGCGCTTTCTCAAGGGGCAGGGCCAGGGCTGGTTGACAGCTGAATACGGCATGCTGCCTCGCGCCACCGGCGAGCGTAACCAGCGCGAAGCCAGTCGTGGCAAGCAAGGTGGCCGTACCCTCGAGATCCAGCGCCTGATCGGTCGCTCGCTGCGCGCGGCACTGGACATGTCCAAGCTGGGTGAAATCACCTTGTACGTCGACTGCGATGTCATCCAGGCGGACGGCGGGACGCGCACTGCGTCGATCACCGGCTCCATGGTCGCGCTGATCGACGCGCTGAAGTCCATCAAAAAGCGTGGCGGCCTCAAGGGCGGCGATCCGCTGAAACAGATGATCGCGGCAGTGTCAGTGGGCATGTATCAGGGCGAGCCGGTGCTGGACCTGGATTACCTTGAAGACTCCGCGGCCGAGACTGACCTCAACGTGGTCATGACCAGCGCGGGCGGTTTCA
This sequence comes from Pseudomonas sp. W5-36, assembly GCF_046540455.1. Taxonomy (NCBI): domain Bacteria; kingdom Pseudomonadati; phylum Pseudomonadota; class Gammaproteobacteria; order Pseudomonadales; family Pseudomonadaceae; genus Pseudomonas; species Pseudomonas sp. W5-36. Next base: position 453,062 of record NZ_JAXCIQ010000002.1, on the reverse strand, counting down.
TCGAAGTGCAAGGCACAGCCGAGGGCGCGCCGTTTCAGCCTGAAGACCTGAACGCGATGCTGGCACTGGCTCAAAAAGGCATGAACGAAATCTTCGAACTGCAGCAGGCGGCACTGGCCGACTGATCGGTTTCCATTGCGTCAGAGCACTACATCAAAACAGGGAAAGCATGATGATCGAGAGTCAGTCGCCGTTGCCAACGCCGAGTAAAGAAGTCCGTCAGTGGGCAATGCTGTGCCACTTCGCGGCGTTTTTCGGCCTGATCTTTCCGTTCGGCAATCTGCTGGGGCCGCTGATCGTCTGGCAGCTCAAGAAAGAAGTTGATCCGTACATCGATGCTCAAGGCAAGGAAGCCCTCAATTTTCAGATCACCGTCGCCATTGCCGCGATGATCTGTTTTTTGCTGATGGTGGTGATCATCGGCTTTCCGCTGTTGATGCTGGTGGGCGTCGGCGCGCTGGTGCTGACGATCATCGCGGGCGTGAAGGTCAATGACGGCGTCGCCTACCGCTATCCGTTCACCTGGCGGTTAATCAAGTAAGCGGGATCAAGGATCGGGCGCTTGCCTGATCTGCGGACAAACAAAAGCCGACTTAACGTCGGCTTTTTTTTGAGCAACTGAACGTCAGATAGTGAGCGTCCAGTCGTAGTCCACGATCAGTGGCGCATGTTGCGAGAAGCGCGGCTGGCGTGGAAGGCGTGCACTGCGTACGAAACGGCGCAGGCCCGGGGTCAGCAACTGATAATCGAAGCGCCAGCCCAGATTGAGCATCTCGGCCTGTTCGTTATCGGGCCACCAGCTGTACTGATCGCCTTCGCGGCTGACTTCGCGCAGGGCATCGACATAACCCATGTTGCCAACGATCTCGTCCATCCACGCACGCTCTGGTGCCAGGAAGCCTGGAGATTGCTGGCTGTCGCGCCAGTTTTTGATGTCCAGCTTCTGTTGCGCCACGTACAGCGAGCCACAGTAAATGTACTCGCGACGTTTGCGCCGCTGCTTGTCGAGGTACTTGCCGAAATCGTCCATGAGCTTGAATTTCTGATTCAAGTCTTCATCGCCGTTCATCCCGGAAGGGAGCAGCAAGGTCGCGATACTGACTTTGTCGAAATCTGCCTGCAGGTAACGCCCGTAACGGTCAGCCGTCTCGAAACCAAGACCGTTGATGACCGCCTTCGGTTGCAGCCGCGAGTAAAGCGCCACGCCACCCTGGGCTGGCACTTCGGCTTCGCAGGCATATAGGAAGTAGCCGTCCAGTTGGAAGGCTGGGTCGTCCAGTTCAAAGGCGGAGGCGCGGGTGTCCTGAAGGCAGATGACGTCGGCATTCTGGGCTTGCAGCCAACTGAGCAAACCACGCTCGACTGCAGCCTGAATACCATTAACGTTCACACTGATGATCCGCATAAATGGCCCCAAAAATCACGTGCGTGTATGATACCCGAGCTCTACCTAATTAGCTAAATCCGTGGTATTCGGGGCTTTTTTCATGCAGGCGTATCAACGCGATTTCATTCGTTTTGCCATCGATCGCGGAGTTTTGCGCTTCGGTGAGTTCACCTTGAAGTCTGGACGCACCAGTCCTTACTTCTTCAATGCCGGTCTTTTCAACAGCGGTTCCGCTCTTGCTCAGCTGGGCAAGTTCTACGCCGCCGCTGTCGTTGAAAGCGGTATCTCCTTCGATGTTCTGTTCGGCCCGGCCTACAAGGGTATTCCCCTTGCAGCGGCGACGGCCGTGGCCCTTGCCGAGCATCACAGCCTCGATCTCCCTTGGTGCTTCAACCGCAAAGAGGCCAAGGCCCATGGCGAAGGCGGCAGCCTGGTAGGTGCGCCGTTGACCGGCAATGTGCTGATCATCGACGATGTGATCACTGCAGGCACCGCCATTCGCGAAGTCATGCAGATCATTAAGGCCCAGAGCGCGAACGCTGCAGGCGTGCTGATCGCGTTGAACCGCCAGGAGCGCGGCAACGGCGAACTGTCTGCCATTCAGGAAGTCGAGCGTGATTTCGGCATTCCGGTGGTGAGCATCGTGTCGTTGAATCAAGTGCTGGAGTTTCTGGCCGACGATCCGCAGCTCAAGCAGCATTTGCCTGCCGTCGAAGCGTACCGGGCTCAATACGGAATCTGAGCCTCCAAAAGGATGCGGTTATGCTCAAGCTGGGCACGTTGGGTTTTTGTCTGTCGCTGGGTTTGGGTTGCATCGCGAGCGTTCATGCGGACGACGCGCCGGGCATCGTGCTGTATCGCTACGTCGACAGTCGCGGCGTAACCGTGCTCGATCGTCAAGGCGTGCCGCCGGAGTACGTCGGCAAGGGTTATGAAGTGCTCAATCAGCGCGGCCGCGTGGTGCAGACCGTACCGCCTGCACCGTCCGCCGATGAGTTGCGTGATGCCCAGGCCGCCAAGCTGCAATACGATGCCGATGCGCATCTGCTGCGGCTGTACAGCAGCGTTGAGGACGTCGACCGGGCGAAGAGTCGTCGACTCGCCGAACTCGATGGCCTGATCGTTGTGGCGCAAGGCAATATTCAGAATCTCGTTACCCAGCAAGGCACGCTGCAGACACAGGCAGCTGATCAAGAGCGGGCAGGGCACCCGGTGCCGAAGACGCTGCTGGATCAGATGGATGATCTGCGTGATCAGCAGCAGAACCTGAAAGTCGACATCCTGCGCTACCAGACGGCGCGAACCCAGGCCGAGGCCGAGTTTGCGCAAGATCGAGCGCGGCTGCAGAAGTTGCTCGGTCGGTGATCACCGCTCTTGGACGCCGCTAAAACGCGGCTGTAAAAAAGCCCCACCTGGCAGTGAGCCGCGTGGGGCTTTTTGCAGCCGCAATCAGTGACGCTTGCGATTGCTGATCAGCGTGCCGACGCCGGTATCGGTGAAGATCTCCAGCAGCACGGCATTCGGCACACGGCCGTCGATGATGTGCGAAGTGTTGACCCCGCCCTGAACCGCCTCCAGTGCGCAGCGGATCTTCGGCAGCATCCCGCCGTAGATGGTGCCGTCGGCAATCAAGCTATTCACCTGCTCGGTGGTCAGGCCGGTCAGCACTTTGCCTTCCTTGTCCATCAAGCCGGCAATGTTGGTCAGCAGCATCAGCTTTTCAGCCTTCAAGGCTTCAGCGACCTTGCCTGCCACCAGATCGGCGTTGATGTTGTACGACTCGCCATCCGCGCCCACGCCAATCGGCGCAATCACCGGAATGAAATCGCCTTTCACCAGCATGTTCAGCAGGTCGGTGTTGATGCCGACGACTTCACCCACATGGCCGATGTCGATGATTTCCGGCTTGAGCATGTCCGGGGTCTGGCGCGTGACGTTCATTTTTTTCGCGCGAATCAGCTGCGCGTCTTTACCGGTCAGGCCGATCGCGCTGCCGCCGTGGCGGTTGATCAGGTTGACGATGTCCTTGTTGACCTGGCCGCCGAGCACCATTTCCACCACGTCCATGGTTTCTGCATCGGTCACGCGCATGCCGTCGACGAAGTGGCTTTCGATCGACAGACGCTTGAGCAGGTCGCCGATCTGAGGGCCGCCGCCGTGAACCACGACCGGGTTGATGCCCACCGCCTTCATCAGCACGATGTCGCGGGCGAAGCCGGTTTTCAGCTCGTCACTCTCCATGGCGTTGCCGCCGTATTTGATAACAAGCGTCTTGCCGACAAAGCGTCGGATGTAGGGCAACGCTTCGGAGAGGACCTTGGCGGCATTGGCTGCGGCATCACGTTCGAGGGTCATTTGGGCTCCACTCAAAATAGGGTCAAAAAGGAAGTTCTAGATCCGGTGCTACGTGTTTCAACTGGGTGTGGAAGACGTCCTTGATCCGTTGCAGCTCGAGCTCGGTTTCGGCCTCGAAGCGCAATACCAGCACCGGGGTGGTGTTGGACGCGCGAACCAGGCCCCAGCCTTTCGGATAATCAACCCGCACACCATCGATGCTGGTGAGGTTGGCATTGCCCCACTGGGCGTCGCGCTCCAGCGCTTCCATGATGCTGAACTTGCGGGTCTCGGTGACCTTGATGTTGATCTCGGGCGTTGAAAGATCGTTTGGAAAGGTCTGGAAAAGCTCCTCGGCGCTTAGTTTTTCCTGACTGAGGATCTCCAGCAGACGCGCCGCGCTGTAGATGCCGTCGTCGAAACCGAACCAACGTTCCTTGAAGAAGATGTGTCCGCTCATCTCGCCTGCCAGCAGCGCGCCGTTTTCTTTCATCTTCTTCTTGATCAACGAATGCCCAGTCTTCCACATGACCGGGCGGCCTCCGTATTCGTGGATCAACGGTATCAGGCGGCGTGTGCATTTGACGTCGAAAATCACGTCGGCCCCGGGGTTGCGCTTGACCACATCGCGGGCAAACAGCATCAGCAGACGGTCAGGATAGATGATGGTGCCGGTGTTGGTCACGACACCGACACGATCGGCATCACCGTCGAACGCCAGGCCCAGATCGGCACCGGTTTCCCGAACCTTTGCGATCAGGTCCTGAAGGTTCTCCGGCTTGCCAGGATCAGGGTGATGATTGGGGAAGTTGCCGTCGACCTCGCAGTACAGCGGGATGACTTCGCAATTCAGCGCTTCGATCAATTGCGGGGCGATGACGCCGCCGACGCCGTTGCCGCAGTCCACCACCACTTTCATGCGCCGCGCGAGCACGACATCGCCAATGATCTGGCTGGCATAACGGTCGAGGATATTGACCTTGATGATGCTGCCTTTGGCGGACGGCAGGTCATTGGCCTTGATGCGTTCGTGCAATGCCTGAATCTGCTCGTCTGCCAGGGTGTCGCCGGCAATGACGATCTTGAAGCCGTTGTAATCCTTCGGGTTATGACTGCCCGTCAGCATGACGCCTGTTTTGCCCGCCAGCACGTGAGTGGCGTAGTACAGCGCCGGCGTGGGCACTAGACCGAGGTCGCTGACGTGGCAGCCGCTGTCGTGCAGGCCCTTGATCAGGTTCGCGACCAGCTCAGGGCCTGAAAGTCGCCCGTCGCGGCCCACCGAAACATGCGGCTCGCCCTGCGCCAGGCTTTCTGCGCCGACGGCTCGGCCGATCCAGTAGGCGGTTTCGGCGTTCAGCGTATCGCCAACAATGCCGCGGATGTCATAGGCGCGAAATATCGTCTCGGGAAATGGCGGGGCGCTGGAGACGCTGCTGCTCATGGCGCGGGAGGGCTCCGGCTGCGTGAGATCCTGGGGGTCATCGATCAAGTCGAGGTCAAGAATATCGGTGTCCTGGAACAGCGGGTCGGTCAACTGGTCTTCCTCCGACGCCACTGGCAGGCCCGGTGCAGGACCCTGCAGCGGTGCGCCGGATTTCGATGCTTGATCCGACGCAGCGCCCGTCGGACTATTGCGCAGCGAGAATCGCGCGAGGCTCTGGGCGAGCCCGTTCAACGCGGGCAGGCTCATGCTGAAGGCCTTGACGGCCTTGCCCCCGGAGAGCTCTTGCAGCAGTTGCTCAAGCTGCCGCGCGTCAGCCGCGACCCGGCGCTTGAGCGCACTCTCGTTCAGATAGAGCGCTAGCAGCATTGCACCGGCGGCAACCAGCAAGGCGAGCAGCAGCATCAGCCATGGCGTGGAGCCTTGCAGCGCGGAGCCGGCGGCAAAGGTCAGTTTCCAGTTGGGGTAGCCGGTGGAGAATTCCTGCGCACGGCTGCCATCGTCTTCGCCACGGGTGAGAAAAGTCTGCGCAGTGGCTGTACCGAACTGTTGAACGAGTACCACCTGACCCACATCGGTGGGGGTCTCGGGGAGTGCGGCGATCAGGCGCTGCGGATTGAACGCCAGCAGCAATGTGCCGGTGATCGGCGCGTCTGGTGACGTGCGCAGGGCGGCGGCGCTGTAGATCAGCCATGTGTCGCCAACCTTGCGCGCTTCGGGCGCCGGCATTTCACCCTTGCCGGCCTTGGCCAGCATGTCCAGCGTGGCGAAGCTGATCGGCAGAGCGCTTTGGGTGTCTACGCTGTTGAACCCCAAGGGGTTGAGCCGTGCACCCACCACGCCGTCGCGGTACCGCAGTTGGTTTTGCGCGCTTTCGATGAGCGACGGATTGCTGCTCGACAAGGCCTGGTTCAGCGCGGGGTCCATTGCAGCGGCCTGGGTGTCAGCGTTGATCTGACGCAGTGCCTTGTTGACGGCCCCGGCTTGCGCGCTGCCCCAGGCCTGAACCAGCTGCTCCTGTTGCTGCGGCTGGCTTTGAATGGCAAGCCACACCAGCACCATTGCCGCGATCAGGCCGATGAGTGCAGGAATGAGGCCGGGACTCGCCAAACTCAGATTGGCGTCTTTACTGAGCGCGTCGGTTGTTTCCGGAGCGGGGGTCACTTTGGCTGTGCGTTTGATGCCTTTCAAACTAACTCTCCGTGCTGGGTCGTCCTGACGCGTTCTTGTTGTGTTCGCACCGCTTAAAGCACGTCAGGCCACAAGCGATGCGTTAGCCAAAGTGGGTGTTTTTTGCGGGATCAGTGGCTGCCGGAGTGACCGAAGCCGCCAGCGCCGCGCTGACTTTCATCGAACTCTTCGACGATTTCAAACTGCGCCTGCACCACCGGCACCAGTACAAGCTGAGCCAGACGCTCGCCGATGGAGATATTAAAAGCGGTCTGGCCGCGGTTCCAGCAGGAAACCATCAGCTCGCCTTGATAATCGGAGTCGATCAGGCCCACCAGGTTGCCCAGCACGATGCCGTGTTTATGCCCCAGGCCCGAGCGCGGCAGGATCAGTGCAGCCAGGCCAGGGTCTGCGATGTATATCGACAGCCCGGTAGGAATCAGGAGGGTTTGGCCGGGTTCGAGCAGCGTGTCTTCTTTCAGCATGGCGCGCAGGTCCAGGCCGGCCGAGCCTGAAGTGGCGTAAGCGGGAAGCGGAAATTCGCTGCCAATGCGAGGGTCGAGGATCTTGGCTTGTAGAGCGTGCATTCGTGATTAAACCTGGTTCATGCGATCGGCGATAAAAGTCACCAGCTGCCGCGCGATCTTGGCTTTGCTGGTCTGGGCGAAGAGCGTCGCTTGCAACGCTCGGTCGATCACGCTGCAGGCGTTTTCTTCGCTGTTGAAGCCAATGCTGGGATTGGCGACGTCATTGGCGACGATCAGATCAAGGTTCTTGTCCTTGAGCTTGCGTGCGGCGTAATGGAGCAGGTGTTCGGTTTCGGCCGCGAAGCCGACGCTGAACGGGCGATCCGGTCGCTGGGCGAGGGTGGCGAGAATGTCCGGGTTGCGGACCATCTGCAGCAGAAGACCATCACCGGTCGTGGGATCTTTCTTCAATTTTTGTGTGGCGACGACTTCCGGCCGGTAGTCCGCGACGGCTGCGGAGGCGATGAAGAGATCGCAAGGCATGGCGTCTTCGCAGGCGGCGAGCATGTCGCGGGCGCTGACGACGTCGACACGCGACACCCGGTCAGGTGTTTGCAGGTTCACCGGGCCAGTGATCAGGGTGACCCGCGCGCCCGCTTCGGCGGCGGCTTCGGCCAGGGCGAAGCCCATTTTTCCGGAGCTGTGGTTGGTGATGTAGCGAACCGGATCGATGTTTTCCTGAGTCGGGCCGGCGGTGATCAACACGTGCTTGCCGGTCAGCGTCAGGCGCTGAAAGCAATCGGCGGCCGATTGCGCCAGGTCATTGGGTTCGAGCATGCGCCCGTAGCCGACGTCTCCACAGGCCTGGCTGCCGCTGGCCGGACCGAACATGCGCAGACCGCGCTGTTCGAGCAGTTGCAGATTGGCCTGCACGGAGGGGTCGCGCCACATCGCCTGATTCATCGCGGGTGCGACGGCAACGATGGCATCGGTCGCCAGCACCACGGTGGTCAGCAGATCGTTGGCAATGCCTTGGGCCAGGCGGGCCATGAGGTCGGCGGTGCCCGGTGCGATGAGGATCATGTCGGCCCACTTGGCCAGCTCGATATGGCCCATGGCGGCTTCGGCTGCGGGGTCGAGCAAATCAAAGTGAACCGGATGGCCGGACAAGGCCTGCATGGTCAGCGGGGTAATAAACTCGGCGCCGCCTTTGGTCATGACGACACGGACTTCCGCACCGTGGTCGCGCAAACGGCGGACCAGTTCGGCGCTCTTGTAGGCCGCGATGCCACCGCCGACGCCGAGAACGATGCGTTTTCGATACAGCCGCTGCATAGGCCTGCCTTAAGGTCGGTTAACACGCGGCAATCATTAGCCTCCCCAGGCCTGACTGTCGCGCAAAAAAGAGCGGCTAAGATAGCACAGCGACCGCACGGGAACAGCGGCGCCACAGACAGGGAGCTGCTATGAGTATTCGCGATTGGCCGGCGGCAGAGCGTCCGCGGGAGAAGCTGCTGGAACGGGGGGCGTCGAGTCTGTCGGACGCTGAATTGCTGGCGATTTTCTTGCGCACGGGCGTCTCGGGCAGAAGTGCCGTGGACCTGGCCCGGCACCTTTTGAATCAGTTCGGCAGCCTGCGTGCATTGCTCGAAGCCAACCTGACGGCGTTCAGCAGCGAGCTGGGTCTGGGACCCGCCAAGTTCGCGCAATTGCAGGCGGTCATGGAAATGGCCCGGCGCAACATGGGCGAGGATTTGAAGCGCGATTCTGTGCTGGAAAACCCGACGCAGGTGCGTCGCTACCTCAAGGCGCTGTTAAGGCACGAGCCCCATGAAGTCTTTGGTTGCCTGTTTCTGGACAGCAAGAACCGGGTTCAGACCTTCGAAGTGTTGTTTCACGGCTCGATCAACACGGCGCATGTTCACGCGCGGCAGGTGGTCAAGCGGGCATTGGCCCACAACTCGGCGGGATTGATCCTTTGTCACAATCACCCCTCCGGCGTAAAAGACGCCAGCGAAGCCGATATCGATCTGACGCGGCACTTGAAACAGGCGCTGGCGCTGGTGGACGTGGTGGTGCTGGATCATTTGATCATCGGCGACGGCGATCCGTTGTCGATGGTTGAGTATGGGTTGATGTAGCGGCTGTAAAGCTGGCCGACAAGCTGTTCGTGGGACCGGCTTTAGCCGGGAAGGGGGCGGGCCATACCGCATTGTTGAAAGGGGACTGATTTATTTACAAAGCTTCACCGTAAATGAATCTGTCCCCGAGAGCGGAGTGTGCCCACGCCGAAGTCGAGTTCAGCGGGGTGAGGAGTCTGCGTATCAAGATCAAAGGCTAAGGCGGCATGTCGTTGACGCTTAAAGCGGGGACAGATTAATTTACGCTTAAAGTGGGGACAGATTAATTTACGGTGAAGCGCTGTAAATAAATCAGTCCCCTTCAATACACCCTTCAATAGTTTCTCGCGAATTACTTCACGGTCACCTTGGAAAAATCCTGACGACCAAACGGGCTCACGCTGTAACCCTCGACGTTCTTGCGCAGCAGCGCATAGGCCGTTGGATGCGCAAGCGGCAGCCACAATGCCTGCTTATGGATCTGCTCTTGAGCCTGGTGATACAACTTGCTGCGCTGCGCCTGATCGGTCACCGCCTTGCCCCGGCTGATCAGCTTGTCCAGCCCTTCATCGCAGTAGCGGGCGAAGTTGGTGCCGGATTTCACCGCGGCGCAGGAGAACTGCGGCGTCAGGAAGTTATCCGGATCGCCGTTATCCCCCGACCAGCCCATGAAGAGCAGGTCGTGCTCGCCGGTCTTGGCGCGGCGAATCAGCTCGCCCCATTCGATAACTTTGATTTCCGCCTTGATCCCTACCGCGGCCAAGTCGTTCTGCAGCAACTGCGCACCTGCGTTCGGGTTGGGGTTGAGCAAGCTACCCGACGGCCGAGTCCAGATCGTCGTCTTGAAGCCGTCTTTCAGACCGGCCTTTGCCAGCAGATCCCTGGCTTTCGCCACGTCGTGCTTGTAGCCCGGCAGGTCGCTGGCGTAGCCCCAGGTATTAGGCGGGTACGGACCGTTGGCCGGGTGCGCCGAGCCCTCGAATACCGCTTTCAGGTACGTGTCTTTGTCGAATGCCAAGTTGATCGCCTGACGCACTTCCGGTTTGTCCAGCGGCGGATGCTGGCTGTTGATCGCCAGGAAAGCGGTCATGAAGGCGTCTGTCTTTTCGACCTTCAGGTTCGAATCCTTGCCAGCTTCAGCAACATCCATCGGCTTCGGCGACAGGGCAACCTGGCACTCATTGCGGCGAATACGTTGTAGACGAACGTTTGCGTCCGGCGTAATCGCGTAGATCAGCGCATCAACGGCTGGCTTGCCGGCGAAATAATCCGGATTGGCCTCGTAACGTACTACCGAGTCTTTCTGGAATCGCTTGAAGACAAAGGGCCCTGTGCCGATCGGCTGACTGTTCAGCTTCTCCGGGGTGCCGGCCTTCAATAGCTGCGCGGTGTACTCGGCAGAATAGATAGAAGCGAAACCCATGCTGAGCGTCGCCAGAAAGGTCGCATCCGGGTGGTCCAGGGTGATGCGCACTGTGGTGGCATCGGTCGCCTCGACTTTCTTGATGAGCGATGGCCATTGCATCGACTGCGCGTGGGGGAAGCCCTGCGCGGCGACCTTATTCCATGGATTGGCCGGATCGAGCATGCGCTTGAAGCTGAACACCACGTCGTCAGCGTTAAGCTCGCGCGTCGGGGTGAAGTAGTCGGTGTGATGGAATTTCACGCCGGCGCGCAGTTTGAAGTCATAGGTCAGCCCGTCAGGCGACACGCTCCAGCTCTGCGCCAGGCTCGGAACCAGCTTGGCGTCCTTGGCGTCGTAATCCACCAAGCGATTCATCAGCACGTCGGCCGAAGCATTGGTGGTGGTCAGCGAGTTGTACTGCACCACGTCAAAGCCTTCGGGGCTGGCTTCCGTGCAGACGCTTAGCGTCGCCGCCGCCTGGGCCAGCAATGGCGCAGATAGGGACGCGAGCAACAGGGGTAGAACGGCTAGGCGCATGGCGATTTTCCTTTCAGAGAGAGCCCATCTGCCGGCGCAGTCTGGAGAGTCAGTAACCCTAGACCATCGATTGGCGCAGAACAATCGCCACGGCGCGACGAGTGGTATATTTCCCGCCGCGCCTAACGCCGCTGGTCTTGCCGGGTATAAGGCCGGGTTATCTGGCAGGCAATTCGTGGTTTGTGTTGTTGCACCGGGGGCTTTCTGGTATAAAGCAGCGCTCTTTTCTAGGGGCCCGCTGCCTTCACCGCAGGTGTGGCCGGTAAGACCCCTGAAGAAACGCGGCGCCTGGCGCCAAATGACTGAGAGATTAAGCGGCCAACCCATGCCGGGTTGGGCATGTGGTTTTAGAGGGCTGAGGCATGTCGAGAGTATGTCAAGTTACCGGTAAGGGTCCGGTAACCGGGAATAACATTTCCCACGCAAACAACAAAACCCGTCGTCGTTTCCTGCCAAACCTGCAGCATCACCGCTTCTGGGTTGAAGAAGAGAAACGCTTCGTACGTCTGCGCGTATCTGCCAAAGGCATGCGCATCATCGACAAGCGTGGTATCACGGTTGTTCTGGCCGAAATCCGCCGTGCTGGCGCTAAGGTTTAAGGGAGAAAATCATGCGTGAATTGATCCGTTTGGTGTCGACCGCTAACACCGGCCACTTCTACACCACCGACAAGAACAAGCGCACGACTCCGGACAAAATCGAAATTAAAAAATTCGATCCGGTTGTTCGTAAGCACGTGATCTACAAAGAAGCCAAAATCAAGTAATTGATTTTTGCGTCTTACAAAAAAGCCCGCAGCGATGCGGGCTTTTTTGTGGGTGAAATAAAGTCGGTCACCTGAGGCTCAGGCCTTCTGTTCGAACACCACATAGATCTTGCGGCATGCTTCCAGCACCTCCCACGTACCCTTGAACCCGGCAGGAATCACAAAACGGTCACCCGCGCGCAGGGTTTTCGACTTGCCTGCTTCGTCACGAAGGACCGAGACGCCCTGCACGATTTCACAGTACTCGTGCTCGGTGTAATTCACTTTCCATTGACCGACTTCCCCTTCCCAGACGCCTGCATTCAGCTGCCCGCACGGGCTGTTGTAATGGTTGTAAACCGTCTGGTTCGGCTCGCCCTTGAGGATCTTTTCAGCCGCAGGCGTGAAACGCTCCGCTGCAGTAGTGGCTTCGCTGAAGTCGACAATGCTTTCGATGCTCATATCTGATTCCTGAAAGTGGGCGCTGCGTGATTGTTGCTTGCCGAGGGCTGGATGGAAAGCGCAAGCGAGTGCGGGGACTGTTGAATAAAATGCACGATCGGGCCAGATTTCGCCCGCTTATGTCCAATATATTGGAAATCCGCCCAATGCTGGTTTAGGGTGGCGAATGCCTTCGGCCGATCCGATGACGCGTCAGGCACTGTCCTGAAGCCCGATTCGAGTGCGAAGACGCGCCTATTTCATAAGAGGAGGACGTTTCATGACCACCCTGACTCATGCTGACTGGGAACAACGCGCCCAGGATTTGAAAATCGAAGGCCGTGCTTTCATCAACGGTGAATACACAGACGCCGCATCCGGCTCGACGTTCGACTGCATCAGTCCGGTCGATGGCCGCCTCCTCGCCCATGTCGCCAGTTGTGACGCCGCCGATGCGCAGCGCGCCGTCGAAAACGCCCGGGCTACGTTCAATTCCGGCGTCTGGTCGCGATTGGCGCCGGCCAAGCGCAAGGCAGCCATGCTTCGTCTGGCAGAGCTGATCAACGAAAACGTTGAAGAACTCGCGCTGCTTGAAACCCTCGACATGGGCAAGCCCATCATCGATTCCTACGGCATCGACATTCCCGGCTCCGCCCAGGCATTGAGCTGGAGCGGCGAGGCCATCGACAAGCTGTACGACGAAGTGGCGCCGACCCCGCACGATCAACTGGGGCTGGTGACTCGCGAACCGATTGGCGTAGTGGCGGCTATTGTGCCGTGGAATTTCCCGCTGCTGATGGCGTCCTGGAAGCTCGGCCCTGCGCTGTCGAGCGGCAATTCGGTGATCCTCAAGCCATCGGAAAAATCCCCGCTGACCGCCATCCGCGTCGCTCAACTCGCCATTGAGGCAGGTATTCCGGCTGGCGTGCTGAACGTGCTGCCGGGTTATGGCCATACGGTGGGTAAAGCGCTGGCGTTGCACATGGACGTCGACACCGCTGTATTCACCGGTTCGACGAAGATCGCCAAGCAGTTGCTGATCTACTCGGGCGAATCGAACATGAAGCGCGTCTGGCTGGAAGCCGGCGGCAAAAGCCCGAACATCGTCTTCGCCGATGCGCCGGATCTGCAGGCTGCGGCCGAATCTGCGGCCAGCGCCATTGCTTTCAACCAGGGCGAGGTCTGCACGGCCGGCTCACGCCTGTTGGTCGAGCGCTCGATCAAGGAGAAATTCCTGCCGATGGTGATCGACGCGCTGAAAGCCTGGAAGCCGGGCAACCCCCTCGATCCGTCGACAACCGTTGGCGCGCTGGTCGATACCCAGCAGATGAATACAGTGTTGTCGTACATCGAAGCTGGCCACACAGACGGCGCCAAGTTGGTCGTCGGTGGCAAGCGCATCCTTCAGGAAACCGGCGGCACCTACGTCGAGCCGACGATTTTCGACGGTGTGACCAACGCGATGAAGATCGCTCAGGAAGAGATCTTTGGGCCGGTGCTTTCTGTGCTGACCTTCGATACCGCCGAAGAAGCGATTCAGATTGCCAACGACACGCCTTATGGCCTGGCTGCGGCGGTGTGGACGGCTGACTTGTCCAAGGCACATCTGACCGCGAAGGCGTTGCGTGCGGGCAGCGTGTGGGTCAATCAGTACGATGGCGGCGACATGACCGCGCCGTTCGGTGGCTTCAAACAGTCTGGTAACGGCCGCGACAAGTCACTGCATGCGTTCGACAAATACACCGAGCTGAAGGCGACCTGGATCAAGCTGTAGAGAGTCGCGCGCGATCAACCCTCAGTCGCTGTAAAAAACCAACGCAGCCGGGCTTTACTCAAAGCCCGGCTGTTTTGTTTCGTCCTTTTGAGCCACAGGAGCGTGGTGATGCGTTGGGGTACTTATTTCGCCGTGCTGGCGTCGGTATTGAGCGTCGGCCTGGCGCTGGGCGTGAGCATGCCGCTGGTATCGCTGCGTCTGGAAGCCTGGGGTTACGGCGCGTTTGCCATCGGCGTCATGGCTGCGATGCCGGCCATTGGTGTGCTACTGGGTGCCAGCCTTGCCAGCCGACTCGCTTCAAGACTCGGCACCGCCAACCTCATGCGGCTATGCCTGTGGGCCGGGTCGGTTTCAGTGGGTTTGCTGGCGTTACTGCCTGACTACTGGATCTGGTTGGTCCTGCGCCTGATGCTCGGGACAATCCTCACCATTGTGTTCGTGCTCGGCGAAAGCTGGATCAACCAGTTGGTCATCGAAAGGCTGCGCGGCAAGCTGGTGGCGCTGTACGGCAGTTCCTACGCACTGAGTCAGCTGGGCGGGCCGGTGCTGCTGGGCTTCATTGGCACGGGAGCAGATTACGGGTTCTGGGTCGGGACCCTGTTGCTGGCGGTATCGCCGTTTCTGTTGCTGGGCAGAACAGGCGCGCCGAGCGCGGAATCCAGCCATGTGACGCTGCGCGATCTCGGCGGCTTCTGTCGGAGCTTGCCGGCCATTGCGTGGGCCATTGCGTTATTCGCCGGGTTTGAAGCGATGATTCTGACCTTGCTGCCGGTGTATTGCCTGCAACAGGGCTTCACGCCTGAAATCGCTTTGGCGATGGTCAGCACCGTGGTGGTGGGGGATGCGCTTCTGCAACTGCCCATTGGCGCGCTGGCCGACAGGGTGTCCCGTCGGCGGCTGTTTTCCGGGTGTGCGCTGGTGCTGACGGTGTCGCGCCTGGCGATTCCGCTGCTGGTCGACACAATCGCCATCTGGCCGCTGTGGGTGCTGTTCGGCGCAAGCGCGGGCGGACTGTTCACGCTGTCGCTGATTCTGATTGGCGAGCGTTACCGCGACGACGCTCTGGTGCGCGCCAATGCCCATGTCGCTCAGCTGTGGGGGATCGGTTGCCTGCTCGGCCCCTTGGCGGCGGGCGCTGGCAGCCAATGGGTCAGCGGTCAGGCGCTGCCGTTATTGATGGCGGCGGGCGCGCTGGGGTTGGTCATCCTGTCCCAGCGTCCCAAGGCATTTGGCGCGCATGCGGTGGCGGCTTAGAGCATCTTTTCCAGGCCGACCGCCGTGCTGAACCAGGCGTTCATCCGGCGCCACCAGTCGCCAGGCTCTTTGGACAGGGTATGGATTTTGCCGTTGTCCTCGGTTACCCACACCAGTCGGTCGTTCTCCAACTTGACCTGATAACTGATGGCCGGCGCCATGCCCTGAAGCGCCAGCTCGCGCAGGTATTCGGTCAGCTCGGGGCTGTCGACCAGCACGCCGACTTCGGTGTTCCACAGCACCGACCGTGGGTCGAAATTGAACGAACCCACGAACATTTTCTGCCGATCAAAGATCATCGCCTTGCTGTGCAGGCTTGATTCCGAGCCGCCCTTGATCAGGTTTGTGTGCAGAAATGCAGGACCGCTGCCCTTGGCGTTGCTCGGGTCGCCAGGCTGGCGGCGCAGTTCGAACAGCTTCACGCCATGCTCCAGCAGCGCTCGGCGGTACGGCGCATAGCCGCCATGCACCGCCGGCACGTCGGTGGCCTCCAGCGAGTTCGTCAACAGGTTCACCGACACGCCCTTGTCAGAGAGCCCGGTCAGGTAAACCAGGCCTTCCTGCCCGGGCACGAAGTAGGCCGAGATCAGCATCAGTTCCTTATGCACGTTGCCGAGATCAGGGCTCAGTTGGGTCGCCAGCAGCAGGTGCGGGTCAGGCTCGCCGCGTGACAGCACCTTGGTCGGCGCGTCCCACAAGGCCTGGTTGTGCGCCCATATCAGCTCATTGAGCCAGGTCTTCATGCGTGGGTGAGGCCGATAGTCCATCAGCCGTTCATACAAGGCCTTTTTGTCCACGTGTGCCTGATCCAGCGACTCGGCCAGACGCACGCGCGCGGTGGCCAGATCCTTGCGGTCGGGCGGCCAGTAGAGGAAGTCATCGATCGGCTTGCTGAGCGTGCTGTTCCAGTACTGATCGAAACTGTGACCCAGCTGTTCGGCGACCGGGCCCACGCTGAGCATGTCGATGTCGGTGAAATTCAGATTGGGTTCGGCGTCGAAATACTCGTCGCCCAGATTGCGCCCGCCGACGATGGCCACGGCGCCGTCGGCCAGCCACAGCTTGTTGTGCATGCGTCGATGCTGCTGGGACAGATTGAAGAGCCGACCCAGATTACGGGTGGCGCCCATGCTGCGGCCCAGATTGAGCGGATTGAACAGGCGGATCTGAATGTTCGGGTGCGCGGCAAGTGTGGCGATGACTTCATCCAGCCCGTCGCTGGTGGTGTCGTCCAGCAGGATGCGCACGCGGACGCCGCGATCGGCGGCTTTGAGCAGTTCGTCAACCAGCGCCCGAGTGCTCAGGCCGTCGTGAACGATGTAGTACTGCAGGTCCAGGCTGGTTTTGGCGTTTCGAATCAGCTCGGCGCGGGCCATGAAGGCTTCGGTGCTGTTGGGCAGCAGGCGGAAGCCCGAGCGGCCCTCGTGAGGCGCCGCCTGGGCCATGATCGAGCGCCCGAAAGAAGACTGCGCCGCCGGGAGTGCCTGACTCGGACCGTCGGGGGCGGGCGTGTGTGCGCAACCGCTGAGGCCGAGGGCGAGAGCCAGGAGGAGGGGCACCGCCCGTAAGTTCATCAACGCGGTCATTCGAAAATCAGTCATGGCGATATGACCGCGCTTTCTCCAAAAGGTTAAAAGCTGCACAACGTTATGCAGGGTCAGCGCGCTGCATGAGCAACGCCGTGGCAGCGCCGACCTTGCGCACCGCGTCCTCGATTTGCGCGGTCGGCTTGGCAGCAAAGTTCATGCGCAGGCAATTTCTGTATTTGCCGGACGCCGAAAATATGCTGCCAACGGCAATCTGTACGCCTTGTCCCTGCAACGCGCGGTTCAGGCGCAAGGAGTCGAAATCTTCCGGCAGTTCTATCCACAGCATGAAGCCGCCTTGAGGGCGACTCACGCGGGTGCCTTCCGGGAAGTAGCGCGTGACCCAACCTGTCATCAGGTCGCGACTGCGCTGGTACTGGCCGCGCATCCGGCGCATGTGCGGCTCGTAGTGCCCGGCCTTGAGAAAATCGGAAATCGCCAGTTGTGGCTGAGTCGCAGTGGAACCGGTGCTGATGTATTTCATGTGCAGCGCGCGATCAAGATATCGACCCGGCGCGACCCAACCGACGCGCAAACCCGGCGCCAGCGTCTTGGAAAACGAGCTGCAGAGCAGAACGCGGCCGTCTTCGTCGAAGGATTTGATCGTGCGCGGGCGAGGGTAGGTGTAGGCCAGATCGCCATACACATCGTCTTCGATGATCGCCACATCGAAGCGTTGCGCCAGGGTCAGCAGCGCACGTTTGCGGTCCTCCGGCATGATGTAGCCCAGCGGGTTGTTGCAGCTCGGGGTCAGCTGTATGGCTTTGATCGGCCACTGTTCCAGCGCCAGCTCCAGCGCGTCGAGGCTGATGCCGGTGAGCGGGTCGGTGGGGATTTCCAGGGCTTTCATGCCCAGCCCCTTGAGCGCCTGCATGGCGCCGTGAAAGCTGGGCGAGTCGACTGCGACGATGTCGCCCGGCTGGCACACCGACCGGATGCAGATGGCCAGTGCCTCCTGAGCGCCGGTGGTGATCACCAGATCATCCGGATCGATGTTGGTGCCGGAATCCAGCAACAGCCGGGCGACTTGTTCCCGCAGGCAGCGCCGACCGTGGATGTTGTCGTAATACAGCCCGGGCATGTCCAAACGACGGCTGATCCTGCCCAGCGCCTGGGTCAGTGGGCGCAAGGTGGGGCTGGTGACGTCGGGCATACCGCGCCCCAGCTGAACGACGTCAGGGCTGGGTGCGGCCCGCGCCAGTTCCAGCACTTGATCCCACTGAGAGATTTCCACTGGGCGCTGCGCGGGGCGGCCAATCGCAGGCAGGGCGGGCGTCTTGCGGCCGGCCGGTACGAAATACCCGGACTTGGGGCGTGGAAGTGCGAGGCCGTTGTCTTCCAGCAATCGATACGCCTGCTGCACCGTACTCAGGCTGACGCCATGCTCAAGACTCAACGCGCGCACCGAGGGGAGCCGGTCGCCTGGGCGATAAAAGCCGTTTTCGATGCGCGTGCCGAGTAGTTCGGCGAGGTTGACGTACAGGGTCATGGCGTACTCCCACAGGCGATGCGATCGGCAGACCGATACAGATGTGGGGAAATTACAGCATTCAGCGCGGGATTAAACCGATCTGTATGCAAAGAATAATAATTCTTTGGATCTGTAATGGTTTTCCATACAGACACATCATGAATTCACTCGAAACCCACGACGAGGTGTCTGGAAATGAGCGGAATAAGTGATGTTCGGCTAACGCTGTATGCAGGGGAGCTGGTCCGTGAGCATGAAGCGGGCTCGCGCATCAACGCGCCGGAAGGGCTGGGGATGTGGGGGCTGTTTCAGCATCGTAGGGCCAGTCGGCGCGCGTTGTTGAAACTGACTGACGAGCAGCTGAAGGATATTGGCTTGAGCGGTAAGCAGGCGCGCCATGAAGGCCTTAAGCCTTTCTGGCGCGAATGAGGGCTGTGACAGTGGCCCCACAGAGGCGAGTCCGGTTACACCAACTCTTTGAAACGGTGCCACAACATCCCCAGCGCCAGTAGCGGCGAGCGCAAATGTTTGCCGCCGGGGAAGGTGATGTGAGGGACTTTGGCAAAGAGCTCGAACCCGCCACTGTGTTGGCCGCTAATGGCCTCCGCCAGCAACTTACCCGCCAGATGCGTTGCGTTCAGCCCGTGCCCCGCATACGCCTGGGCATAGAACACATTTGGATGCGTGTGCAGTCGTCCGATCTGCGGCAAGCGGTTGGCACCGATGCCGATCATTCCGCCCCACTGAAAATCGATCTTCACGTCTTTGAGCTGAGGAAACACCTTGAGCATCTTCGGCTGCATGTACGCAGCAATGTCGCTCGGGTCCCGGCCTGAGTAGTGGCAAGCGCCGCCGAACAGCAGGCGCCGATCAGCCGACAGCCGAAAATAATCCACCGCCACGCGCTGATCGCACATCGCGGTATTGCGTGGAATCAGTTGGCTGGCGAGTTGTTCACTCAGCGGCTCGGTGGCGATGACGTAACTGCCAGCGGGCAAGACTTTGCCGCTCAACTCCCCATCGAGCTCATTGAGATACGCATTGCAGCCTAGCACCAGCGTACTGGCGCGCACTCGCCCGTGGGCTGTATGAATGTTGACCTCTGCCCCGTATTCCAGTCTTGTCGCTGCCGAGTGTTCGAACACCTGCACGCCCAGCGACTGGGCGACCGCGGCCTCTGCCAGCGCCAGATTCAGCGGATGCAAATGGCCCGAGCCCATGTCCAGCAGGGCGCCGGCATAATTGGGAGACCCGATGATGCTGCTGAGGTTGCGCGCTTCAATCAATTCAAGCGGATGTCGGTAACCCAGGCTGCGCAGCTCTTCGGCGTCTTTGGCAAAACCTTCGAATTCCCTGGGCTTGTTCGCCAGGTCGCAATAGCCCCAGGTCAGATCGCAGTCGATCTGGTATTTGTTGACACGCTCGCGGACGATTTCCACCGCTTCCAGGCCCATCAGCTTAAGCTGACGAACGCCGTCCTCGCCGATGACATTGCTGAACTGATCCACATCATGGCCGACGCCGCGGATCAGTTGCCCGCCGTTGCGCCCGCTCGCGCCCCAACCGATCTTGTGCGCCTCCAGCAGCACCACCTTCAAGCCGCGTTCAGCCAGCTCGATCGCCGTATTCAGCCCGGAAAACCCGCCGCCGATGATGCAGACGTCGGTTTTGACCTCGCCGTGCAGGGCAGGGGCGTCAGGCTGGGTATGGCGAGTGGCGGCGTAGTAAGACGCCGCGTGATCAGACAATCCGGGCTGGGGAGGCCGAGCATTCATGTTGAATATCCCGAGAGCACTGTTTGGAAAATTTTACGGAGGGTAGCGGGGTCAGGGTGCCCGGGCAAGAAAATGCCGGTGGATGATCATCCGGGTGTCAGTCGCAGAGGCGCTGGGGCACAATCAGTACCTTTCACAGGAGAAACTGCCGCGATGGCCTGCAACAGCGAGAAAATCCGCGATCTGCGGCGGCTGATTCCGTCGTTCGAATGCGTCCCGGGATGCCACGATTGCTGCGGGCCGGTGACCACGTCGTCCGAAGAAATGTCGCGTTTACCGCGCAAGACGCCGGCCGAGCAGGAAGCGGCCCTCAACGAGCTGAATTGCGTACACCTGGGACCCAATGGCTGCACCGTCTACGACGAGCGTCCGCTGATCTGCCGCCTGTTTGGCACCACGAAAACCCTGCCATGCCCCAATGGCCGCCGCCCTGATGTTTTGATTCACCCCCGCGCTGAGAAGCAGGTGCATGAGTTCATCGCCTCGACGCGGCAGGTGCTGGTTTAGCCGAAGCCAGCTGGGGTGAGCCCCTTACGGATGCTTACTCCGGAATGGGCAGGCACAAACTCTCCTTCACCTCTTCCATCACGATGTAGCTCTTGGACTCCCGCACATGGGGCAGCTTGAGCAGGATGTCGCCCAGCAGCTTGCGGTACGACGCCATCTCGGAAATCCGCGCTTTCACCAGATAGTCGAAATCCCCTGACACCAGATGGCATTCCAGCACATGGGGCAGTTTGAGCACCGCGCGGCGAAATTCCTCAAAGGTGTCGCCAGACTTATAGTCCAGGCTGATCTCGACAAACACCAACAAGCTGGCCTTGAGGTTCTGCGGATTAAGGCGGGCGTTGTAGCCCATGATGATGCCTTCACGCTCCAGGCGCCGAACCCGTTCTGTGCATGGCGTGGTAGACAGCCCGACCCGTTCGCCCAGTTCAGTGAAGGAGATCCGGCCATCGTTTTGCAGGATGCGCAGGATGTTGCGGTCGATCTTGTCCAGCTCGCGTTTGGACTGGTGCTGGGTGCGCATCGATAAGCCCTCTGCCAAAGCGTCGGTTGCCGAGAAGAAACGCCGAATATAGGCGTTTATATAGTCAAAAGCACTGCTCGGGCCTTTTTATACTGCGCACATCCTTGCTTAAACTTGAAAACGTCAGCGGATATCCGCGATGAGGGAATCAACATGCGCGTTCTGGTCCTTGGAAGTGGCGTAATCGGTACCACCAGTGCGTATCACCTGGCGCGTGCGGGCTTCGAGGTGACTGTCGTTGACCGTCAACCGGCCGCTGCCATGGAAACCAGTTTCGCCAACGCCGGGCAGGTCTCGCCGGGCTACGCTTCGCCATGGGCCGCGCCGGGTGTGCCGCTCAAGGCCCTCAAGTGGTTGCTGCAGCGCCACGCGCCGCTGGCCATCAAGGCAACAGCCGATATCGATCAGTACCTGTGGATGGCGCAGATGCTGCGCAACTGCACCCAGAACCGCTACGCCGTGAACAAAGAGCGCATGGTTCGCCTCTCCGAATACAGCCGCGACTGCCTCGATGAGTTGCGTGCCGAGACCGGCATTGCCTACGAAGGCCGCAGCCTGGGCACGACTCAGCTGTTCCGCACTCAGGAGCAACTGGATAACGCCGCCAAGGACATCGCCGTGCTCAAGCAGGCCGGCGTGCCTTATGAAGTGCTCGACCGTGAAGGCATCGCCCGGGTCGAGCCGGCGTTGGCCAGCGTCAGCAACATCCTCAGCGGCGCACTGCGCCTTCCGAACGACCAGACCGGCGACTGCCAGCTGTTCACCACGCGTCTGGCCGAGATGTGTGTGAAGCTGGGCGTTGAGTTCCGCTTCGGCCAGTCCATCGAATCCATTGATTTCGCGGGCGACACCATCAACGGCGTGCGCATCAACGGAAAACTCGAAACGGCTGACCGCTACGTACTGGCGCTTGGCAGCTACTCGCCGCAACTGCTCAAGCCCCTTGGCATCAAGGCGCCGGTTTATCCGCTCAAGGGCTACTCGCTGACGGTGCCGATCACCAACCCGGCGATGGCGCCGACGTCGACCATCCTTGACGAGACCTACAAGGTGGCGATTACCCGCTTCGACAACCGTATTCGTGTGGGCGGAATGGCCGAGATCGCTGGCTTCGACCTGTCGCTCAATCCCCGTCGCCGCGAGACGCTGGAGATGATCGTCAACGACCTCTATCCTCACGGCGGCGACCTGCAGCAGGCCAGCTTCTGGACTGGTCTGCGCCCGACCACGCCGGACGGCACGCCGATCGTCGGCGCAACGCCGTACCGCAATCTGTTCCTGAACACCGGTCACGGCACATTGGGTTGGACGATGGCCTGCGGTTCAGGCAGATTGCTGGCTGACCTTATCGCTCGCAAGACGCCACAAATCAGTGCTGAAGGCCTCGATATTTCTCGTTATGGCAGTTCCAGGGAGATCGCAAAACATGTCCATTCAGCGCCAGCTCACCAATGAGCGCATGAGCCAGTTGGTCGTCCATAACGGCACCGTTTACCTTGCCGGGCAAGTGGCCGACGATATGGCGGCGGGGATCGAGCAACAGACCCGCGAAACGCTTCACAACATTGAGCGACTGCTGGACCTGGCCGGTACCGACAAGACCCGGATTCTGTCAGTGACGATCTACCTGAAAGACATCGACGCGCACTTTGCCGGCATGAACAGCGTCTGGGACACCTGGCTGCCGAAAGGCCTGGCCCCTGCGCGTGCAACGGTTGAAGCCAAGCTGTGCGAGCCGGAGATTCTGGTTGAACTGTCGGTGATTGCGGCGCTGCCGTAGCTCATCCACCTATATCCATCTATTGACCCACAAGAAGCCCCACCATGCGTCCAGCCCGCGCCCTTATCGACCTTCAGGCCTTGCGCCACAACTACCAGCTGGCGCGCGACACCGCTGGCGCCAAGGCGCTCGCTGTCATCAAGGCGGATGCCTATGGGCACGGCGCGGTGCGGGTTGCGCAGGCACTGGAATCCGAGGCCGATGGTTTTGCCGTGGCGTGCATTGAAGAAGCGCTGGAGCTGCGTCAGGCCGGGATCAAGGCTCCGATTCTGCTGCTGGAAGGCTTTTTCGAGGCCGAAGAACTGGCGCTAATCGTCGAGCATGATTTCTGGTGTGTGGTGCATTCCCTCTGGCAACTCGATGCCATCGAACAAACCGCCCTCGGCAAGCCGCTGAATGTGTGGCTGAAGATGGATTCGGGCATGCACCGCGTTGGCATCCATCCCGCGGATTTTCAGGCGGCGCACCAACGGCTGCTGAGCAGCGGCAAGGCCGCCAAGATTGTCCTGATGACCCACTTCGCTCGCGCCGACGAACTCGACAGCGTCCGTACCGACGAGCAAGTGGCGATTTTTCAATCGGCGCGTGCCGGGTTGGCCGCTGAAGTCAGCCTGCGCAATTCCCCCGCCGTCATGGGCTGGCCCAGCGTGCCAAGTGACTGGGTGCGTCCGGGGATCATGCTCTACGGCGCGACGCCGTTTGATCAGTCGCAATCGGTCGCCGATCGTTTGCAGCCGGTCATGACCCTGGAGTCCCGGGTGATCTGCGTGCGTGACCTGCCCGTCGGTGAGCCAGTAGGCTACGGCGGTACATTCGTCGCCGAGCGCAATATGCGCATCGGTGTGGTCGCGATGGGCTATGCCGACGGCTATCCGCGGCAGGCGCCCACCGGTACCCCCGTGATGGTCGACGGTCATCGCAGTCAGTTGCTCGGGCGTGTGTCGATGGACATGCTCTGCGTCGACCTCACCGACGTGCCGGGCGCAGGGGTGGGCAGCCGCGTCGAGCTGTGGGGCAAGCACATCCTGATCAGTGATGTTGCGTCGAGCGCGGACATGATTCCCTATCAGATTCTCTGCAATCTCAAGCGCGTGCCAAGGCTCTATTCCGAGGCCTGATCGCCGCTCGCCGATCCCCTGCAAATCACCCCTTCGCGGCCCGTTATGGCCGCCAGTCCCTTTGCTGATTCGGCCTTGGGCTCAAGTGTTGTAAATACTGAACGCTGTTGCCATGATGGCGACCACTTGACCTAACTTGATCATCAGGAGGACTCCCGCATTGGACGTCGGTGAACGACTGCAATCCATTCGTAAACTCAAAGGCCTGTCCCAGCGTGAACTCGCCAAACGAGCGGGCGTGACCAACAGCACCATCTCCATGATCGAGAAGAACAGCGTCAGCCCCTCGATCAGCTCGCTGCGGAAGGTGCTGGGCGGCATACCGATGTCCATGGTGGAGTTCTTTTCCGAAGAGCTCGAACCCGAAAACCCGACCCAAGTGGTCTATAAAGCCAGCGAACTGATCGATATCTCGGACGGTGCCGTGACCATGAAACTGGTCGGCAAATCCCATCCGAGTCGCGCCATTGCGTTCCTTTCCGAGGTCTACCCGCCGGGTGCCGACACGGGCATCGAGATGCTCGTGCACGAGGGCGAGGAGACCGGGATTCTGGTTGAGGGCCGTCTTGAACTGGTGGTCGGTCTTGATACCTACGTGCTGGAAGAGGGCGACAGTTACTACTTCGAGAGCTCCCGACCCCATCGCTTTCGCAACCCCTACGACGTTCCTGCGCGGCTCATCAGCGCTGCCACCCCGGCGAATTTCTGATCAGCGCCATGATTAACCGAACACTGATCTTCCTAGGGCTGGCCGGCTTGCTGTTCGCCAATGCGGCTGACGCGACCATGCGCTGCGGCACGGCGCTTATCAGTCTGGGTGACACCGCCGATGTGGTCCGCCAGAAGTGCGGCGCGCCAGACAGCAGTGTTGATCAAATGCCTGCGCTGCGAAGCAACGGCGTACCCAGGCTCGGTTTTGCGAAGGTTAGTTTGTGGGTGTACGGTCCTCGTAATGGTGCAAAACAACACCTGCGGTTTATCGAGGACAAGCTGGTAGAGATCGAGACGAAGCGGGATTGAGTCGCCGACTGGCAGTCTTTTTATGAGGGCGCAAGCGGCGCAATGCAGCAAATTCCCTGAAGGCCCGGTCCAACCGCTATCCAATAACAAAATCAGGAGAGGCCGGATGCCGCATTCCTGCTCGATCGAGCAAGCTGTCGATCACGTGCTGGCCGAGTTGCCGGCCCATGTTCATATGGGTATGCCGCTGGGGTTGGGCAAACCGAACCGCTTTGCCAACGCGTTGTACGCCCGAATCAAATCGCTGCCCGATCGGCACCTGACCATCTACACCGCCCTGTGCCTCGGGCGACCGGATGGCGGCGACGGTTTGCAGGGACGGTTTCTTGAGCCCTTTCTGGAGCGCGTCTTCGATGACTACCCGGAGCTGGATTTCCTCACCGACCTGCGCCGGGACAACCTCCCGCCCAATGTTCACGTCCAGCAGTTTTTCATGCAGCCCGGCAGCCTGCTCGGCAGCGTCGAAGCGCAGCAGGATTACGTCAGCAGCAACTACAGCCACGCTGCGCGGGACATCAACGCCAACGGCCTGAACCTGATCGCGCAACTGATTGCCCGCGACCCGCAACGGCCCGATCACATTAGCCTGAGCTGCAACCCCGACATCACCCTCGACCTGCTGCCCCTGGTGGAAAAACGCCGCGCGGCGGGCGAGCGCATTCTGATGCTTGGCCATGTCCACTCGGATCTGCCGTACATGCAGGGCGATGCCGAAGTCAGCGCCGACACCTTCGACCTGCTGATCGAGCATGAAGAGCGCAGCACGCTGTTCTCGACGCCGAACATGCCGGTCGGTGTTCAGGATCATTTCATTGGGTTGTACGCGAGCACGCTGGTGCGCGACGGCGGCACCTTGCAGATCGGCATCGGTTCGATGGGCGACGCCTTGACCGCAGCCTTGCTTGCGCGCCAGGCCGATAACGAAAACTACCGCGCGTGCCTGGCCGAGCTGGACGGCATCTCCACCTGGAAACCCCTGATCGAGGCCCAAGGCGGGGTGATGCCCTTCGCCACCGGGCTTTATGGCTGCAGCGAAATGCTGGTCAACGGCCTGCTGGTGCTGCTGGACGCGGGGATCATCCGGCGCAAGGTGTACGCCGACATCGAGCTGCAGCAAATGGCCAACGACGGGGTTCTGGACGAGTCGCTTTATGGCGACGGCGTGTTGATTCACGGCGGCTTCTTTCTCGGCCCGCGCAGTTTCTACGAGCGGCTACGGGAATTCACGCCGGCGCAGATCGCGCAGATCAACATGACCGCGATCAGCTACATCAACGAGCTCTACGGCAACGAAACGCTCAAGCGTCTGCAACGCCGCGATGCGCGGTTCATCAACAGTTGTTTCACGGTCACGTTGCTGGGCGCAGCGGTTTCAGATCAGTTGGCCGATGGTCGCGTGGTCAGCGGTGTGGGCGGGCAGTACAACTTCGTCGCTCAGGGCCATGCGCTGGAAGGCGCGCGTTCCGTGCTGATTCTGCGCAGCTGGCGTGAGTCGGGCGGGGAGGTGAATTCCAATGTCGTCTGGGACTATGCGCACACGACAATTCCGAGGCATCTGCGTGACATCGTCGTCACGGAGTACGGCATTGCCGATCTACGCGGCAAGACCGATTCAGCGGTGATCGAGGCACTGCTTAATATCAGCGACTCACGCTTCCAGCCGGGCCTGATCGATCAGGCGCAGAAGGCCGGCAAGCTGCCGAAGGATTTCCGCCTTGATCCGTTGTTCAGCCAGAACACGCCCGAGCGGTTGAAGGACATCCGCCATCAGTTCCCTTCGCTCTTCGTCGAATACCCGCTGGGTAGCGACTTCACGGCAGAAGAGCGCGATCTGCTGCGCGCGCTGAACTGGCTGAAGAGCAAGTTCAAGCTCACGGAAATCATCGAGCTGGGCAAGGCCACGCTGGAAGCGCCTGACGCGAGCGCGTATCCGGAGCACTTGCAGCGCATGGGCCTCGATCATCCGCAGGGGTTGCGGGACGAGCTGTATCAGCGGTTGGTGTTGGCGGGGTTGCAGGCGACGGCTTAGGCCTGATGTTTCCCACGTTCACTGTGGCATCCGTTCAGCCGAGGGTTTTGATCACCAGCAGCACGGCGGCGAAGAAGCCGCTAACAGCGAACAGCTGCTGCAACCTCGGGCCGGCGAGGTAACGGCTGACCTGCCTGCCGGCCATCAGTCCCGCGACAGCCCCGGCGGCGAACGGCAGGCCCACTGACCAGTGCATCGCGCCGCTGACGCTGGCCGTGATCACGCTGCCGGTCGAGACCAGTGCGATCACCGCCAGCGACGTGGCGACGATGCTTTTCATCTCAAGGTCGGTGTAGCGCGTTAAGGCCGGCACGATGACAAACCCGCCGCCCACGCCGAGCAATCCTGACAATAGGCCGGCGAGCGCGCCGGTTGCCGCCAGTGACCGGGCGCACGGCAGCGTCCAGCGCAAGCGACCCACCAGCGGATTGACCACGCAGGGCCTGAACGCGCCCCGATCCGGCGGCTTGCCGTGGCGCAGTTCGTGAGCGGCTTTGCGGTAGATCCGCCCGCACACATAAAACAGAATCAGTGCAAACCCCAACGCCAGCGGCGCATTGGGCAGTTGATGCGCCAGCCACAGGCCTACCGGCGACAGCGCGATGCCAATGATTGCGATGAAAATGGCGGCGCGGTAACGGACGATGCCTTGGCGCAATCCGAGCGCTGCACCGACCGCCGAAGCCAGGCCGACGGCCAGGAGGCCCACCGGCGCAGCTTCGATCATTGTCAGGCCCAGCCCGAAAACCAGCAGCGGCACCGCAAGGATCCCGCCACCCGCGCCTGTCAGGCCCAACACCGCGCCAATGATCGTACCGAGGCCGGCTCCGATCAGTTCGTGTTCATTCATGTTAAGTGAGCAAGTCCCGTGGGTCTGTCCGGAGGTGGGTGTTCAGTCGGTGAGCGCGCGGGATCAGCGCGCCTGGCAGCACTTACACCGCATTGATCGGGACTTTCAGGTAGCGCACGCCGTTGTCCTCCGCTTCCGGCAGATTGCCGCCGCGCATGTTGATCTGCACAGAAGGCAGGATCAGCACGGGCATGTCGAGGGTGGCATCGCGCTTCTCGCGCATCTCGACAAAGGCGTCCTCGTCGATGCCTTCACGCACGTGGATATTGCTGGCGCGTTGCTCGGCAACGGTGGTCATGAACATCAACTCTCGGCCGTTGGGCAGGTAGTCGTGACACATGAACAGACGCGTCTGCGGCGGCAGGCCGAGGATCCGGCCAACCGAGCGATACAGCGTGCGCGCATCGGCACCGGGGAAGTCGCAACGAGCGGTGCCGTAGTCGGGCATGAACAGGGTATCGCCGACAAACGCCACCGCTTCATTGCCAGCTTCAATCACGTACGTCATGCACGCCGGTGTGTGGCCAGGGGTGTGCATGGCTCTGGCCTGCAGCGTGCCAATCTGAAAATGCGCGTCATCTTCCAGCAGCCGGTCGAACTGGCTGCCATCACGGGCGAAGTCGCCTTTGGCGTTGAACAGCGTGCCGAAGACTTTCTGCACGCGGGTGATGTGGCTGCCAATGGCGACCGTGCCGCCGAGCTGTTCTTTCAGGTAGGCCGCCGCCGAGACGTGATCGGCGTGGACGTGGGTTTCCAGAATCCACTGCACCGACACGCCCAGCTCGCGGACCCTGCCGATCAGCTTGTCCGCAGATTGCGTGCTGGTGCGCCCGGATTTAGGGTCGTAATCCAGCACGCTGTCGATCAGCGCGGCCTGAAGCGTAGAGCGGTCAATGACCAGGTAACTGATGGTCGAGGTCTGCGGATCGAAGAACGCCTCTACGCTCAGTTTTTCGCCAATGATCATGATGCTCTCCTTTATTGCCGGTACAGGAATGCTGAAGCAGGTATCAAACGAACGTTACAACGCCATCTTTCAACGACTGCACGCGCGCCAGTGACTCTACACGATAGCCCTGACCATCCAGTTCGGCGCGGCCGCCCTGGAATGACTTCTCGATCACGATACCCAGGCCGGCGACCGTCGCGCCCGCTTGCTTGATGATCGAGATCAGCGCCTGTGACGCCTTACCGTTGGCCAGGAAGTCGTCGATGATCAGCACACGATCGCTGCTGTTCAGGTGACGGGTAGAAATGGCGATGGTGCTTTCGGTCTGGTTGGTGAACGAGTACACCGACGCGGAAAACATGTTTTCAGTGAGGGTCAGCGACTGATGCTTGCGCGCGAAAATCACTGGAACGCCCATCTTCAAACCGGTCATGACCGCAGGGGCGATGCCCGACGCCTCGATGGTGACGATTTTGGTGATGCCCGAGTCGGCGAACAGCGCGGCGAATTCGTCGCCGATCTGCTGCATCAGCACCGGGTCGATCTGATGGTTGAGAAACGCGTCGACCTTCAATACCTGGTCGGAAAGCACGATGCCTTCGTCGCGAATTTTCTTGTGCAGTGCTTCCACGTGGGTGGTCCTCAGAGCGCAATGTGCGCGAAATAAACGTTATCTTTTCAGCATGGCGCGTATGTCCGCCAAGGCTGTGTTGCCGCGTACGGCTTTGACTTCGACGGGCGTGTCATCGTTGCCTTCCCAGGCGAGATGGTCAGGCGGCAGTTCGTCGAGGAACCGGCTCGGGAGACAATCGATGATTTCGCCGTACTGCTTGCGCTTGGCCGCAAAGGTGAACGCCAGCGTCTGCCGCGCGCGGGTGATGCCCACGTAGGCCAGACGGCGCTCTTCTTCGATGGTGTCGGCCTCGATACTGGAGCGGTGCGGGAGGATTTCCTCTTCCATGCCCATGATGAACACGTACGGAAATTCCAGACCCTTGGAGGCGTGCAGGGTCATCATCTGCACGCCTTCGGCGCCGTCTTCCTCTTCCTGCTGACGTTCGAGCATGTCGCGCAGGACCAGCTTGCCGATGGCCTCCTCGATGGTCATGCCGCCTTCTTCGTCCTTCTCCAGCGTGTTTTTCAGCGCCTCGATCAGGAACCACACGTTGCCCATGCGGTAGTCGGCGGCCTTGTCGCTGGAGCTGTTCTGACGAATCCAGTTTTCGTAATCGATGTCCATGACCATGCTGCGCAAAGCGGCAATCGGGTCCTGCGTCGCGCATTGCTGGCGCACGCCGTCCATCCAGTGTTTGAAGCGTCTGAGGCGGTCGGTGAAGCGGGCGTCCAGATGCTCGCCCAGGCCGATCTCGTCAGTCGCGGCATACATCGACACCTTGCGCTCGGTGGAATAGTTGCCCAGCTTTTCAAGGGTGGTCGAGCCGATTTCCCGGCGCGGGACGTTGATCACGCGCAGGAAGGCGTTATCGTCATCCGGGTTCACCAGCAGGCGGAAATAGGCCATCAGGTCTTTCACTTCCTGACGTCCGAAGAAGCTGTTGCCCCCGCACAGCCGATACGGAATCTGATGGTGCTGCAGCTTCAGCTCGATCAGCTTGGCCTGATAGTTACCGCGATAGAGGATCGCGAAGTCGCTGTACGGCCGGTCGGTGCGCAGGTGCAGGCTGAGAATTTCGATGGCCACGCGCTCGGCTTCGGCGTCTTCGTTCTTGCATCGAATCACGCGGATTTCATCGCCGTGGCCCATCTCGCTCCACAGCTGTTTCTCGAACGCGTGGGGGTTGTTGGCGATCAGCACGTTGGCGCAGCGCAGAATACGGCTGGTAGAGCGGTAGTTTTGCTCCAGCATCACCACTTTCAACGACGGGTAATCGTCCTTGAGCAGCATCAGGTTTTCCGGCCGCGCGCCGCGCCAGGCGTAGATCGACTGGTCGTCGTCACCCACAACGGTGAACTGGCAGCGCGTGCCGATGAGCATCTTCACCAGCAGGTACTGGCTGGCGTTGGTGTCCTGGTATTCGTCGACGAGGAGGTAGCGCACCTTGTGCTGCCACTTTTCCAGAATGTCGGCGTGCTCTTCGAACAGCTTCACTGGCAGCAGAATCAGATCGTCGAAATCCACCGCGTTGTACGCCTTGAGCGTGCGCTGGTAGTGGCTGTAGACGATGGCGGCGGTTTGTTCCTTGGGGTTGCGCGAATTGGCGAGGGCTTCGGGCGGCAGAATCAGTTCGTTTTTCCAGGCGCCGATCATGTTCTTGATCTCGTCGACGCCGTCGTCGCCCGAGTATTCCTTCTGCATGATGTCCGTCATCAGCGCCTTGACGTCGGTCTCGTCGAAGATCGAGAACCCGGGCTTGTACCCCAGACGGGCGTGTTCCTTGCGGATGATGTTCAGGCCCAGGTTGTGAAACGTCGAAACGGTCAGGCCGCGCCCTTCGCCGCTGCGCAGAAGGGTCCCGACGCGCTCTTTCATCTCCCGCGCCGCCTTGTTGGTAAAGGTCATGGCGACGATGTACTGGGCACGGATGCCGCAGTTCTGGATGAGGTGGGCAATCTTGCGTGTGATCACGCTGGTCTTGCCGGAGCCAGCGCCGGCGAGCACCAAAAGAGGGCCGCCGACGTAGTTCACGGCTTCCTGTTGCCGGGGATTGAGTCGGGACATGGGGAAAAGTGGGGTCGCTTTGAAAAGGGCGGGCATTTTAACAGGGTCAGCGGATTTCGCAGCCACCGTCCGACACTGTGATGCGCCGCGCTATCTATATTTCGCCGTTTTGTTACATTTGCCTACTGCGGATGATTATCGCGTTTGACGACCCTCATTCGGGGGTGCGCCAAGGTCTTTACGTTTGTGTGGGGAGTTAGCTTGTCTACGCCTGTCGAACCCTTGCGCTTGCTGCTTCTGGCTGACACGCCCGAATGGCCGGCATCGTTGCGCGAGTGCCTGGCGCCGCTCGTAGACGCCGCCGTCCTGGACTGCGCGTCGAGCTGGGACGCCGTTGGCGATCAAACAGACCTCGCAGCCCCTGGAATCCTTTTCACCACTGAAGCCCTTCAGCCCGCCGCCGGCCAATGCAACTGGCCCACCGTATTGCTTTTTGACACGGAGCCGGACGAAGAGCCCGTCGGCGTCAGCGACTGGCTGGTGCGCGATGCACTCACTCCGCAGGCTTTGCGCCGTTGTCTGCGTCATGTGCGCGAACGGGGCGTGCTGGAAACCACGCTCAATCGCCTCGCAGAGCAGGACCCTCTTACCGGTATCGCCAACCGCCAGGGCTTTCAGACCCTGTTGGCCGCCCGGCTGGCCGAGTTCGACGGTCGAGGTCTGGCCCTTGGGCATCTGGACCTGGACAACTTCCGCCGCGCCAATGACGCGTTGGGTCATCAGGCAGGCGATCGACTGATCCTGCAAGTCGTGGCGCGGCTGAAAGGCCAACTGGAAGCGTGCGATCAACTGGCACGACTGGGCAGCGATGAATTCGCCCTTCTGATCGACACTCGACGTGCCCCTGAGCGGGCGGAGTCCATTGCCGAGCGCATCACCGAAGCCTTGTCCGAACCGTATTGGGTCGATGGCGAAAGCCTGTTGATCGGCTGCAGCCTGGGCATCGCCTATGCGCGCATCAATGGCGGCGCCGATCCCTTGATGTGGCATGCGCATATCGCCATGCAGCAGGCCAAAGGCACGCAGGGCTGCACGTTTCACGTCTTCAACGAACGCATCAACCGCAATGCCCGAAGCCTCGCCGACCTGGAAAGCGAGCTGCGCCGCGCCTTGCGTCGCGACGAGCTGGAGCTGCATTACCAACCGCGCCTGTGCCTGAACACCGGGCACATTCTGGGGCTTGAGGCACTGGTGCGCTGGCGCCACGCTGAACGTGGGCTGTTGCCGCCGAGTGAATTCGTGCCATTGGCCGAGCAGAGCGGGCTGATCGTGCCGCTGGGATACTGGGTCATCGCCCGTGCGCTCCGAGACATGCAGGCGTTGCGCGAGAAAGGCGTACCGCCGCTGCACATGGCGATCAACCTTTCATTCCGTCAATTCCAGGACAACCAGTTGCTCGCAACGCTCAGCCGATTGATTGCCGATCGCGGCATTGACGCGCAATGGCTGGAATTTGAACTGACCGAAACGGCGGTCATGCGCCGCAGTGACCTGGTCAGGCAGACCATGGACGCGCTGGGTCGCCTGGGGGTGCGCTTCTCGCTGGACGATTTCGGCACCGGGTTTTCATCCTTCGTGCACCTCAATAGCCTGCCGATCACGCTGCTGAAGATCGACAAGAGCTTTGTCGGTGAAATGGAGCAGCGCGAGGAAAACCGCAAGCTGGTCCACGCCATGATCAACCTGGCCCACAACCTCAGCCTCGAAGTGGTGGCCGAAGGTGTTGAAACCCCTGAGCAACTGGCCTTGCTGCGCAGCTTCAACTGCGATCAGGTCCAAGGGTTTCTCATCAGCCACCCGCTTGCGTTGCCAGAGCTGACGGAGTATCTGGCGATGCATCAGGTGCAGAGAAAGGGACTGCAGGGGACTTGAGGAGCCACGCACGGCCCTACAGGTCTGAGTTCGCCTACCCCATCACCACAACGCCCGTCGCCTCTTTGCGCAGCAGTCGCGCCGTCTTGCGCTCGAATGCCCAGGTCAGTGCGACCGCAGAGCAGAGCAGGCCGATCGCCAGTCCCCACCACACGCCCACCGCGCCCTGGTTCGCCAAAAACCCAAGGCCCCACGCCAACGGCGCGCCGACCACCCAGTAGCTCGCCAGCCCGATCAGAAACGTGGTTTTTGCGTCCTTGAAACCTCGAATGGCACCCATGGCAATGGTCTGCGTGCCGTCGAGAATCTCGAACCAGGCGGCGATGGCCAGCAACTTCACCGCCAGCTCGACCACTCCCTGGTATTTCGGATCGTTGACGTCCACGAACAACCCGATGACGGCGTGGGGCGCGACCCAGAACAGAATGCCGAACGACAGCATCAGCAGCCCGCCAAAACCAATCCCCATGCGTCCGGCAGTGCGCGCCAGCAGCAGATTTCCCGCCCCGTAGTGCAAGCCGATGCGCATGGTCACCGCATAGGAAATCCCGACTGGAACCATGAACGCCATCGACACCGATTGAAGGGCGATCTGGTGCGCGGCCATCTGTGTGCTGCCCATGGCCCCCATGCAGAACGCCGCAAAGGTGAACAGCCCGACTTCCACCGCGTACGTGCCGCCAATGGGCAGGCCCAGGCGCCACAGCTCTTTCAGGCAGCTGCGCGAGAGTTTCATCAGTTCTTTGTGAAGGGGGTACGCCGCGTAGGCGCTGTGATAACGAATGTGAAGTGCGAGGGCCAGGGCCATGGCGTTGGTGACAATGGCCGTGACCAGGCCAATGCCCATCAGGCCCCAGTGCGGCAGGCCGAACAGTCCGTGGATAAAGGCGTAATTGAGCCCGAAGTTGAGCGCCACGCCCACCAGGCTGATCACCATCACGGGTGTGGCGCGCCCCAGCGCACTGGTGAATCCGCGCAGGGCCATGAAGCTCAGAAGGCCGGGCAGCGCCAATGGCAGCGTGATCAGGAATTCACTGGCCATGTGCACGTTGGCTTCATCTTGACCAAACTGCAGCAAAATCGGCTCGAGGTTCCACAGGATCAGCGCGGCAATCAGCGCCATGCCCCATGCCAGCCACAAACCGGCCTGGGTCAAGCGTGTGACGCCTGCGTGATCGTTCGCGCCCTTGCGGATGGCAACCAACGTGCCGACTGCGGCCATGACACCCACGCAGAAGAACGACACGAAGTTATAGCTCGCCGCACCCAGCCCGCCACCGGCCAGGGACTCCGGGCCCAGTTTGCCCATCATTACGGTGTCGGTGAACACCATCAGCATGTGCGCCATCTGCGAAGCAATCAGCGGCCCGGCCAGACGCAGGATGATCCACAGTTCTTTGAAGGCGTGCTGGTGCATGGTCTTTGCGCTCGGGTTACGGGTGTTGGCAGGCCGGTCATTGTGGGGATTCAGGCGGGGATGCACAAAGGGATAAATGCGATCTCTCGCATGAGTAAAACTCATCCTGATATTTCTTTAGTAGAGTGATCTCACCTGCCCGACTGCCTGAGGGATACCCGTCGATGTCACGCACCCTTCCGCCACTGTATGCCCTGCGCGCGTTTGAAGCCGCTGCGCGACACAGTTCGTTCACGCGTGCCGCTGAAGAGCTGTCGATCACCCAAAGCGCGGTCAGTCGGCATATCCGCACGCTCGAAGAGCATTTCGCCTGCCGTCTGTTTCGCCGCAACGGTCGCAATCTGCAGCTTACCGAGGCCGCGCGTGAGTTGCTGCCGGGCGTACGGGAAGGTTTTTTGGCCTTGGAGCGAGCCTGCAGCGCGTTGATGGCGGAGGAGGGCATCTTGCGCATGAAGGCTCCATCGACCCTGACCATGCGCTGGTTGCTGGCGCGGCTGAGTCGTTTCCGCCATCTGCAGGTGGGCAACGAAGTCCAGCTGACCAGCGCCTGGATGGACATCGACAGCGTCGACTTCACCCAGGAGCCATTCGATTGCGCGGTGTTGCTCAGCCATGGGCACTTCCCGCCGGAGTGGGAGGCGACCTACCTGTTCCCTGAGCTGCTGATTCCCGTGGGCGCGCCGACGCTGCTGGATGATGCGCCTTGGGATGCCGAGCGACTGGCTGGCGCCGAACTGTTGCATCCCACGCCCGACCGTCGCGACTGGCGCCGATGGCTGGAGCGCATGGATTTGTCTGACCGGGTCTCGCTCAAGGGAGGGCAGGTCTTCGACACGCTGGAGCTGGGCATGATTGCGGCGGCCCGGGGTTACGGCGTTTCCATGGGCGATCTGCTGATGGTGGCGGAGGATGTCGCCCAGGGCCGACTGAGCCTGCCGTGGCGCACAGCGGTGGTCAGCGGGGAAAACTACTACCTTGTCTGGCCAAAGACTCGGCCGGGCGGCGAGCGTATGCGGCGGTTGAGTGACTTTTTGCAGGGCGAGGTGCAGGCGATGGAATTGCCGGACGTGACGATTCTGGAGTGAGCCGTAAAGCGCTCGGCCATCGAAAGCGGACGCAGGACAGCCAAAGAGGGGATTAATTCCGTCCTGAAACGATGTAGGACTCAAGTATTTCGTTTGTCCGCCGAAGGTGTATTGCAGAGCCGGTTCACCTCAATCGGCTCATCGATTCCCTCTATTAGAATTCGTCCGAATGGTGTTCCTGAGATCCAGGACGGCCCAGTCGTTCGGCAAGGAGCACCCATGCCTCAGCCTCGCGCCCGAATTGCCTCGCAACTCGGCATTGCCCTGGCCGTTATTCTGGCCGTCGTCATCAGCGGCAGCACGCTGTTTGCCCTGCGCTCACTGGACTCGGCAAACCTGGTCATCCGTGAGGAGCACATGAGCAGCGAAGCCCGGTTGCTCGCCGACCAGTTGAACACCTTCCACAGCACGTTGCGCGACAGCACCCTGCGTCTGAGCGGTCTGTTCGAGAAGCGTTTTTCGGCCGGCCTGAGCCTGCAGGGTGATCAGCAGATTGCGGTCGCGGGCGTGCAGACCCCTGCATTACTGCTCAACGGCAACGCGCTGAACAACGACTTCACTGAAGTCGACGACTTCAAAAACATGACGGCCGGCGTGGCGACGGTCTTCGTTCGCAGCGGCGACGACTTCGTGCGCGTCAGCACGTCCCTGAGCAAGCAGGACGGCTCGCGGGCCCTCGGCACCTCGCTGGATCACAAGCATCCGGCCTACGAAAAGCTGCTGGCCGGGCAGGGATACGTCGGTCGCGCGCTGTTGTTCGACCGTCTGTACATGACGCAGTACAGCCCGGTGCGTGACACCAGCGGCAAGGTCATCGCCGTGTTGTTCGTCGGCTTCGATTACACCGACGCGCAGAAGGCGCAGTTCGACAACCTGAAAAACTTCCGCATCGGTTCCACCGGTTCGCTGGCGTTGCTTGATGAGCAGAACAAATGGCTGGTGCCGCCTGCGGGCGTGAAGGACCTGGATCAGGCAAGCACCACGCTGGCCGAGTTCGCCAAGACGCCGAGCGTTGGGCGTTTCTGGCAGGACGCCGGTGAAGATTTCTACACCGTCGGCGAGAAATTTGCCGGCGGCCCGTGGACGGTTCTGGCGACGATGCCCAAGGATGAAATCAGCGCAGTGACCTGGAGCGTCGGCACGCAATTGGCCATTGGCAGCCTGCTGGCGATGTTGATCGCTGTCGGCGCCGCGATCTGGCTGTTGCGCAGCAAGCTACGGCCGCTGTCGGCGCTGGTCAGTCAGGCAGAAGCCCTCGGCGCAGGTGATCTGAGTGCACGTCTGAACATTTCCAGCCATGACGAAATTGGTCAGTTGGCAGGCAGCTTCAACACGATGGGCCAGGCGCTGGAAACCATGGTGTCCCACATTCGCACGGCCGCGCAGGAAGTCAGCACCCGTGCCAACGCACTGTCCGGCTTGTCGGGCGGCGCTTATGACGGAATGGAGCAGCAATCCGGCGAAATCACCAGCATGGCCGGTGCAGTGGAGGAGTTCAGCGCCACGGCCCTGACCATCGCCGACAACATGGGCACCACCGAACGCATGGCCCAGGGCAATGCCCAGCAGACGCGCATCGGTCGTACGTCCATGGAGGAGGCATCGGCCTCGCTGGAGCAAATTGCAGGCTCGCTGAGCAGCACCGCGACGGTGATCGATACCTTGGGCCAGCGCTCGCAAGAGATCGGCGGGATTGTCAGCGTCATCACCTCGATCGCCGAGCAGACCAACCTTCTGGCCCTCAACGCCGCGATTGAAGCCGCACGCGCAGGCGAGCAAGGCCGGGGTTTTGCGGTAGTGGCGGATGAAGTTCGCAGCCTGGCATCACGTACGCGCCAGGCCACCGACGAAATCTCCGGGATGATCAGCAGCATCCAGCAAGAGACCAGCAATGCCATCAGCACTATGCAGCAAGGCAACGCGCTGATGCAGGAAGGTCTCGCGCGCAACGCCAAAGTCGCCGCAGCGCTGGCCCAGATCGACGAACAAAGCCGCTCGGCCGGTGAACAATTCACGTCCATCACCACGGCGACCCAGGAGCAGAGCAACACCGCAACGCTGCTCAGCGCCAACCTGCAAAGCATCGCCCTGGCGAACAGCGAGCAACGCGAAGTCGTGTCGAACCTCGCGATCACGGCTCAAGAGCTGAACGCGGTCGCGTCTGACTTGCAGAAAGAAGTGGATCGGTTTCGGTGAGGCGGGAGAGCTGCCTAGGCGCTTGAGCAAACCCGCCTTGGCATACTTGCTCCATTCAATTGTCAGCACCGCGCTTCCTTTGGAGTAATTCGGTAGCGGCAGCCATCACGTCCTCATGCGAGTGCGTCGGGCCCGAGTCATCCATGGCTTCACGCACCTTGGCCCTGAACCACTGATCGTAAGCGTCCGGGTGTGCACCGAGGCCAGCGGGTAGACCGCCTTCGCGGACTACCCGAGTGAGCAAAATACGCACTGCATCGGAAATAGTGAGGCCAAAGTTGGCCAAGGTCTCCGATGCCTGGTTTTTAAGTGCCTGATCAATCCTCACATGCAGCATTGAAGTCTGGGTTGTCATGAGGGCTACTCCTGAAAAAGATCACTATGTATCTCATTTGAGATACGCACAACGAAGATCTTTAGTTCGACGAAGGCCGATACTGCAAAGCCTCAGCAATGTGGCATCGGGCGATTGCGTCCACCTTCTCCAGATCGGCCAGCGTGCGCGCCACTTTCAGCAATCGGTGTGCAGCGCGCAGAGAGAGGTTCAGACGTTCACAAGCGTTCTCGAGCCAGGCTTCGTCTTCCGGCAACAGCGCGCAGTGCTGACGCAGTGCGGGCAGATCAAGGAATGCATTGGCGCAGCCCTGGCGTCGTTGTTGGCGCTGTCGGGCTTCGGATACCACCTCCGCTGCGCTGGCGCTTTCACCCTTGCAATCGTGCGTTGCCGCTAAAGACGTGGTTTCACGGGCGACCGTCAGATGCAGGTCAATCCGGTCGAGCAGCGGCCCGGAGAGCTTGTTGCGGTAACGCTGAATCTGATCGGTTGAGCAACGGCAGCGCCCGGTTGGCTCGCCGTGATAACCGCACGGGCAGGGGTTCATCGCCGCCACCAGCTGAAAGCGCGCCGGAAAGCGCACCCGATCCCGCGCGCGGGAAATCACGATGTGGCCCGATTCGAGCGGTTCGCGAAGCACCTCCAGCACGCGCCGATCAAATTCCGGAAGCTCGTCCAGAAACAGCACGCCGTGATGCGCGAGGGTGATTTCGCCAGGTTGCGGGCGACTACCGCCCCCGACCAGCGCAGGGCCCGATGCCGAGTGATGGGGCTGGCGGAAAGGGCGCTGGGGCCAACTGGTCAGCGGCGCGTGACTGGCGACCGATTGAATCGCCGCCACTTCCAACGCTTCGAGCTCATCCAGCGGCGGCAATAGCCCAGGCAAACGGCTGGCGAGTAGCGTTTTGCCGGTGCCGGGAGGGCCGCTGAAAAGCAGGTTATGCGCGCCAGCCGCGGCCACCAGCAACGCGCGTTTGGCAGCGATCTGGCCTTGCACCTCACTCAAGTCGGGATAAGGCTGTGTCTGCAGAATCAGGCCATTGGATTTATAGGGCGCGATGACCGTGTGCCCATTCAGGTGGGACACCAGCTCCAGCAGATGACTGACGGCGATCACCTTCAGGCCTGACGCCAGACAAGCCTCCTCGGCATTCACCGCAGGCACGATCAGCGTATGGCCCGCTTCCCGCGCAGCAAGCGCCGCCGGGAGCACGCCCTGCACGGGCCGAATCGCACCCGACAACGCCAGCTCCCCCAGACATTCAATGCCCTCCAGCGCAAGCGTCGGCACCTGCGCGCTGGCGGCCAACAAGCCAAGCGCAATGGCAAGATCGAAGCGTCCGCCGTCTTTGGGCAAATCGGCAGGGGCCAGATTCAACGTGATGCGCCGCGCCGGGAATTCCAGCCGACAGTTAAGGATCGCACTGCGCACCCGATCCTTGCTTTCCTTGACCGCGCCCTCCGGCAGACCCACCAGCGTCAGGCTCGGCAGCCCATTGGCGAGATGGGTTTCGACGGTCACGGCAGGCGCTTCAACGCCAACTTGGGCACGGCTCAGAACGATCGCGAGGGACATGTCTTTCCTTGAAGGCAGCACCGCTTCCTGCGGCGAGCTGAAGGATAGTCATTGCCCTGAAGCTTGGCCCCGTGCATGTTCTACGGCATGTGTATGAATGGAAGGAAGGAGGGAGGAGTGATGACCCGTAATGGAGAGGGGCCCGTGCATCCAGGGGAAATTCCAAGCGAAGAGTTTCTCGAACCGTTGGCCACTACGGTCACCTTCGCCGGGGCACGAGCCGGTGACTTCGAAGCGCTTGTTGCCATCCGGATCGACGCCATGCGTGAGAGTCTTGAGCGCATTGGTCGATTTGATCCCGTGCGCGCCCGAGAGCGTTTTCGTGAAGGCTTTTCCCCCGAGTTTACTCGTCACGTTATGGTTGCCGGAAAGCGAGTAGGGTTTGTCGTGGTCAAACCGCGTTTGGACGGGCTGTTACTCGATCACCTTTACATCACGCCAGGCGCACAAGGGTCAGGAATAGGCTCGATTGTCCTTCGTCAGATCTTCATGGAAGCGGATGCGGTGGCGCTGGACTTGTATGTTGGGGCGCTGAGAGAAAGCGCTTCAAACCGCTTTTATACTCGTCATGGTTTTCAGTTCGTCGAAGCGGGCGAATTTGATAACTACTATGTTCGGCACGCTGCTCAAGGCTGCCCGCCAGTGGGTGGCTGAACAAAGCCTTCATAGACAGCGCCGACATGGCGCTGCGGCTGGCGGCGTGTTTTGAGACCACCCCGGAGTTCTGGCTGAACTTGCAGCTCACCTACGACCTGCGCAAAGCAGAGATCGAGCGAGGGCAGGCCATCAAGGCCCAGGTTCAGCGCATTGCGCACTGCGCCTGAGCACATTCAGCTTTGAAAGCTCA
The DNA here is from genome assembly GCF_046540455.1 of Pseudomonas sp. W5-36. Classification (NCBI taxonomy): domain Bacteria; kingdom Pseudomonadati; phylum Pseudomonadota; class Gammaproteobacteria; order Pseudomonadales; family Pseudomonadaceae; genus Pseudomonas; species Pseudomonas sp. W5-36. Next base: position 412,372 of record NZ_JAXCIQ010000002.1, on the reverse strand, counting down.
ATCGTGTTACTCAGCCTCTGATGCTTTCGGCTGCGGCGCCAACTGCGCTTCCATCTCCGCCATCTTCGCTTCCAGTGCCTCAAGTCGGGCGCGGGTGCGGGCGAGGACGATCATCTGGCTATCAAATTCTTCCCGGCTGACCAGGTCCAGCTTGCTGAAGCCGCTCTGCAGCAGCGCCTTGAACTGGGTTTCGAATTCGCTGCGTGGAACCGGGGTTTCGCCGTTGAACAGGCGGGAAGCGTGGCCGCTCAGGGCGTCGAGAAAAGCTTTGGGGGCGAGCATGATGAAATTCCAGAATCAGATGGCGCGAGTGTAGCACGCAGCTTTTGGCCCCTTGAGGCAAAGGATGCGCTGCACGCTTTTCGCGCATCGCCTCGGGCACGTGCGCACCGTTGTTGTGCGGTGATGGCAATCGACGACTACCCTGAAGCCTGAATTAACGGTGGAAGGGCCGAAATTCAAGACGATCGATGAGATGGCAAGCTTTCTGCTTAGTGGCTTGTAACCCATGCACTGATGCAGTCGCTGTGACGAATGCAGTGCGGCAGGCGGAGCGGGGAATGTTTCGTCAGAAGCGGTTTTCTGGAGCTGGTCAGGTCTCTTGCGGACACGACGCGTTACAAAGCCAGACACTGCGCTTAGACTTGAGTCGGGTTTGTTTTCCTGGGGCAAGTCCACCAATTCGGGAGAAAGTTTCATGAAGCTAGTCACTGCCATCATCAAGCCGTTCAAGCTGGACGACGTACGCGAGTCGCTGTCCGAAATCGGCGTGCAGGGCATCACAGTCACTGAAGTCAAAGGCTTCGGACGTCAGAAAGGCCACACCGAGCTGTATCGCGGTGCGGAGTATGTAGTCGACTTCCTCCCCAAGGTGAAGATCGATGTTGCGATCGACGACAAGGATCTGGACCGCGTTATCGAAGCGATAACCAAAGCGGCCAACACCGGCAAGATCGGTGACGGAAAGATCTTCGTGGTCAATCTGGAACAGGCCATCCGCATCCGTACCGGCGAAACCGATACCGACGCAATCTAAGCCGCCAAACCCCAACGCCCCAGGAGAAAACAATATGACTCTGCGTCAATTCGCAGGGCTAGGAGCCCTGTTGTCCCTCGTAACCCCTGGCTTGGCCATGGCGGCAGACGAAGTGGCAGCCCCCGTACTCAATTCCGGCGACACCGCCTGGATGCTGACCTCCACCGCGCTGGTGCTGTTCATGACCATCCCGGGTCTGGCGCTGTTCTACGGCGGCATGGTCCGCTCCAAAAACATTCTTTCCGTGATGATGCAGTGCTTCGCCATTACCGGCCTGATCAGCATCCTGTGGGTCGTCTACGGCTACAGCATGGCGTTCGACACCACCGGTATGGAAGCCAACGTCGTCAACTTCAACTCCTTCGTCGGCGGTCTGTCGAAGGCGTTCCTGGCAGGCATCACCCCAGCGAGCATTACAGGCCCTGCGGCACTGTTCCCGGAAGCGGTCTTCGTGACCTTCCAGATGACCTTCGCCATCATCACCCCGGCCCTGATCGTCGGCGCTTTCGCAGAACGCATGAAGTTCTCCGCGATGCTGATCTTCATGGCGATCTGGTTCACCCTGGTTTACGCGCCGATTGCGCACATGGTCTGGAGCGGCGTCGGTGGTCTGTTGTGGGACTGGGGCGTGCTCGACTTCGCGGGCGGCACCGTCGTTCACATCAACGCCGGTGTGGCTGGCCTGGTAGCGTGCCTAGTGCTCGGCAAGCGTAAAGGTTTCCCGACCACCCCGATGGCTCCGCACAATCTGGGTTACACCCTGATAGGCGCGGCCATGCTCTGGGTCGGCTGGTTCGGCTTCAACGCAGGTTCCGCGGCTGCGGCCAACGGCACCGCCGGTATGGCCATGCTGGTCACCCAGATCGCTACCGCTGCTGCAGCGCTGGGCTGGATGTTCGCCGAATGGCTGACCCACGGTAAGCCAAGCGCTCTGGGCATCGCCTCGGGTGTGGTTGCCGGTCTGGTTGCTGTGACCCCAGCTGCCGGCACTGTCGGCCCGATGGGCGGCCTGATCATCGGTCTGGCGGCAGGCGTGGTCTGCTTCTTCTGCGCCACCAGCCTGAAACGCAAACTGGGCTACGACGACTCCCTGGATGCCTTCGGCGTTCACGGTATCGGCGGTATCCTCGGCGCGATCCTGACCGGCGTGTTTGCAGCCCCTTCGCTGGGCGGCTTCGGCACCGTGACCGACATCGCGGCACAAGTCTGGATTCAGTGCAAAGGCGTCGGCTTCACGGTCATCTATACCGCGATCGTGACCTTCATCATCCTCAAGGTGCTCGACATGGTCATGGGCCTGCGTGTCACCGAAGAAGAAGAAGCGGTCGGCCTGGATCTGGCGCAACACAACGAACGTGGCTACAACTTGTAATCCACCCATGAAAAAATGCCCGGGTCTCCGGGCATTTTTTTGTCTGGCGTTTGTCGATAGGGGTGTCCGCACAAGGGGCAGGTGTTCCAGGCAGGAACATCCGCTGCAATGTGCGGCCAATCCTGACGTTTCTGGACGCTTCCGAGGGCATAAATGCCCTTGTTCAGCGCTCGTGAAAATCGTCGCTCATTACGCACTTTGTTTTTTTTTCCAGCGCGTTAGAATGCGCGCCGAAGGGCGGAGAACGGTATGTGGCAACAGACCTTGATCACGCTGCGGGCAAGGCCTCGTGGTTTCCATCTGGTGACGGACGAGATCGTCGCGGGGCTTCGCGAGTTACGCGAATGCCGCATCGGCCTGCTGCATGTCTGGTTGCAACACACCTCGGCCTCGTTGACCGTCAACGAGAACGCCGATCCGGCGGTACGTCGCGATTTCGAGCGTTTTTTCAGCCGTCTGGTGCCTCAGGGGCGCGACGGCTACGAGCATGACGACGAAGGGCCCGACGATCTGCCTGCGCACTTCAAAGCCAGTCTGCTTGGCTGCCAGCTGACCTTACCGGTTACAAATGGACGGCTGGCGCTGGGCACATGGCAAGGTATTTATCTGGGCGAGCACCGTGATGCAGGCGGTGCGCGTAAAGTCCTCGTCACGCTTCAGGGTGAGGGGCACGACCGCTGAAAATACGCGGTAGTTGAATTTTTTCCGGCTGTCCAAGAAATCAAGCCCGGCTGGGCTATAACTAATCTGCTTTCGCAAGTCATGAGGTAGAACATGAGCGACGACGACATCGAAGAAGGTCTGGAAGACGATCTGGAAGAAGGGGAGGACGGTGAGGGGCTTGCAGCGGCTTCCGATGAAGATGTAGTGGAGGTCGACGACAGCGCTGAAGTCTCTGCGACTCCGGCCAAAGGCAAGGCCAAGGCCGCCGTCTCCGTTGACGAACTGCCCAGCGTGGAAGCCAAGAACAAAGAGCGTGATGCTCTGGCTCGCGCGATGGAGGAGTTCCTGGCTCGTGGTGGCAAGGTCGTGGAAGTGGAGGCCAACGTGGTCGCCGATCCGCCCAAGAAGCCCGACAACAAGTACGGCAGCCGTCCTATTTAAGGGACTGGCTGTGCGCTTGATGAAAAACCCGCTGTCGCTGCGGGTTTTTTATTGCCTGCGATTCAGGCCGCTGAGGCCACAAGGGCCGGTTTGACGCGCTGGAAGCGCGAATCAACCCCAGCGCGCCAGCACTTCTGGCAACTGCGTCAGGCTACTGATCTCGCCATCCGGCGCTTTTTCAGCTTCCCAGACTTTGCCGCCGGGGTTGTACCAGATCGCCCGCATGCCGGCCTGCTGAGCACCGGCGATGTCGTCGCCCGGATGATCGCCGACGTGCACGGCCTGGCGGGCTTCGGCATTGCCGCGTTTCAGCGCTTCGACGAACGGCGCAGGGTCGGGTTTGCCGATGCCCAGATCTTCGGCGCACAGCGCGAAGGCGAAATAATCAGCCAGGCCGAGGCGGCGGACGTCGGCATTGCCGTTGGTCACCACACCCAGCGTGTAAGACTTGGTCAGGATCTCCAGCGTCGGCACCACTTCAGGGAAGATGTCCAACTGATGCCGCCCCTGAAGGAACACTTCAAAGCTCTGGTCCGCCAGCTCGTGGGCTTCGGCATGGCCATACCCGGCGTCTTCAAGGGCGTGAAACAGCACCGTACGGCGCAACGCACTGATCCGGTGTTTGAACGTCGGATCCTCTTCGATGAGTCGCGAGCGGATTTCCCACAAATGCTCGACCGGAACCGGCCCGAGCTTTGGCGCGTTGGCAGCCAGCCAGTCACGCAGCTTGGCTTCGGCACTGACAATCGCCGGTGCGGTTTCCCACAGCGTGTCGTCCAGATCGAAGGTGATCAGCTTAATGCTCATTGTCGGCGTTACCTTTGCGCTTGGCCCGTGGATGGGCGCTGTCGTACACCGTGGCCAGATGCTGGAAATCCAGGTGGGTGTAGATCTGAGTGGTGGCGATGTCGGCGTGGCCCAGCAGTTCCTGCACGGCGCGCAGGTCCTGGGACGACTCCAGCAAGTGACTGGCGAATGAATGGCGAAGCATGTGCGGGTGCAGGTTCTGGCCCAGCTCGCGCTCGCCAGCCGCCTTGACCCGCAGTTGGATCGAACGCGGCCCCAGACGACGGCCTTGTTGGCTGACGAACACCGCATCGTCCTGCGGATTGGCGAGCGCACGCTGCTTGAGCCACTCCTCCAGCGCTTCCCGGGCTTTTCTGCCGACTGGCAAAACCCGGGTTTTGCTGCCTTTGCCGAGGACCTGCACAAGACCGTCCGCCAGATCCAGGTCTGCACAGTTCAGCCCGGTCAACTCGGACAGGCGCAGGCCTGACGAATAGAACAGCTCAAGGATGGCCTGATCACGCCGGGCCAGAAAATCTTCTTCGACCCCGCCTTCAAGCAGTTGCAGGGCGCGGTCGGCGTCGAGGGTTTTCGGCAAGCGCCGCTCGCCCTTGGGCGGTGACAGGCCATTGGCCGGATCGTGATCGCAAAGGCCTTCGCGGTTGAGAAAGTGATAAAAGCCGCGAACGGCTGACAGCAATCTGGCCAGGCTGCGCGAGGACTGACCCTGCTGGTGAAGGCGAGCGACAAGGCCGCGCATGGCCTGAATATCCAGGGCTTTCCAGCTGTCGATGTGCTGCTTTTCGCAGAACGCCAGGACCTTGTTCAGGTCGCGGCGATAGGCTTCAAGCGTATGGCTCGACACTTGGCGCTCACTGCGCAGGTGCGTGCAGTAAGCGTCCAGTTGCCGCTCCATGACTAGCGAACCGACCGCAGCGAATTGGTGAAGCGTGGCAGCAGGCGGCTGAGCACGTCGGCGATGTAACCGAGAAACAGCGTGCCGACCGAGCTTTTGTAATGCTGCGGATCACGGCTGCCGATGGCCAGAACGCCGTGCAGGCCCTGGTGGTTGAGGGCGGCCAGGGCGGTTGAGCCCACTTCCTTGCTTTGCTCGCTGCCGAACAGAAACTCGAGTTCATGCTCACGCAGCGCGCCACACAGGGTCTTGCCGCCGGACATCAGCCCACCGATGGCTTTCTGCGCGTCGGCGGCGCTGACCCAGCGGCCGACGGTCATCGGGTTGTCGCTGAACAGGATAAGGCTGACGAAGGGCACCTGAAACTCTTGGCGCAGGCTGTCTTCCACGCAAATGACGATCTCTTCCAGACTGGTGGCATCCATCAGATCGAGAATCAGCCGGCGGGTTTTTTCAAACAGCCGGTCGTTGTCCCGGGCCACGTCCATCAGTTGCGAAAGCCGGTGACGCATCTCGATGTTGCGCTCGCGCAGCAGTTTGAGCTGGCGTTCGACCAGCGAGACGGTATCGCCCCGTTGATGCGGAACGCGCATCAACGCCAGCAGCTCGTCGTGCTCGGCGAAGAAATCAGGGTGTTGTTGCAGCCAGGCCGCGACCGCCTCGGCTTCAAGGGCGGGCACCGCGTTCTCGGCAGGGGGCTGGCCGGGCGTGTCGTTTGAAGTCTGAGGCTGGTCGGTCATTGGATACTCTCACTCATAGACGTACTTGGCCTTCGTAAACCCGGACAGCCGGGCCAGTCATCATCACCGGATGGCCGGGGCCTGCCCACTCGATGGACAGGCGTCCGCCCGGCAGGTCGATCAGCATCGGCGAATCCATCCAGCCCTGAGTAATGGCTGCGACCGCTGCCGCGCAGGCCCCGGTGCCGCAGGCCTGGGTTTCCCCGGCGCCACGCTCCCACACCCGCAGTTGCGCGCGCTGACGGTCGACGACGTGGAGAAAGCCCACGTTCACCCGGGCCGGAAAGCGCGGATGGTTCTCGATCTTCGGACCCAGCACATGCACGGGCGCGTTGTTGATGTCATAGACGCGTAGCACAGCGTGGGGGTTGCCCATGGACACGGCGGCCAGCTCGACGGTCTCGCTATCGACATCAAGCGAATAAGAGGCGGCCTGCTCCGGCGCATCGAACGGGATATCCGCCGGCACCAGGCGCGGCGCGCCCATATCCACGCTGATCTGGCCGTCGTTGCGGATGTCCAGTTCGATGATGCCGCTCTTGGTTTCGACGCGGATCTGCTTTTTGGCCGTCAGCCGCTTGTCCAGCACGAACCGGGCGAAGCAGCGCGCACCGTTGCCGCATTGCTCCACTTCGGAGCCGTCGGAATTGAAAATCCGGTAGCGGAAGTCCACGTCCGGATTGTTCGGTGCCTCGACCAGCAGCAGTTGATCGAAACCGATACCGGTGTGGCGATCGCCCCATTGCTTGGCGTGCTTGGGCAAAATGTGGGCGTGTTGGCTTACAAGGTCCAGCACCATGAAATCATTGCCCAGGCCATGCATCTTGGTAAAACGCAGCAGCATGGGATTACTCCGGCAGCAGGCTTTCGCCGGCAAACAGCTCAGTCACGGTTTCACGACGACGCACTTCGAAGGCTTGCTCGCCATCCACAAGCACCTCGGCCGTACGCCCGCGGGTGTTGTAGTTGGAGCTCATCACGAAGCCATAGGCGCCGGCAGAGTGCACCGCCAGCAGATCGCCTTCAGCCAGTGCGAGTTCGCGCTCCTTGGCAAGGAAATCCCCGGTTTCACAGATAGGGCCGACGATGTCGTAGGTGCGTATGGCGCCGTCACGGGGCTTGACCGCCGTCACGTCCATCCACGCCTGGTACAGCGCCGGACGGATCAGGTCGTTCATGGCGGCGTCGACGATGGCGAAGTCTTTGTGCTCGGTGTGCTTGAGGTACTCGACGCGGGTCACCAGCACGCCGGCATTGGCGACGATGAAGCGCCCGGGCTCGAACATCAGCGCCAGATCGCGGCCATCGAGGCGTTCACGCACGGCCTTGATGTAATCGCTCGCAAGGGGCGGCTCTTCGTCGCGATAACGCACACCCAGGCCGCCGCCCAGGTCGATATGCTTCAGCAGAATGCCGCAATCGCCCAGCCTGTCGACCAGATCGAGCAAGCGATCCAGTGCATCAACGAAAGGCGAGAGGGTGGTCAGCTGTGAGCCAATGTGGCAGTCGACGCCGATAACGTCGAGATTCGGCAGCTGCGCGGCGCGGATGTAAACGTCTTCAGCGTCCGCGATGGCGATGCCGAACTTGTTTTCCTTGAGGCCGGTGGAGATGTAGGGGTGGGTGCCGGCGTCGACGTCCGGGTTGACGCGCAACGAAACCGGCGCGCGCACGCCCATTTCGGCGGCGACGACTTGCAGGCGTTCGAGCTCGTCGGTGGATTCGACGTTGAAGCAGTGCACGCCGACTTCCAGCGCTCGGCGCATGTCATCACGGGTCTTGCCGACGCCAGAGAAGACAATCTTGTCGGCCTGACCGCCTGCCGCCAGTACACGTTCCAGTTCTCCACGGGAAACGATGTCGAAACCGGCGCCCAAGCGTGCCAGGACGTTGAGAACGCCCAGGTTGGAGTTCGCTTTGACCGCAAAGCAGACCAGATGCGGCATGCCGCTCAGGGCATCAGCGTAGGCGCGGTACTGCGCCTCGATGTGCGCGCGGGAATAGACGTATGTCGGCGTGCCGAAGCGTTCGGCGATGGCAGACAACGCCACTCCCTCCGCGAACAGCTCACCGTCGCGGTAGTTGAAGGCGTCCATGACTGATTCCTAGTAGGTCGAAGTCTGATGCTTGTGCGAGTGCGACTTGGTCTGGCTGGTGCCGTCGGACGAGTCGTCGTCGGGCAGATACAGTGGACCTTTCTGGCCGCAGGCAGAGACCAGACACGCAACTGCAAGCAGTGCGGCCAGGGAGGAAATCAGGCGCTTCATGGCGAAATCCTTTGTATAAGCATTAATTGCGCCCGAGTATACCGACCACCCGACAGATTGCCTATGCGCTGGAGTTCCCGTCCGGCGGGGGTTTGACGCCGCTGCGCAATTAATCTGCGAAGCGCGCACGGATTTCTGACGCAGCCTGCGGTAAAGCGACCCGTTCGGTGCCTTGCCGGCCAAAGCGGCTCCCGCAATGGCACTTGGGCGGGTAGGCTTTGCATTTGCCGGGGAGCGACCGTATCGTGCGTCGCTGCGCCATCCGCTGACACTTTTGAGGTTCATGCAATGAGTTTGACCGAAGCCCGTTTTCACGACCTGGTCGATGCCACCCAAGAAAAGCTCCAGGACATTTTCGACGAGAGCGGTCTGGATCTGGACCTTGAGAGTTCCGCCGGTGTGCTGACCGTTAAGTTCGAAAACGGCTCGCAGTTCATTTTCAGCCGTCAGGAGCCGTTGCGTCAGCTGTGGCTGGCGGCGGCGTCGGGTGGTTTTCACTTTGACTACGACGAAGAAGCGAAGCACTGGATCTGCGACAAGAGCGAAGAGCTGTTGAGCGAGATGCTCTATCGACTGGCGAAGCAGCAGGCCGGCGAAGAGATCGACTTCGACGCCCTCGACGGCAACGATGGCAACCGCCAGTGACCATTAACGCAACGCCGGTCAAACCGCCAAAACCGCTGTTCAGCAACGTCAGCCCGGCTGTGCCGTCGCCGTGCATCAGCATCTGCCGGCTCGACGAAGACAAAGTCTGCACGGGGTGTCAGCGCCACGTCGAAGACATTCGCGAGTGGCGGGCGGCGACCGACGAGCGCCGGCGCGAGATCGTGCGGCAGGCAGATCAGCGGCGGAGTACCCATTGCGTCGCACGCTGAGCCCTCTGTAGCGAGCCAGCAGCCATCACAGCTCATCCAGCGCGGCATTCAGTGACCGTTCCAGTTCGGCCTTGTAGCGCAGGAACAGGATGGTCTGCCCGCGCGTGTCTCTCAGTATCCCGGACAGGTCCAGGTCGGTGATGTAGCAGCGGTAACGTTGCGGCTCGCGGCGCTGCTCGAGAATCCGCCGCGCCACGACGCTGAACAACTGGTCCCCATGCTCCAGCTCGGAGAACTCCGTCCCGTCGCAATACAGCGTGACGCTGACCTGACCGGGGGATGCCTCCTCGATGATCGCCTGCACATCAAAAAACGATGGGTCGCTGAGCATCGTTGGCGTCGGGCGATGCTCAACGCGGCGGGCTCGGCCTGATCCATCGGGGGTTAGGCGGTAATACAAAGCCTCCAGCGGCGTTGACTCCAGGGGGTTGTCCAGTGGCAGCAACGCCACGCGCCGGTACACCAGCGATTGAAAAAAGCGCTGCAGCGGCACCAGCAGGCTGGACTCAGTGTGATAAGGCACCTGCTGATGCCAGAATGCATTGCGCTCATCGAGCACGTACAGGTCGGCATTCGGCTCGTTGATCCGGTAGAACACCTGAATGCACTCAGGCTGGCCGTACGGGATGAACAGCGACAGGTCCGAGTCGTCCAGTGCCTGGGGATCCAGATGAATCGGGCTGTAGGCGGAAAGCTCTTCTCCCAGATAACTGAACAGCGCCGGCAGGTGTTCCAGCGTGACATGACTGACTCGGCCGGGGATCATTTCCAGGACGTGATACCGCTGCTCGACCTGGATGAGATAGCGGTGATTCAGGCGCCGGTCCAGCAGCAGTTGCGCGGTGCCGATGAGCTCCTCCACGCGCTGGGCGATGGCCTGCGCGCGGTTGTGGCAAAAGCAGCGCACGCGAATGACAGGCCTGGCGGACTTTTCCGGCAGGCCGTTGAACAATTCTGTCAGGCAGTCCAGCAGCGCATAGGGGCCGTCGAAGCGGTTGACCAGCACCTCGTTCCAGCTGTTGAGCGTGATCTGGTCAAACGTCAGCACCAGATTTTCGCGCACACCGGCATAGCTCAGCGAGTCCGTTCGCTCGGTGGTCATCAGGATGTTCAGGTCCTTGTGGTGCCTGAGCGGATCGACGCCCACGTTGATCAACAGCAAAATCTCACGGGGCACGCTTGGGCTCAGCAGCACCTCTTCCTCGACCATGCCCGGCGGCGGCGCGATGCTCTGCTGTAGCGCGCCTTGCAGATTGAACAGCTCGAACTCGGTCAGATCACTGATCCCGGGGTGTAGCGCCAGGCGTGTGCTGCTGTCGATGACGTTGTTGCGGTGGCACCACGTGAGCAATTCCAGCAACTCGCGACTGCGCTTGATCGGCGCAAACGTCTCCAGCTCGTGGGCACTCAGACTGCCGTTATAGAGACACCACTGGTGCCTGCCGGGCTCGCGCTTGTTCGGCAGCTGCGCCAGCGTCAAGGTGTCTTCCGCCAGATCCGGCGCAATGCCCGGATTGAGAAATTCCACTTTGCCGGCTTTGCGTTCAAAGGCTGCGTACAGGCGTCGCCCGAGCACATTCAAGTCGCGCTTGTTGATCGAATTGACGGCCTTTTGCGTCCGCGCGAACTGGGTCAGGAAGCGGTAACTGAAGTTGAGCTCGCCGACCAGTGCGCGGCGCTCGCTGGCGACCTGACGCACTTTCCACTGACTGCGGCTGTCGAGCAGCGCCAACTGGCGCTCGTCCCACTTCCACTCACTGACCAGCCGCTCCAGCAGCAGGCGCTGCCAACTGTTGCTGCGGTGGCGAGTGGACCCGGTGAGTTTCTTGTTCACCTTCAGGTACAAACTGCGGCGTACCAGCTCCAGCCGCTCGGGTTCGCCCCTCGCGAGCAGGTATTCCTCAATGCGCCGGTACACCATCACGTAGGGGTCCAGCTCGTCGAGGTCGGCGCAGTTGGCAAACACGGCTTTTTTGAAGCGCATGCTCAGGCACTGCACCTGCGGGTGTTCGCTGGCGTAAACCTCGGTGAGCAGCAGCTTGAGCACGGATTTGTAGGGTGATTCGATGCCTTTGAACAACTGCCACAGCCCTGCGCCGATGAATTCGCCCGGCGGGATGCGCGACATATTACCGAGGTCCAACACCTCGTCAGCGCGAATAAAGCGTTTCGACAGCAGGGTATGGGTGTATTCGGCGTAGCGTGTTTCCTCATAGACCGGCACCAGCCACCACATCGGGGTGCGCCCGGCCATCCAGATGGCGGTGCGATAAAACTCGTCGAGCAGCAAGTAATGCTGCGTCGTGCCGCAGTCTTCGCCACTCAGCTGTGCGTCGCGCTCGCCGACGACAAAACGCTCCGGATCGACGAGAAAGAAATGCGCCTCGGCACCCATGCTCGCCGCCCAGCTTTCCAGGGACTGGCACTTCTTGCGCAGTTCCTGCATGTCGTCTGCCGACAGCAGCGGGTCGTGGCAGATCCACACGTCCATGTCGCTCTGGTCGGCCTGGGCGAGGGTGCCAAGGCTACCCATCAGGAAGATGCCGTGAATCGGCTGCGGTGGATTCACCCGGCGTGGTTTGTAGGAGAACGACCGCGTCAGCCGTTGCGCTTCAGCGAGGGCCTGTGCGTCGGGCTCGTAATGGGAAACGCCGGCGGGGGTCGAGCCCGACACATAGCCCGGCAACAGAGGATGATTGACGTGGAAAAACAGCGGCAGCAGCGAAAGCACGCTTTGCTGGCGCGTCGACAGGCCTTCGTAGGCGCGCGCCAGTCGACTCTCGCTCAGGGCCAGGAAGCGGCTGCGTAACTGAGCGAGGACCTTGCGATCAATGCCCTCATCCAGATCCGGGCGAATTTCGGAACTACGCGTCATCGCGACTCGAAGCCGGCGGGCGGCACTGCATGGAGTGAAGGTGTAGCGATAATCAAGACAACGGGCGTCGGGCCTTCGCGGCTCGATGGAACGTCTTTTTTATGGCGCCATTATTTTATCGGCGCAGCATCGTTGAAATGGAGGATTCGCGAAACCTTTATTTGATGCGTCCAGGCAAAGGTTTCGCGAGGACGACGTCAGGCAGCTTCCTGGCTGGTGGCAAGAATGAGCAGCAGCGATTGAGCGTGGTCGGCGGCATCAAGACCCAGGCTGGTCAAATAGCCTCCGTCGTGTTGCGTGGTGAGGCCTTTGTCGAAGAGTCGTTGGGCGGCAGCGATGGCTGTGGGAGCCGCGGAATGGTGGTGGACCTTCAGTCCCTCTTTAGTGTTGCTCAGATTGAACAGCGACAGGATTTCCAGCTCGGCAACCAATTCAGGGGTAAACGACATAGGTGCTCCAGACTTTTCCAGTGGATACACCGCGATCGGAATCGCAGGCGTGACGGCCCCATCGCCAGGCGGCAGCGAGGCTTTTGGAGTGTAGTCAGGTCTGGGGATTTTGCAGAAAGTATCTGGCCGGTCGTCAGGTCGGTTGAGCGACCGGCATGTTGGGCGGGTTTTACTCGTCTTCCGCCAGTCGCACGCCCGGCGGCATGTCGGGCAGTGCGCGCAGAGCCGCTTCGTACCAGACGGTATTGAACGGACGATCTTCGGCCAGGATCCCGTCGATCTCCAGCGCCAGAATGTGGGCCATCATCTGCAGAATTTCTTCGCGCTCGATGCCCACCAGAGTCAGCTTGTTGTAGGTGGCTTTGGCCGCTGGGGGGTTGTCGCTCTCGATCTGATTTTCGATGGCTTCAATCAGCGTCGCTTCAGCGAACTCTTCGTCGTCGATTTCAATGTTGTCGCTCATGTCGTTCTCGATGTCCTGCCAATTGAATGGCATCGCCGGCACCGGGCGACGCCGTTTATGGGTTTAGCGGGTGGCGAGCAAATGCCGGCCGCGCGCAACCGCGGCCTTGACCTGCTCCGGCGCCGTGCCGCCGATGTGGTTGCGGGCATTGACCGAACCTTCGAGCGTCAGCACTGCGAAGACATCCTGTTCGATCTGGTCGCTGAACTGACGCAGCTCGTCCAGGGTCATCTCGGCCAGATCCTTGCCGGTCTCAACGCCATGCTTTACCGCGTGACCCACGATCTCGTGGCAATCACGGAACGGCAGGCCACGGCGGACCAGATAGTCGGCCAGGTCGGTTGCCGTGGAGAAGCCACGCAGCGCGGCCTCGCGCATGATGGCGTGCTTCGGCTTGATCGCCGGGATCATGTCGGCGAAGGCACGCAGCGAGTCGCGCAAGGTGTCGGCAGCGTCGAACAGCGGCTCCTTGTCTTCCTGATTGTCCTTGTTGTAGGCCAGCGGCTGGCCCTTCATCAAGGTCAGCAGGCCCATCAGAGCGCCGAATACGCGGCCGCTTTTGCCACGGACCAGCTCGGGCACATCCGGGTTTTTCTTTTGCGGCATGATTGAGCTGCCGGTGCAGAAGCGATCAGGCAGGTCGATGAACTGGAATTGCGCGCTGGTCCACAGCACCAGCTCTTCGGAGAAGCGCGACAGGTGCATCATCGCGATACTCGCGGCGGAGCAGAATTCGATGGCGAAGTCGCGATCGGAGACGCTGTCCAGCGAGTTGCCGCCGACGGCTTCGAAACCCAGCAGCTGGCAGGTCAGCTCGCGGTCGATCGGGTACGTGGTGCCGGCCAGCGCGGCGCTGCCCAGGGGCATGCGGTTGGTGCGTTTGCGGCAATCCACCAGACGCTCGAAATCACGGCTGAGCATTTCGAACCACGCCAGCATGTGGTGACCGAAGGTCACCGGTTGGGCGGTCTGCAGGTGAGTGAAGCCCGGCATGATGGTCTCGGCTTCGCGCTCGGCCAGGCCCAGCAGGCCTTCTTGCAAGCGGGTGATCTCAGCCAGAATCAGGTCGATTTCATCGCGCAACCACAGGCGGATGTCAGTGGCCACCTGATCGTTGCGGCTGCGCCCGGTGTGCAGTTTTTTACCGGTGACGCCGATGCGGTCGGTCAAGCGCGCTTCGATATTCATGTGCACGTCTTCGAGGTCAACGCGCCAGTCGAACGTGCCGGCTTCGATCTCGCCCTGAATGCTCTTCAGCCCGTCGATGATGGTGTCGCGCTCGGCGTCGGTGAGCACGCCGACCTTGGCCAGCATCGTGGCGTGGGCAACCGAGCCCATGATGTCGTGGCGATAAAGGCGCTGATCGAAGGTGACGGAGGCGGTGAAGCGTGCGACGAAGGCGTCGACGGGTTCACTGAAGCGGCCGCCCCAGGACTGGTTGGTCTTGTCGGTGCTCATGATTCGCTCGCTGCTGTACTGGTGGCTGAAACTGATGAAAAACCGGCGCCGGCCGATTCTAAAGACGCGGGCGATGATAACAGCATTGCCGTTTATTTATCCCCGGCCGCTTGCCCGCAACGGTATGAGCGAAGAGACTGGCGGCCATGCAGAACGAGCGCAAACAACCGGGGCAGAGCAGTGCGCCCGGCAAAGAGTTTTTCCTCCCGGAACTGTGTCTGCCCCAGGCGTTGCTGATGCTGGTCGTGCTGGCGGAGTTGCTGGTCTTCGTACTTGTGCTCATCGAACCCATGCAGCCGGATTTCGACTGGGTACGGCTGGCGCTGATTTCTCTTTTCGTGCAGTGGATCGTGCTGTTGTCCGCCGCGCTGCTGTGTGGCTTGCGGCCCTGGCTGGCGCGCCTGCGTGCCGGCGTGGCCGGCTGCATCGGTTGTCTGCTGGTGGTGGCCGTGACGCTGATGTGCACCGCCGTGACTGACTACTACCAAGTGAATCCGCCGACCTCGTTCGATGGCGTCGTCGAGCGGTACCTGCGTTACGCCTTGATCGCCTTGATCATGTCTGCGCTGATGCTGCGGTACTTTTACCTGCAGAGTCAGTGGCGCAAACAGCAGCAGGCCGAGCTTCAGGCCAGGATCGAGTCCTTGCAGGCGCGTATCCGTCCGCACTTTCTGTTTAATACGCTCAACAGCATTGCCAGCCTGGTCACCAGCGATCCGGTCAAGGCAGAGCAGGCGGTGCTTGATCTGTCCGACCTGTTTCGGGCCAGTCTGGGCAAGCCCGGCAGCCTCACGACATGGCGCGAAGAGCTTGAATTGGCGAAACGCTATTTATCGATTGAGCAATATCGACTTGGCGAGCGTCTACAGTTGGACTGGGCCGTTAGTGCAATTCCCGACGACTTGCCAATTCCCCAGCTAACCTTGCAGCCATTATTGGAAAACGCGTTGATTTACGGCATCGCGCCCCGTGTTGAAGGCGGCGTGGTCAGAGTTGAGGCGGACTACGAACGGGGAGTATTTATATTGCGCGTCAGTAATCCTTACGATGAGGTCGTCTTACGACAAAATCCAGGCGGCACTCAGCAGGCCCTGGCAAACATCGGCGCTCGACTCACGGCACTTTTCGGCCCCCTCGCCAGTCTGAGCGTGGAGCGCCGAGACGGTCGTCACTTCACCTGTCTACGCTATCCTTGTGCGAGACTCACGCAGGAAGCCAGAGCTATATGAATGTCCTGATCGTTGATGACGAACCCCTAGCCCGAGACCGCCTGAGCCGTATGGTAAGTGAGCTCGAGGGTTACAAGGTTCTGGAACCCAGCGCCACAAATGGCGAAGAAGCATTGCAGCTGATTGAAAATTTGAAACCCGACGTGGTGTTGCTGGATATCCGCATGCCTGGCCTGGATGGACTTCAGGTGGCGGCAAAATTGTGCGAGCGCGACACCCCGCCTGCCGTCGTGTTCTGCACGGCCCACGATGAATTTGCGCTGGAGGCCTTCCAGGTCAGCGCCGTGGGGTATCTGGTCAAACCGGTTCGCCCCGAGCACTTGCTGGAGGCGCTGCGCAAAGCCGAGCGGCCAAACCGTGTGCAACTGGCAGCGATGACGCGGCCTGCTGCGGAAAGCGGCACTGGTCCGCGCAGCCACATCAGCGCACGTACCCGAAAGGGCATTGAGCTGATCCCGTTGTCCGAGGTGATCTATTTCATCGCTGATCACAAGTACGTGACCCTGCGCCACGAAGGCGGCGAAGTGCTGCTGGATGAACCGCTTAAAGCCCTGGAAGACGAATTCGGCGACCGTTTCGTACGCATCCACCGCAACGCGCTGGTTGCCCGGGAACGCATCGAACGCCTGCAGCGCACGCCGCTGGGCCATTTCCAGTTGTTCCTGAAAGGGCTCAATGGCGATGCGTTGATCGTCAGCCGCCGGCACGTTGCCGGTGTGCGCAAGATGATGCAGCAGTTGTAAGCGTGTGCCGCGAGGAGCATGCCGGGATGCGGGCGACACGCCGTCGCATGGCGTACGCACGTTGATTGAGATCATGATGCGCGCAGATTGAATACAGTCAGTCGGCCCGATCTGGCCGAGCTGTTATTATTCGCCGCATTCACTCAGTACGGACCGGTTCATGTCTTCTCGCGAAATCCGCATCGCCACCCGCAAAAGCGCCCTGGCCCTCTGGCAAGCCGAGTACGTCAAGGCGCGTCTGGAGCAGGCGCATCCCGGCCTGATCGTGACACTGGTGCCGATGGTCAGCCGCGGCGACAAGCTACTGGATTCGCCGCTGTCGAAGATCGGCGGCAAGGGTCTGTTCGTCAAGGAACTGGAAACAGCCCTGATGGAGCACAGAGCCGACATCGCCGTTCACTCGATGAAAGACGTCCCGATGGACTTCCCCCAAGGGCTCGGGCTGTTCTGTATCTGCGAACGCGAAGACCCGCGCGACGCCTTCGTTTCCAATACCTACGCCAGTCTCGATGAATTGCCCGCCGGTGCCGTTGTCGGGACGTCGAGCCTGCGTCGGCAGGCTCAGTTGCTGGCGCGTCGGCCTGACTTGCAAATCCGGTTTCTGCGCGGCAACGTCAATACACGCCTCGCCAAGCTGGATGCAGGTGAGTACGACGCGATCATCCTTGCCGCTGCTGGCCTGATCCGCCTGGGTTTCGAAGAGCGCATTACGGCCCCCATCAGCATCGACCACAGCTTGCCAGCTGGCGGGCAGGGCGCGGTGGGCATTGAATGCCGCAGCGTCGATATCGAAGTGCATGCCTTGCTTGCCCCGTTGCACCATGATGACACCGCCGTGCGGGTCACCGCCGAGCGCGCGCTCAACAAGCACCTCAACGGCGGATGCCAGGTGCCGATCGCCTGTTATGCCGTGCTGGAAGGCGAGCAACTGTGGTTGCGCGGTCTGGTAGGCGATCCCTCCGGCACAGTGCTGCTCCACGCCGAAGCGCGCGCGCCACAAGTCGATGCCCAGACGCTGGGCGTACAAGTCGCCGAAGCGCTGCTGGACCAAGGCGCGGCGAAGATTCTCAAAGCTGTGTATGGCGAGGCAGACGACGAGTGAAGGCCTGGCGTTTGCTGCTCACGCGTCCTGCTCAAGAGTCGCAGGCTCTCGCGCAGATGCTGGCTGAGGTCGGCGTGTACGGCGCCAGCCTGCCGTTGCTTGAGATCGAGCCTCTGCCAGTTTCAGAAGCCAACCGTTCAATCATCTACGACCTGGCTGCGTATTGCGCCGTTATCGTCGTCAGCAAGCCGGCCGCGCGCCTTGGGCTGGCGATGCTTGACGAAGTCTGGCCGCAGCCGCCGATGCAGAAGTGGTTCACCGTCGGCGCTGCAACCGCGCAAATCCTCGATGACTATGGTCTGCACGTGTTCTTCCCCGAGCACGGCGACGACAGCGAAGCGCTACTCGACCTGCCGCAGTTTCAACAAGCTGTCTCGGGCTACGACCCCAAAGTGCTGATCATGCGCGGCGAAGAAGGGCGCGAGCTGTTGGCCGAGCGGTTGCGGGAGCGTGGTGTGATGGTTGATTACCTGCCGCTGTATCGTCGCCACCTGCCGCAATACCCGGCTTTCGTGCTGCCCGACACGGTTAAAGCGGAACGCTTGAATGGGCTGGTGGTCAGCAGTGGACAGGGTTTCGAGCATCTGCGTGAGCTGGCGGGCGATGCCTGGCCTACGCTTGCGCAGATGCCTTTGTTTGTACCGAGCCCCCGGGTCGCTGAAATGGCGCGTGCTGCCGGGGCTCTTGACGTAGTGGACTGCCGTGGCGCCAGCGCCCCGGCCTTGCTGGCAGCATTGCGCGGATACACCGCGCCTGCCTCACAGGCGTAATGGTCGATCAGTCGGATTACGCGACGCCCAAAATGCAAAGGATGGACACGTGAGCGAAACAGTCTTGCCAAAAGATGACGTTGAACCGGTACTGGCCAAACCTGAGCCGCTGCCGGATCCAGCGTACAAAGAACCGTCGAATCGCCGAAGCAGCAACGGGCTCGCCATACTGGCGCTGTTGCTGGGCGCAGCGGGTGTTGCCGTTGGCGGCTGGAGCGTTTGGCAACTGCGCGCCATGCAGGCCGGTCATCAGGAGCAGTCGGGGCAGCTGCAGGACATCGGCTCTCAGACTCAAGCCCTCAAGCAGAGCGAGCAGCAAATTGCCGTACGCCTGGCGCAACTGCCACCGGCTGAAGAACTGGAAGACCGCCGTCGCCTCGTCACGCAGTTGCAGGGTGATCAGCAGCGCCTGAGCCAGCGTGTAGAAACCGTACTCGGTGCCAGCCGCAAGGACTGGCGTCTCGCCGAGGCGGAGCATTTGCTGCGCCTGGCGAGCCTGAGGCTCTCTGCGCTGCAAGACGTCAACAGTGCTGCAGCGCTGGTGCAGGGCGCTGACGAGATCCTGCGCGAGCAGGATGATCCCGGCGCATTCGCCGCCCGCGAGCAATTGGCCAAAAGCCTGACTGCGCTGCGCAGCGTCGATCAACCGGATCGCACGGGTTTGTTCCTGCAACTAGCGGCAGTGCGTGAGCAAGTCGCGCAGCTGAATGAGCTGGCGCCGGAATACAAGGACAAGGGCGACTCGCTGTTCGGTTTGACCGATGGCAGCGAGGACAGCTACTGGGCCAAGTGGTGGGACAAGATCTCCCAGTTCGTGCGCATCGATTTTCATGCGGACAAAAATATCCGGCCGTTGCTGGCAGGTCAGAGCCTGACCCAAGTCCGTCTGGCATTGAGCCTGGCGATCGAGCAGGCGCAATGGGCGGCGCTCAACGGTCAGGGCCCGGTCTACGAAAAAGCCATGGCCGAGGCGCGCAGCGTCCTGGACGACAATTTCAATCGCGATAACCAGCAGAGCAAAGCCCTCGGCCAGCGTCTGGATGAGTTGGGCAAACAGCCGGTTTCAGTCGCCACCCCTGATCTGACACAAAGTCTGGCTGCGGTTCAGGCCTACCTCGAGCAGCGCCATACGCCTGTTGGCGGTGCGCTGGAGAAACGCACTGATGAGGCGCAGCCTGGGAAGCAGCCATGAAGCGCGCTTACGTCATCCTCTTCGTGTTGGTTGTGGCGGCGGCGCTGATAGGCGTCGCGATCTCCCGCCATGCGGGCTACGTGCTTATTTCCTACGACACTTTCCGCTACGAGTCGAGCATCTGGGCAGCGCTGGCGTTGCTCGTCGCCGTCCTGTTCATTTTGTGGCTGGTGCGAGTCGTCATTACGTTGCTGACGACCTCCGGCGGGGTGGTCAATCCCTGGTCGCGTCGCAACCGCAGCCGTCGCGTTCAGAACGCGATCGAGCAAGGCCAGATGGACCTCGCCGAAGGGCGCTGGGCCAGCGCGCAACGCAACTTGCATCGTGCCGCCGAGGCGGAGCGTCAGCCACTGCTGTATTACCTCGGCGCCGCTCGGGCAGCGAACGAGCAGGGTCGTTACGAGGAAAGCGACAATTTGCTTGAGCGCGCGCTTGAGCGTCAGCCGCCTGCCGAGCTCGCCATTGCCTTGAGCCACGCGCAACTGCAGGTGGACCGCGGTGATCTCGACGGAGCGCTGGTGACCCTGCAGGCCATGCAAGAACGCCATCCGCATAACCCGCAGGTATTGCGCCAGTTGCAGCGTCTGTACCGCGAACGCGGTGAGTGGGCAGAGTTGATTCGGCTGATGCCGGAGCTGCGAAAAGACAAGGTGCTTCCGGCGCAAGAACTGGCTGAACTGGAGCGACGCGCCTGGGGTGAAAATCTCTCGCTGGCGGCCCATCGTGAATCCGACGGTGATAACGTCGCCACGGGTCTGCCGTCGCTGGAAAACGCCTGGCAGCAACTGACTTCGGCTCAGCGCCAAGAGCCCGCGCTGGTATTGGCGTACGCCGAACAACTGCGTCGTCTGGGCGCCGATGTGCAGGCTGAGGAAGTCTTGCGCACGGCCATGAAACGCGACTACAACACCCACCTCGCGCGGTTGTATGGACTGGTGCGTGGCGCCGATCCTGGAAAGCAACTGCAGGCCGCTGAAGGCTGGCTGAAAAGCCATACTGATGATCCAGGCTTGCTGTTGACCCTGGGCCGTCTGTGCCTTCAAAGCAGTTTGTGGGGTAAAGCCCGCGACTATCTCGAGTCGAGTCTGAGGTTGCAGCGAAACCCTGAAGCCTGTGCCGAACTGGCCCGTCTGCTTGCGCAGCTGGGCGAGACCGATCGCAGCAATCAGCTGTTTCAGGAAGGCCTGGGTCTGCTGGACGAGCGTTTGCTTGCACGTCCTTTGCCAGCACTGACACGCGTTTAGGCTGAAGTCAGACGTTAACGTGAAGAGGCCCGATAGCGGGCCTCTTCTGCGTCTGATTCGCAGATTTGTGTAGGACGTTTCTGTGCTTGGTGTGGCTTGTTGGGAGGATCTCCGGGCTACCGGTATAACGTCTTAAACACGGCGTCGGGATTTACCTACATCAACAAAGAAATATCCTCCGTTGGGTGCCTTGAAAGCGACTCGCGCTTTCCTCTACCGTAGCCGCCTTCGTCTTTTGTTACGGATTTTCCATGCAGCTGGCTCGTACGCGCTCCCTGTTCTCTCTGGCGTTTCTGGCCTGCGCATCGATTGTAGGAGCGACGGTTTATCTCGGCCCTGTCGTTGATGCGGCGCCGTGCCCGATGTGTCTGCTTCAGCGTGTGCTCATGGCGATATCGGCAGGTGTGTGCCTGCTCGCCGCGCTGCACGCGCCGGGCAAATCTGGCTGGCGTGTCTACGCCGGCTTTCTTTTACTGTCTTCCGCTTTGGGGGCGAGCGTCGCGGCACGTCAGGTCTGGTTGCAGGCTTCGCCACCCGAGAACATGGCCGCATGCATTGAAAACCTTCACTACCTGACGGAAACACAGCCCTACCTGAAGGTCATGGCGATGGTGCTGGCGGGAAGTGCAGGGTGCTCCGAGATCAACTGGTCGCTGTTCGGCATCAGCTTGCCTGAATGGAGCCTGCTGGCATTCTCTGGCTTGTGCCTGTTCGCCCTGTACTACCTTTTTATCGAGTTTCGCCGATTCAGATCAATGGATCTGGGAACTCCTGATTAAACACTTGTATGAACTTTGTGTCCTGCGTACCTTGCTGGGCTAGTCATGCGGGCATAATCTGGGCCGCACGCATCATCGGATCAATGTTGCTGTCGACACTTTTGCGGGCCGGTTCCGACAATCCCGGAACGTACCCCAAAAGCGCCTG
This sequence comes from Pseudomonas sp. W5-36, assembly GCF_046540455.1. Classification (NCBI taxonomy): domain Bacteria; kingdom Pseudomonadati; phylum Pseudomonadota; class Gammaproteobacteria; order Pseudomonadales; family Pseudomonadaceae; genus Pseudomonas; species Pseudomonas sp. W5-36. The sequence goes on along the minus strand of NZ_JAXCIQ010000002.1, from coordinate 390,824 downwards.
AAGCAGCATGCCCCTGAAGGGAAGAGAGAACATCATGCTGGAAAGTTGTCAGAACGCTCAGGAACGCTGGGGTGGGGTTCACAAGCTGGTTGACCGCTGGTTGCTGGAGCGCAACGAGCTGATCACGGCTTATTACGCCTTGAGTGCAGAGCCGGGAGCGTTTTCGGAAAAACGCGCGCCCCTGCAAGAGTTTTGCGGCACCCTGGTCGATTACGTGTCGGCCGGTCATTTCGAAATCTACGAGCAGCTGACCAACGAAGCCAAGGCGTTTAATAACCAGCGAGGCCTCGACCTGGCTGACACGATTTATCCTCGGCTCGACGTCATCACCGAGAAGCTGCTGGCGTTCAACGATCTCTGTGACGAAGGCAAATGCGTCGCCGAGAAACTCAAGGAGTTGGGCAGCTTGCTGCACGAGCGCTTTGAACTGGAAGACTGCCTGATCGAAGTGCTGCACAACGCGCACAAGGAACAGGTTGAGGAAGAGGTCTGAGAGGGCCTCTGATGTAAAAAAGGGTGCCAAGGGCACCCTTTTTTATGGTCTGTCGCCGCGAGCCTCGGCCACTGCCGGTGTTACTGCGACACCCCCAGCAGCTCTATTTCGAACACCAGCGGCGTGTAAGGATCGATCAGATCGCCAGCGCCTTCTGCGCCATACGCTTGGGCCGAAGGGATGACCAGGCGCCATTTGGCACCCACTGGCATGTCGGCGAGGGCGGTGGTCCAGCCGGCGATGACGCTGTCCAGACGAAACCATTGTGGCTGCTGGCTCTGATCGAAGATCGTGCCGTCAGGCAGACGGCCCACGTACTTCACTTGCACCCGGCCATTGATGTCGGGTTTGGCGCCATTGCCCGGCGTCAGCTCGCTCATCAGGATGCCGTCCGCGAGCTGGCGAACCCCCGGCTTGGCCTTCTCGGCGTCCATGAACTTGCGCTCGTCCTTCAATGCCGCTTCAGTCTGCGGTTCGGTCTGGCCGGAGTTTTCAGCCTGTGCGAGGGCGGCATCGTGGTCGCTGAGAATCTGCTCCATGCGTTCCTGCTTGATCGCCAACGGCTTGCCCTGATACGCCGACTGCAGGCCTTCAAGCAGCGCGGGCAACTGCAGATCGGGTGCTTCCTGGCGCAGGCGCTCACCCAGGCTGGCGCCGAGGCTGTAGGAAAGATCGTGGGTGTTGTCGGACGCCGGAGCATCGGTCGCGTGAGCAAGGGGTACCAAGAGGAACAACGACATAAACAGGTAGCGCGACATGAATGCTCTCCGGCCTGGGAAGTGAGCGATTATGCCAGCGCTGAGGCCCGAGCGTGACGGGTATTGCCGGGTTTTTGGGCGTCCTGCAACAGAGCGGGGATTGTAGTGTCAAGATGCCCTAGCGGCGGTGCGGGCGGAGGTCTAGTATGGCCGCACTCAAATCAGCCAGGAGGTAAGTCATGTCGGCCACCAAGAAGCCAGTAAACACTCCGTTGCATTTGCTTCAACAGCTGTCGGGCAGCCTGCTCGAACATCTCGAAACCGCCTGCTCTCAAGCATTGGCTGACGCTGAAAAACTGCTCGCCAAACTCGAGAAGCAACGTGGCAAGGCGCAGGAAAAACTGCACAAGTCGCGCACCAAACTGCAGGACGCTGCCGCCGCCGGTAAAGCCAAGGCCCAAGGCAAGGCCAAAGACAGCGTAGCCGAGCTCGAGTCGTTGCTCGACGCTTTGAAAGATCGTCAGACTGAAACCCGCAGCTACATCCTCAACCTCAAGCGTGATGCTCAGGAAAGCTTGAAGCTGGCCCAAGGCATTGGCCGCGTGAAGGAAGCCGTTGGCAAAGCGCTGAACGATCGCGCTGCAAAAGACCCGGCTCGACCTGATGCCAAGCCTGTCGCGCCAAAACCGCCTGTGAAAATGCCTCCAAAACCAGCAAAACCTGCACCCAAAGCGGCCCCGGCAAAGCCTGCTGCTAAAACCGCCGTCAAAGCCGTCGCCGAAAAAACCGTTGCCAAGGTGACTGCGAAAACTGTCGCCCCCAAGCCTGCTGCGACCAAGGCACCAGCTGCCAAACCAGCTGCCAGCGCTGCGAGCAAGCCAGCCGCTAAAACCGCTGTGGCCGCCAAGACCACCGCTGCCAAGCCGGCTGCCGTGAAAGCCGCTGCCAAACCTGCACCGGCTAAAGCGTCTGCTGCGAAACCAGCCGCCAGTGCCGCCAAGCCTGCCGCCAGCAAAGCAGCTGCCAAACCGGCCGGCACAGCATCATCCAAGCCTGCGGGCGCCAAGCCAGTCGCTGCGAAGACTGCTGCAAAACCGTCCGCCAAGCCTGCTGTCTCTGCAACGGCCAAACCAGCGGCCGCGGCGCCTGCTGCTCCGGCAGTGTCCCCTGCACCAGGCGCTCCAGCCGCTGATTCGACCTCGAACAGCGCGTCCTAAGCGATATCGGTCCCGGCGCGAAGCAGAATCTGCAACGCGTCGGGACTGGCTTGAGCAGCACCTCCCGCCAGCGCTTCCAGCCACACACCCGTAGGTTGAACATCTCGCTCAGGCCAGTCTTTGGTCAGCCGTTGCAGCCGCACCAGTAGCTCACGCTCGGCGTCAAGCTCGAGGGTTTTAAGTCTGTCGCGTAACGCCGTCAGCTCTTCGTCTTCTTTCGCGTCGGCCTTCCAGCGGGTCCGAACATCCCTTAATGGCCCCACCACCTTCTCGTGCCACGGGTCGGCCAATTGTCCGATTTGTCCTGCCCGCTCCGGGTGGAACTGCACACCACGCCGGTCCATCCAGACGCCACACAGCAGCGCGCAGACATTGGCGCCATCGGCTTGCAGCTTCAGGCACGCCTGCTCGACGCCTGGGCGAGCATAGAAATCGAGGGTGAAACTCCATAGGTCCGAGAGCATCGTCATCTACCTGTTTTGGGCGAAGCTGGTAGACTCCGCCGCCATTATGATCAGACTTCAAAGCCTTACCTTACAGCGTGGTCCGCAACGTCTGCTAGAAGACGCCGAGCTGACCCTGCACGCCGGCCAGAAAGCCGGTCTGATCGGCGCCAACGGCGCCGGTAAATCCAGCCTGTTCGCGCTGCTTCGGGGTGAACTAACCCCCGACAATGGCGATTGCCTGCTGCCTGCCGATTGGCGCATCGCCCACATGCGTCAGGAGGTCGACACCCTCGATCGTCTGGCGGTGGACTACGTCCTCGACGGCGATCTGCGACTGCGTCAGGTTCAGCATGACCTCGCGGCTGCCGAGGCCGCTCAGGACGGCGCCGCGCAAGCACGTCTGCATTCGGAGCTCGACAGCGCCGATGGCTACACGGCCGATGCGCGGGCGCGCAAGCTGCTCGCAGGTCTGGGCTTTACCAACGAGCAAATGGAGCGCCAGGTCAGCGATTTCTCCGGTGGCTGGCGGATGCGTCTCAACCTGGCGCAGGCGTTGATGTGTCCTTCGGACCTGCTGCTGCTCGATGAGCCGACCAACCACTTGGATCTCGATGCCATTCTCTGGCTTGAAGACTGGCTCAAAAGCTACCAGGGCACCCTGCTGCTGATCTCCCACGACCGCGATTTTCTGGATGCGGTGGTCGATCACGTTGCCCACGTCGAGCAGAAAAAGATCACGCTCTATCGCGGCGGTTACAGCGCTTTCGAACGCGCCCGTGCCGAGCGCCTGGCCCAGCAACAGCAGGCCTACGACAAGCAACAGGCCCAGCGCGCGCACATGGAGAAATTCATCACGCGCTTCAAGGCCCAGGCCACCAAGGCCAAGCAGGCCCAGAGCCGGATCAAAGCCCTTGAGCGAATGGAAGAGCTGTCGGCGGCCCACGTCGATTCTCCGTTCGACTTCACCTTCCGCGAATCGACCAAGATCTCCAGCCCGCTGATGGATCTGTCTGACGCGCGACTGGGCTATGGCGACAAAGCCATCCTGCAAAAGGTGAAGCTGCAACTGACGCCGGGCGCACGCATCGGTTTGCTGGGCCCGAACGGCGCCGGTAAATCCACGCTGATCAAAAACCTTGCGGGCGAACTCGAGCCGTTGAGCGGGCGCATGGTGCGTGGCGAAAACACGGTGGTCGGCTACTTTGCCCAGCATCAGCTCGACTCCCTGGACGCCAAGGCCAGTCCGCTACTGCACCTGCAGCGTATCGCGCCCACCGAGCGCGAACAGTCCTTGCGGGATTTCCTCGGCGGTTTCGACTTCCGCGGTGCGCGCCTCGACGAGCCGGTGCTGAATTTCTCCGGTGGCGAGAAAGCGCGGCTGGCGCTGGCTCTGATTGCATGGGACAAACCCAACCTGCTGCTGCTCGACGAACCGACCAACCACCTGGATCTGGAAATGCGCCTGGCCCTGACCATGGCGCTTCAGGAGTTCAGTGGCGCGGTGCTGGTGGTCTCACACGATCGGCATTTGCTCAAGAGCACGACGGATAATTTCCTCCTCGTCGCCGATGGCCTTGTTCAGGAGTTCGATGGCGATCTGGACGACTACGCGCGGTGGCTGGTGGACTATCGCCTGCGCAATGCGCCGACCAGTAACACGCCGGTGAATGTCGACAAGACCGACAAGAAAGCGCAGCGACAGCAGGCCGCCGCATTGCGCCAGCAACTCGCGCCGCACAAGCGCGAGGCCGACAAGCTTGAAAAAGAGCTCGGCACGCTGCATGAGAAACTGGCGAAGATCGAAGTGGCCCTGGGCGACAGCGGCATTTACGAGGCGGCCAACAAAGACAAGCTGCGCGACCTGTTGGCGGATCAGGCCAAGCTCAAGTCACGTGAATCCGAGCTGGAAGAAGCGTGGATGGAAGCACTGGAATTGCTGGAGTCGATGCAGGCCGAGCTGGAAGCGTTGTCCTGATGGTGTGGCCTGCGTTAGTCGTATAACGCAGGCGACCGGAACAGCTGTCGGCCAAGTCGCCGCAACAGTCAGAAATAACTGGCCTTTGCAGGTCCGGAAACACTAGGTTAGGCGAAGATTTCGTTGCCTGAGGTGCGTGATGTCGCTCGAAACATGGTTGGCGTTTTTCGCCGCTTGCTGGGTTATCAGTCTGTCTCCGGGCGCGGGCGCCATCGCGTCGATGTCCAGCGGTCTGCAATACGGGTTCTGGCGCGGCTACTGGAATGCTCTGGGCCTGCAGATCGCGCTCGTCGTGCAGATCGCCGTGGTTGCTGCCGGGCTTGGCGCGGTGCTGGCCACTTCAGCCTTGGCGTTCACGCTGATCAAATGGTTTGGCGTCGCCTACCTGGTCTATCTGGGCATCAGGCAATGGCGTGCGTTGCCAAGCAATCTGGCGGATGAGTCGGCTGTGCGCCCGGTGGGCAAGCCCCTTGTGCTCATGGGCCGAGGCTTTCTTGTGAACATCAGCAACCCCAAGGCGCTGGTGTTTATTCTGGCGATCCTGCCGCAGTTCATCGACACGCATCTGCCGCTGCTGCCGCAATACCTGATCATTGCCGCGACCATGGTGTGCGTGGACCTGATCGTCATGGCGGGCTACACCGGCCTGGCTTCGAAAGTGCTCCGCGCCCTCAAAACCCCCAAACAGCAACGCCGGATGAACCGCACCTTTGCCGGGTTGTTCGTCAGCGCCGCGGCATTTCTCGCCACATTGCATCGGGCCTGATTTGGCAAAAGCCCGCCCCACTGGATGCACACGATGTATCGGTTGGACCGGCTTCAGCCGGGAAGAGGCCATTGGCAGCACCCTCAATTTTGCGGTGTGACACCTGACCTCTTCCCGGCTAAAAGCCAGTCCTGCGGTTGAGTCACTGCCATCAATGCAGCGCTTGAGTCCTCGGCGCCTAACATGAACAATGGCAACCCTTCGCATTCCTATTTGAGATCCACCCCCATGTTCCGCTCCCGCTTATTGTCCTGCCTGAGCCTCGTGCTGTTGAGCCTGTTCAGCGTCGGAGCCTGCGCAGCGCCTGCCGAGGACGCGGCTCAGGCTTTGCATTTGCTCGATTACGTCGGAGCGGACTACCCGGCGACGGTTGCGGACGGCAAGGTCGTGGATGACGCCGAATACCGCGAGCAGGTGGCGTTTCTCGCGGCGCTGCAGGGCACGATCGCCGTGTTGCCGGCAAGGCCGGAGCGCGCTGCGCTGGAGCAGGGTGTCTCAGCGCTGTTGAATGCGGTCAACCAGAAGCAGGACGGCGCTCAAGTGGCCCGTCAGGCACGTCAGCTCGGCGCGAAGCTCGCAGTGGCCTACGAAGTCAGCCAGGCGCCGGTGATTACCCCGGATCCCGCACGTGGCGCGCCCTTGTATGCGCAGTACTGTTCGGTGTGCCACGGCGATGCGGGCGCCGGCGACGGTCCGGCCGGGATTGGTCTTTCGCCGCCACCCGCCAATCTACGGGACCCGGCGCGGCTCGACCGCCTGAGTCTCTACGACCTCTACAACACCCTCGGGCTGGGCATTGAAGGCACTGAAATGCCAGCGTTCGCGGACCAGCTGGATGATCGGCAGCGTTGGGACGTTGCCACTTACCTTGCAGGCTTCAGCGCGGATTCCTCTGCGAAGCAGGAAAAACCCTACAACCTCGCTGATCTCGCGCGGCAAACGCCCGCTGAGGTCAGTGCCGCCGAAGGGCCGCAGGCCGCTGCCAGCTTCCGTGCCCAGCGCGCGCAGCCGCCTCAGATTCAACGCGGCCCGGCTCAGCTCCTCGATTACACCAGCGCAACCCTCCACAAGAGTCTTGCCGCGTATCAGGCCGGTGATCGCGAGCAAGCGTATGACCTGTCGGTCGCGGCGTATCTGGAGGGTTTCGAGCTGGTCGAAAGCTCGCTCGACAACGTCGATGCCACCGTGCGCAAGGACACCGAAAAAGCACTCATGGCCTATCGGCAGTCGCTTCAGGACGGCTTGCCCGCAGCGCAAGCGGCGCAGAAACTCGCGGATGCCAAGGTCAAGCTCAAGGAGTCCGCCGATCTGCTCGGCAGCGATGGCCTGAGCACCTCATTGAGCTTCATCTCCGGTCTGCTGATCCTGCTGCGCGAAGGGCTGGAAGCGATTCTCGTGCTCGCCGCCATTCTCGCGTTCCTGCGCAACACCGGGCAGCAATCGGCGGTGCGCAGCGTCAACGTCGGCTGGGGGCTGGCGTTGCTGGCGGGTCTGGGTACGTGGGCGCTGGCAGCGTACGTCATTGACGTCAGTGGCTCGCAGCGCGAGCTGCTGGAGGGCGCGACGGCGCTGTTCGCCAGCGTCATGGTGCTGTGGCTGGGTGTGTGGATGCACGACCGACGTCATGCCGCCGCCTGGCAGGACTACATCAAGAGCAGCCTGGTCGGTGGCGGTGGGCGTTTCGGTTTCGCGGTGTTGGCGTTCTTCTCGGTCTACCGCGAGCTGTTCGAAGTCATTCTGTTCTACGAAACCCTGTGGCTGCAGGCAGGCCCCGCTGGCCACAATGCCGTATTGGCCGGGGGCGCCACGGCGCTGGTGTTGCTGGTCGGCTTGGCGTGGGTGATTCTGCGGGGTTCTGCGAAGCTGCCGCTGACGCTGTTCTTCGGTATCAATGCCGCGCTGCTGTGCGCGCTGTCGGTGGTGTTCGCCGGCCATGGCGTCAAGGCGTTGCAGGAAGCCGGGATTTTCGGAACGCGTCCGGTGCCGTTCTTCGAGTTCGACTGGCTGGGCATTCACGCCGATGCCTATTCCCTTGGCGCACAAGCCATCGCGCTGTTGGCGATTGGGGTGCTGTATGGCCGCAGCCGGATAGCCGAGAAGCGCCGCGCGGCCGCTGCCTAAATTCACTTTCTGAAATCGGAGTCGCGTATGCGCGTCTGGATCGATGCTGACGCCTGCCCCAAGGCTGCCAAGGACCTCGTCGTCAAGTTTGCCCTCAAGCGCAAGTTCGAGGTCGTGCTGGTGGCGGGGCAGAGCCAGATCAAACCGAGCCTGACCCTGGTGAAGCTGATCGTTGTGCCCAGTGGCCCTGATGCCGCTGATGATTATCTGGTCGAGCACGCCGTACCGGGCGAGCTGGTGATCTGCAGCGATGTGCCATTGGCGGATCGGCTGGTGAAGAAGGGCGTTGCGGCGCTCGACCCACGGGGCAAGGAGTTCGATGCGCAGAACATGGGCCAGCGCCTGGCGATGCGCAACCTCTTCACGGATCTGCGGGAGCAAGGCCAGGCCAGTGGCGGGCAGGGCGCTTACGGCGAGCGGGAGAAACAGGCGTTTGCCAACTGCCTCGACCGGATCCTGACGCGGCTGGCTCGCGAGTATCCCTCGCCGCCCACAGGCGATAGCCCGTAGGGCTGGCGCGCATTCACTCCGCCTCCGGCCCCTTTTAAACATCAGTCTGGAAGGCGGTCCTCGTTTTCCTGTACCAGCTCCAGCACCCGGTCCACCAGCTTGTTGATCCCGGATGCCGCGTCACCAATGGACTTGGCAACCATGTAAGCGGGTGTGCTCACCAGTTTGCGGTCCTTGTCTTCGACGATTTCCGTCACCTCACACTCCTGGTGGGTGCCGCCCATGCGGGTAATCGCTGCAGCAGTGTCGGCGTCATTGCCAATCGTGCAGGTAACGCCCGGCCCGTGGATTTTGGCGGCCAGCGCCGGCGATACGCAGATGAGTCCGATGGGTTTGCCGGCGGCGGCGAACGCTTCGGCCATCGCCAGCACTTCAGCCTGGACTTTGCAGCCAGCGCCCTGAGTAGAGAAGTCCGACAGGTTTTTCGCGGCACCGAAGCCGCCGGGGATGATCAAGGCATCGAATTCAGTGACGTCGGCTTCGCGGATGTCTTCGATGGCACCCCGGGCAATGCGGGCTGATTCAACCAGCACGTTACGCGACTCGGGCATCTCTTCGCCGGTCAGATGATTGATGACGTGGTGCTGAGGGATATTGGGTGCAAAGCACTTCACTGCGGCGCCGCGCTGATCAAGGCGCAGCAACGTCAGCACGCTTTCGTGGATTTCCGCGCCGTCGTAAACGCCACAGCCAGAAAGAATAACGGCCACTTTTTTGGTCATTCGCGTGTTCCTCTCTCGGGCGCTCCGGCCCATAGCCGGTTACGCAGGTCAGCATTGCGCTGATTGTCGCAAGCCATGAGCCTAGGACAACGCCGTCAGCGAATGTCTCCAGCTCCGTAGGCATGCGCCGAGGATTTACTCGTCAGGGGTGTTCCGGGCGTCCACATGGACTTGGGCGTTGGCCGCGACGGCCAGCTTTTCTTCGCGAGCGATACGTGCGTTTTTGATGCGCCGGCGGATCCACAGCAGCACACCGATCACCAGCAATGCGCCCAACACCCACAGCTCGTACTTCTTGACGTTGCCCAGCAGGCCTTCGAGCACGGAGCCGAACTTGTACGCCGCTGCGCCCAACGCGGCTGCCCATACCGCTGCGCCGATGCCGTTGAGCAACAGGTAGCGCCCCGGTGGATAGCCGGACAGCCCGATAGCGACCGGCATGACCGTACGCAAGCCATACACAAAGCGGAAGCTCAGCACCCAGATGTCGGGGTGGCGCCGGATATGCTCCAGCGCGCGATCGCCCATTAACTGCCAGCGAGGCTTGCGCGCCAGTAGCTTGCGGCCATGCTTGCGTCCCATGAAATACCAGAGCTGGTCGCCTGCGTAGCTGCCGAAGAAGGCAACCACCACGACCAGATTGATATCCATGTATCCGCGGAACGCAAGAAAGCCGGCAAGCACCAGAATGGTCTCGCCTTCAAAAAAGGTCCCGAGGAAAAGGGCGAAGTAGCCAAATTCTTGTAAAAAATGCTGGAGCATCATTTGGGTGCTGGCGAAATGAACGCGCAGCCTAACGCGCCCAAGGCATTCAGGAAAGTATGCAAATGTGTCACCGCGTTAAAGTTTCCTACGTTCGGAAGCGATTGTTCGCGCGAAGAGCGGGTTTGAGTCGTACACGTTACGTCGCAATTACGCCTGTCACGTGAGTGTCATAATCGCCGCTTATAAATGTCACGCTTGCCCGCCTGGATGGGCGCGGATCCCTTCCTTGCACGTTGCCCTCTCCCTGGCGCCACGCGAATGTTTGCAGTTCAGGGCTTGCACCGTACGGAGAAATCCGTAGCGTGGAGAGTCAAACCGCTCACAGCATTGAGCCTGACGCCGGTCGCCACGCCCCGCGATATCGACTCAGGCTGCAACTATCGTCAGAACTGCTGCCCCCTGGGCGTGACCGTTGTTCCACGCTGTACGTCACCACTGTTGTGGCGCAAGCGGCATTCCGACATCGGCCGTATGCGCGGCCCAACTGTTACAAGGCCATTTGCCTTACAGGATTATTCATGAGCACCGAAGGATCTACCGAAGCCGCAGTCGGGCTTGACCCTCAGCCCGTCAATCAGGAAGTCACTCCGGTGGTCGAGCCGACCATTGAAGTGGTCCCCGCGCTGGAACCGCCTCATCCGGCCCCGCATGCCATCGCGGTGCCCAATCTGGATGACAGCAGTCTTTATATCCATCGCGAGCTGTCGCAGCTGCAGTTCAACATTCGCGTGTTGGAACAGGCGCTGGACGAGTCCTATCCGTTGCTTGAGCGGCTCAAGTTCCTGCTGATCTTCTCCAGCAACCTCGACGAATTCTTCGAAATCCGCGTCGCCGGGCTCAAGAAGCAAATCACCTTCGCTCGCGAACAGGCCGGCGCTGACGGCCTGCAGCCTCATCAGGCGCTGGCCCGTATCAGCGAACTGGTGCACGGCCACGTGGATCGCCAGTACGCCATTCTCAACGACATCCTGTTGCCGGAGCTGGAAAAGCATCAGGTGCGCTTCATCCGCCGTCGCAACTGGAACGCCAAGATCAAAGCCTGGGTGCGCCGTTATTTCCGTGACGAGATCGCGCCGATCATCACGCCGATCGGTCTGGACCCGACGCACCCATTCCCGCTGCTGGTGAACAAGTCGCTGAACTTCATCGTCGAGCTGGAAGGCATTGACGCCTTCGGCCGCGACTCGGGTCTGGCGATCATCCCGGCACCGCGCCTGTTGCCGCGTATCATCAAGGTGCCGGAAGACGTGGGTGGCCCGGGGGACAACTATGTCTTCCTGTCGTCGATGATCCACGCCCACGCCGACGACCTGTTCCAGGGCATGAAGGTCAAGGGCTGCTACCAGTTCCGTCTGACCCGTAACGCTGACCTGGCCCTCGATTCAGAGGACGTGGAAGACCTTGCCCGCGCGCTGCGTGGCGAGCTGTTCTCCCGTCGTTACGGCGATGCCGTGCGTCTGGAAGTGGCAGATACCTGCCCGAAACTGCTCTCGGACTACCTGCTCAAGCAGTTCAACCTGAGCGAGACCGAGCTGTATCAGGTCAATGGCCCGGTGAACCTGACGCGGCTGTTCAGCATCACCGGCCTGGACAGTCACCCCGAGCTGCAGTACATGCCGTTCACCCCGGCGATTCCGAAGCTGCTGCAGAACAGCGAAAACATTTTCAACGTGATCAGCAAGCAGGACATTCTGCTGTTGCACCCGTTCGAGTCCTTCACACCGGTCGTCGATCTGCTGCGCCAGGCGGCGAAAGACCCTCACGTGCTGGCCGTGCGTCAGACGCTCTACCGCAGCGGTGCCAACTCGGAAATCGTCGATGCACTGGTCGATGCCGCGCGCAACGGCAAGGAAGTCACCGCCGTTATCGAGCTGCGTGCGCGTTTTGATGAAGAGTCGAACCTGCAACTGGCGAGCCGCCTGCAAGCGGCCGGTGCCGTAGTGATCTACGGCGTGGTCGGTTACAAGACCCACGCCAAGATGATGCTCATCCTGCGCCGCGAAGCCGGCGAGATCGTTCGTTACGCGCATTTGGGAACGGGCAACTACCACGCTGGTAACGCGCGTCTGTATACCGATTACAGCCTGCTCACCTCGGACGATGCCTTGTGTGAAGACGTCGGCAAGCTGTTCAGCCAGTTGATCGGGATGGGTAAGACGCTGCGCATGAAGAAACTGCTGCACGCGCCGTTCACCCTGAAGAAAGGCATGCTGGACATGATTGCCCGGGAGACGCAGTTCGCGTCCGAGGGCAAGCCTGCGCACATCATCGCCAAGTTCAACTCGCTGACCGACCCGAAGATCATTCGCGCGCTGTACAAGGCGAGTCAGACCGGGGTCAAGATCGACCTCGTCGTGCGCGGCATGTGCTGCCTGCGTCCTGGCGTGCCGGGGGTGTCCCACAACATTCAGGTGCGCTCGATCATCGGTCGCTTCCTTGAGCACACGCGGGTGTTCTACTTCCTGAATGGCGGTGACGAGCAGATGTTCCTGTCCAGTGCCGACTGGATGGAGCGCAACCTCGACAAGCGCGTCGAGACCTGCTTCCCGGTGGAAGGCAAGAAGCTGATCTTGCGCGTGAAGAAAGAGCTGGAAGGGTACCTGACCGACAACACCCATAGCTGGCTGCTGCAGCCGGACGGGCGCTACATTCGCAGCACCCCGACCGGCAACCAGAACGCCCGCAATGTGCAGGCGAGTCTGTTGGAAAAACTCAGCAACCCGGTCCTCAGCGTACGTTGAGGATGATGCCGACTCGGGTCAGCCATTCCGCTTCGAGCGCGAAGTCGGCCTGAGTCAGCTGGTTGTTTTCCAGCCAGCCATCCGGGAACACGATGTCCAGATGGTTATCGTTGGCGGTCAGCACGGGTTGCGGCATTTCCTGAGTACCGCGAATGTGGTGAAACAGGATCGCAAAACGCAGCAGCGCGCACAGACGAATCAGCTTCACGCCTTCGTTGCCGAACTCGGCAAACTTGTCCTTGGGGATATTGCGACGATGACCGCGCACCAGCAGCGCGAGCATTTGCTGGTCTTCGCGTGAGAAACCGGCGAGGTCCGAGTGCTCGATCAGGTATGCGCCATGCTTGTGGTAGTGGTAGTGGGCGATGTCCAGACCCACTTCATGCACCTTGGCGGCCCAGCTCAGTAACTCGCGATACGCATTGTCCTCAAGCTCCCACGCCTTCGCCACTTGCTCCAGTGCCGACAGGGCCTTGCGCTCGACACGGGCGGCTTGTTCGAGATCGACGTGGTAGCGCTCCATCAGCGAGCTGAGGGTGCGTTCGCGCACGTCTTCGTGGTGATGACGGCCAAGCAGGTCGTAAAGCACGCCTTCACGCAGCGCGCCTTCGCAGTGATCCATGCGTTTGAGGTCGAGGGCGTCGAAAATCGCTTCGAGAATCGCCAGCCCTGCGGGGAAGATCGCACGACGGTCAGGCTTGAGGCCTTCGAAATCGATTTTGTCCACTTCGCCCAGCTTCATCAGCTTGCGCTTGAGCCAGGCCAGGCCTTCGGCGTTGACCTCGCCATTGCCGTGGCCGCCGGCCTTCAGAGCCAGGCCGATGGCGCGGATGGTGCCGGAAGAACCGATGGCCTCATCCCACGTCAGGCGATGCAGCGCGTGCTCGATGCTCATGATTTCCAGCCGCGCTGCAGTGTAAGCCTGGGCGTAGCGCGCCGGGGTGATCTTGCCGTCCTTGAAATAACGCTGAGTGAAGCTGACGCAGCCCATCTGCAGGCTTTCGCGCAACAGTGGCTCGAAGCGCTGGCCGATGATGAACTCGGTGCTGCCGCCGCCGATGTCGGCGACCAGGCGTTTGCCGGGCGTGTCGGCCAGGGTATGGGACACGCCCAGGTAGATCAGGCGCGCTTCTTCACGGCCGGAGATCACCTCGACCGGATGGCCGAGGATTTCTTCGGCACGGTGAATGAATTCGTTGCGATTGCGGGCTTCGCGCAGGGCGTTGGTGCCGACGATGCGCACGGCGCCGGGCGGCATACCGTTGATCAGTTGGGAGAAGCGCTTGAGGCAGTCGAGCCCTCGCTGCATGGATTCTTCGCTGAGGCGGCGGTCGTCATCGATCCCCGCGGCCAGCTGCACTTTCTCACCGAGCCGCTCAAGGATGCGAATTTCGCCCTGATTGGCTTTAGCGACAACCATATGGAAGCTGTTAGAGCCCAGGTCGATCGCGGCGATCAGCGAGAGGTTTTTGGCTGTGGATAGCGGCATGGTCAAAAGGTCTCGGTCGATAACCCCGCCATCGTGCCACGATCCATCACCGTCGCCAAACCGGCAACGTATTTGCGCCGTATTAGTAGGACCTGCTTCAGCCGGGAAGAGGCCGGTGTGTGCGACATCAGTTTCGCGGCATGGCAGCTGACGCCTTCCCGGCTAAAGCCGGTCCTACAATTTGAGCCGAAGCCAGCCCCCACGGGATGCACGCGGTGTCTTAGTAGAGGACCGGCTTCAGCCGGGAAGGGGCCAGTGTGTGCGCCGTCAATGTTGCGGTGTGACCGCTGACGTCTTCCCGGCTAAAGCCGGTCCTACAGTTTGAGCCGAAGCCAGCCCCCACGGGATGCACGAGCCGATTCTGCACTCGGGCTCAAGCCTGCTCGACCGACCCAATGAAACTCGCCAGCTCGGGCGTTTTCGGGTTGGCCATCAGTATTTTAGGATCGCCTACCTCATGCACCTTGCCCTGATGCATGAACACCAGCTTGTCGCCCACCTCGCGGGCGAAGCGCATTTCGTGGGTCACCATGATCAGCGTCATGCCGTCTTTGGCCAGCTCGCGAACGACTGCGAGTACTTCGTTGACCAGCTCCGGGTCGAGCGCCGAGGTGATTTCGTCGCACAGCAGCACTTTGGGCGACATCGCCAGCGCACGCGCGATCGCCACGCGCTGCTGCTGACCACCGGACAGCCGGTCAGGGAAGGCATCGAATTTCTCGCCCAGGCCCACCCGGTCGAGCATCTCCTTCGCCAGCTTTTTCGCTTCGGCTTTGGAAACCTTCTTCACCACCTGCGGCGCGAGCATTACGTTCTCGCCCACCGTCAGGTGCGGAAAAAGGTTGAACTGCTGGAAGACCATGCCGACTTTCTGTCTGAGGCTGCGCAGGTCAGCCCGCGCGGCATCAAGGTATTCGCCGTCGACCTCGATCACCCCGTCATTGATCGACTCAAGGCCGTTCAGGGTGCGCAGCAGCGTGCTTTTGCCCGAACCGCTGCGGCCGATGATCGCCACGACCTGACCTTCCTCGACGCTGAGGTCGATGCCCTTGAGCACATGGTGGTCGCCGTAATACTTGTGCAGGGCGGAAATTCTAAGCAGAGGCATGAAGTCTCCTTTCCAGGTAGCGCGCGCTGAGCGACAACGGATAGCAAAGCATGAAGTAGCCCAGGGCAACGAAGCCGTAGACCATGAAAGGCTGGAACGTGGCGTTGGCGAGCATGCCGCCGGTTTTGGTCAGCTCGGTGAAGCCGATGATCGACGTGACTGCCGTGCCTTTGACCACCTGCACGGAGAACCCCACCGTTGGCGCCACCGCGATGCGTAACGCCTGAGGCAGAATCACGTAACGCAGTTGCTCGAACGGGGTCAGCGCCAGACTTGCGGAAGCTTCCCACTGGCCGTTGGAAATCGACTCCACGCAGCCACGCCAGATTTCAGCCAGGTACGCACTGGTGAACAACGTCAGCGCCAGCGCCGCCGCGAACCAGGGCGAAATGTCGATGCCCATCAGCGCCACGCCGAAGAACACCAGGAACAGCTGCATCAATAATGGCGTGCCTTGAAACAGCTCGATGTAGCAGCGCGCGAGCCTGCGTGGCATTGCCTTCTCGGAGATGCGCAGGGTCATCACCAGCAAACCGATCACGCCGCCGCCGATGAACGCCACCAGCGACAGCGCCAGTGTCCACTGCAGGCCGGTCAGCAAGTTGCGCACGACGTCCCAAAGGGTGAAATCCATCAGCGGCTCCTCGCGATATAGCGTCTGCCGATCCACGCCAGCAACTGACGCACCAGCAGCGCCATGCACAGGTAGATCAGCGTGGTAATGATGTACGTCTCAAACGAGCGGAAGTTGCGCGACTGAATGAAGTTCGCGGCGAAACTCAGCTCCTCGGTGGCGATCTGCGAACAGACCGCGGAACCGAGCATGACGATGATGATCTGGCTGCTCAGCGCCGGCCACACCTTGCCCAGCGCCGGGACCAGCACGACATGGCGAAACGTCTCGAAGCGAGTCATCGCCAGCGCGGCCGACGCCTCGATCTGGCCGCGCGGAATCGCCTGCACGCCCGCACGGATGATCTCCGTCGAGTAGGCGCCAAGGTTGATGACCATCGCCAGCACGGCGGCCTGCCACTCCGATATCTGCAGGCCCAGTGACGGCAGCCCGAAGAAGATGAAAAACAACTGCACCAGAAACGGCGTGTTGCGGATCAGCTCTACATAGACACCGAAAATGGCCGAGAACGGCTGGATTTTCCACGCCCTGACAATCGCCCCGACAATGCCGACGCTGACACCGAGCAGCGTGCCGATGGCGGTCAGCTCCAGCGTGAACAGTGCGCCGCGCAGGAGCAGGTCAGTGTTTTGCAGGACCGGGATAAAGTCGAACTGATAAGCCATTTAAGCGCCTCGGCAGTCGATGATCAGAGGTCGGCAGGCAATGGCTGCTTGAGCCAGGTCTGCGCGTTCTTTTCCAGCGTGCCGTCTTTCTTCGCCGCTTCGAGAATCTCGTTCACTTTGGCGAGCAACTCGGGCTGACCTTTGTTCACACCCACGTAGACCGGCGAGTCCTTGAGCTTCACTTTCAGCTCCGGAATGCGCTTGGGGTTCTTCTCGCTGATGGCGACCATCACCACGTTGCCGCTGGCGATCAGGTCGGTCTGCTTGGCCAGGTAAGCCGCGATGGTCGAGTTGTTGTCTTCGAAGCGTTTGATCGTGGCTTCCTTCGGCGCAACGGCGGTCAGCTCGATGTCCTCGATGGCGCCACGGGTCACGCTGATGGTTTTGCCTTTCAGGTCGTCCACGGTTTTGATCGCGTCTTCAGGCGGGCCGAACACGGCGAGGTAGAAGGGAGCGTAGGCGCGGGAGAAGTCGATGACCTTTTCGCGGTCCGGGTTTTTGCCGAGGCTGGAGATAACCAGGTCAACCTTGCCGGTGGTTAGGTACGGCACGCGGTTGGTGCTGTTGACCGGCGTCAGCTCAAGCTTGACCTTCAACTGATTGGCGATGAGCTGTGCGGTGTCGATGTCCAGGCCGCGCGGCTTCATGTCGGGGCCGACCGAACCGAAGGGCGGGAAGTCTTGCGGAACCGCGACTTTCAACGTGCCGCGAGCGGTTACATCATCCAGACCATTAGCGTGGGCGGGGGCCTGGCCGAGCATGAGGCTGGCAAACAGGGCGGCGAGCAGGACGCTGTAACGCTGGGTCATGTGGTGTCTCCGAATCGATCAATGTGCAGGCGAAGCCCGGGTCGTGGCCAAGCACCAGTGCACAGCCCATGCCAGCCGATGGTTTGCAACCATGGAATGCGGGCCGCAGGCTTGATCCGGTCTAACTGGTCTGAACAGTGAGTGAGGGAGCCGCCCCGCTTTGGCGCGCTCGAAAGGCCCGGCGCCCCTCGCTTGGGCGTCACTTGCCGGATGCCTCCGATGGGGATACAAGGGATTTTTCCTACGGTTTCCACACCTTGATCGCCATGCATCCGAGCCCTGTAGCTGTGCCTGAAGCCGCCTTCCAGGCGATCCGCAAACTGATCGCCGAGCAGGGCTATGTGCCCGGCGACAGCCTGCCGTCTCAGCGGGATCTGGCGATTCGGCTGGGCGTCAGTCGGGCTTCGTTGCGTGAGGCACTGTCATCATTGAGCGCCTTGGGGTTGGTCAGTGTGCAGCCCGGCAAAGGCGTATTCGTACAGGCGGTTTCTGAACCACAACGGAGCACGGACGGATTTTCCTGGCCGTATGCAGCGCACGCATCACCTGCTGAGACTTTTCAGCTGCGCTATGCGCTGGAAGGGTTTGCCGCCGGGCTTGCAGCGGTCACGCTGACGGCCGATGAGCGCGATGTACTGGAGGATAACGTCGAAGCCATGCGCCTTGAACTCAAGGCGGGGGATTTTGACTGCGCGGCGCGGCTGGACTTCGATTTCCACCGGCGCATCCTCATCGCCAGTGGCAATCAGGCGATTCTGGGGATTATCACCACCAGCGCCGATATTTTTCTGGAGAGCCAAAAGCTGCCTTTTATTCGCGCGGGCAGGGCCATGGAAACCTGGCAGGAGCATCGCAAGATCCTGCGGGCGCTGGCGCGAAACGCGTCTGGCCCGGCGCAGAAAGCCATGCAGGAGCACATCCGCGGCGCTGCGTTGCGCACCGGCATCGTGTTCGTCGCACCTTCCGGCTAAACATCTGCAATTAAGGCAACCGCGCCGGGTCATAGCTAGAGACAATGAACCTCGACTTCCTGTCACCGCGTGACACAGTTATGATGGCCCACGTTTTTTTGCCTATGACCTCGGAGAAATCTCATGAGTAACGACCTGATCAAACACGTCAGCGACGCGAGCTTCGACGCCGATGTCCTGAAGGCTGCCGGCCCTGTACTGGTGGATTACTGGGCTGAATGGTGTGGCCCATGCAAGATGATTGCCCCGGTTCTGGATGAGATCGCCGGCACTTACGAAGGCAAGCTGACCATCGCCAAGCTGAACATCGACGACAACCAGGAAACACCGGCCAAGCACGGCGTTCGTGGTATCCCGACCCTGATGCTGTTCAAGAACGGCGAAGTCGCGGCAACCAAGGTCGGCGCACTGTCCAAGTCGCAGTTGCAGGCGTTCCTCGACGCCAACATCTGATGACGATATAGCCCCGCAAATCGCGGGGTTTTTTTCGGGCGTCGTACTAGACGCTCAGAAAATCAAGTGGTACATTCGGCCCCGCAACGGCTTCTCCGTTGCCCCCTGCTAGCCGTCGCCGACCGTCTCCTTTCGATTTGCACGCGATCCTGTCGCCTTCTCTGCGGCGCGGCCTCATTAAGCCAAAAGCTTAATTTCCCCCTCCATACATGATTACGTCATTCCTATATGAACCTGACTGAACTCAAGCAAAAGCCTATTACCGATCTGCTCGAAATGGCCGAACAGATGGGCATTGAAAATATGGCCCGTTCGCGCAAGCAGGACGTGATTTTTTCCCTGCTGAAGAAGCATGCGAAAAGCGGCGAGGAAATCTCGGGTGACGGCGTGCTGGAGATCCTCCAGGATGGCTTCGGCTTCCTCCGTTCTGCAGACGCCTCCTACCTTGCCGGCCCAGACGACATTTACGTCTCGCCGAGCCAGATCCGCCGCTTCAACCTGCGCACGGGCGACACCATTGTCGGCAAGATCCGTCCGCCGAAGGAAGGCGAGCGTTACTTCGCACTGCTCAAGGTCGACACCATCAACTTCGACCGTCCAGAAAACGCGAAGAACAAGATTCTGTTCGAAAACCTGACGCCGCTGTTCCCGACCATTCGCATGAAGATGGAAGCCGGTAACGGTTCCACCGAAGACCTCACCGGTCGCGTCATTGATCTGTGTGCCCCGATCGGTAAAGGTCAGCGCGGTCTGATCGTTGCTCCGCCAAAAGCGGGCAAGACCATCATGCTGCAGAACATCGCGTCGAACATCACGCGCAACAACCCTGAAGTCCATCTGATCGTTCTGCTGATCGATGAGCGTCCGGAAGAAGTCACCGAAATGCAGCGTACCGTGCGCGGCGAAGTGGTTGCTTCCACCTTCGACGAGCCACCAACCCGTCACGTGCAGGTCGCCGAAATGGTGATCGAAAAGGCCAAGCGCCTGGTCGAGCACAAGAAGGACGTGGTCATCCTGCTGGACTCCATCACCCGTCTGGCTCGCGCCTACAACACCGTCATTCCGAGCTCCGGGAAGGTCCTGACCGGTGGTGTCGATGCGCACGCCCTCGAGAAGCCAAAGCGTTTCTTCGGTGCGGCACGTAACATCGAAGAAGGCGGCTCGCTGACCATCATCGCCACCGCGCTGGTTGAAACCGGCTCGAAGATGGACGAAGTGATCTACGAAGAATTCAAAGGCACCGGCAACATGGAGCTGCCTCTGGATCGCAAGATCGCAGAGAAGCGCGTCTTCCCGGCCATCAACATCAACCGCTCCGGCACACGCCGCGAAGAGTTGCTGACGGCCGACGACGAGTTGCAGCGCATGTGGATCCTGCGCAAGCTGCTGCATCCTATGGATGAGGTCGCGGCCATCGAGTTCTTGATCGACAAGCTGAAACAGACCAAGACCAACGATGAGTTCTTCCTGTCGATGAAGCGCAAGTAACACCCTGCGCTGAACCGACCGTAGAAAAATGGTGTCCTTCTGGACACCATTTTTTTTGACCTTTTCTGTAGATCTCTCCCGTAGACAAGGAGCGTCATGCACACGTTTGGCAATCGCCGTGATATCGATGGGCTGCGGGCCCTGGCCGTGGTCCCGGTGCTGTTGTTTCACTTCGGTCTGGGCCTGAGCGGCGGCTTCGTCGGCGTCGACGTGTTTTTCGTCATCTCCGGCTACCTGATCACGTCCATCATCTTCCGCGAGATCAGCGCAGGGCGATTCAGCTTCGTCGATTTCTGGGCCCGTCGCGCGCGGCGTATCGTCCCTGCCGTGACCGTTGTCGTGCTGGCCACGTTGGCGTTTGGCTGGATATTGCTGACGCCCAAGGACTACGCCGAGCTGGGCCGGGAAGTGCGGTATCAGTCGATGTTCATGTCCAACCTGCTGTTCATGCGGCAGGACGGCTACTTCGATTCCGCGTCAGATTTCAAACCGCTTCTTCACACCTGGTCGCTGGCGGTGGAGGAGCAGTACTACATTTTCTTCCCGCTGCTGATGGTGCTGGCGACGCGGTACGTGCGGCACTGGCGCTGGTTGCTGCTCGGCCTGCTGGTGCTGTCGTTCGGGCTGAACATCTGGGCGATCAAGCACAAACCCGAGGCAGCATTCTTTCTGCTGCCGATGCGTGCATGGGAACTGCTGTGCGGGGCGATGCTGGCCGTCGCCCCTGCGCCTAGACGCCCGCTGCCGAGCTGGATCTATCAAACGGTCAGTTTGAGCGGTTTTGCGGCGGTCGTGCTGGCGATGCTGAGTTTTGACAAAACCACGCAATTCCCCGGCTGGGCGGCGCTGCTGCCTGTGATGGGCACCACAGCGATGATCTGGGCCGACGGTCATCCCGCGTCATGGGTCGGGCGTTTTCTGAGCATCAAACCGCTGGTGGCAATCGGGCTTATCTCCTACTCGCTGTACCTGTGGCATTGGCCTATTCATGTCTATGCCAATGCAATTTCAGCTGACGGAATTTCTGACCTTGAAGCGATTGGCTGGATCCTTCTGGCCGGCGCGCTTGCCTGGATCAGCTGGCGCTTTGTCGAGCTGCCATTCCGTGAACGCCGCGTGCTGGCCGGCCGCAAGCCGGTACTGATGGGTGGACTGCTGACGCTGGCCGTATTGGCGCTGATGGGGCAGGCGGTGCGCTCCAGTGACGGCGTACCGCAACGCCTGTCCGGCCAGGCCCTGCAATATGCGCAGTCGCGGGAGTGGAGCGCCGGGCAGATGGACTGTTTCCTGCTCGGATCAAAGCACAGCAAAGGTCTGGACAAGCTCTGTCGGGCGGGTGGCAATGCCGATGCCGCGCCGTCCCATCTCGTCTGGGGCGACAGTCATGCGGCAGCCCTGTGGCCAGGCGTCAGAAGCGCGGCCGAGCAAGCCCATGTGCCTGTCTGGCTGGCAAGCATGAGCGGATGTCCGCCGCTGGTCAGCACCGCAACAAGCAAGCGCTGTCAGGACTTCAACGCCCTGAACGTCGAGCGCGTTCGAGCACAGAAAATCCCTGACGTGACGCTGGCCGCGCGCTGGAGTTTGTACATCTACGGCCTGGAAGACGGCAACAAAAGCAACGTGCTGCTGAAACACGAATCCATTCCCCGAAACGAAGCGTATTTCGCCGATGCTTTGAAAGCGCAGATCGCTGAATTGCGAGCAGCGGGGGCGCAGGTCTGGTTGTTCAAGGAAGTGCCGCAGCAGCGCAAGGGCACCATCGAGCGATTGAGCAGCCTGGCGAGGGTTGGACGTTCGGCTGCAGAGGTCGGGCGTCCGGCTGCGGAGCTTGATGGGCGGCAGGCGTTTATCAACCAGCTGTTCGACACCCTCAGCCGTGCGGATGCAGGCATTCACCTGATCGACCCTAAACCGCTGCTGTGTGAGGGCGGTCTGTGCCGTGCCGAAGTTGACGGGCGTTCGCTGTACAAGGACGAAGATCACCTGTCGGACCTGGGCGGCGAGAAGATGCAACTGCTGTTCGCGCCGCTGTTGCGCGAAACACCGCGCATTTGAGTTGGACACAAGCTGCCCTCTGCGGTCAGAGCAGGTAGGATGTGCATCTATTTGGTGAGTGGCCGGGTTAATGAAATTCAAGGATCTACGGGATTTCGTGCAGCAGCTTGAGCAGCGCGGAGAGTTGAAACGCATTCAGGTGCCCATTTCCCCTGTACTGGAAATGACCGAGATCTGCGACCGGACCCTGCGCAACAAGGGGCCGGCGCTGCTCTTCGAAAAGCCGACGGGTTTCGACATCCCGGTGCTTGGCAACCTGTTCGGCACGCCCGAGCGCGTCGCTATGGGCATGGGCGCCGAGTCGGTGTCCGAACTGCGGGAAATCGGCAAGCTGCTGGCTTTCCTTAAAGAGCCCGAGCCGCCCAAGGGCTTGAAAGACGCCTGGTCCAAGCTGCCCATCTTCAGAAAAGTGATCGCCATGGCGCCGAAAGTCGTCAAGGACGCGCCGTGTCAGGAGATCGTGATCGAGGGCGACGACGTCGACCTTGGCATGCTGCCCGTGCAGACCTGCTGGCCCGGCGATGTCGGCCCGCTGATTACGTGGGGCCTGACGGTCACTCGCGGGCCCAACAAAGAACGGCAGAATCTGGGTATCTATCGCCAGCAGGTGATCGGCCGCAACAAGGTGATCATGCGCTGGCTCAGCCACCGCGGCGGCGCGCTGGATTTCAGGGATTGGTGCAACAAGCACCCGGGTCAGCCATTCCCGGTGTCCGTGGCCTTGGGCGCTGACCCCGCCACCATTCTGGGCGCCGTCACGCCGGTGCCCGACAGCTTGTCCGAATACGCATTCGCCGGCCTGCTGCGTGGCAACCGTACCGAACTGATCAAGTGCCGTGGCAACGACCTCCAGGTCCCCGCCAGCGCCGAAATCATCCTTGAAGGGGTGATTCATCCCGGCGAAATGGCCGACGAGGGTCCGTACGGCGACCACACCGGCTACTACAACGAGGTCGACAGCTTCCCGGTCTTCACGGTCGAGCGCATCACCCACCGCATCAAGCCGATTTACCACAGCACCTACACGGGCCGGCCGCCTGACGAGCCGGCCATCCTGGGCGTTGCGCTAAACGAAGTCTTCGTGCCGATTCTGCAGAAGCAGTTCCCGGAAATCGTCGACTTCTACCTGCCGCCCGAGGGTTGCTCGTACCGCATGGCGGTCGTGACGATCAAGAAGCAGTACCCCGGCCATGCCAAGCGCGTGATGCTGGGGGTCTGGTCGTTTTTGCGACAGTTCATGTACACCAAGTTCGTTATCGTCACCGACGACGACATCAATGCCCGTGACTGGAATGACGTCATCTGGGCGATCACCACGCGCATGGACCCCAAGCGCGACACGGTGATGATCGACAACACGCCAATCGACTACCTCGACTTCGCCTCGCCGGTGTCCGGTCTGGGCTCGAAAATGGGGCTCGATGCCACCCATAAGTGGCCGGGCGAAACCACCCGTGAATGGGGTCGCGCTATCGTCAAGGACGAAGCGGTGACCCGCCGGATCGATGAAATCTGGACTCAGCTGGGAATTGATTGATGCGTGTAACTTTGCAGCCCTCGGGCGCGGTCATCGAGACATTGCCAGGCGAACGGATCCTCGACGCCGCCCAGCGTCTGGGCTACGAACGCCCTCAGAGCTGTCGCAACGGCAATTGCCACATCTGTTCCGCGCTGCTGGTTGAAGGCAGCGTTGAACAGGCGGGAGAAATCCGCAACCACGGCGAAATTTACACCTGCCTGGCGGTGCCGCAGGAAGACTGCGTTGTGCTGTGGGACAGCGTGTTGGCGCTCGGCGAGTTGCCGGTGCGTACGTTCGCCTGCCAGGTCAGCGAGTGTGTTGAAGTCGGCGGCGATGTCTGGCGCGTGATGCTCCGTGCGCCTGCCGGCAAGCCGCCGCGTTATCACGCCGGTCAGTACCTGATGATCCATCGGGACGACGGCGAAAAATCGGCGTTTTCCATGGCGTCAGCGCCGGAGAGCGGGCGTGATCTCGAAATTCACGTCCTCGCCCGCGAGGCCAGTGCGCAAAACCTGATCAAGCAGCTGCAGCGCGAGGGCATGGCGCGGGTTGACTTGCCCTTCGGCGATACTCATCTGGGCGAATTGCCCGATGGCCCGCTGGTATTGATTGCGGCAGGCACCGGTATGGGGCAGATGCACAGCCTGATCGAGCATTGCCGCGCCAAAGGTTTCCCCTATCCGGTGCATGTGTATTGGGGAATGCGCCGTCCGGAAGATTTCTACCAGCTCACGCATTGGGAGGAGTGGCAGACGCTGCCTAATCTGTTCCTGCACAGGATCGTCAGTGATCTGTGCGGTTGGGAAGGGCGCTGCGGCATGCTGCATGAGGCGGTTTGCGAGGACTTCAGCGATCTGAAGCCGCTTTATGTGTATGCCAGCGGCTCACCGGCCATGGTCTATTCGACCCTCGATGCGCTGGTGCTGGCGGGCATGGATGCGCATCAGATGCGTGCCGATGTGTTCGCGTATGCGCCGAGGCCCTGAAGCGCAGCCACTCGCCGGGCTGGATGTGGACAGCGTATTGCATGGCTGTTTGTCAGATATCGGCTTTTCCGGCGTGACCCGTGCGCCGGTGGCCGAGTCACAACGTCACACTGCCTGCGATGCCGTCTGATTGTTCATTCGTTGTTGCCAGACCCGTTTCATGAGTGTTCAGCGTTGCACCGGCGTCAGCCTTGCCGGTGGGGGGAACCAGATGGGGAATCAAATCAATATCCTGGCGGAAGCTGTCCATGATGGCTTGGGGTTGTCCTACCCGCCGGTCATCGATCTTGGGCCGAAACTGAGCCGCGAGCAGCTTCTTGCCTCCATCCACGCCACGATGAGCCGTCACAAGGGCGGCCCGATCTGGTTGTTCGCATACGGATCATTGATCTGGCGACCCGAGTGCAGCGCCGTCGAGCGTCAGCGCGGACGGGTCCACGGCTATCATCGCGGTCTCTATCTCTGGTCCCACGAACACCGTGGCACGCCCGAGCAGCCAGGGCTGGTATTCGGTCTGGACCGCGGCGGCTCCTGCAGCGGATTCGCCTACCGGTTGCCCGAAGACAATATCGACGAGTCCCTGCTGGCGTTGTGGCAGAGAGAAATGCCGTTCCCGTCCTACCGCCCGCACTGGCTCAACTGCCGACTTGAAGACGGCACCAAGGTGCAGGCGCTGGGATTTGTGCTGGAGCGGCATCTGCCGAGTTACGCTGGCAACCTGCCCGACAGCGTGCTCACCCAAGTGCTGGCCAATGCCAGCGGGCGATACGGGACCACGTGGGAATACGTCGAGCAAACCATCCGCGCACTGCGCACCCACGCCATGCCGGACCTGAGCCTGGAAGCGCGGTTCAAGCGGTGCAGGCCGGTGTTGTTGGCGATATAGCTTCTGGTCCGAATAAGGCTTGATCATCGCACTGACCAAGCCCTTTTCGTTTGAGACTTAAGCCATCTCCTCTCGCGACTGGCTCGCCACCCGCGTATGCCGCAGCGTCGGTATCAGGAACGCTATTGCGAGGATGCAAGCGGACACCAGCAGCACGAAGCCGCCGTCCCAGCCAAAGTGGTCGACCGTGTAACCCATCAGTGCGCTGGCGGCGACCGAGCCACCGAGATAGCCGAACAGGCCGGTGAATCCCGCTGCGGTGCCGGCGGCTTTCTTCGGTGCCAGCTCAAGGGCCTGCAAGCCGACCAGCATGACCGGGCCGTAAATCAGGAAGCCGATCGAGACCAGCGCAATCATGTCGACGGTGGGGTTGCCGGGCGGGTTGAGCCAGTAGACCAACGTCGCAACGGTCACCATTGCCATGAACACGATGCCGGTCAGGCCACGGTTGCCACGAAAGATCTTGTCGGACATCCAGCCGCACAGCAGCGTGCCCGGAATGCCTGCCCACTCATAAAAAAAGTAGGCCCACGAGGTCTTGTCGACGTCGAAGTGCTTGGCTTCTTTCAAGTACGTTGGCGCCCAGTCCAGCACGCCGTAACGCAGCAGGTAAACGAATACGTTGGCCAGCGCGATGTACCAGAGCATTTTGTTACGCAGGACGTATTTGACGAAGATTTCTTTGGCGGTGAATTCCTCTTCGTGGCTCGCGTCGTAGCCTTCCGGGTAGTCGTTCTTGTAGTCCTCGACCGGCGGCAAGCCCACGGACTGTGGGGTGTCGCGCATGGTGACGAAGGCGAACAGGGCGACGAACAGGGCAACCGCCGCAGGCACGTAGAACGCGGCGTGCCAGTCGTTGGTCCAACCCAGCCCGAGCAGGAACAGCGGGCCGATCAAGCCACCACCGACGTTGTGCGCCACATTCCATACCGAGACCACGCCGCCACGCTCCTTCTGCGACCACCAGTGCACCATCGTGCGTCCGCTCGGCGGCCAGCCCATGCCTTGGGCCCAGCCATTGATGAACAGCAGAATGAACATGATGGTTACGCTGGACGTCGCCCAGGGTGCGAATCCGAACACGAACATCACCAGCGCGGAAATCACCAGTCCGAATGGCAGGAAGTAGCGCGGGTTGGAGCGATCCGACACCAGCCCCATCAGGAATTTCGACAGCCCGTACGCAATGGCAATCGCTGAGATCGCGAGGCCCAGTTGGCCACGGGTATATCCCTCGTCGATCAGGTAGGGCATGGCCAGCGAGAAATTCTTGCGCAGCAAATAGTAGCCGGCGTAGCCGAAGAAGATGCCGGCGAAAATCTGCCAGCGAAGGCGGCGGTAGGTAGAGTCGACACGCTCCTCAGGCAGCGGAGCCTGATGTGCGGCAGGACGGAAAAAGGCAAACATCGGGACACTCCATTTATTTTATTGTTATGCGAATCCGAATATTACATTTTCGTTACAGAAAATAGGAAGGCTTCTCATCGGATAAAAAGGACGTAAACACGGGCCGAGAGGGAATTCCTTTGCGAACATCCCGTTTGTGCAGTGCTGTCCATAGGTGGGTTTCGGTGTCTGGGACAGGTAAAGTGCGCGCTCACGCGCTCACGATTGGCAAACCCTCATGCAGTCACCCCCGCTTGGGATTCGGAATAAAAAAATCATCATCCTGTGCCGCGATGTTGGCGGATACCTTGGCCGGCTCAGCACCTTTCTCGGCAAGTCGAACGACGTTGTATTCCTTGACCTGACCCATGGCGCGAAAGAACTGCCATGGCTTCCGGGGAAGCTGCGCCGATGGCTGAAAAAGTACCTGATCGTTAAGCGTGCTCGTGCGGCGATTCGGGCGGCGGGCCATGTCGATGCGCTGCTGGTTGTGAATCCAAGCCAGCTGGATCAGGGTTTGGTCACACTGGCCCAGGCTGCGGCGGCGCTCAGCGTCGCCTATCTGTCTGACGGGATTGCGCGATTGTCGATGCCGATTGATCAACTGGCGACCTTTGACAAGGTCTACACCTTCGATGGCGCTGATGCCCGCGAGTATCAACTGCGCAAGCTCTACAACTACATCTACGAAGAACACGCCGATTTCAGAACGACGTCCGACTTCAAGGCTTTTGTCGTGATGGGCGGCAAGCACCGTGTGGATGTACTCGGGAGGGTCGCTCGGGCGTTTGAACAACTGGGCTACACCAACACCTGCAAGTTCCTGGTGCAGAGCAAGCCAGTGTTGGGGGCCAGTCCATTACTGACCTTCTTTCGGCAGCGCATGGACATCGATGAAACGGCCGAATACGTCAGGCGTTCGGAAATACTGATAGACATCGTCCGGCCGGGGCACGCGGGTTTGAGCTTCCGGTTCTTCGAAGCACTGCTCTATCGCAAGAAAATGATCACAAACAATGCATCGGTGGCGGATTACGACTTCTACGATCCGCGCAACATTCTGATCATCGACAGCGATAACCCCGTGATCCCTGAAGCCTTCATCGCCGGTGAGTACGTGGATCCGCCCGAACAGGTCGTGCAGCGCTACAGCATGGCGAGCTGGGCGAACGAGGTTTTCAGTTCGTCGCCGGCCAGCCCGCCTCGGTTACCCGTTAACGAATCTTAAGCCCTCGGCAAACCGGCATCGGTGCTTGGCGTTGCCTTGCGCAGGAATGGATGCTCGATGCACCAGTACGTCGCGACGCTGATGCTGCTGGTCAGCAGGATGATCAGCGGTAAATACAGCGCGTAACTGCGCGGATCCGGTGTGGCGAAGTCATACGCGCCCAGCAAGCTGAACATGCTGTAGATGACGATGCCGTGCAGCAGGTAAATGCTGAAGCTGGCCTCGCCCAAAATCTTCAATCCTCGAATCTCCAGCAACCCGTGCAAGCTGTTGCCGAGCACAAACAGCGCAAACGGAATGCCGAGGATCAGCATCTGCAGCGTCGAATACGATTTGAGCTTCATGCTGATCAGCAGTATCACGACCGCAACCAACGTGCAGCGCACCCCCGTGAAGTCGATTCGCCACTGGCGCATCCGGTCTTCAAACACCGCCACCGCGATGCCGACAGCGAACAGTTTGATGAACCGGTTGTGAAAGTGATGGTGGTATTCGCCCCACAGGCACGCCAGCACCATCAGCGAGACGACGACTGACATGCCGGGGAGCTTGCGCCGAAGCAGGCAGTACAGCACTGGCAGCGACAGGTAGAAGACCGCTTCATAGAGCAGCGTCCACTGCACCGAGGCGTTGATACGCACGGTGTCTGGAAAACCGTTGATGGGGCTGCCGATGAAAATCACCCATCGGCCGAGCGCCTTGATCGTGTCCATGACCGGCGCGCCGATGCCTGCAGACTGGTACAGCGCGATGGCCGTGATCAGCGCGACGCTGAAGAGGTACATCGGGAAGATTCGCCGCACCCGTGACGACAGGATCTGACGCCATTTCGGCTCGCTGCGGTAGATCTTCGCGGTAAACAGGTAACCCGTGATCATGAAAAACAGCGACACCGGCACCGTGCCCATGTTGTTCAGCACGCGGCTGTCCGTGGTTTCCCAAGCTCCGTTGACGTGCCAGTAATAACTGACGATGAAGTGGTGAACGATGACTGCGGTTGCGAGCACGCCACGCAGGCCGTCCAGCGACGAAACGCGATGGAGCGCGTCTTGGGAGAGGATCGGTAAACGCTGGGTGGCGAGGCAAAATATCGCGATCGACAGCGCGTACAGCGATATCAAAATCAGAGTGACGGTCATCAATACTGGGTCCGCAATTCGTATTGGAGTCGATACCGAATGAGGGCCCGTTCGGTATGTATCGGGCGTGAAATATACGGAACACATCGGGCGCCGTCGCGGGTTGTTTAGCGAGGTGTTGATTTTGGGATCGATCCTACGCAGCTCTGGGAAGTCATGAGCTATTGCCGCCGCAGCCCAACACACAAAATGCGCGCCGGCCCTTTGCACTCAAGCAGGGGGCACACAGGAAGAAGCGCGCAGGTGACGGCAGTGATGAGCAGGTGGGTTTTATGGGTGATACTTGCGGTGTGTATCAAGGTTCATGCAGACGAGCGCAGTGTTGAGTTTGATTACCGCAGGGCGCCCGCCTGGCCGTATTCGCCTTCAAAATCGGGAGTATCCGGGTGGGTCGTCTACAACCTGAAGGCGCACCACGATGGAAAGGTTTCCGCGCCTGAGGTGCTGGACAGCTCGCACCCTCTGTTTTCCCTCTCCGTGGTAAACGTTGCGCCGACATGGCGCGTAAAACCCTGGGTGGTCAGTGATCAGCGTCCGGCAGTTATCTCGCTGCGCCAGGAGCATTACTTCGTCCACCCGCGTGAAGGAAATGCCCCCGTGCCCTGGCTTCATCGCAGCCTGCGACACATGACCTGCGCCCGATTCAACAAGCGACTGGACGACTTCCAGCAAAACTCATCCGGTCTTGAAGAGATCGACATGAGCGTGTTCCGGCACACCTTCAAAGTGCTGGCGAGGGTCGCCACTTACCGCAAGCTGTCCGACGAGCGACGGTTCGCGCTGGGGGATGCGCTGGCAGATGCAGTTCCGGAGATCATTCAGCGATGCCGGGCGAGTCCAGAACTGCGTTACAAGGACGTGTTACCTGATCAAGTGAGGATGATGCTGTGAGCGCGTGGTCAGCCCTTTCAGATTGGAAGCGACCCTGATACACGCTACCTGACCCTCACCACCACCTTGCCCACCGCCTTGCGCTGCGCCAACGATTCAATCGCTTCTGCCGCCTGCTCCAGCGGGTAAACCTTCGACACCAGCGGCTTCAGCTTGCCCTCGCTGAACCAGGTGAACAGTTGCTGGAAATTCGCCGCGTTGTCCTGGGGCTGGCGTTGGGCAAATGAGCCCCAGAACACACCCACAACCGAGGCCCCTTTCAATAGCGCGAGATTGACCGGCAGTTCGGGAATGCGACCACTGGCGAACCCGACGACCAGCAGTCGCCCGTTCCAGGCGATGCCCCTAACGGCCTGATCAAAAAGGTCGCCGCCCACAGGGTCGTAGATCACATCGACGCCGTTGCCGTTGGTGAGGCGTTTGATTTCATCCTTCAGATTGCTTTCGATGTAGTTGATCAAATCGTCGGCGCCTGCGTTTTTGGCGACCTCGAGCTTTTCTGCGCTGCTGGCGGCGGCAATCACGCGAGCGCCCATGGCTTTGCCGATCTCGACGGCAGCGAGGCCGACGCCCCCGGAGGCGCCGAGCACGAGGAGCGTCTCGCCCGCCTGCAGATTGGCGCGCTGTGTGAGGGCGTGCATCGACGTGCCGTAGGTCATGCTGAAGGCGGCGGCGGTGGTGAAGTCCATCGTTTCGGGGATGGGCAGGACGTTGTAACCGGCCACGGCGATCTGTTCAGCGAAGCTGCCCCAGCCTGTCAGCGCCATTACCCGGTCACCGACACGCACATGGCTGACCTTTTCACCGACAGCGGTCACGATACCCGACGCTTCACCTCCAGGCGAAAACGGAAAAGGCGGCTTGAACTGGTATTTGCCTTCGATGATCAGCGTGTCCGGGAAGTTGACCCCGGCAGCGTGCACGTCCAGAAGAATCTCGTTTTTCTTCGGCTCCGGGCTGGGGATTTCCTCCAGCACCAGATCTGCAGCGGGACCGAAGGCTTTACAAAGCACGGCTTTCATCGAGGGCTATTCCTTTTTCGGGGATGGCCGATAAGTACAGGTAGCGAGGTTGTGGGGTCAATGAGCATGGCCCGGCCTGATAGGCGTGCATAAGCTGAAGTAAGCTATGCGGCAAAACGGATTGAGGAGCGGACTGTGAAAGCGTGGATTTTGATGTTGATGGCATTGTCGATGCCGGTTGTGGCGCTGGCCGAAGAGGGCGGGGAGAAGGAAGATCCGAACAAGGTTTCCTACGTTGCGTTGACGCCACCCTTCGTAGGCAACTACTCACTGGATGGCGGCCCGAAACTGCACGTCTATAAGGCCGACGTCGCCTTGCGCGTGACCGGCGCCGAAGCGCAGAAGCTGGTGAAGCAGAACGAGCCGCTGATTCGCAATCAGCTGGTGGCGCTGTTCACTCAGCAAACGGTCGACAGCATGGGCAACGTCGATGCCAAGGAGAAACTGCGTCAGGAAGCCCTGAAGCAGACCCAGCAAGTGCTGACCCAGGAAACCGGCAAGCCCGTGGTTGATGACCTGCTGTTCAACAACTTCATTGCCCAATAACGCCGCGTTCTGAACTCAGCGCAGGCCTAGCACGGCGGCCCATTGTTCGTCCGTCACCGGCATGACGGACAAGCGGCTGCCTTTCTGCACCAGTGGCATCTGCTCCAGTGCGGCTTGTTGCTTCAGAAAACTCAGGCCCAGCACGTTCGGAAACGCCTCGACGAATGCCACATCAAGGGCGCTCCAGGGGTTTTTCTGCTCGGTGGCCTTGGCGTCGAAGTAGTGGCTTTTTTCGTCCAGCGCAGTGGGATCGGGATACGCGGCCTTGACGATTTCTCCGATGCCGGCGATCCCGGGCTCGGGGCAGCTGGAATGGTAGAAAAAGAACTGATCGCCCACGGCCATCGCGCGCATAAAGTTGCGGGCCTGGTAGTTGCGTACACCGTCCCAGCGCGTCTGCCCGAGCTTTTTCAGCCCGCTGATCGAGAGCTCGTCGGGCTCGGATTTCATCAGCCAATAGGCCATTTATAAGGCTCCTGAACAGGTCTTGGGAAAGTTGTCCTACAATTTGATGACAAACCGACAGTCGGCTGGCGCCAGTATTTGCGTGTTGCGTCACGTTGCCGCAGAATGCCGGCATTTTAAGGGCTGCACTATCTGGCGGCCTTGTTTAAACGTTATCGATTTCAGATTCTGATTCGTTACAAAGGGGACGATGAATGCGACGCAAGCCGGATGTACTGTGGATTTTGGCAATTTTGTTCGGCTTGGGAATCGTTACCACCGGTTATGCGCAAAGTCTGTGGGCTGCCAAGGCAGACGCGCCGGTTGAAATCACTCAGCAACAGCAGCCACAGCTCCGCCGCTAAACCGCTTTTTCGCAGCGCGCTTTTTTCACCCAAGCGCGCATTGCTGATGATTCACCCCGCCATATACCAACGCGTACCCGTCACCGTTCCTGCCAACGGAACATCCCAACTGGCGACCGCCAGCTTCCCGACTTTCTGACACTCGTGGGCCAGTCCCAGCAGCACCGGCTTGCGCCAGGTTTTACGACGCGCGAGATAAGCCAGGCTGCGGTCGTAAAAGCCGCCACCCATGCCAAGACGTCCCCCGTCCGGATCGAACCCCACGAGCGGCATCAGCACCAGGTCGAGCGTCCAGATCTTGCGCTGTCGCCTGGCATTGGTACGTGGCTCCGGGATGCGGAACCGGTTCGGCTTGAACGTCTCCCCGGGGCGCACGCGCTGAAACACCATTTTGGTTCGAGGCCAGGCACTGAGCACCGGCAGGTACGTGGTCTTGCCGCGTTTTTGAGCAGCACGGAGGAGCAGGCGCGGGTCGATTTCACCGTCCATCGGAAGGTAGAGCGAAACGTGACGGGCGCGGCGAAACAGCGGGTTTTGCGCCAGTTGACGGTACAGGCCCTGCGCCGCCTGTCGCTGTTCTGCCGGGCTGAGCGCGCGACGATTATGGCGAAGAAGCCGACGCAACTGTGGTCGAGAGAGGCTTGAAGGATCTGGAAGGGGAGCGGCGCCGGATGAGGTCATGCTGGCGGGTCCGTGAGGCGTTGGATAGTGATGTCGTGGAATCAGGCAGATTCACGATGCCCACCGCCAGACGGGGCGCCTGGCGATGGGTAGAAAGTTCGAGACTCCCCGACGAACCGCTGTCGGTGTAGCCCTTGAACCCGAAAGTTCAAGGTGGAGATTGCAGGAGGTTTTAAGGCTTTCCGTCGAGCGGACATGCACACCAACCCCAACGTGCAACCCCCGTGGTTGTGCGTATCGGCTCAGGGACATGACCGACTGGCAAGCACTCCAGGGAGCGGTCGCAAGTATACCCAATCATGTCCGAACAATCAGCCTTGTGCTTTATCCGAATCCGTGGCAAGGACCAGGTCTACACGGTCCAGCAAATCGCGAACCTGCTCACTGTTGGCACCATTGGCCTGGGCCTTTGCGGGTGGCAGTTCCTGTTTGTGCAGAAGGTCATGGGTAATATTCAGTGCGGCCATCACCGCAATACGGTCGGCGCCGATGACTTTGCCGCTGCTGCGGATCTCGCGCATTTTGCCGTCCAGATAACGCGCGGCGCTGACCAGATTGGTGCGCTCCTCTTGCGGGCAGATGATCGAATATTCTTTGTCGAGGATTTGCACGGTGATGCTGTTGCCATTACTCATGAGTCTTGCTCCAGGGCCTTGAGGCGCGAAATCATGGACTCGACCTTTTGCCGGGCGATTTCGTTTTTTTCAATGAGTTGAGCGCGTTCCTCGCGCCAGGATTTTTCCTGAGCTAATAGGAGTCCGTTTTGACTTTTTAGTTGCTCGACACGATTGATCAATAACTCCAGTCGAGCCATCAGCGCTTGCAGGTCGTTGTCTTCCATTGTTTTCCACTGATTACTTTCAGATGAGTGGTGCAGGCGCTGGCGTCTGGATTCGCCCCGGACATCGCCTGATAGCTTGGGCGCGTCTGCCGGTGCTACGATACAAGGCCTTCATTCTAGACATTGCGCCGGTTGGCGCCTAGTTGCCCATGCCTATTCAGAATTCCCCGTACAACGGCTTCGCCGCCCTGCTTGCCAGCAGTGGTCATCATGTATCTCCTGCCGAATTGCACGGCCTCTTGCTGGGCCGCAGTTGCGCCGGCGCAGGCTTCGATGCAGAAGAGTGGCTGTCCGACGCTCATCTGCTGCTGGAAACAGAGCCAGACGACAAAGTGCGTCAGGCCCTGATCGGCCTGCAGGCAATGGTCAAAAGCGAACTGACCGGTGACGACATGACCGTCGTGTTGCTGTTGCCCGGCGATGATGAGCCCCTGGCTGCACGCACCGCCGCCATGGCCCAGTGGTGCCAGGGCTTTCTCAGCGGCTTTGCCCGGGTGGGTGGCCAGTCACTGAGCGATGATGCCAGGGACGTGCTGCAAGACTTGGCCGCCATCGCGCAGGTTCATGACGCGCTGGACGAGTCCGAAGATGGCGAGAGCGACTACATGGAAGTCATGGAGTACCTGCGCGTTGCGCCGTTGCTGCTGTTCACCGAGTTCAACCAGAAAACCGATGCTGACGACGAAGCCAAGCCTTCTTTGCACTGACAGCGCGTCATCGCTGCTTCGGCCATGCCGCCCTTGCGCGGCGGTGGCCGAAGCGCATCTCCCGGAGAACCGCACTTGCCCATGATTCATATCCCGAAAGCCGAATATGCCCGCCGCCGCAAGGCGTTGATGGAGCAGATGGAGCCCAACAGCATCGCCATCCTGCCAGCGGCGGCTGTGGCGATTCGAAATCGGGACGTCGAGCATGTGTACCGCCAGGACAGCGACTTTCAGTACCTGAGTGGCTTCCCCGAACCGGAAGCGGTGATCGTGCTGATCCCTGGCCGCGAGTACGGTGAGTACGTCCTGTTCTGTCGCGAACGCAATCCCGAGCGCGAGTTGTGGGACGGCCTGCGCGCGGGCCAGGACGGCGCGATGCGCGAGTACGGCGCCGATGATGCCTTCCCGATCACCGACATCGACGACATCCTGCCCGGCCTCATCGAGGGTCGCGATCGGGTGTATTCGTCCATGGGCAGCAATCCTGAATTCGACCGCCATGTGATGGAGTGGATCAACGTCATCCGTTCCAAGGCGCACCTGGGTGCGCAGCCGCCCAAAGAATTCGTTGCGCTGGATCACTTGCTTCACGACATGCGCCTGTATAAATCGGCGGCCGAAGTGAAGGTGATGCGTGAGGCCGCGCAGATCTCGGCCCGTGCCCATGTGCGAGCCATGCAGGCCAGTCGCGCCGGGCTGTACGAGTTCAGCCTGGAAGCGGAGCTTGATTACGAATTCCGCAAGGGCGGCGCGAAGATGCCGGCCTATGGCTCCATCGTCGCCTCGGGGCGCAACGCCTGCATCCTGCATTACCAGGAGAACGACGCGCCGCTCAAAGACGGTGACCTGGTACTGATCGATGCCGGTTGCGAGATCGACTGTTACGCCAGTGACATTACCCGTACCTTCCCGGTAAGCGGCAAATTCTCCGCCGAACAGAAGGCGATTTACGAGGTGGTGCTCAAATCCCAGGAAGCGGCGTTTGCAGCAATCAAACCCGGAAATCACTGGAATCAGGCCCACGAGGCTACGGTTCGTGTCATCACCGAAGGGCTGGTTGAGCTGGGGCTGCTGCGAGGCGCGGTGGATGAACTGATTGCTGCCGAAGCGTACAAAGCTTTTTACATGCACCGCGCCGGACACTGGTTGGGCATGGACGTGCACGACGTCGGCGAATACAAGGTCGGCGGAGAGTGGCGTGTTCTGGAGGCCGGGATGGCGCTGACGGTCGAGCCCGGCATTTATGTGTCCCCGGACAATCAGACCGTCGCCAAAAAGTGGCGCGGGATTGGCGTGCGAATCGAGGATGACGTCGTGGTAACCAAAAAAGGCTGTGAAATCCTGACGGGCGATGTGCCAAAAACCGTTGCCGAGATCGAGGCCCTGATGGCCGCAGCACGAACCCAAGCCGCATGAGCCGCTTTAATCTGGCCATCGTGGGTGGCGGACTGGTCGGCGCAAGCCTGGCCCTGGCCCTGCAAGCCGGGGCGAAGGCGCGAGGCTGGAAAATCGTCCTGATCGAGCCGTTTGCGCCCGGCGACACGTACCAACCCAGCTACGACGCGCGCTCTTCAGCGCTGTCTTTCGGCGCGCGGCAGATCTACGAGCGCCTGGGCCTGTGGCAGCAGATCAGCCGCCGCGCCGAGCCGATCCTCAACATTCACGTTTCCGACAAAGGCCGGTTTGGCGCCGCGCACCTGTCTTCGATGGAAGAAGGCGTTCCGGCCCTGGGCTACGTGGTTGAAAACGCCTGGCTGGGCCAATGCCTGTGGCAGGCGCTGGACAAGGACGTGATCAGTTGGCGGGTCCCGGCCGAAGTCACGCACATGCAGGCGCTGCCCGATGGCTACCAACTCACGCTCAATGACGAAACTCAGCTCACCTGCGACCTGGCGGTGCTGGCCGATGGCGGCCGTTCCAGCCTGCGCGAGCAGTTGGGCATTGCCGTGCGACACACGCCATACGATCAAAGCGCGCTGATCGCCAACATCACGCCGGGAGACCCACACGGTGGTGAGGCCTTCGAGCGGTTTACCGAAAATGGCCCCATGGCGTTGCTGCCGCTTCCGGATAATCGTTGCGCGCTGGTCTGGACGCGCACCGGCGATGACGTTCAACGGCTGATGGCGCTGGACGACCGAAGCTTCCTGGAAGAACTGCAGGGCGTCTTCGGCTTCCGGCTGGGCGCACTGAAGCAAGTGGGGGCGCGCCACAGCTATCCGCTGGCGCTGATCGAGGCCGAAGAGCAGATCCGCTCCCATCTGGTGGTGCTCGGCAATGCCGCCCACAGTCTTCATCCGATTGCGGGGCAGGGCTTCAACCTGTCGCTGCGTGATGCTGCCTCCCTGGCCGAGGCGCTGCTGGCCAGTGATGCACCGCTGGGCGAGCTGTCGACGTTGCAGGTGTATCGCGAGCGCCAGCGGGTTGATCAAAAACTGACCGTCGGCTTTTCCGATCAGGTCACCCGGTTGTTCAGCAGTCAGCAGTCGGTCGTGACTGCAGGCCGCAATCTGGGCCTCCTGGGCCTGGATCTGTTGCCTTCGGCCAAGAGCTGGTTCGCCCGTCAGGCCATGGGCCTGGGAACGCGAAGCGATGTCTGAACACTCCATTCATTCGTGGCCTTCGCCACAGTCGAGAACGATTTAAAGCATGGAAACGCGCGCAGATCTGCTGATTGTCGGGGCCGGAATGGTGGGGAGTGCGCTCGCGCTGGCGCTACGAGACAGTGGGCTGAACATCCTTGTGGTGGATGGCGGTCCCCTGACGGTCAAACCGTTCGTGGCTGATGCCCCCTTCGAAGCCCGGGTCAGTGCGTTGTCCATCGCCAGTCAGCGCATTCTTGAGCGGCTTGGCGTCTGGGATGGCATCGTTGCGCGTCGCGTCAGCCCCTACAGCGACATGCACGTGTGGGATGGCAGCGGCACGGGCAAGGTGCATTTTTCTGCTTCCAGCGTTCACGCTCAGGTGCTTGGGCACATCGTCGAAAACCGCGTGGTGCAGGATGCGTTGGTCGAACGTCTGCATGCCAGCGACATCGGCTTGTTGGCAGACGTGCGTCTGGAGCAGATGCGTCACTCCGGCGATGACTGGCTCCTGACGCTCTCCGACGGCCGCACATTGCGTGCGCCGCTGGTGGTCGCCGCCGATGGCGCCAACTCGACCGTACGACGCATGACCGGCACCGCGACGCGGGAGTGGGACTACCTGCACCACGCCATCGTGACGAGCGTGCAAACGGCGGACTCCCACCGTAAAACCGCCTGGCAGCGCTTCACTGACAGTGGCCCGCTGGCCTTTTTGCCGCTCGACCGAGAGGGTGAGCATTGGTGCTCCATCGTCTGGTCGGTGACGCCGGAGCAATCCGAGCGTTTGATGAAGCTCGACGACGAACGCTTCTGCCGTGAGCTGGAGAATGCGTTCGAAGGCCGTCTCGGACCGGTGATTTCTGTTGATCCGCGGCTTTGCGTGCCGCTGCGTCAACGCCACGCCAAGCGCTACATAGCGCCCGGCCTTGCGCTGATCGGCGATGCCGCGCACACCATCCATCCGTTGGCGGGGCAGGGCGTCAACCTGGGCTTTCTCGACGCAGCGGTGCTGGCCGAAGTGCTGCGCGGTGCGGTGGAGCGCGGCGAACGTCTGGCCGATGAGCGCGTGTTGAGCCGTTACGAGCGTCGGCGCATGCCGCATAACCTGACCTTGATGGCGGCGATGGAAGGCTTCGAGCGACTGTTCCAGGCTGACGCGCTGCCGGTTCGTCTGTTACGCAACGCCGGGCTGAAGATGGTCGATCGTTCGGCAGAGGCCAAAGCGTTGTTCGTGCGTCAGGCCTTGGGCCTGACCGGGGACCTCCCGACGCTGGCACGGCTCTGACATCACGGCACTTTTTGTCCGCGCGCTTCACCGTGGGACCGGCTTCAGCCGGGAAAGCGCCATTCGTTACGCCGCGAATCTGATGGCGTTCAAGCTGGCCTCTTCCCGGCTGAAGCCGGTCCCACTGTAACTGCGCGTGCGTTCAGTGGTGCCGGGTGTGGCACCGCCGGCACCTCGCAACATCCGGTAACGCCTCAATCCTGACTTCGGTTGAGATGGCAGATGCGATTCACTACCATTTCGCCTCGTTTTTCCCCTCTCTCGAATCAGGAGAACCTGCATGCAGGCGAGCAAGCGTCTTTTGGCTGCCCTGGCATTAACCGTGCTCGGCAGCACCGCCCAGGCCGCAGATGAAGTGGTGGTGTATTCCTCCAGAATCGATGAGCTGATCAAACCGGTGTTCGATGCCTACACCGCCAAGACCGGCGTGAAGGTCAAATTCATCACCGACAAGGAAGCGCCGCTGATGCAGCGCATCAAGGCCGAGGGCCAGAACGCAACGGCTGACCTGCTGCTCACCGTCGACGCGGGCAACCTCTGGCAAGCTGAGCAAATGGGCATCCTGCAGCCGTTCACTTCGCCGGTCATCGACGCCAACATTCCGTCCCAGTACCGCTCTTCCACCCACAGCTGGACCGGCCTGAGCCTGCGCGCGCGGACCATTGCCTACTCCACCGATCGCGTCAAACCTGCAGAACTCACCACCTACGAAGCCCTGGCCGACAAACAGTGGGAAGGGCGTCTTTGCCTGCGTACCGCCAAAAAGGTTTACAACCAGTCGCTGACCGCCACGCTGATCGAAACCCACGGCGCCGAGGCGTCGGAGAAGATTCTCAAGGGCTGGGTGAACAACCTCTCGACCGACGTGTTCTCCGATGACATCGCGGTGCTGGAAGCCATCAATGCCGGCCAATGCGACGTCGGCATCGTCAACACCTACTACTACGGCCGTTTGCACAAGGACAACCCGGATCTCGCCGTGCGCCTGTTCTGGCCCAATCAGTCGGATCGCGGCGTGCACGTTAATCTTTCCGGCATTGGCCTCACCAAGCACGCGCCCCACCCAGACGCCGCCAAAGCGCTGGTGGAATGGATGACGGGCCCTGAAGCCCAGACCATATTCGCCGGCACCAATCAGGAATTTCCGGCCAACCCGAAAGTGGCGCCTTCTGAAGAAGTGGCGAGCTGGGGCGCATTCAAGGCGGACACCATCCCGGTTGAAGTGGCCGGTCGGCGGCAGGCCGAGGCGATTCGCATGATGGACCGCGCTGGCTGGAACTGATCTTTCGCGAAAGAAGGCCGGGTTAACGCCGGCTTTGCATCCTGACAAAGACCCTGTGGGAGCGCCACCCCGGTCACTCCCACCGAGGGCTTCGGCAACCCGCAACTCTCCATGAGTAACCCCCTTGGCCCACTCCCCCCAGCGTCGCTGGTACCCCCTGGTTTTCAGCATTGCCGCGCTGGTGCTGCTGCCGTTAAGCGTTCTGCTGTTTTCCTGGCAAACCATCGATCAGCAGATCTGGTCCCACCTCTGGGAAACCCAGATGCCGCGGTTACTGGGCAACACCCTGACGTTGGTGATTGGCGTGGGGCTGGGCGTCACGCTGCTGGGCGTGAGTCTGGCGTGGCTGACGGCGCTTTGTGAGTTTCCAGGGCGCCGCTGGCTCGACTGGGCACTGATGCTGCCGTTTGCCATCCCGGCATATGTGCTGGCGTTTGTCTTTGTGGGTTTGCTGGATTTCGCAGGCCCGGTGCAGACGCTGCTGCGCGAGTGGTTCGGTTCCGGCCTGCGTCTGCCGCGAGTGCGCTCCACCGGCGGCGTGATTATCGTGCTGGTGCTGGTGTTCTATCCCTACGTGTATCTGTTGGCGCGCACGGCATTTCTGGCCCAGGGCAAAGGCCTGATGGAGGCCGCGCGCATTTTGGGGCAGTCGCCGTGGCAAGCGTTCTGGCGCGTGGCATTGCCCATGGCGCGGCCGGCGATCGGTGCCGGTGTCGCGTTGGCGTTGATGGAAACCCTGGCGGATTTCGGCGCGGTGTCGGTGTTCAATTTCGACACCTTCACCACTGCGATCTACAAAACCTGGTATGGCTTCTTCAGCCTGTCGAGCGCCGCGCAGCTGGCGAGCCTGTTGCTGCTGGCGGTCATGGTCCTGCTGTACGGCGAGCATCGCGCGCGGGGCGCGAGCCGGCCAAGCAACGAGCGCCCGCGGGTCAAGGCGCTGTATCACCTGCACGGATTAAAAGCCGCCGCCGCCAGCACGTGGTGTGGACTGGTGTTCGCCTGCGCGTTTGTGGTGCCGCTGTTGCAGTTGGTTGTCTGGGTCTGGCAGCGCGGGCGTTTCGACCTCGACGAGCGCTACGCCGGGTTGATTCTGCACACGCTTTATCTGGGCGGCATCGCTGCGCTGGTCACGGTCTGCGTGGCGATGATCCTTGTGTTTGCCCGGCGTCTCGCCCCCACCCGCGCCATCCGCTCGGGCGTCAGCGTCGCCAACATTGGCTATGCGCTGCCCGGCTCGGTGCTGGCGGTGTCGATCATGTTGGCGTTCAGTTACCTGGATCGGGAACTGGTTGTGCCGTTATCCAGCTGGCTGGGCGGCCCTGGCCGGCCGTTGCTGCTGGGCAGCCTCGGGGCGCTCGTGCTTGCGTATCTGGTGCGTTTTATCGCGGTCGCGTACGGGCCGCTCGAGAACAGCCTGTCGCGGATTCGCCCGTCACTGCCCGAAGCCGCGCGCAGTCTGGGGGTCAGCGGGCCGCGATTGTTTTTCAGGATTTATCTGCCGCTGCTCATACCCGGCACGTTGAGCGCTGCGCTGCTGGTCTTCGTCGACGTCCTCAAGGAAATGCCCGCCACGCTGCTCATGCGCCCGTTTGGCTGGGACACGCTGGCCGTGCGCGTCTTCGAAATGACCAGCGAAGGTGAGTGGGCGCGTGCGGCTTTGCCTGCGCTGACCCTGGTGCTGGTCGGGCTGCTCCCGGTCATCGGTTTGATCAGACGTTCGGCCAAGCCGATTGGTTAGGTGCGGGGTCCCAACCTTGCGGCTACAATGCGCCGCAATCGACTCGGTCTGTCAGACGATTCCTCAGATTAGCAAAGGTTTCAGACCCCAATTCACGGGGGATTTGCGGGATTGTCATTGACCGCGTCTTCGCCACGCCCGGAAGGAGAAACCCATGGGACAGCGTACGCCCCTCTTTGACCTGCACCTCGCGCTTGGCGCGAAGCTCGTCGATTTTGGTGGTTGGGACATGCCCTTGCACTACGGCTCCCAAGTTGAGGAGCACCATCAGGTGCGCCGGGACTGCGGGATTTTCGACGTGTCGCACATGCATGTGCTCGACGTATCCGGCAGTCAGGCCAAGCCCTGGCTGCAGCATCTGCTGGCCAACGACGTCGGTAGATTGCAACAGACCGGGCAGGCGCTTTACAGCGCAATGCTCGACACCCACGGCGGTATCGTCGACGACATGATCGTGTACCTGACCGACGAGGGTTATCGACTGGTGGTCAACGCAGCCACCGGCGACAAGGACCTGGACTGGATGAACGCCAACCTTGCCGGCTACGACGTGCGCGTCAAGCACCGCTCGGAGCTTGCGATGCTCGCCATTCAGGGACCGAACGCCCGTCAGAAAATCGGCGAACTGGTCAATCAGGAACGCACCGCGCTTATCCACACCCTCAGACCCTTCGAAGGTCAGCAGGAAGGCGACTGGTTCATCGCCCGCACGGGTTACACCGGTGAGGACGGACTGGAGATCATCCTGCCAGCCACCGAAGCCTGCAGTTTCTTCAACGACATGGTCGGCGCCGGCATTTCCCCGATCGGACTGGGCGCACGCGATACGCTGCGTCTGGAAGCGGGCATGAACCTGTATGGTCAGGAAATCGACGAGCAGGTCTCGCCGCTGGTCTCCAACATGGCCTGGACGGTGGCGTGGATGCCTGAAGAGCGCGAGTTCATCGGGCGCTCTGCACTCGAAGCGGAGCGAAAGCGAGGCATCTCATCAAGGCTTGTAGGACTGGTCCTCGAAGAGCGGGGCGTTTTGCGCGCTCATCAGGTCGTCCGGATAGCGGAAGTTGGCGAAGGAGAGATCACCAGTGGTAGTTTCTCTCCTACGCTAAGCAAGTCGATCGCGCTGGCGCGAGTGCCGATGGCCACTGCTGACCGTGCCGAGGTGGAAATCCGGGGCAAGTGGTACCCGGTCCGAGTGGTTCGACCCGCATTCGTGCGTCACGGCAAGGCCCTGATATAACCTGATTTGAAAGCCATCCCTGGCGGGTTTTTCCGCTGACCTGATGAAGTAGAGAGGATAAGAACATGAGCACTATTCCCGCCGAACTGCGTTTTGCCGAGAGCCACGAGTGGGCCAAGCAAGAGGGTGATCTGATCGTTGTCGGTATTTCCGATCATGCGCAGGAAGCGCTGGGTGACGTCGTGTTCGTCGAGCTGCCTGAAGTGGGTAAAGTTTTCTCGGCACCAGGTGATCAGGCCGGTGTCGTTGAGTCGGTAAAGGCTGCATCCGACATCTACTCGCCCGTGGCCGGCGAAGTCGTTGAAGTCAACGAGGCGCTGTCGGGTGAGCCAGAGGCACTGAACAACTCGCCTTACGATTCGTGGATCTTCAAGGTCAAGCCAGCCAATGCCGCAGACTTGGACAAGCTGCTCGACGCAGCCGGCTACAAGGCGCTGATCGCCGAATAAGCCCATCGGTCAGGCACAAAAAAGCCGCTCACATGAGCGGCTTTTTTTGCGAGCGA
Source organism: Pseudomonas sp. W5-36 (assembly GCF_046540455.1). Lineage (NCBI taxonomy): Bacteria > Pseudomonadati > Pseudomonadota > Gammaproteobacteria > Pseudomonadales > Pseudomonadaceae > Pseudomonas > Pseudomonas sp. W5-36. Next base: position 347,422 of record NZ_JAXCIQ010000002.1, on the reverse strand, counting down.
TATCGGCGTCAGAACGCCAATTCATCCCGATGTGTCTGACTTATTGCTCGGCAACCAGATTCTTCGCCAGGATGGCGTTTGCCAGGTCCATGTCCGATGCCTTCAGGGCCGGGTTATCTTTGCGCACTTGATCCATCGCCGCTCCAAGGTACGGGCCACGGATTTCGCCGTTGCTGGCCACGAAGCTGCCAGCGTCGTCTTGTGCCGCGACGATCAGCTTGTGGTGACGAAAGGTGAGGTAGGTGGAGCCGGTTGTGGCACCAGACGAAAGCACATCCCGCAGAAAACCGTCGGCCATTGCTGAACCGACCGGCAGGGAAAGCAAGGCTAACGTGGCTACAGCAAGTTTAAGACGCATGACGGGTACTCCGATGTTGGTTTGTTCTGAAACGATTTGATACGCCATCTCCCGTTCTAGTTCCCCACCCACAGAGGGGCATAGCGCCCCGTTCTGCAAAATTGCCCCGTTCCTGGAGTTCATCAACGTTCATGGAGTCACCGTTGATGACGGTGATAAGTTGATCGGGCAGAGTAAGGTGACTGCACTCTGCGCAGCGAACCTTCCGTATCTGACAGGAAGAACAGCTGGCGCAGCCAATCGAGCTTCACGCCACAAAAACAATAGGAGAGCGTCATGGCTGTTCTGGAAAGTTTTCGTCTCGACGGCAGGGTGGCCCTGATCACCGGCTCCAGCGCAGGCATCGGACTGGCGATCGCGCGAGGCCTGGCCGAAGCGGGCGCCACCGTCGTGCTCAACGGCCGCAGCGCCGAGACATTGCATTCGGCCGCCCAAGCGTTGACGGCCGAGGGGCATGCGGTCCACACCCAGCGTTTTGATGTGACGGACAGCGCGGCGGTCGCCGCTGCGGTTCAGGACATCGAGGCGCGCGTCGGGCCGCTGGAAATCCTGGTCAACAACGCTGGCATCCAGCGGCGCGGGCCGCTGGCGGAGTTTGCCGAAGCGGACTGGCACGAGCTGATGCGCACCAACCTCGACAGTGCCTTCTTCGTCGGTCAAGCGGTCGCGCGCTGCATGATCCCCCGTGGGCGCGGGCGCATCATCAACATCTGTTCGGTGCAGAGCGAGCTGGGCCGCCCGGGTATTGCGCCGTACACGGCAAGCAAGGGCGCGCTGAAAATGCTGACCAAGGGCATGGCGATCGATTGGGGCCCGTTCGGCCTCAACGTCAACGGAATCGGGCCGGGCTACTTCAAAACCGAACTGAACGCTGCGCTGGTGGCCAACGCCGAATTCAGCGACTGGCTGGTGCAGCGGACCCCGAGCCGCCGTTGGGGCGAAGTGTCTGAACTGGCAGGCGCGGCGGTGTTTCTGGCTTCTGACGCGGCCAGCTTCGTCAACGGCCACATCCTTTACGTCGACGGTGCCATCACGGCATCGCTGTAATCCGGAGAATGACCATGCAAGCGATTGTCTGCCATGCCGCGAAAGACCTGCGTGTCGAGCCCGGCAACGAAGCATTGCCGCTTTCTGCCGGCCAGTTGCGGGTTCGCGTTGCTCGCGGCGGTATCTGCGGCTCGGACCTTCACTACTACCAGCACGGCGGTTTCGGCGCGGTTCGGCTGAAAGAGCCGATGGTCCTCGGCCATGAAATCTCGGCGGTTATCGAGGAGGTCGGCGACGCGCAGAGCGCTTTCAGCGTCGGGCAACGGATCTCCGTGTCACCGTCACGGCCGTGCGGAGACTGTAAATACTGTCACGAAGGCTTGCCTAACCATTGCCTGAACATGCGCTTTTACGGCAGCGCGATGCCATTTCCGCACATTCAGGGCGCGTTTCGCGAGCACTTGGTGATCGAGTCAAGCCAGGCTCATGTACTGGCGCCGACCACTACGCTGGCTGAGGGCGCACTGGCCGAGCCTTTGTCGGTCGGGCTTCACGCGATCCAGCGCGCCGGCGGCGTGTTCGGCAAGCGCGTGCTGGTGACCGGCTGCGGCCCGATCGGCAACTTGCTGATCGGCAGCCTGCGCGCGGCGGGTGCGTTGCAGATCATTGCCGCAGACCTGAGCGACAGCGCGCTGGCGTGCGCGCGGCGCATGGGCGCCAGCGAAACCCACAACCTGCGCGACGAGCCCGAAGCACTGGCGCGCTATACCGCCGACAAGGGTTATTTCGACGTGATGTTCGAGGCCTCCGGCAGCGCCCACGCCTTGCGCGATGGCCTGACCTGCATGCGCCCGCGCGGGATTGTGGTGACGGTCGGGCTCGGTGGCGATGTGGCGATTCCGCTGAATCTGGTGGTGGGCAAGGAAATCGACCTGCGCGGCACCTTTCGCTTCCACCCCGAATTCGCCCAGGCGGTGGACTTGCTCAATCGCAAAGTCATCGACGTCACGCCGGTGATCTCCCACACCTTCGCGTTTCACGACGCGGTCCAGGCGTTCGAGCTTGCCGGGGACAAGCAGCAGGCCATGAAAGTCGTGCTGGATTTCGGGGTTCCGGAGCAGTAACTAACGCTGCTCGCTCTGCGGTGTCACACGCAGTACCTCTTCAACCGTCGTCAACCCCGCCGCGACCTTTTGCGCGCCGGACAACCGCAGGCTGCGCATGCCGTCCTTGAAGCCCTGGCGACGCAACGCCGTCAGGTCCAGGTCCGCCGTGATCAGCGATTTCACGGCGTCGGACATCAGCATGATCTCGTACACCCCCGCACGCCCGCGATAACCCGTATCGCGGCACTCCGCGCAACCCACCGCCCGGTGCGCGCCGCTTGGCACGGGTGCCTGCCATGGCCGCGTCAGGGTCTGCCAGTCAACCTCATCCATTTCGATCGGCGCCTTGCAGTGCGGGCACAGCGTACGCACCAGACGCTGGGCCATCACGCCGAGGATCGTCGCCTTGAGCAGATAATGCGGCACGCCCAGCTCCAGCAGACGGCTGATAGCGCTGGGCGCGTCGTTGGTGTGCAGCGTCGACAGCACCAAGTGACCGGTCAGCGCCGCCTGGATCGCCATTTCTGCGGTCTCCAGGTCGCGAATCTCGCCGATCATGATGATGTCCGGGTCTTGCCGCATCAGCGCGCGGACACCGCTGGCAAAGGTCAGGTCGATGTTGTGCTGCACCTGCATCTGATTGAATGCCGGCTCCACCATCTCGATCGGGTCCTCGATGGTGCAGAGGTTCACCTCCGACGTCGCCAGCATCTTCAGCGTTGTGTACAGCGTGGTGGTCTTGCCGGAACCGGTCGGGCCGGTCACCAGAATGATGCCGTTGGGCTGTCGGGTCATGCCCTCCCAGCGACGCAGGTCATCGCCGGAGAATCCGAGCTGGTCGAAGTCCTTGAGCAGCACTTCCGGGTCAAAAATCCGCATGACCATCTTTTCGCCGAAGGCCGTGGGCAGCGTCGACAGCCGCAGCTCCACCTCGCCACCGTCAGGCGTTTTGGTCTTCACCCGGCCGTCCTGCGGCTTGCGCTTCTCGGCCACGTTCATGCGGCCCAGGCTTTTCAGGCGGCTGGTGACGGCCATCGCCACTTGCGGCGGGAATTGATACACGTTGTGCAGCACGCCGTCGATGCGGAAGCGGACAGTACCGGCGTCGCGGCGGGGCTCGATGTGAATATCGCTCGCCCGCTGCTGGTAGGCGTACTGGAACAACCAGTCGACGATATTGACGATGTGCGCGTCGTTGGCGTCCGGCTCCTGATCGCTGGCGCCGAGCTTGAGCAGCTGTTCGAAGTTACCCATGTTGCTGATTTTCTGATCGCTGGCACTCGCGCCGCTGACCGATTTCGCCAGCCGGTAAAACTCCACGGCCAGTTTCTGCACGTCGACGGGATTGGCGACGACGCGCTTGATCGGCATCTTCAGTACGTGGGTCAGATCGGCTTCCCACGCACTCACGTACGGTTGGGCGCTGGCGATGGTCACCGCGTCGCGATCGACGTCCACCGCGAGAATCTTGTGGCGCTGGGCGAAGGCGTAGGACATCAACGGCGTGACGGCGGCGACGTTGATCTTCAGCGGATCGATGCGCAGATACGGCTGGCCGGCTTGCTCAGCCAGCCAGGCGGTGAGGGTTTCGAGGTCGAGTTTCTTGCCGGGCCGCTTGTGGTTATCGAACTGCTGGGTGGCGATGAGTTCGAGCGGGTGGGCGTGGAGATTCTGCGCGGCTCGGCGCAGCGTGAGCGCATATTCGGCGTTGTCCTGATCGAGGTATCCCTGCGCGACGAGGTCACGCAATACTTCGTTCAGATCCAGCCAGCGGTCCTGAGATGATGAGGCGAGGACGGACATGCGGGCTCCTTCGGACGAGACGGCTTACTTCGGTGATGAGCAAGAGTAGTCCCAAGCGTGCCAGTTGTGACGCCCTGCCGGTAGCGAAGCGTTGCCAATATTTTCGGTGCGCTCAACTGGCGGCGAGTGAGACAACCTCGGTTACGACGTGCAAATCACCCATGGGTTCAAGTTCGACCGAGCAAACACTGATCAGGTTGCGCATTTTTTCGCCAATCACCTGAGCGCGGTGCCACGTCATGCCGCCCACCTCGACATTCACCATCAGCATGCCGTCCTGCTGCAGCACGCTGACCTGTTGGGGGATCAGGTACTGCATCGCGAACAGGTTGAGCAGCCGGCAGAGTACGTCAGCTTCTGCCTCGGCAAGGATGTGATAGCGCGACAGGCAATGAGCGTTGCCGACAGACCAGGCATCGTTGCGAAAGGGGGCGGGGCTGGCGGGTTCGAAATGCGGCATGGGAATCTCCTGACGACCTCGTCGTTGCAATGACGTTGATTGGCAGAAAGTTTTACACACGGGAAAAGAAATTTCTGATCGAAGATGCGCTGTATTAGGCTGTATGAGACTTGTTTATGTGCAGTGGACTGCTTTCAGGAATTGACTATGCAAATCGAGCTGGATGCCTACGACCGGAAGATTCTGGCGCTGCTGCAAGAGGATGCGTCGCTGTCCAGCGCGCAGATTGCCGAGCAGGTCGGCCTGTCGCAGTCTCCTTGTTGGCGGCGGATCCAGCGGCTCAAGGAGGAGGGGGTGATCCGGCGGCAGGTGACGCTGCTGGATCGCAAGAAGATTGGCCTGAATACGCAGATTTTTGCAGAGGTAAAACTCAACGCCCACGGTCGGTCCAATTTCACCGAATTCACAGAGGCGATCCGTGGCTTTCCCGAAGTGCTGGAGTGTTATGTACTGATGGGGTCGGTGGACTTTTTGCTGCGCATCGTCACGCCGGATATCGAGGCGTATGAGCGATTCTTCTTCGAAAAGCTCTCGCTGGTACCGGGCATTCAGGAAGTGAACTCGACAGTGGCGCTGTCTGAGATCAAATCGACGACGAGCTTGCCGATTGGCCGATAGGGCGCCACTTCCCAGCTAAAGCTAGTCCTACTGACACACCGCATGCTTTTCGTAGGACTGGCTTTAGCCGGGAAAGCGTAGGTAGGCACACTGCAAAAATTGAGGGTGCTATTACTGGCCTCTTCCCGGCTGAAGCCGGTCCTACCAAAACAGCGTCAGCCGGTCCTACTGCCAGCGCCTTACAATTTCAACAATGTCTTCCACGCCCGGCTTTGCAGCACGGTGATGGTTTGCTGGACGCGGGCGTCGAGGATTTCGTCGGTGATGTCCAGATGCGCCAGTTGCTCTAGCTTGTTCAACTCGCCGTACAAGCGATCCAGCTCAGGCAGGTCGAGGGCCTGGCGGGCGTAATGCAGCCAGACCTGAAGGCGTTCGATGCGTGGCAGTTGCTCGGCCAGATCTTCCGGCTGCTGCTGGTAGCGCGGCAGGTTCAGCGCGGTGGCTTCATCACCCAGGAAACGCGGCACCCAACTGCTGAGCATCGCGTGGCCCTGACGATTGCCACGGTTGTTGCGCTCCACCGTCCAGCTGTGCGCCATCAACCAGCGCGAGGTGGTCAGCGAGAACACGCCCCAACGAGTGTCCTGCAACTCTTCGATGAACTGCTCATGGGCGGCGGCGCGTACGTCGCCGTCTTCCTGGCCAGCCAGCACCAGCGTGCGCCAGTCTTCCAGCAAAGCGTCCAGCGCGGCGCGCAGGTCATGGGTCGTGGCGCGCGGAGCGGCCTGACCGAGGCTGCCGGCCAGAGCGCGCAATTCAGCGAGCACTTCGACCCATTCCTGCAACAGGCTCCAGTGACCGTTGAAACGGTACTGCTCGGCCAGACGCTGGCTGCTGCCGAGCAGGAACCAGGCGATGGCGCTGAACGCGTCGTCTACGGAGAGTTCGCCATGCAGCTCGGGTGACGGCAACTTGATCGAGTAGCTGCTGGCGTCGAACAGGCGATAGCCACGTTCGGCCTTGCTGATATCGCAGGGCATCAGCGGCAGCTTCTCGGCCAGCTCTGCAGCCAGTTTCAGCAGCGCGGCAGGGTCGCCTTCGCGCAGTTCAAGCTCCAGCTCGCAGATTTCTTCCTGCTGCTTGCCGGCGACGACCTTGCCCAGGTCCAGCGCCGCTTCGATCACCACCTTGGTCTTGCCACGGCCCCAGGCGATTTCCGCTTTCTCGCGGACAAAATCAGTGGTGAACACCGGCTTGATGGTTTTCTTGTCCAGATCTGCCAGTTGCTCGGGCCAGCATTCGCCGTCGAGCTTCTTCAGGTCCAATTTGGCTTTGGGTACATCCCAGTTGTATTCGTTACGCTCGGACAGGCCCGCCACGCTCTGGCCGCGGGTCTTGAGGGTTTGAATGATTGCGTCGCCGTCGCGGCGCAGGCGCAGCGCAACCTTGGCATGGGCCAGCTCGCGCTCGGGGGTGTCGAAGTACTGATTGAACAGCTCCAACCGCTCCCAGCCGCTCTTGTTGCGCTTCTTCAGCAACGGGTGCTCGCGCAGGGCTATGAGGGTTTCGCGGCTGACGCGGAGTTTGATTTCGGTTTCTTTCTGCATGGCCGGAGAATCCAAACGCTCTATCGCTGATAACAGGGGTCGCAGCCGGAATCGACACAGCTGCGTGGGCCGTGCAGTGTACAGGACATCAACCGTGACAGTTTATTGATGCGGGCCAATCAACCTATGATGGCTCGCGTGTCGCACCCCATTCCGGAGTCGCCTATGCCGTTGCCGTCCATGAAAGACCAGTTCGCCGCCCTGATCGCCGCGCCGTCTGTGAGCTGTACGCAGCCCGGGCTCGACCAGTCCAATCGCGCCGTCATTGATCTGCTGGCAGGTTGGCTGGGCGATCTGGGTTTTGCCTGCGACATCCAGCACGTGAGCCCGGGCAAATTCAATCTGCTGGCAACGTATGGCACAGGCCCCGGCGGGTTGGTGCTCGCGGGCCACAGCGATACGGTCCCTTACGACGATGCGCTGTGGAAGACCGATCCGCTGAAACTGACCGAAGTCGACGGCAATTGGGTAGGACTGGGCAGCTGCGACATGAAGGGCTTCTTCGCGCTGGCCATCGAAGCGCTTCAGCCGCTGCTCGATCAGCCGTTCAAACAGCCGCTGATCATCCTCGCGACCTGCGATGAAGAAAGCTCCATGGCCGGTGCCAAGGCATTGGCTGCGGCCGGCGGTGTACTGGGGCGCGCGGCGGTTATTGGCGAGCCGACCCGTCTCAAGCCGGTCCGCCTGCACAAGGGCGTGATGATGGAGCGCATCGAGATTCTCGGCCGCAGCGGTCACTCCTCGGACCCGAGCCTGGGGCGCAGCGCCCTGGAAGCCATGTACGACGCCATTGGCGAGTTGAAAGGCCTGCGCCGACACTGGCAGGAGCAATACCGCAATCCGCAGTTCAGCGTGCCTCAACCCACCCTGAACTTCGGCTGCATCCATGGCGGCGACAACCCTAACCGGATCTGCGGGCAATGCTCGCTGGAGTTCGATCTGCGCCCGCTGCCGGGGATGGACCCCGAGGTGCTGCGCGCCGCGATCCGGCAGAAACTGCAGCCCGTCGCCGAGCTGCATCAGGTGCAGATCGACTACGCGCCGCTGTTTTCGGAAGTGTCCCCGTTTGAAGAAAGCGCCGACGCGGAACTGGTGCGAATCGCGGAGCGTCTGACCGGTCATGCGGCCGAAGCAGTGGCATTTGGCACCGAAGCGCCTTATCTTCAGCGCCTTGGTTGTGAAACCATCGTGATGGGGCCCGGGGATATTGCCTGTGCGCACCAGCCCGGTGAGTATCTTGAAATGTCACGTTTGCAGCCTACAGTGCGTCTGTTACGTCAATTGATCGAACATTACTGCCTGGCTACGACTTGAGTGCCCTTGAATGCGCCCACGTGCTGGTTGAGTCAGGGCCTGTCTGAGAATTACCCGAAAAGGAGAGTACGCGTGTTGCGATGCCTGTTCCGACGATAACGCTCATGCCGTCTTGAGTGCTTCCACCCCTTCGTCCATCCACTACAGGCTCCTTTCGGATATGCCCGATTACGTCAATTGGCTCCGCCACGCGTCTCCCTACATCAATGCCCACCGGGATTGCACCTTCGTCGTCATGCTTCCGGGCGATGGCGTGGCGCACCCGAACTTCGGCAATATCGTCCACGACCTCGTGTTGCTGCACAGCCTTGGCGTGCGCCTCGTGCTGGTTTACGGCTCCCGCCCGCAGATCGAAAGCCGCTTGCAGGCCCGTGGCCTGACGCCGCATTTCCATCACGACATGCGCGTGACTGATTTCGCCACCCTTGAATGCGTGATCGACGCCGTCGGCGCCCTGCGAATCGCCATCGAAGCGCGTCTGTCGATGGACATGGCCGCCTCGCCGATGCAGGGCTCGCGGTTGCGCGTGACCGGTGGCAACTTTGTCACGGCGCGTCCGATCGGCGTCCTCGAGGGCGTCGATTTCCAGCACACCGGCGAAGTGCGCCGTATCGACCGCAAGGGTATTAGCCGGCTGCTCGACGAACGCTCCATCGTGTTGCTTTCACCGCTGGGTTACTCACCCACCGGCGAGATCTTCAACCTGGCCTGCGAAGACGTCGCGACGCGCGCGGCCATTGATCTGGGGGCGGAAAAGCTGCTGCTGTTTGGCGCCGAATCAGGCTTGCTGGACGAGCAGGGCCGACTGGTCCGTGAGCTGCGTCCACAACAGGTCCCCGCGCACCTACAGCGCTTGGGCAGCAACTACCAGGCGGAGCTGCTGGATGCGGCGGCTCAGGCCTGTCGCGGGGGTGTGGCGCGCAGCCATATCGTCAGCTACGCCGAAGATGGCGCGCTGCTCTCCGAGCTGTTCACCCGAGCCGGCGGCGGCACACTGGTGGCCCAGGAGCAGTTCGAGCTGGTGCGCGAAGCGTCGATCGGCGATGTCGGCGGGCTCATCGACCTCATCACGCCGCTGGAAGAGCAGGGCATCCTGGTGCGTCGGTCGCGGGAAGTGCTGGAGCGGGAAATCGAGCAGTTCAGCGTGGTTGAGCGCGAAGGCCTGATCATCGCCTGCGCGGCGCTGTACCCGATTGCCGATTCCGACGCGGGTGAGTTGGCTTGTCTGGCGGTGAATCCCGAGTATCGCCACGGCGGGCGCGGCGACGAGCTGCTTGAACGCATCGAAGAACGCGCCCGGGCGCTGGGTCTGAAAACCCTGTTCGTCCTCACCACGCGTACGGCGCACTGGTTCCAGGAGCGCGGTTTCGAGGCCAGCAGCGTCGATCGCCTGCCCAGCGCACGTGCGTCACTGTACAACTACCAGCGTAATTCGAAGATTTTTGAAAAGGCGATCTAAGCGAAGCGCGTCAGGACCTGAAGCCTGACGCGCATTTTCGGTTCGATACAACCCTTGTGGGAGCGAGCTTGCTCGCGAAGGGTCAGGTCAGACGATACATCTCTCTCGCCTGAGACACCGCTTTCGCGAGTAAGGTGGAGCGCCACCCCGGTCGTCCCACCGTTTGCAACGGGTCTGGCGTCAGTTGCTGATCGCCAGAATGCTCGCCTGATACGCACCCACGAACGTGTCGAAATCCACTTTCTCTTCGGTCTGTTCCAGCTCCGCTTGCTGAGCCAGGGACTCACGCGCCTTGCTCTCAAAATGCGTCTGGTCCTCGGCGCTCAGCGGGTTGCTGCGGAAATGATCAGCGTGAACCTGTGACTGGCGCAGCGAGAAAGCCGTGAAGCCTTCCTTGTGCTCGGTCATGGCCGCCAGCACTTGTGCCGAAGGCGTCAGAGAGGCGTCCGCCACTTTCGCGCGCTGAGCGTCCAGCGATTTGACGTGCTGATCCGTGCCCTGGCTGGCATCGAGCAGTTCACAGATCGGCCTGATCGTGTCCAGCATCTCGTTGGCCCAGACTTTCAAGTCGATCGTCGTGTCGTTGCGGTTCAGTTGCAGGCCGGGACGGCGACCTTCCTTGACCACGGTCAGGAAGTTCGTGCTGGCGTTGCCGCACTCGTTGCTCGCCAGCTGCGGGCTTTCGTGCAGCGCGCAATACAGAATGAACGCATCGATGAAGCGCGATTGCTCAAGGTCGATGCCCACCGGCAGGAACGGGTTGATGTCCAGGCAACGGACTTCCACGTACTGCACCCCGCGCGCGACGAGCGCCTGAATAGGGCGCTCGCCGGAATAGGTGACGCGTTTCGGGCGGATCGTCGAGTAGTACTCGTTCTCGATCTGCAGCACGTTGGTGTTCAGCTGAATCCACTCGCCATCCTTGTGCGTGCCGATTTCAACGTAAGGCGCGTAGGGCGTTGCCACCGCGCGGCGCAGACTATCGGTGTACGTCAGCAGGTCGTTGTAGCAGGGCGTCAGGTCCGCCTGGGCGTTGCTCTGGTAACCCAGATCGCTCATCCGCAGGCTGGTTGCGTACGGCAGATACAGCGTTTCGGCGTCAAACTGCTCAAGCTGATGCGAGCGGCCGCGCAGGAAACTGGCATCCAGCGCCGGCGACGCGCCGAACAGGTACATCAGCAGCCAGCTGTAACGACGGAAGTTGCGAATCAGGCCGATGTAGCTCTCGGACTGGAAATCGCGGTCATCGCCTTCGAATTTCGCGTCTTGCTTGAGCACGGGCCAGATGGCTTCGGGCAGCGAGAAGTTATAGTGAATGCCGGCAATGCACTGCATGGTTTTGCCGTAACGCAAGGCAAGGCCCTGACGGTAGACGTACTTGAGCTTGCCGATGTTGGAGGTGCCGTAATAGGCGATCGGAATATCTGCTTCGGCCGGCAGCGGGCACGGCATCGAAGGGCTCCAGATGTATTCGCTGCCCAGTTTGCTGTACGCGAAGCGATGGATTTTATCCAGGCTTTCCAGCGTTTGAGCAGGGTCGGCCAGGGCGGGAGTGATGAACTCCAGCAGCGACTCGGAGTAATCGGTGGTGATTTGCTCGTTGGTCAGCGCCGCGCCGAGTGCTTCAGGGTGCGGGGTTTGTGCCAGACGGCCTTCGGCCGTAACGCGCAGGCATTCACGCTCGATGCCGTGCAAGCACTTCTCCAGAAGGGAGAGGTTGGAGTGCTCGCCAAGCAGAGTCAGGCGGCGGTTGAGAAGTTCGCTCAAGTTGGAATCCTTCACGCGTCAGTCGGCCCTATATGGGGGCGATATGGCGGTCTACAAGGGTGAAGAAAGGAACTGGCGTTTTCGCCTCGTCGATGGCCCTAACGCCGATGCCCGTCGCTGATCGTTCCTACAAGGAAATCAGATAATTTCGACACTGCTGAACAGTGCCGAAATTAACTCATAACGCTATCGGACAGCTAGACGATCGCAAACGTGCCCTGCGCTTTGGCAACCAGCTTGTCGTTCTGGCGAACGTCGGCTTCGACCACCAGGGTTCGGCGTCCGGCATGCAGCACGGTGCTGGTGCAGATGACTTCACCCTCGGCCACGGCACGCATGTAATTGATTTTGCATTCCACGGTGACACTTTGCTTGTCGAAGCCGTGGGTGCTGGAGCAGGCCAACCCCATGGTGATGTCTACCAGACTGAACAGCGCGCCGCCGTGCATGACATTGCCGCGATTGCGCAGGTGCGGCTCCAGCGGCAAGGCCACGACGGCGACACCTTCATTCAACTGCACCACCCGGCAGCCGAGCGTCTTGAAGTAGGCGCTCTGAGTCAATTCATCAGGGATATCCATCAGCGCTTCTTCAATTGCTTGGCGTTGGCGAACAGCGACGCCATCGGATTGTTGCTCGGCGCCGGGGTGGGGGCTTCCTTACGGGGGGCATTGCTGTGCTGCTGGCGCGGCGCCGCACCAGGACGGGCACCGCGAGCGCCGTCGACTTTCTCGCCCGGCGTGTCGCTCATGCGCATCGACAGACCCACGCGCTTACGCGGAATGTCCACTTCCATCACCTTGACCTTCACCACATCGCCGGCTTTGACCGCTTCGCGAGGGTCCTTGATGAATTTCTCCGAAAGCGCAGAGATGTGCACCAAACCGTCCTGATGCACGCCGATGTCAACGAACGCACCAAAGTTGGTAACGTTGGTGACTACGCCTTCGAGGATCATGCCCGGCTGAAGGTCCTTCAAGTCCTCAACGCCGTCCTGAAACTCAGCGGTCTTGAATCCCGGACGCGGATCGCGGCCCGGTTTTTCCAGTTCTTGAAGGATGTCGGTGACGGTCGGCAGGCCGAAGGTTTCGTCTGTGAATTTCTTCGGGTCGAGACGCTTCAGAAACCCTGCATCGCCGATCAGCGAGCGGATGTCGCGATCGGTCTGGGCGGCAATGCGCTGCACCAGGGGATACGCCTCAGGGTGAACGGCGGACGAGTCCAGCGGGTTGTCACCGTTCATGACGCGCAGAAAGCCTGCGGCCTGTTCGAAGGTTTTCTCGCCCAGACGCGGGACTTTCTTCAGCGCCGCACGGGTCTTGAACGCGCCATTCTGGTCGCGGTGGGAAACGATATTCTGCGCCAGCGTGGTGTTCAGGCCGGAAATCCGCGCCAGCAGGGCCACGGAGGCGGTGTTCACATCCACACCCACGGCGTTCACGCAGTCTTCCACCACCGCGTCGAGGCCGCGGGCGAGTTTGAGTTGTGAGACGTCATGCTGGTACTGGCCAACACCAATGGATTTCGGGTCGATTTTCACCAGTTCGGCAAGCGGGTCCTGCAAGCGGCGGGCGATGGACACCGCGCCACGGATCGAAACGTCGAGGTCCGGGAATTCCTTGGCAGCGAGTTCCGACGCCGAGTACACCGAAGCGCCGGCTTCAGAGACCATGACTTTGGTCATCTTCAGACCTGGATACTTTTTGATCAGATCGCCGGCCAGCTTGTCGGTTTCGCGGCTGGCGGTGCCGTTGCCGATGGCGATCAGGTCAACGGAATGCTTGGCGCACAGGGCTGCCAGCACGGCGATCGTCTGATCCCACTGGTTTTTTGGTACGTGCGGGTAGACCGTGGCGTAGTCCAGCAGTTTGCCGGTGCTGTCGACCACGGCGACCTTGCAGCCGGTGCGCAGGCCCGGGTCGAGGCCCAGCGTTGCGCGGGGTCCCGCTGGGGCGGCCAACAACAGGTCGTGCAGGTTGTGAGCGAATACGTTGATCGCTTCGGTCTCGGCACCTTCGCGCAGCTCGCCGAGCAGGTCGGTTTCGAGGCTGGAGTACAGCTTGACCTTCCAGGTCCAGCGCACGACTTCGGCCAGCCACTTGTCCGCAGGGCGGTTCTGGTTCTGCAGGCCGAAGCGCTCGCTGATCATCATCTCGCAGGGGTGCAGGGTGCCGGGCAATTCTTCCCCGACTTTCAGCGCCGAGCTCAGCACGCCCTCGTTGCGACCCCGAAAGATCGCCAGCGCGCGGTGGGACGGCATGCTCTTGAGCGGCTCGTCGTGTTCGAAGTAATCGCGGAATTTGGCGCCTTCTTCCTCTTTACCCGGGACCACCCGGGCACTGATCACGGCTTCGTGCTTGAGGAAGCTGCGCAGCTTCTCCAGCAGCGTCGCGTCTTCGGCAAAGCGCTCCATCAGAATGTATTTGGCGCCTTCGAGCACGGCCTTGACGTCGGCGAAGCCTTTCTCGGCATCGACGAATCGCGCGGCTTCGGCTTCGGGGGTAAGCGTCGGGTCGTTGAAGATCCCGTCGGCCAGTTCGCCCAGGCCGGCTTCCAGCGCGATCTGGCCTTTGGTGCGGCGCTTCTGCTTGTACGGCAGGTACAAATCTTCAAGGCGGGTCTTGGTGTCGGCAAGGTTGATGTCGCGCGCCAGTTCAGGGGTCAGCTTGCCTTGCTCTTCGATGCTGGCAAGGATGCTGATGCGGCGCTCGTCGAGTTCGCGCAGGTAGCGCAGGCGCTCTTCCAGATGACGCAGCTGCGTATCATCGAGGCTGCCAGTGACTTCCTTGCGGTAACGAGCGATGAAAGGCACCGTTGAGCCTTCATCCAGTAGCGCGACGGCCGCTTCGACCTGTTGCGGGCGGACGCCGAGTTCCTCGGCGATGCGGCTGTTGATACTGTCCATAAAACCACCTGGCAAATGTGTGTGCATAAAATCAGCGGCTGGCGAACCGCCTTGAACGAGCGTTGCCTGACCTTGAAGGCGGCGCATTATACCCAGTGAGCCTTGAATAGGGGATTGCCCGGTCGATACGCCGGTTTCAGCCCGCGTAGCCGCCGTGAATCAGCCTTAAGTGACTCAACGAGAGCACCCATGTGGATTCAGGAAAAATCTGCTAACAATGCACACGGTGCGCATCACTGCAGCTACGCCATAATGCGCGCCGAGATCAAAGGAGCTTCCAATGAGCAGCACTGCACAAACGGCTGAAGGCGAGAAAATCCTCATCGTTGACGATGACCCGGGCTTGAGCAGCCTGCTAGAACGCTTTTTCAACAGCAAGGGCTACCGCGCCCGGGCTGTGCCCAACGTGGAGCAAATGGATCGGCTGCTGGCGCGCGAAGTGTTTCACCTCGTGGTGCTGGACCTGATGCTGCCGGGCGAAGACGGGCTGTCCGCCTGCCGCCGCCTGCGCGCCGCGAACAATCAAGTCCCTATCATCATGCTCACCGCCAAGGGCGACGAGCTCAGTCGCATCAAGGGCCTCGAGCTCGGCGCTGATGACTACCTCGCAAAACCTTTCAACCCTGACGAACTGATGGCCCGCGTTCGCGCTGTGCTGCGTCGTCAATCCGCACCCGTACCTGGCGCGCCTGCCACGGAAGACGAAACCGTCACCTTTGGCGACTACGCTCTGTCCCTCGCCACCCGCGAGCTCAAGCGTGGCGACGAAGTGCACATGCTGACGACCGGTGAATTCGCCGTGTTGAAGGCATTGGTCATGCACGCCCGTGAGCCGCTGACGCGAGACAAGCTGATGAACCTGGCCCGGGGCCGTGAGTGGGACGCCCTGGAGCGCTCCATCGATGTCCAGATCTCCCGTCTGCGCCGTCTGATTGAGGTGGACGCTGCCAAGCCGCGTTACATTCAGACGGTCTGGGGAGTGGGTTATGTTTTCGTGCCAGACGGTGCCAACAAGCAGTAACAGCAAGTTCGACGGTAACCTGCCGGGCCTGTCTCACGCCCGCCTACGTTAGCCAGTCACCTCGATGTTCGCGAAAGCGGCCATTGGCGTGACTGGTTTTTGCTGTGTCATGTGTTCCGCAAATTCGCGAGCCCGGCTCGCTTCCGCAAAGTGTGTAGCTGCTGTTATGAAGACACCGCTCTGGTTCCCGCAAAGCTTTTTCTCCCGCACCCTGTGGCTGGTGCTCATTGTCGTGCTGTTTTCGAAGGCGCTGACCCTCGTCTATTTGCTGATGAACGAGGATGTTCTGGTCGATCGTCAATACAGCCACGGCGTTGCACTCACTTTGCGGGCTTACTGGGCGGCCGATGAGAGTGACCGGCAGACCATCGCTGACGCCGCCGGACTGATCCGCGTGGTGGGCGGTGGTGTACCGGAAGGCGAGCAGCACTGGCCGTACTCCGAAATCTACCAGCGGCAGATGCAGGATGAGCTGGGCGCGGACACCGAAGTGCGACTGCGTGTCCACGCGCCCCCCGCGCTATGGGTGAGGGCGCCGAGTCTTGGCGATGGCTGGCTGAAAGTGCCACTGTACCCGCATCCGTTGCGCGGGCAGAAAATCTGGAGCGTGCTGGGCTGGTTCCTGGCGATCGGATTGCTCTCGACGGCCTCGGCCTGGATCTTCGTCAGCCAGCTCAATCAGCCGCTCAAGCGCCTGGTGTTTGCGGCCCGCCAGTTGGGCCAGGGCCGCAGCGTGCGTTTGCCGGTGGGTGACACGCCCAGCGAGATAACCGAGGTCTACCGCGCGTTCAACCAGATGGCCGAAGACGTGGAGCAGGCCGGGCAGGAGCGCGAACTGATGCTGGCCGGGGTGTCTCACGATTTGCGGACGCCGCTGACCCGGCTGCGTCTGTCCCTTGAGCTGATGCCGGCCAATAACGAGTTCATGGAAGGCATGGTTCGCGACATCGAAGACATGGACGCGATCCTCGATCAATTCCTGGCTTTCATCCGGGACGGGCGTGATGAAGAGGTCGAAGAAGTCGATCTGGTCGAGCTGGTCCATGAAGTCGTCGCGCCGTACAACAACCCGGTGGAGCAAGTGCGGCTGTGCCTGGAGTCCATTCCGCCTTTCCCGTTGCGACGGGTTTCCATGAAGCGCCTGCTCAATAATCTCATTGGCAATGCCATGCACCATGCCGGTGACGGCGTTGAAGTCGCGGCCTATGTTTCCGGCGACAGCGGCGCGCCCTACGTGGTGCTGAGTGTGCTGGACAGGGGCATGGGGATCGATCCGTCGGAGCTGGAAGGTATTTTCAATCCCTTCATCCGTGGTGACCGCGCCAGAAGCGGCAAGGGGACAGGGCTTGGCCTGGCGATCGTCAAGCGCATTGCCGCAATGCACGGCGGCAACGTCGAGCTGCGTAATCGTTCGGGAGGCGGGCTGGAGGCCAGAGTTCGCCTGCCGTTGGGGTTGTTGCTGCCGCGGGATGCCGATTGATTCGTTCGTGATTCTGCCTGGAGGCCGTGGGCGGTACTCGCGACCATAGCCTCCGTGCAGAGACGGGCTTGGGGGTTATCCTTTGCCTTTGGTGCGGGTCATGTGCGGCCCGCCGTTTTTCTCGATGTACTCGATGATTATCCCCGCCACATCCTTGCCGGTGGTGGTTTCGATCCCTTCAAGACCTGGCGACGAGTTCACCTCCATCACCAGTGGCCCGTGGTTGGAGCGCAGGATGTCGACACCCGCGACACTCAGGCCCATGACCTTGGCCGCGCGAATGGCTGTCATGCGCTCTTCCGGGGTGATCTTGATGAGGCTGGCGGTGCCGCCGCGATGCAGGTTGGAGCGGAACTCCCCCGGTTTCGCCTGGCGCTTCATCGACGCAATGACCTTGTCACCCACCACGAAGCAGCGGATATCGGCGCCACCGGCTTCTTTGATGTACTCCTGCACCATGATGTCCTGTTTCAGCCCCATGAAGGCCTCAATCACGGATTCGGCCGCGGTCGCGGTTTCGCACAGCACCACGCCAATACCTTGCGTCCCCTCGAGCACCTTGATCACCAGAGGCGCGCCGTTGACCATCTGGATCAGGTCAGGGATGTCATCCGGTGAGTGGGCGAAGCCGGTGACGGGCAAGCCAATGCCTCGACGTGACAACAGCTGCAGCGAGCGCAGCTTGTCGCGGGAGCGCGCGATGGCGACGGATTCGTTGAGCGGGAACACGCCCATCATTTCAAACTGACGCAGCACGGCGCAGCCGTAGAAGGTCACGGAGGCGCCGATGCGGGGTATCACCGCATCAAAGCCTTCCAGGGGTTTTCCTCGGTAGTGGATCTGCGGCTTATGACTGGCAATGTTCATATAGGCGCGCAGGGTATCGACCACCACGACCTCATGGCCGCGCTGGATTCCAGCTTCGACCAGACGACGAGTTGAATACAGACGCGGGTTTCGCGAAAGCACAGCGATCTTCATGCAGCACCTGTGGCAGAGAGATTTGAAGCCGGGAACACCGGCTTGTCCTGAATATATGTCACACCCGGATTGACGACCAACTGGCCGTCAATCAGGGCTTTGGAACCCAGCAGCAGCCGGTAGCGCATGGCCTTGCGGCAGGCCAGCGTGAATTCCACCGGCCAGACCCTGTCTCCCAGCGCCAGCGTCGTACGAATAACGTAGCGAACCTGGGCGTGGCCGTTGGAGCTTTTGATGGTTTTCATCGCCACCAGTTGAGCCTCACAGCGACGGTGACGCAGCTGCACCACCGTCCCCAGATGAGCGTTGAAGCGCACCCATTTCTCACCGTCCCGTTCGAACGGCTCTATTTCTGTCGCGTGCAGGCTGGAAGTGCTGGCACCGGTGTCGATTTTTGCGCGCAGCCCGGCGACGCCCAGATGGGGCAAAGCCACCCATTCGCGCAGGCCGATGACTGTCAGATGGTCAAATGTTTTCAAATCGGTTCCGTTCGTTTACACGTTCTGCCAGGCGCCGGCATCGATGTGCGCCAGCGCCTGGAATGCAGGCTTGGCGAACCAGTAGCCCTGCATGAGGTAAATGTTGCAGTCGGCGAGGAAGTCCCGTTCGCCCGCATCTTCGATGCCTTCGGCGATCACTGTAACGTTCAGGTCCGTACACATGGTGACAATGCCGCGCACGATGGCCTGCCGTGCAGGGTCCAGATGGACGTTGCGCACCAGGGCCATGTCGAGCTTGATCAGGTCAGGCTGAAAGTCGGCGAGGAGGGTGAGTCCGGAGTGCCCGGCGCCAAAGTCGTCGATGGCGGTCTTGAAGCCGAACTGGCGGTACTCCCGAAGAATGTTGGTCAGGTGGCTGTTGCTACAGATGTGCTCGGTTTCGACGGTCTCGAAGATCAACCGGTCCAGCGGAAAGTTGTGGGCGCGGGCCGCTTCAAGGGTGCTGCGAATGCACAGGTCGGGGCGATACACCGCGTTGGGCAGGAAGTTGATCGACAGGTATTCGTCCATTCCCAGCCGGGCGGCAGTTGAAATCGCGCGGGTTCGGCACAATTGATCGAAACGGTAACGGTTGGTGTCGTCGATCTGGTTCAGGACAGACAGGGCACCCTCGCCGTTGACGCCTCGTACCAACGCCTCGTGAGCGAATACCGAGCGGTCGCGGACGTCCACGATGGGCTGATAGGCGAATTCAAATTCGAAATCCAGTGCGGAGCTTTCTCTGCAGCCCTGGCACCCACCAGTCAATGACGTTGGGAAGTCTGTCACGTCGTTCTCCTGAAGCCGGCGCTTTAGTCTGGTGGGCAGTGTAAACGAGGGTGGCGGTTACTGCGTCCCCGGCGTGACGTAGTACGATTCTGACCATTACACGATTGAGGAATTCAGATGACACAGAAGTCAGACGAGGACGACAAAGTCCGTCTGGACAAATGGCTTTGGGCGGCGCGTTTCTTCAAGACGCGTGCGCTGGCAAAAGCCGCCATTGAAAGCGGTAAGGTTCATTGCCGCGGCGAGCGTTGCAAGCCGGGAAAAGAGCCGCGGGTAGGGGACGAGTTCCAGATCAGAGCGGGTTTCGATGAGCGGACCGTGGTGGTCCAGGCGTTGTCGATTGTCCGCCGTGGCGCCCCTGAGGCTCAGTTGCTGTACAGCGAAACCCCGGAGAGCCTCGCCAAACGCGAGCAAGCCGCCGAGATGCGCAAGGCCGGAAGCCTGGGCGTGACCACTGACGGCAGGCCGACCAAAAAGCAGCGTCGGCAATTGTTTCATTTTCGTTCGGGTGACGACTGACGATCTCGCCGCTTTCCGGGATCGCGCATTGATCGACCCCGGACTGCTCTGTAGCAACAGGCAGCTTACAAATGAGAGCCCTGCTTCATGATGCTCAGGCATTTGAGCAGCGGCAGGCGGCCCATCACGTTGAAGACTGATGCCGTCAGTCGAAACAGAAACCCGGTAGCGGTGGCCACGAACGGGGTGTAGCAGCTCCAGCCCAGCGCGAGCAATGCGATCATTACGCCGCCAACGTAGTCGTCCTGACCCCAGTGGGCGCCGGCGACCAGGCGCGGCATCATGAACAGAAACGCCAGGGCCCAGATGACCACGCGCTGGCCGACTGTGCGGCTGTAGACGCTCATGAACATCGCCCAGATCAGCAGCACCGAAGCGTGGTCGCCCGGGAAGCTCTGGCTGGAACGGTCCTTGAGCTGCCACTTGTCCTCCAGCTCCGGGAATATGTCGCTGAGCTTGATGGCATCGGGGATCATCACTGACGCGCTGTCATGTTGCAGCGCGCTGTGGTCGATGATTTTGGAAAACACCGTGCGGATGATCAGCAGCAGGATCAGCGTGAGCACAAAGCCGATCAGCGCGGCACGCGTTTGCAAGGATTTGAACACCCAGTCGCCCTTTATGAGCAGCGTGAGCAGAATCAGGCCGACGACGATGTCGAAGGGTCGCATGCTGGCAATCGTCCAGACCCACAGCCACGCCTTGTTTTGCTCAAGCGGGCGGTTCAGCAAGTGAAACAGGCCTTCGTCGAAGTGCGTGAAAGCCGCGTGTCCCGTGGGCCACACCCACAGCAGTAGCAGGCCCAGCGCCACCAGATTACACAGCAGGAATTTTTTGGCGTTCCACTTGGGTTGGAACAATGCGGGATAGTCCATAAAATGCCCCCATCGGCATGGCAGTGCACCAAGCGGTGCGAAACCGCGCTTTATAGGCGCTTGTCATCATTTTGTCATCCATTCAGATACCTTCTCCTATGTCAGACTTTGCGGATACCGATTACACCCAGCGTTTCATCTTTGACGAGAGCGACGTGCGCGGCGAGCTCGTGGCCCTTGAGCGCAGCTACGCCGAGGTCCTTGCCAAGCACCCGTATCCCGAGCCAGTGGCTCAGTTGCTCGGCGAAATGCTCGCCGCCGCCGCGCTGCTGGTGGGCACCCTTAAGTTCGACGGCCTGCTGGTTCTGCAGGCGCGGTCCCTTGGACCGGTGTCGTTGCTGATGGTCGAGTGCTCCAGCGAGCGTGAACTGCGCGGGATTGCGCGTTACGACGAGGCCTTGGTGAAGCCGGACGCCACGCTGCTCGACCTGATGCCCGATGGCGACCTGACCATGACCATCGATCCGCGTCAGGGCAAACGCTATCAGGGCATCGTGGGCCTGGACGGCGTCGACCTGTCGGCCTGCCTGTCCGAATACTTTGTGATGTCGGAGCAATTGCCGACGCGTTTCTGGATCAAGGCCGACGGCAAACGCGCACGTGGGCTGCTGCTGCAACAACTGCCGGCTGAGAAGCTGAAAGATCAGGATGAGCGTGAAGCCAGCTGGCAGCATGTCAATGTGCTGGTTGACACCCTGACCGCCGAAGAACTGCTCAGCCTGACCAACGAAACCGTGTTGAAACGCCTGTTCCACGAAGACGTCGTGCGGATGTTCGACGTCCAGCCACTGGTGTTCCGTTGCAGCTGCTCGCGCGAACGTTCTGGCAATGCGTTGGTCAGTCTTGGTCTGGAAGATGCACAGCAGTTGGTGATCGAGCATCACGGTGCGGTGGAGATCGACTGTCAGTTCTGCAATCAGCGCTATCTGTTCGATGCAACGGATGTAGCGCAGCTGTTTGCAGGGGGCGGGGTAGATACCCCTTCCGATACCCGCCATTAATGTAGTGCGGGTCCTGCGCTGAAAGCTTTCCGCCCGGCCCGCTTGACTCTTCTTCATGTAGTTCTGACAGGAGGGCCCTACCTTTTTTGGGCTTTTCTGGCATAATCCGGCCACTTTTTAGCTGTAGTAGTGTTGGTTTTTCTACTACAAAACGTTTGGAGCACTCGGCCATCGAGCCGACGGGGAATCTCATGACGCAAGCCAATAACGCCGTTCACACCGATCTCAGTGTCGACGATCTGGTTAAAGAAGCCCTCAAACGCGAAGAAGGCGTGCTGTCCGATACTGGCGCACTCGTCGTGGAAACAGGCCACCGCACAGGCCGCTCGCCTGTCGACCGCTTCATCGTAGACGAACCCTCCACCCAGGCTGCGATCGCCTGGGGGCCGATCAACCGCAAGTTCCCGGCCGACAAGTTCGATGCCCTGTGGGCGCGTGTCGAGGCGTTCAACAACGCTCAGGAACACTTCGTTTCCCACGTGCACGTAGGCGCCGCCGAAGATCACTACCTTGCGGTCAAGATGACCACGCAGACTGCCTGGCAGAACCTGTTCGGTCGCTGCCTGTTCATCAATCCGGCCCAGTACAACCCGGCCGGCCGTGAAGAATGGCAAGTGCTCAACGTGGCTAACTTCGAGTGCGTGCCTGAGCGTGACGGCACCAACTCCGACGGTTGCGTCATCATCAACTTCGCCCAGAAGAAGGTCCTCATTGCCGGTATGCGTTACGCCGGTGAAATGAAGAAAGCCATGTTCTCGGTGCAGAACTTCCTGCTGCCGGCTTCCGATGTGCTGCCAATGCACTGCGCGGCCAATATCGGTGAAGACGGCGACGTGACATTGTTCTTCGGTCTGTCCGGCACCGGTAAAACCACGCTGTCTGCCGACGAGACCCGTTACCTGATCGGTGACGACGAACACGGCTGGGGCGAAGGCGTTGTCTTCAATATCGAAGGCGGTTGCTATGCCAAGTGCATCGACCTCTCCGAGAAGAACGAGCCTGTTATCTGGAAGGCCATCAAGCACGGCGCCGTGCTGGAAAACGTGGTGCTGGACGCAGCCGGTCATGCCGACTACGCCGACGGCAGCCTGACTCAGAACAGCCGCGCCGCTTACCCGCTCGAGCACGTTGAAAAGCGTTCCAAGAAGAACCTGGGCGGCGAGCCAAACGCGGTGATCTTCCTGACCTGCGACCTGACTGGCGTGCTGCCACCGGTGTCGATCCTCAGCGAAGAACAAGCGGCCTACCACTTCCTGTCGGGTTACACCGCACTGGTCGGTTCCACTGAAATGGGTTCTGGCGCCGGCATCAAGTCGACGTTCTCTACCTGCTTCGGCGCACCGTTCTTCCCGCGTCCGGCGGGCGAATACGCAGAGCTGCTGATCAAGCGCATCCGCGGTTTCGGCTCCAAGGTCTACCTGGTCAACACCGGCTGGACCGGCGGCGGCTACGGTGTCGGCAAACGCTTCAACATTCCGACCACCCGCGGCGTCATCGCGGCCATTCAGAGCGGCGCGTTGATCGGTGCAGAAACCGAGCACCTCGACACCGTCAACCTGGACGTCCCGACCTCCGTACCAGGCGTCGAAACCGGACTGCTCAACCCGCGCAACACCTGGGCTGACAAAGCGGCGTACGACGAAGCCGCCAAAGCACTGGCCGGCCTGTTCATCGAGAACTTCAAGAAGTTCGAAGTGAGCGACGCGATCAAGGCAGCGGGCCCGAAGCTGTAAGATCGGTACCTGCTAAAAAGAAACCGCCCTTCGGGGC
Organism: Pseudomonas sp. W5-36; assembly: GCF_046540455.1. NCBI lineage: Bacteria > Pseudomonadati > Pseudomonadota > Gammaproteobacteria > Pseudomonadales > Pseudomonadaceae > Pseudomonas > Pseudomonas sp. W5-36. The sequence goes on along the minus strand of NZ_JAXCIQ010000002.1, from coordinate 324,183 downwards.
GGTTTTTTTATACCTGCGCGATGGCTAGCCGTCAGCCTTCGTCGTCACCGGAAAGTCCTGGGTGATGTCGAAGCTGCCCTTCGCCACAACGCTCTTCGCATTACACAGCTTGGCATCGAACCCCGGGTGGCGTTCGCCGTGCTCGGCCGCGTACGCAGCGGCTTCCCGAGTACATTCGTCGGTGGGCTGTTCAGGGGAAAGCGCCGCGTTGAACTGGAACGTGCCGATCAACCGATAGCGGTCGAGCAGTTTGTTGGGGGAGGTGAGTTTCTCGATTTTGCTGAAGACGAGCTGGACGTTGCTGTTGCCCCCGCCCTTGTCCGTGTCGAAATACTGATAGTACGAACCGGTGTCGTAGGACGCGCTGTTTTCATCGTGGGCGACTTCGACGCGGCCACCCTGAAACATGATCGCCTTCTTCTCTTGATCGGGGTTGTCGAAAGAGAACCCGAGGATGGGACCGATGCTCACCTCATTGCGGTCGCCTTCGGCTTCCTGATCCGCGCTGAGTGTCAGCCAGTTGGAGCCGGGCAGTTTGCCGGGCAGGAAGCCAACGGCTACTTGATCGCCTTTTGCCTCGTAGTGCAGGTTGAGCGCGCCACTGACGTCGACAATCATGCTCTTCTGAAGGGGCGACGCACTTGCGGTCGCCGTCCCGGCTGTCTTGGCTTCATCGCCGCAGCCCGAAAGAAGAGCGGCGGTGACTGCGAGTAACAGCGGTAGCAGGCGTGTATGGGTTCGCGGGGCTGCTTGAGGCATGTTGTTCCGTCCGTAATCGCTGCGGTTGTCTCTGACTCTAGCCTCCTATGACCGCAGAATGCGCCGGCGGGTCAATGAGGCGATGACAAAAAACGGAACGAAGAAACCGCCCTCAGTGGGCGCGGTTTCTTCGGGAATTCTTTTTCGCCAGCGCAGCGCTCAGCCAGGAGGGCGTTGGCGTTGATCCGTGCAGTCAGAAACCTGAACGGCGGGATGCTTCGCGGGTGTGGATCGAACCTCAAGAGATATCTTTGTACGCGCTGACTCCTTTCGCGAGGTTCGCCGCCAACCCTTCCGCAGGCTTAAACGGCGTTCCCGCTACCATGCTGAAACCGGTTCCCTTGTCGGCATAACTGACATACCGCTCTGTTTTGTGGTCTTCAACCAAAACAGTGTATGAGTGGCTTCGCATCTTGATGAACTTGGCTTCATGCATAACGATACTTTGGTGCAGTTTGCCAATGTCGATGGCCGACAAGTTGAGTTTTCTTTGTAACTTCGTTCCCCATCGGGTCAGACACACTTCGGCGTAATGCCGCACCAGCTTGCCAGGCTCTGTCAGGTCACCTGGCCCACTCGCTCCCGAAAGCGACGCGTTACCCACCAGCGTCGCGTGACGTCCGGCCATGGGATAGATGCTGACTTTGGTCTTTGGAGCTGTTTTAGGAATGATGCAGGAAAATCCTTTAGAGCGTTCGTCGCGGGCATAGAACGCCACATATTCTTTGACGTTGCTGCCGAGAGAAACTTTTTCAAGCTGATAATTAAAGGGGCCGGGCACCGGGTCCACCGCAAATATGTTCACCGGTATATGACGCGTGGCCGGATTAGCCAGCAGCGCATTGGCGAGCATGTGACAACTGACGCCGCCACGACTCCAGCCCACCAGATTGATTTGCTTTGGGATCAAGCCGCCTTTTCTCAGGTTCTTGATCAGCTGTTGCTGGAGTTCCTGCGGGCTGATGCGATTGCCGTAGTCGTACTGCCGCCAGAACCACGAGCCGTGCGCCTGGGCGTCGGGAATAGGCACATCGGCTCGCTTGAGGCGCTGGTAATCGGCTTCCGACAGCTTGGTTCTTTGCCAGTCAAATTTGCCCTGAATGATGTTGACGGCATGCTGCACATTCTCGTGCCAGCCTTTGCCGAAAGCGGGGCCAGTCCACCCGAATGCTTTGGGTTCGGTGAACAGCTCATCGGCCTGCATATTGCCGCTGCCCGGCCCGTCAATGACGATCCACTCCGCAAACTCGTGACCGTCAATATTATTGGCCAGCGTCGCAACCAGCTCACCGTTCCAGTAGTTCTTGTGCAGATGGTCGTATTTAGTCGAGCCCGTACCGCAAAAGAAAATTGTAAAAGTTGTCATGTTTATAACCTCGTTGTTGGATAGGAATCACGAGGTTAGAAGACTGATTGTGGACGCGTCCGCTGTTGTTGTTACTTCATGTTCAGTGGAGCGCTAATGACTATCTGGTGACGTGAATTGTTTTTCCATCACGCTGAATAATCCCGGGCCGCTGTGCAGTACTGCTCTTGCGCCAGTTTGTTCTTGTCGCTCTTATCTTTGGCGACGCGTTTGCTCCAGTCGCTGCACATGTCTTTGAAGTAGGGTACGGCGGCGCGGCGGCATTCACGGTGTTCGACACTGTCGGCCAGGAAGTTCATGCAGACACTGGTGGTTTCAATATGGTTGTTGGAAATGCGATAGCGGGCTTCATAGCGATTTCGCCCGTCGATTTCACGGATGAACACACCTGCTACTTCATAGCGCCGCGCGGGCTCGGTTTTGGGTTTGGCGGCGGCGGCCTTGTAGGTCGCCATGTAACGATCTGAAACCATGCCTTGGGGTCGAGTGGCTTGGGAGTCGTTGGCCTGAGCTTCACCGAAGCGGCAATTGATGACATCCCGGTCGATCACGTTGCCGTCTTTCAGGCAGGCGTCGAGCGGCCGCGCCGTGGCGGGCTGGGAGACTTCAACTTTGGGGGCGATATAAACGACTTGTTCGACGTTGCGCACCTGAGCGACGGGCGCTGGGTCAGTCTCACTGACCACCTCTGCGATGGGCGGCGCAGGAATGACCGTTGCTGCAGGCTTGGGCGTGCGAAACATTTGCGCGATCAGAAAGATAATCGCGATCAGCAGCGCGAGGCAGATCAGAACGCTACTCAGCGGCCAGTTGCCGTTGCCGGATGCGGCAGCTCGCCGGGCAGGATGCGAGCCGAGCACAACGTCGAATTGGCCGGGGGCCAGCCGTTGCATGGTAAGCCCGTCATCCTCGGGCTGTGGCGTGGATTGCATTGCCTCTCCTTGGCGAATCGTGTGTTGTCGACCGGTTTGCAGTCAATCGGGGTGGCTGACGTACAGCGCTTGAATACGCGTCGCGCGAGATTAATCCTCGGCATGACGTTTTGCCAGCATGGCGCGCGGTATTTGTCCGCGCTGTATCCTGTCCGATATTTCTGTAATGGTTTAGGTGTATTGCGCCCGGACCCACCGCGCTATGGTTCACGCCCTTGCGACGGTCAAAGGAGTGGCAGCACATGCATCAAACCCTTGAGCAGGTTTTCGGTTATCGGCAGTTTCGCGCCGGACAAGAGGCCGCCATCAGTGCCGTGTTGGCAGGGCGCTCCGCCGCAGCGATCTTTCCCACGGGGTCCGGTAAATCCCTCTGCTATCAGCTGCCGGCGTTGCTGCTGCCGCATCTGACGCTGGTGGTATCACCGCTGTTGGCGCTGATTCAGGACCAACTGGCTTTCCTCCAGCGACACGGCATTGCGGCGGCGAGCATCGACTCAGCCCAAAGCCGCGATGACGTCGCTGACGTCATGGCCAGGGCGCGCTCCGGCGAGTTGAAAATCCTGATGATCTCCGTCGAGCGCCTGAAGAACGAGCGCTTCCGGCATTTCATCACTCAGGTGCCGATTTCGCTGCTTGTAGTGGACGAGGCCCACTGCATTTCCGAGTGGGGCCACAACTTCCGGCCCGACTACCTCAAACTCCCTGACTACCAGCGCGAGTTCAATATCCCCCAGGCGCTGCTCCTGACAGCGACAGCGACACCCCAAGTCATCAGTGACATGCAGAGCAAGTTCGGCATCGCGCTGGACGACGTTGTGACGACGGGCTTCTACCGGCCCAACCTCACGCTGCGGGTCGAGCCGGTTGCAGGCCGGGACAAGCGCCGGCGTCTGGTGGAGTGGCTTGGCGAACGGGCCGGTCAGCCGAGCATTGTCTACGTTACGCTGCAGAAGACCGCCGAGTTCGTGGCGGCTCACCTGTCGCAGAACGGCATCCCGGCGTACGCCTACCATGCAGGCCTCCCTCACGATAAGCGCGAGTCGATCCAGCGGCAGTTCATGGACGGGCGTCTGAACTGCATCGTCGCCACCATCGCTTTCGGGATGGGCATCGACAAGAGTGACATCCGCAACGTCGTGCATTTCGATTTGCCCAAATCCATCGAGAACTACAGCCAGGAGATCGGTCGTGCGGGCCGGGACGGGGCGACGTCGGAGTGTCTGGTGCTGGCCAATCGCGACAGCCTGAACGTGCTGGAGAACTTCGTGTACGGCGACACACCGGAGCAGGAAGGCATCCGGTTGGTGCTGGAAGATCTGCAAGGCGCGCGTAACGACAGTCAGTGGGAGTTTCTGCTGGCGCCCTTGTCGGACCTCAGCAATATCCGTCAACTGCCGCTCAAAACGCTGTTGGTGCAACTGGAGCTGCGCGGGATCATTGCGCCGCGTTATTCGTACTTCGCGGAATACCGCTTCAAATACCTGATCGAACCGCAGGTGCTGGTGCAGCGCTTTCAAGGCGAACGACGGGAATTCGTGCAGGCGCTGACCGAGACGTCAAGCCGGGCGCGGACGTGGGCAACCGTCAACTTCGACGCCATGTACCAGCAGTATCAGGCCGAGCGCGGGCGCGTGGTAACGGCGCTGGATTTCTTTCAGGAGAAGGGCTGGATCGAACTCGAAAGCAAGCAGATGACCGAGGTCTACAGCCTGATCGCCGCCGACTTCGACGCCCAGGCCCTGAGCGAAGAGTTGCATGACTACTTCGTCCACCACGAAAAGACCGAAGTCGCGCGCATCCACGCCATGCTCGAGCTGTTTGCCAGCCAGCAGTGCCTCAGTCATCGTCTGGCTCAATACTTTGGCGACGACCGTGCGCCCGCGCATTGCGGCCACTGCTCGGTGTGTGAGGGGCATGTGGCGGTGCTCCCCGAGCCGCCAGCCTTGACGCCGTTGAGCGAGCAGGACTTCGCGGATCTATGCAGCGAGTTCGTCGGCAAGCACCTCGAGGCCCGTGGGCATGAGCCGGGCGCGGAGTGCCTGACGCGGTTTCTGTGTGGGATCAGCGTGCCGATGTTTACCAAACTCAAGGCTCGGAACATCGGCGGGTTTGCGGCGCTGGAGGCTTACCCGTATGCGGACGTGCGGGAATGGATTCAGCGCCAGATTCAATAGCGGTCACGGATTTCATCAACCAGGAAGCACAGCAGACAAACCGGAGGGAACCCCCATGAACGACACCCCGCAGCGCGCCGATTATCGCCACTTCCAGCCGATCGTGACGCGCTGGCATGACAACGATGTGTACGGTCACATCAACAACGTCACGTACTACAGCTTCTTTGACAGCGCGGTGAATACCTACCTGATCGAACAGGGCGGACTGGATATCCATGACGGTGAAGCGGTGGGATTTGTGGTGAGTTCGTCGTGCGATTACTTTGCGTCGATTGCCTATCCGGAGCCGATCGAGGTCGGGCTACGGGTTGGCAAGCTGGGCAACAGCTCGGTGCAATATGAGCTGGCGGTCTTCAAGGCGGGGGAAGACGAGGCGCGGGCGGCAGGACGCTTCGTGCATGTATTCGTGGATCGGGCATCCAATCAGCCGGTGCCGATCCCTGCGGCGTTGCGGCAGGCGCTTGAGCGTTTGGTGGTCTGAAAATGATACCGGCCGCTTTATGGGCGGCCGGTGTTCATCGGGTCAGGTGCGCGAGTCGGGCTCGACGGCATCAGTCACGATGGTGTTTGCGATGACCATGCGCGTGACCGCGACCGTGTTTGTAGTCGCGGCGATCGCCACGGTAGCCACGGCCTCGGTCATCGTCACGGCGGCTTTCGTCGCCCATGTAGTTGCCGAGTGCGCCGCCCGCGCCGCCGCCTGCTGCTGCGCCAATCAGACTGCCGGTGCTGCCACCGACGCTGCGACCGACTACGTTGCCGCCAGCAGCACCCAGGCCGCCGCCGATGGCGGCTTCGGTACGGTTCCGGCGGTTTGCGCCCACTGCGCCACCAGCCGCGCCGCCAAGGCCGGCTCCGATTGCCGAACCTGTGCTGCCGCCGACCTGTTGGCCAACGACGGAGCCGAGTACCCCACCCAATGCGCCGCCCACGCCGGCCGTCACGTTATCGCCTGCTGAGGCAAAACCGCTGACCAGTGAGAACGATAACAACAGAATCGAGGAATACTTCATGTATTGATGCTCATAGGGATGACGCCGCGATCCTGCGATCATGAAGAAAATGTCACAATCTAAATCCGACGAATAACACGACCTGTATACAAAACGCTAACTTATTGTTTTGGCTTGGGAACCGAAGTCGTATTGGTGAGTCATACGCTACTTGATAAAGGCCCGAATCTCGCGATTCGGGCCTTTTTTTGTGGCGCTATATCCTGCTATCGCCGCAAGGAACCTGTGGGAGTGAGTTTGCTCACGAAGGGGCCGGGACCTTCAGCCTTTTTCTCCGGAGGCTGAAAGCAGGTCTTCGCGGGCAAGCGTGCTCCTACAAGGTTCTTCAGCTCAGGATCAAATAATCCGCGCTGTCTCCGTATGCCGTTCCAGCTTGATCGCCACGAACTTGGACGTCGGCGTGCTGCTGCCGTCGCCCACGCTTTCCAGCGGTACCAGCGGGTTCACTTCCGGGTAATACGCTGCAGCCTGGCCGGCCGGAATGTCGAACGGCAGCAGTGTGAAGCCCTTCACGCGACGTTCGATGGCATCGCCCCAGATCGACACGATGTCGACTTTCTGACCGGGTACGAAGCCCAGACGAATGATGTCGGCCTCGTTCACGAACATCACGTCACGCTGACCTTTCACGCCGCGGTAACGGTCGTCCAGGCCATAGATGGTGGTGTTGTACTGATCGTGAGAACGCATCGATTGCATGATCAGGTCCGGCACGATGCCTGTCCCGCGAATGCTTTCATGCACCAGGTCGCTCGGCAATACGTTCGCCTTGAAGTTGGCCCGCGCACTCGGCGTGTTCCAGCGACGGGAGCCTGCGGCGTTGCCCAGGTAGAAGCCGCCCGGGTTTTTGATCTTCTCGTTGAAGTTCTGGAATGACGGAATGGTGTCGGCGATCAGGTCGCGAATGCGGCTGTAGTCCGCCACCAGCCACAGCCAGTCCACCGGCTGCTTGCCCAGTGTTGCGTTGGCAATGCCCGCCAGGATCGCAGGCTCGGAACGCATCTGCGGCGACAGCGGCTTCAGCTGACCGTTGGACGCGTGAACCATGCTGAACGAGTCTTCAACCGTTACCGCTTGCGGGCCTTCGGCCTGGATGTCGATGTCGGTACGGCCGAAGCACGGCAGAATCAGCGCTTCCTTGCCGTGGGCCAAGTGGCTGCGGTTGAGCTTGGTGCTGATCTGCACGGTCAGGTCGCAGTTGCTCAGGGCTTCGAAAGTGCGCGGGCTGTCCGGGGTGGCTTGAGCGAAGTTGCCGCCCAGACCGATAAAGACTTTTGCGCGGCCTTCCAGCATCGCGTGAATCGCTTCGACGACGTTATGGCCGTTTTCACGCGGCACCTTGAACTGGAAACGTTTCTCCAGCGCATCAAGGAAAAACGCCGGCGGACGTTCGTTGATGCCCATCGTGCGGTCGCCCTGCACGTTACTGTGACCGCGCACCGGGCACAGGCCTGCGCCTGGCCGACCGATGTTGCCGCGCAGCAGCATCAGGTTGGAGACTTCCTGAATGGTCGGCACCGAATGGCGATGCTGAGTGATGCCCATCGCCCAGCACATGATCACGTTCTTGCCTTTGGCGTACATCCGCGCTGCGAGTTCGATGTCGGTCAATGGCAGACCCGATTGCTCGACGATGAATTCCCACGAGGTGTCGTCAATGGCAGCGAGGTATTCCAGCACGCCATTGGTGTGTTCGTTGAGGAAGGTGTGATCGAACACCGATGGCTCGTTGTTCGCCTGGGCTTCGCGTTCCCACTGCAGCAGGAACTTGGCCATGCCGCGCAGCAGGGCCATGTCGCCGCCCAGTGCCGGACGGAAATACGCCGTGTTGGTCGGCTCGGAGCCGTTGCTGAGCATTTCCAGCGGGTGCTGAGGGTGCTGGAAACGTTCCAGACCGCGCTCTTTCAGCGGGTTGACGCACACCACTTGCGCGCCGCGTTTGACCGCTTCACGCAGCGGTTCCAGCATGCGCGGGTGGTTGGTGCCCGGGTTCTGACCGAGGACGAAAATCGCGTCCGCGTGCTCGAAGTCATCAAACGTTACGGTGCCTTTGCCGACGCCCACGCTTTGCGACAAAGCAACGCCGCTCGCTTCATGGCACATGTTCGAGCAGTCGGGGAAGTTGTTGGTGCCGAAGGCACGCACGAACAGCTGATACAGATACGCCGCTTCGTTGCTGGCACGGCCCGAGGTGTAGAACTCGGCCATGTTCGGGTTCGGCAGATTGTTCAGGTGCTTGGCAATCAGCGCAAAGGCGTCGTCCCAGGCAATCGGCTTGTAGCGATCGGTCTGGGCGTCGTAGACCATTGGCTCGGTCAGACGGCCCTGATATTCCAGCCAGTAATCACTTTGCTCAAGCAGCGAGCTGACGCTGTAGCGGGCGAAGAAGGACGCATCGACGCGGCGCTTGGTCGCTTCCCAGTTCACTGCCTTGGCGCCGTTCTCGCAGAACTTGACCATGCCGCTTTCCGGCGAATCACCCCACGCGCAACCCGGGCAGTCGAAGCCGCCGTTCTGGTTAGTCTTGAGCATCGTGCGTATGTTCTTCAGGGCGTTGTCGCTGGTCAGCCAGAAGTGGGCGACGCTGATCAATGCGCCCCATCCGCCGGCCGGGCCTTTGTAGGGCTTGTAGCGGGGGGTCGATACCTTGTCGGCTTCTTTATGCATGCTCACGCTTGATTCTCCAACGCAGGACTGTAAACCCGCGGCGCACTGTGTTTAGGCAGATGAATGAGGTTTAGGTTGTGGCGTCGGGCCCATTGCAGCGCCAGGCCGGTGGGCGATGACAGGCTGACGAGGGTCTGAATGCCGGCACGTAATACTTTTTGAATGAGCTCCAGACTGCAGCGGCTCGTGACAATGGCCAGACCGCCCGTGGTCGGGATGTCCTGACGAATCAGCGCGCCGATCAGCTTGTCCAGAGCGTTATGTCGGCCGATGTCTTCACGACCTAAAAGAATTTCGCCTCGAGCGTCCATAAACATCGCCGCATGGACCGCGCCGCAGTGTTCGCCCAACGGCTGAAATTGGCCCATACGCTCGCGCAGACCTTTCAGCCATTCGGCGGGGGGAAGGGGCGCGCCGGGCAGCACGTTGAGCTCGGGCAATGCCTGCTCGACGGCTTCGACGCCACACAGGCCGCAACCGCTGGTGCCGGCCAGTTGCCGACGCTGGGTCTTGAGGTTCCAGAAGGCGCGGCTGGCGATTTCGACTTCTGCGGTCTGCGCAGAGCCGCAGCCACCGAGCTTGATGTCGTAGATCTCATCCGGTGATTCGATGAGGCCGCTGCCGACGCTGAAGCCGACGATGAAATCTTCCAGGTCAGTGGGCGTGACCAGCATGACCGCCTGGCTGATGCCGTTATAGGCAATCGCCAACGCGACTTCCTCGGCAAGCACATTGGGCTCGCTGACATCGTGTTCGAGGTTCGTATAGCTGTAGGACTGGCTTGCGGCGGGCGCGGGCAATTGTTGTGCGGGCGCCGTGATATCCATGTGCTTGGCGTGCATCGGGGGTGACCGGCAGATTGATTAGGCTTAAGCCTAGGCCTCCGGTCGGATTACGTCTAATCGCTAGTACTGATGCACCGATAGATGATGTCGATCAAGACGCCTCCATCATCGTGTGGTAAAGCGCCAGGCAGGCTTCAGCCAGTGCCGACCGTGGTGCCGAGCGACGCATGATCAAGCCGAGCCGCGCCAGGGTTTGTGCCTCTTCAATCGGCTGCAGCCGAAGGTGCTCGGTCAGTGATTCAAGGCCGCCGTCCAGCGGCATGATCGCGCAGCAGAACCCGCCATGCACCGCTTGCAGCAGCTGATGGACCGCATCGGTCTGAATGATCGGCTGCGGATGAAGGCCGCGGCTGTGAAAGTTGTGATCGATGGATTGCCGAAAATGCATGCCACTGGTGAGCAGCCCAAGGGGCAGTTCGGTCAGGCTTTCCCAGCTCGATGTCGCTTCGGTAAAACTGAAATAACGCTGGTCGTACATCACCCCCATGCGGGTTTCGGCCAGTTCCAATGAGTCGAAGCGCTCGGAGTCGAGTCGGTCGAGGTACGAAACCCCGAGGTCCAGGCGGTTGCTGGCGAGTTGATCGAGGATCTGCTCGGAGCTCAGCGATGAAAGCTCAAAGCGCATGCTCGGGTGCAGAGAATGCAGACGTTGCAGCAAGGGCAGTGGATCGAAATTCGACAGCGGCACCACGCCCAGCCGTAATGTGCCGACCAGATTCCCGCGACAGGCGGCCGCTTCAGCCTGCAAACCGTCGTAGGCCGCCAGCACCGTGCGCGCCCAGGCCAGGACGCGTTCGCCCGGGGCGGTGAATCCTTCGAAACGTTGGCCACGATTGACCAGCGGCAGGTCCAGCTCTTCTTCGAGGCTGCGCAGACGCATCGACAGTGTCGGTTGCGTGATATGGCAACGCGCAGCCGCTTGCCCGAAGTGACGGGTTTCGTCGAGGGCGATCAGAAATTTGAGCTGTTTAATGTCCATCTTCATTCCTTGAGGCACAGGCTGGCCCGGCGAAGTCTATCGCGACCGAACGTCCAATGGCTTGAAACCTTGAGGCCCGGCCACGGGTCGGAGGTTTGTCGGGCAATGTCAGCGGAACAGATGTTGCGCGGGAAACCACAACGACACTACGACGTCACCAAGGAGAAACCCATGAGTCTGTTCAGTTTTGTGAAGGAAGCCGGTGAGAAGCTTATCGACCTGCTCACCCCAGGAAACGCCAACGCCAGCGAAGAGCTGAAAAAGCACATCGAGTCTGTCGGGCTGGGCAATCCCAACGTTCATGCGACGGTCGACGGCGACAAGATCACCTTGACGGGCGAAGTCGCCAGTCAGGAAGAGAAAGAGAAGATCGTGCTGGCTGCCGGTAACATCGCCGGTGTTGGCAGTGTTGATGATCAACTGACCATCGCGGCTGGGGCGCCTGCCGTGGTTGCTGCGACGTTGGTCACTGTGCAGAAGGGCGATACCCTCAGCGCCATCTCGTTGCGCGTGTATGGCGATGCCAACAAGTATCAGAAGATCTTCGACGCCAACAAGCCGATGCTGAAGGACGTAAACAAGATCTACCCAGGTCAGTCTCTGCGTATTCCTGAGTAACGCGGCGGTCTTACTGACCGTGCGCCGACTCTTGCAGGAGCGCCCTTACCGGCGATATTCGGATATCCCGACCCATGTTTGGGTGGGGTGTGCGAGTTAAGCGGGTAAGCGTGCTCCTGCTTCGTTTTGCGCTTATAACCCCTTCATCAACGCCCGATAATCCTCAACGGCTTCGAATTCTTCGGTGTCTTTTGGCCCTTTGCGGCTGTCCGGTTCGCGCACTGCCAGCAAGTGGCCGATACCGTATCGCCCAGCGCTGCGCAAGATCGGCAAGGTGTCGTCGATGAACAGGCTGCGCGCCGGGTCAAACTTGATGTCGTCCTGCAGCGCATCCCAGAACTGCGGGTGTTCCTTGGGATAGCCATAGTCGTGGGAGCTGATTAAGCGCTCGAAGTAGGGCGCCAGTTCCAGTCTTTCCATCTTCAGCGACAGCGAGTCACGGTGAGCGTTGGTGATCATGATCACCCGTTTGCCGGCCTGCTTGATGGCGGCCAGAAACGTCTCGGCGTCGGGGCGCAAGGCGATGAGGTGGGCAATCTCGACTTTCAGGTCTTTCACCGGCAGGTTCAACTCCGAACTCCAGAAGTCGGTGCAGTACCAGTTGAGGGTGCCGGCGTTTTTTTCGAAGAGCGGCATCAGCTCCAGCTGCGCCATTGCCAGGCTGACCCCGTGCACCTCGGCGTAGCGCCTGGGCAGATGCTCCAGCCAGAAGTGATTGTCGAAATGCAGGTCCAGCAGGGTGCCGTCCATATCCAGCAGAACGGTGTCGATATCGCGCCAGGGCAAAGAAGGCATGCAGGTCTCTCGGCGTTGGAGGGGTCGCGTGGGTTTGCGGCGAAGACATCCGCAAAAGCCACGGTATAGTAACCCGACTACGCCAAGGAGCTCGTCATGCAGCAGAAACCTACCGTCCTCTCTCGCGAAATCGTCGCGAGCAGCCGCCTGTTCCGCGTTGAAGAGGTGCAGCTGCGCTTTTCCAACGGCGTCGAGCGCACCTACGAGCGGCTGGTCGGCAGCGGCAGCGGTTATGGCGCGGTGATGATCGTGGCCATGCTCGATGCCGATCACGCCGTGCTGATCGAGGAATACTGCGGCGGCACTGACCAGTACGAGCTGTCGCTGCCAAAGGGCTTGATCGAGCCGGGCGAGGACGTGCTGGCCGCCGCCAATCGCGAGCTCAAGGAAGAAGCCGGTTATGGCGCGCGGACCTTGGTGCACCTGACCGAACTGTCGCTTTCGCCGGGCTACATGAGCCAGAAAATTCAGGTCGTGCTGGCCACTGATTTGTATGAAGAAACGCTGCCCGGCGACGAGCCTGAGCCGATGCGTGTGGACAAGGTCAATCTGCGCGAGCTTTCCGCTCTGGTTCAGAACCCGCAGTTCACTGAGGGGCGCGCGCTGGCTGCGTTGTACCTTGCCCGCGACCTGCTGGCCGAGCGTGGGGATTTCCTGCCATGAACCCGACATTTTCCCAATTGCCACACCCGCTGCTTGCCCCCGTGATCGAGCTTTGCCGCCAGGCAGGGGAAGTCATTCTGCCGTTCTGGCGCTCCGGCGTGGAGGTCGCCGTCAAATCGGACGACTCGCCGGTAACGGCTGCTGATCTGGCCGCCCATGAGCTGTTGGTAGCGGGGCTTAAGGCGCTGGATCCGAGCATTCATATTCTGTCCGAAGAGGACGCGAATATTCCGTTGAGCGAGCGCAGTCAGTGGCAGCGCTGGTGGCTGGTGGACCCGCTGGATGGCACCAAGGAATTCATTGCCGGCAGTGAAGAGTTCACGGTCAACGTGGCGCTGATCGAGAACGGTCGCGTGGTGTTTGGCGTGGTGTCGATGCCGACCAACAACCGCTGCTATTTCGGTGGCGCCGGGCTGGGCGCGTGGCGCAGTGACGATTCGCAGCACCTGGCGCCGATCAGCGTGCGCAATGAGCCGGGCGCGGGAGAAGCGTTCACCGTGGTCGCCAGCCGGCGTCACTCAAGCCCCGAGCAACAGAAGTTGCTGGCCGGTTTGTCGGAAGTGGTGGGTGAATTGGAGCTGGCCAATATCGGCAGCTCGCTGAAGTTTTGCCTGTTGGCCGAAGGGGCTGCCGATTGCTACCCGCGTCTGGCGCCCACCTCTCAGTGGGACACGGCTGCGGCCCAAGGTGTCGTGGAAGGCGCGGGCGGTGTGGTGTTGAACCTGGACGGCACGACGTTCGAATATCCGGCGCGGGAGATACTGCTGAATCCGTATTTCCTGGCGCTACCGGGGGAAGCCACGTGGCGCGACGCGTTGCTGGCGCTGGCGCTGACCTGAAGCTTTCGGTTCCCTCGTAGGAGCGTGGCTTGCCCCGCGATCGGCGACGCAGTCGTCGCAGATGCAGCGCTGGGTTTTCCAGAGCGAATTGCACCGATCGGATTTGCGACCGCTTCGCGATCGATCGCGGGACAAGCCACGCTCCTACAGGTGGAAGGATGTGTTCAGCGATGCAGCACGAACTGCCCGACGAAATCCACTGCCGTTTCTTCTGAATCTTCCGCCACGATCCGGGTGTGCAGCGCCAGGCGCGCGCGGCCGCGGCGCTGGTAGAGCTTGAGGAATTTCTCCCAGCTCGCTTCATCCGTTCCGTCGCAAATGGCGACGCCATCGCGGGTGACCGGCAGGGGATAACTGATCTGGCCGTCCTGGATCACGATGTGCCCGTCGTCGATCCCGGCTTCTTTGAGCCGCAAATACAACCAGCCCCATCCTGCCAGCACCGCGCCGCAATACAGGCTGCCGCCGAACAAGGTGTTCTTGTGATTGACGTTCGGGGCCAACGGCAGGTGCAGACGGAGTTGATGGTCTTGCCAGCCCAGCACCTTGATGCCCATCTCCCGGGTGAGGGGGATGTCCCGGTGCAGCACCGCTTCCAGGTCTTCAGCAGACAAGCAATCCCGATCAGTCATTGTCGTCGGACCCCGCGCCGTTGAAGGTCAGCCCGTGCTTGCGCAGTTTGTCGTGCAGGGTTTTGCGTGGCAGGCCCAACGCTTCGGCGAGGCTACGGACCGAGCTGTGCGGGCGGGTCAATTCGGCGGCGATCAATGCTCGCTCGAACGCCTCGACCTGTTCGCTCAGCCCGCCATTGGACGCCACCAGATCTGGCTGCGCCTCGCCTTCCAGTTCCAGCTCAAGGCCCAAGGCGAAACGCTCGGCGGCGTTCTGCAGTTCACGCACGTTGCCCGGCCAGGTGTGGCGCAGCAGCAGCGCACGATGCCCAGGCTGCAGTTCATGGCGTGGCAGGCCGTGGCGCAAACTGGCGGTGTCGGCGAAATGCTGGAACAGCACCAGTGCATCTTCGCCACGCTCGCGCAGCGGCGGAATGCGCAATGGGGCAACGTTGAGGCGGTAATACAAGTCGGGCCGGAAACGCCCTTGATCCGCGGCCTGACGCAGGTCCTCCTTGGTCGCTGCGATCACCCGGATGTCCAACGGGATCTGCTGATTTCCCCCCAGGCGCTCGACCACGCGCTCTTGCAGCAAGCGCAGCAGCTTGACCTGAACGTCCATGCTCATGCTTTCGATTTCATCCAGAAACAGCGTGCCGCCGTTGGCGAATTCGAACTTGCCGATGCGCCGCTTTTGCGCGCCGGTAAAAGCCCCCGATTCGTGGCCGAACAGCTCGCTTTCCACCACTGACTCGGCCAGGGCCCCTGCGTTGATCGCCACGAACGGACCGTTTCTGCGATTGGACAAATCGTGAAGGGCGCGGGCGACCACTTCCTTGCCGGCACCGGTTTCACCGAGAATCAACACGTCGGCCTTGGTCGCGGCCAGCGCACCGATCTGATCGCGCAGGCGCTGAATGGGGGCAGACAACCCCACCAGTCGCGTGCTCAGTTGCTGACGATCGCTGAGCTCAAGGCGCAGGCTGCGGTTGTCCAGCACCAGCCGGCGCAGCGCAAGAGCCCGCCGCACGCTGTCGAGCAGTGCGTCGCTGGCGAAGGGTTTTTCCAGAAAATCGTAAGCACCCGCGCGCATGGCCTGCACTGCCAGCGGTACGTCGCCGTGGCCGGTGATCAGTAGCACCGGCAGCTCAGGATCCTGGGCGTGCAACTGGTGGAGCAGTTCGAGGCCGTCAATCCCCGGCATGCGAATGTCGCTGACGATGACGCCCGGCCAGTCGCGCTCGATGCGCGCTTGCAGCCCTTTGGCGTCGCTCAGCGGCAGGATTTTCAGGCCGGCGAGGTCCAGCGTCTGGCTCAGCGCCTGGCGCAGGTGCGGGTCGTCGTCGATCAGCACCACCTGAATGCGGCTGTCGATGGCGTCGGTGCTCATGCAGATAAGTCCTCAGACGGTTGAAGGTTGACGCCCGAGGCGCCGGTGCGCATCCGCAACGTCAGCAGCGCGCCGCCTTCCGGGTGATTGGCGAACAGCAGCTCGCCACCCAGGGCGCGCATCAGCGTATCGCAGATCGCCAAGCCCAGGCCGAGTCCCTGTGTGCGTGTCTTGGTGGTGAAGAACGGCTCGCGGGCGTGCTCCAGTGCCTCTTGTGAAAAGCCCGGGCCGTTGTCACGGATGAACAGATTGACACCCTCGGCGTTGTACTCGGCGCTGATCCACAACTTGCGCGGCGGGCCTTTCTCGGTCAGTGCGTCCAGCGCGTTCGCCAGCAGATTGCCCAGCACCTGACGCAGGCGCGTCTCGCCGGCCTGCACCCACAAGGTGGCGGCGGGCAGGTCACGAATCAGTTCCACTTCCATCGCTCGCCGTCGCTTGGCAAGCAGGGCCAGTGCATCGTCCAGCGCCGGTTGCAACGCCACGCTTTCAGGCGCATGCCGGTCGCGCCTTGCGAAGGCGCGCAGGTGCGCAATGATCGAGGCCATACGACCGGTGAGTTCGCTGATCAGCTTGAGGTTGCCGCGGGCGTCCTCTGTGCGCTGATGGTCGAGCAGCACTTCGGCGTTTTCGGCGTAACTGCGAATCGCGGCCAGTGGCTGATTGAGTTCATGGCTGATGCTCGCCGACATCGTGCCCAGCGCCGACAGCTTGCCGGCCTGAACCAGTTCGTCCTGGGCGCGAAACAGTTCTTGCTGCGCCTGCTCGCGTTCGAGCACTTCCTGGCGCAGTCGCTGGTTGACGCCTTCCAGGTCACAGGTCCGCTCGGCGACTCGCACTTCCAGTTCACGGCGCGCCTTGGCCTCGAAGTTGATGCGATCCAGATAATGCCTGCGCCTCTGCATCATTAGCCCCAGCAGCAACATCAAGACCAGCAACGCCGCGCCGCCAATCGCCACGACGGTTCGCACAGGCCTCGACAGGAGCACCTTGGGCGCGAGGATGTTAACGCTCCAGCCGGTTTCGTCGATCTGCTGGGTTTGCGTCAGCCAGCCGTTTTCATCCAGCTGCAGCGGGCGCGGATCGCGGGTCGGGTAGGGCTGAATGGCGACGATGGCCTGCTTTTCTTCCTCGCTGAGCGGGCGCGTGGCGCGGAAACGCCAGTTGGGGTTGGAGGTGAGGATCACCACGCCGTTGTGGTCGGTGACGAGCAACTGCTCTGGCGTCTTGCCCCACAACGTTTCAGTGAGGTCCAGATCGACCTTGACCACCAGCACGCCAATCACGGTATCGCCGTCGCGCACGGCGGCGGCGAAGAAGTAACCGCGTTTGGCCGACGTCGTGCCCAAACCGAAAAAGCGGCCAAGGTTGCCGGCCATGGCGTTGCTGAAATAGGGGCGGAAGGCGAAGTTGCGACCGACAAAACTGTCGCGCTTTTCCCAGTTCGACGCAGCGAGGGTGTCCCCATTGGGCGCCATCAGGTAGATCACCTCGGCGCCGGTCTGCCTGGCGGTGTTCATCAGCAGCACGTTTGCCTGGGCCTGGGCCTGCTTGTCCTGAGGGTTCGCCAGCATGGCGCGCAGGCCGGGCAGGTCGCCGAGAATCTGCGGCAGCACTTCATAGCGGTGCAGCGTGCCCAGCAGGTTGGCAACGTACAGGTCGAGGGTCTGGCGATTCTGGCTCAGCAGCTCATTGCGGTAATAGTGTTCGGCCAGGCGTTCGAGCGGCCACAACAGCGGGGCGAGGATCAGCGCCAGCAAGGCAAGGCTGCGCCAGCGAGGACGGCGGGGAAGGGCGTTAGTGCTGATCATGGAATCGCCGGTGGGTGCGTTGCGATGCAGGGCGGTTGCGGATGAATCAGTATTCCGCAGCCGCTCAACATCGAGTCGGCCCATTATGCCTACCGCTGCTGCGCTAAGCACTCCAGCAACGCATCGTGCCAGTCCGGCTGGCTGACACCCCACTCGCGCTGCAACAGGCTGCAATCCAGGCGTGAATTGAGCGGACGTGCGGCCGGCGTCGGGTACGCGCTTGAAGCAATCGGCTCAAGTACTGCGCAGGGTTTGCCGCTGTTGATCAATTGCTGACCGATCGCTTCAGCGAACCCGAACCAGGACGTCTCGCCGCTGGCGGTCAGGTGATAAACACCCCAGGCGCCCGGCGCCCCATCGCGCCAGCGTTCAATCAGCGCGCCGGTGCTGGCGGCGATGGTGCCGGCCCAGGTGGGTGCGCCGATCTGGTCGGCAACAATCGACAGCTTCTCGCGGTCTTGGAGCAAGCGCTGCATGGTCAGCAGAAAGTTGCGCCCGGTCAGGGAATACACCCAGCTCGTGCGCAAAATCAGGTGCTGCCCGCCCGCTGCGGCGATGGCCCGCTCGCCCGCCAGCTTGCTGCTGCCGTAGACGCCCAGCGGGTTAGGCGCGTCCGATTCAACCCACGCGCCGGCCTTGCTGCCGTCGAACACGTAATCGGTGGAATAGTGAATCAGCGGAATGCCCAGCGCGGCGGCTTCTTCAGCAAACACACCGGGAGACGTCGCGTTAATGGCTAAGGTCAGGTCCGGCTCGCTTTCGGCCTGATCCACCGCCGTGTGTGCGGCAGCGTTGATGATCAGGTCAGGCTTGATGTCGCGAACCACCGGGCGGATGGATTCCGGCTGACTCAAATCCAGCTGATCGCGACCCAGCACGATCAGCTCGCCCATGTTCTGCAGGCGTTGCTGCAGCGCCTGGGACACCTGGCCCTGTTGCCCGCTGATCAGAATCCGTAGCGGCGCGCTCACGGAAACAGGTCCGCGTCTTTCAAGAGCTTGCCGACCTGATCCTTGGCCGACAGTTGAGGCGCTTCGCTCAAGCCCCAGTCGATGCCCAGCTCGGGATCGTCCCAGCGAATGCAGCGCTCGGCCGACGGCGTGTAGTAGTCGGTGGTCTTGTAGAGGAACTCGGCGTAGTCGCTCAACACCACGAAGCCGTGGGCGAAACCCTTGGGAATCCACAGCTGACGAGCGTTCTCGGCAGACAGCTCCAGACCGAACCACTGGCCGAACTGCGGGGAGCTGCGACGGATGTCGACGGCGATGTCCAGCACGCGCCCAGTGGTCACGCGCACCAGTTTGCCCTGCGGGTTTTCGATCTGGTAATGCAGCCCGCGCAGGACGCCTTTTTGCGAGCGCGAGTGATTGTCCTGCACGAACTGATCGGCGACGCCGGTGGCCTCGGCGAAGGCCCGGGCGTTGAAACTTTCGTAGAAGAAGCCACGCTCATCGCCGAACACCTTGGGTTCGATGATGAGGACTTCAGGCAACTTGCTGGCAACCACTTTCACTGACTTTCCCCTGCGATCTTGAACAGGTACTGACCGTAGCCGGTCTTGCCGAAATAGTCAGCCCTGTTCAACAGGTGAGCGCGGTCAATCCAGCCGTTCTGGAAAGCGATTTCTTCCAGGCACGCGACTTTCAGGCCCTGACGATGCTCGATGGTTTGCACGTACTGCGACGCGTCCAGCAGGCTGTCATGGGTACCCGTGTCGAGCCAGGCGAAGCCGCGGCCAAAGCGCTCGACGCGCAGGTCGCCGCGCTTGAGGTAGGCGTTGTTGACGTCGGTGATCTCCAGCTCGCCGCGCGGGGACGGCTTGACGTCCTTGGCGATCTGAATGACTTCGTTGTCGTAGAAGTACAAGCCCGTCACGGCGTAGCTCGATTTAGGCGCCTTGGGCTTCTCTTCGATGGACAGCGCGTGGCCGTGCTCATCGAAATCGATCACGCCGAAACGCTCCGGATCCTTGACCCAGTAGCCAAACACGGTCGCGCCAGAGGTGTTGTCCGCCGCACGCTTGAGCTGCTCGCTGAAGTGCTGACCGTGGAAGATGTTGTCGCCCAGAATCAGGCACACCGAGTCATCGCCGATGAACTCTTCGCCAATCAGGAATGCCTGCGCGAGGCCGTCCGGCTTGGGCTGCTCCTCGTAATGGAAGCGCACGCCGAACTGACTGCCGTCACCCAGCAGCGCCTTGTATTGCGGCAGGTCCAGCGGCGTCGAGATGACCAGTATGTCTTTGATCCCGGCCAGCATCAGCACCGAGATCGGGTAATAGATCATCGGCTTGTCGTAGATCGGCAACAGCTGTTTGGAGACCCCGAGGGTGATCGGGTGCAGGCGAGTGCCAGAGCCGCCGGCCAGAACAATTCCTTTAGTCATGCAATCAGTTCCTTCACGTTGGTGCCCAGGCGTTCGCCCTGATAACTGCCGTCTTGCACGTTGCGGCACCATTCAAGGTTGTCGAGATACCACTGCACGGTTTTGCGCAGGCCGGATTCGAATGTCTCTTCCGGTGTCCAGCCCAGTTCGCGTTCGATTTTGCTGGCGTCGATGGCGTAGCGCATGTCATGGCCGGGGCGGTCGGTCACGTAGGTGATCAGGTCCGCGTAGTTCGCCACGCCTTTGCGCTGTTCCGGCGCCAGCTCTTCGAGCAGCGCGCAGATGCCGCGCACGACGTCGATGTTCTTTTGTTCGTTGTGGCCGCCAATGTTGTAGGTCTCGCCGACCTTGCCCTCGGTTACCACTTTGAGCAGTGCGCGGGCGTGATCTTCGACGAACAGCCAGTCACGCACTTGCAGGCCGTTGCCGTACACCGGCAGCGGCTTCCCGGCCAGGGCGTTGAGAATCACCAGCGGGATGAGCTTCTCGGGGAAATGGAACGGGCCGTAGTTGTTCGAGCAGTTGGTGACAACCACCGGCAGCCCGTAGGTACGCTGCCAGGCACGAACCAGATGGTCCGACGCCGCTTTGCTGGCCGAGTACGGCGAGCTTGGCGCGTAGGGCGTGGTTTCGGTGAACAGGTCGTCCACGCCGTGCAGGTCGCCATACACTTCATCAGTGGAGATGTGGTGAAAGCGGAAGGCGGCGCGCTCGGCGTCGGGCAAAGTCAGCCAGTAGCTGCGGGTCGCTTCCAGCAGGCTGTAGGTGCCGACGATGTTGGTCTGGATGAACTCCGACGGGCCGTCAATCGAGCGATCGACGTGGGACTCAGCCGCCAGGTGCATGATCGCGTCAGGCTTGAAGCGCGCGAGGACTTTACTCACGGCGGCCTGATCAACGATGTCCTGTTGCACGAACTCATACCGAGTGTTCGTGGCGATGCCCTGCAGCGACTCAAGATTGCCGGCGTAGGTCAGCTTGTCGAAATTGAGAACGTCGTGATCGGTGTTGTTGATCAGATGACGGATCAGCGCAGAGCCGATGAAGCCGGCGCCACCGGTAACAAGTATTCGCATGGATAAACCTTCTTCCCTGGAAAGACGTAAGACGATAAAGGCGTAGGACGATGGAGCATAGCTTGTGGGGCCTTGCTGACTGGCGCAAGAAGCAATCCACCGACGAGCGATGATATTAATTGATGGCCCATCGTAATTAGCGCCATTAAACCGCCGCAGGTGTTGCACGAGTTTAACGCCTGGCCTATGTATCGGTCTCTCAAGGCATTTCTTGACTGGCGCAGGTCGCGGGGTTGATTAACGGTCGCGCAACTGGCGATATTGTCGGCGTGCCTCTATCTCTCAGGACTTCCTCCATGTCGCTCGACACTTTGATTCGTCGCTCCAGCCTGCCATGCCCGGACGTCGACGCCGCGCAGGCCGCCGAATGGCTGACGACGTATTACGGGCTGTCGGGGACGTTGAAGGCGTTGGGCAGCCATCAGGACCGAAACTTCCTGCTCGACTGCGGTGACGGGCGACGTTTCGTCCTGAAGATCTGCCACGGTGCTTACTCAGCCACCGAACTTGCCGCGCAACATGCAGCGTTCCGGCAGTGATGCCGGCGCTGAAGGGTGAGGACTTGCTGTCCGTCGAGCACAACGGCAATGCCGTGCACCTGCGCGTTCTGGAGTTTATCGACGGGCAGTCACTGGCTCACGTCGCGCATCTGAACCGGCACATCGTGACCGGATTGGCGCAGCTCTGTGCCCGTGTCGACGTGGCGCTGGCCGGGTTCGAGCACCCAGGCCTGGACCGTGTGTTGCAGTGGGACCCGCGTCACGCTTTCGCGTTGATCGAGCACCTGCTCCCGGTCATCGCCGATGCCGACAAGCGCGCCTGTATCGCCGAGGCCGCCGAGCAGGCCCAGGCCTATTTGCTGCCGCTGGTGGCGTCGCTGCCGGTGCAGGCCATTCACATGGACATCACCGAGTACAACGTGGTCTGGGCGAGAGATGCCCATCGCCAGTGGCAGCTTCAAGGGCTGATCGACTTTGATGATCTGGTGCGCACGTGGCGCATCGCTGACCTCTCGGTGACCTGCGCCGCGCTGTTGCACCATGCCGAGGGCGATCCGTTTTTCATCCTGCCCGCCATTCAGGCCTATCACCAGATCAACCCGCTTCAAAGCGAGGAACTGCTGGCGCTGTGGCCATTGATCGTTGCGCGCTCGGCCGTACTGGTCTTGAGCAGCGAGCAACAGGCGAGCATCGAGCCGGACAACGGCTATATCCAGGCCAATCTGGCCAGCGAGTGGAACATCTTCGACGTCGCCACCTCCGTGTCGATTGCGTTGATGGAAGCGGCGATTCTCGACGCGGTGGGTGAATGGGAAGCGGACAAAGAGGCCGAGCCGTTCTCGCCGCTGTTGCCGAGCTTGAGCGGGCAGGGTTTTGCCCTGGTCGATCTGGGTGTGCTCAGCGAGCATTTCGTCGCGGGCAACTGGGAACAAAGCGGCATCGACGAGCAACTGCTGAAAGAGGCGGCCGAACATGGTCTGGCCGCCAGTCGCTATGGCGAATACCGGCTGTCCCGCACGCTGCCGGACAGTGCAAAAGAACCGGACACCTTCGCGCTGCATACCGAATTGCAGATCCCCCACGGCACCGCTGTTCATGCGCCATTTGCCGGCAGCCTGCGTCACACGGCCGACGGCGCGTTGCAGTTGGTGGGCGCCGAAGTGAACCTGCGTCTGTGGGGCGTGCGCTCTGATTTTGACGCCGGTGTCGAGTTCGGCGCGGGCGACGTGATCGGGCAGGGCGACGTGATCGGGCAGGGCGGCGGGGCGTTGATCGTGCAGCTGTGTTCGGAGCCGGACGTGAGCCCGCCGCTGTTCACTACGCCTTCGCGAGCCGCAGCCTGGCGTGCGCTGTGTCCGTCACCCAAAGGACTGCTGGGTTTCGATTGCGATGCGCCTGCGTTGGCAGATTCTGCTGCGCTGCTTGCCCGTCGCGATGCCAGTTTTGCTCGGTCGCAAAAGCATTATTACCAGGCTCCGCCGCAGATCGAGCGCGGCTGGCGCAACCACCTGATCGACATGCAAGGCCGTTCTTACCTGGACATGCTCAACAACGTCGCGGTGCTCGGTCATGGTCATCCACGCATGGCCCAAGTCGCCGCGCGGCAGTGGTCGCTGCTCAATACCAACTCACGCTTTCATTACGCGGCGATCGCCGAGTTTTCAGAGCGCCTGCTGAAGCTGGCGCCCGCCGGGATGGATCGGGTGTTTCTGGTGAACAGCGGCACCGAGGCGAATGACTTGGCGATTCGTCTGGCCTGGGCCTACAGCGGCGGGCGCGATGTCTTGAGCGTGCTGGAGGCTTATCACGGCTGGTCGGTGGCGACCGATGCCATTTCGACGTCCATCGCCGACAACCCGCAAGCGCTGAGCACGCGCCCGGATTGGGTGCATCCCGTGGTTGCGCCCAACACGTATCGCGGTGAGTTTCGTGGCGCGGACAGCACACCGTTCTACCTGCGCAGCGTGGACGCGCATCTGACTGCGCTGGCCGAGCAGGGGCGGCAAGTGGCGGGTTTCATCTGTGAACCGGTGTACGGCAACGCCGGCGGAATCTCGCTGCCGCCGGGCTATTTGCAGCAGGTCTACGACAAAGTCCGCGCCCAGGGCGGCGTGTGCATCGCCGATGAAGTGCAGGTGGGGTATGGCCGTCTCGGTCACTCCTTCTGGGGCTTCGAAGAGCAGGGCGTAGTGCCGGATATCATTACGATGGCCAAAGGCATGGGCAACGGTCATCCCCTCGGCGCCGTTATCACCCGTCGCGAAATCGCTGAAGCGCTGGAGGCTGAGGGCTATTTCTTTTCGTCGTCCGGTGGCAGCCCGGTGAGTTGCCGCGTCGGCATGGCGGTACTCGACGTCATGGAAGAAGAAAAGCTGTGGGAAAACGCTCAAGTGGTTGGCGGCTATTTCAAGGAACGCCTGCTGGCGCTGATCGACAAACATCCGCTGGCCGGGGCCGTCCATGGTTCGGGGTTCTATCTTGGGCTTGAACTGGTCCGCAATCGAGAGACGCTGGAGCCAGCAACCGAGGAAACGGCCTACCTGTGTGATCGTCTCCGTGAGCTGGGGATCTTCATGCAACCTACGGGGGATTATCTGAATGTTCTCAAGATCAAGCCGCCCATGGTCACCACCCGGCGAAGCGTGGACTTCTTTGTCGACAGCGTGTCGAAGGTGCTGAGCGAACTGGAGAGCTGAGTGGGCTCTTATCCGTCACGATTGGACTTTATTCCGATATATATCGGCGTTAGATGCCCGGATCTGCGCCGATTGCTTGATTAGTGTTTTTAAATCCGATTTTTATCGTCTATAACGTCTGTCTTCTTTTGCCGCAGACGCCCTCGTCGTTTCATGGAGTTCTGATTACTGTGACCACTCTCAACAGCACCCCCCGCGCCGATGGTTTCTATATGCCTGCCGAGTGGGCGCCGCAGACGCAAACCTGGATGATCTGGCCCGAGCGCCCTGACAACTGGCGTCTGGGCGGCAAGCCGGTGCAGAACGATCATGTTGCTGTGGCCAAGGCCATCGCCCGGTTTGAGCCTGTCACCGTCGGCGTCTCGGCTGCACAGTACGACAACGCCCGCGCCCGCCTGAATGTGCCCAACATTCGCGCCGTCGAGATCAGCAGCAACGACGCCTGGGTGCGTGACAGCGGGCCGACCTTCGTCATCAACGACGCGGGCGAGGTCCGGGGTGTCAATTGGGGCTTCAATGCCTGGGGCGGTTTCGACGGCGGGCTGTACGCGCCGTGGAACCTGGATGAACAGGTCGCCAGCAAAGTGTTGGAAATCGAGCGCTGCCCCCGCTACGTCACTGAAGGTTTCGTGCTGGAAGGCGGCTCGATCCACGTCGATGGCGAGGGCACGCTGATCACCACCGAAGAATGCCTGCTCAATCGCAATCGCAACCCGCATCTGTCGCGCGAAGACATCGAAGCCGTGCTGCGCGATCACCTGTCGGTCGAGAAGATCATCTGGCTGCCGGACGGTCTGTACAACGACGAGACCGACGGGCATGTGGATAACTTCTGCTGCTACGTGCGTCCCGGTGAAGTGTTACTCGCCTGGACAGATGATCCGAAAGACCCCAATTTCCCGCGTTGCCAGGCGGCCATGGCGGTGCTGGAAAACGCCCGCGACGCCAAGGGACGCCCGTTCGTCGTGCACAAGATGCCGATCCCGGGCCCGCTGTTTGCCACCGAAGAAGAGTGCGCCGGGGTGGATCAGGTGCACGGCAGTCAGGAGCGCAACCCATCGGTGCGCCTTGCGGGTTCCTACGTGAACTTCCTGATCGTCAACGGCGGCATCATTGCCCCGTGTTTCGACGATCCGATGGATGACATGGCCCGCCAGATTCTCCAGCAGCTGTTCCCTGAACACGAGGTGGTCATGGTCCCGGGCCGCGAAATGTTGCTGGGTGGAGGCAACATTCACTGCCTGACGCAGCAGCAGCCGGCGCCCCACCGCAGCTGAGTTGGTTCGCTTCTTGCTGTTATCAAAGCCCATCAGACGATGGGCTTTTTTATGGCTGGACGGTTTCAAGCCGGTCGTAGGAAGACGGGATCCCAGCAGCGCGTAAATGCCCTTGCGGGGTCGTCCGTCTGTAACAAAAGCTCCGTAGATTTCGCAGTCCACGACATAAGAGGTTGTCCTTATGAACGCAGGTCATGAGTTGCGAGTGGCTCGAGGTTTTTCTGCGAGCAGTGAAGCACGGCAGATGATGGCGGACTGGTTACGGACGACCCGGATCCCGCTGGTGCGCATGCAAGAGCTGCAGGCGCTGAAACAACGCGGTGATTTTCGCAAGATGCTGTCCAGGCGATACCCCAGCGGGTTGATCAATGACGCGGAAATTGAAGCGCTGCTGGGCGTGCTCCACAGCTGACGAAGGGTGAGAACAGGCACTGCAGAGCCTCCGTTTGACTCCCATCAAATTGACACCTTCCGCAGACGGGGGATAGCATTCGCGCCTCCACCGCCTGTGGCCTAGCGCCATGTACGTGCATCAGTCCTCCACTGTGATGATTTCGTGCGGGCTTCCGGGACTGTTTCAGAGCCGGAAGACGCAATTGCCCACACCGGGCATTTGCCACAGCGCGCGATTAATCCGCTCACAAGGACAACAAGATGAAACAGCGTATCGGCCTGCTCGCCCTGAGCATTCTCGCCGCCACTCACGCCATGGCGGACGGTCAGGCAGATTCCAAAGGATTTGTTGAAGACAGCAGCCTGAAGATCAACCTGCGTAACGCCTACATCAATCGCGATTACAAAAACGGGCCGCAGGACCGCTCGGAATGGGGGCAGGCGTTCATGGCCGGCTACACATCCGGTTTCACCCAAGGCGTGGTGGGCGTCGGCGTTGATGCTTTCGGCCTGTACGCAGCGCGTCTGGACGGTGGCAAGGGCAAGAGCGGCGCAGGCGGTATCGACTTCTTCAAGCAGGGCGACAGCGGCAATGCGGCGGACGACCTGTCGCGTTTCGGCGGTGCGGTCAAATTCCGGGTGTCCAATACCGAACTGAAGTACGGCGACATGATGCCCGAGCTGCCCGTGCTGACGTACGACGGCTCGCGCCTGCTGCCTGAGTCCTACACCGGCACCATGATCACCTCCAAAGAGATCAAGGGCCTTACCCTGGTGGCCGGCCGCTTCACCGCCGAAGCCCGCAAGAGCGCCGAAGGCCGCGACAGCGGTGATCTGAAGAGCATCAACGTGTACGGCGGCAGCTATAAATTCACCGAGGCCCTCAGCGCCGCGTTTTACGCCTCCGACGACGAAGACGTGCTGAAAAAGCAGTACGTGAACCTGAACTACGTCTGGGCGATGCCGAAAGATCAGTCGCTGACCTTCGACTTCAACGGCTACAAGACCAAGCTGGACAAGGACTTCGCCGTCGACGACGCCCGCGACAACAAGATCTGGAGCCTGGCGGCGACCTGGGCGGTGGGCATCCACTCATTCACCCTCGCGCATCAGCGCAGCACCGGCGAAACCGGCTACACCTACGGGGGCTATCGCAACGCAGGCGGCACCGGCGATGGCGGCAACACCATCTACCTGGCGAACTCCTACTGGTCAGACTTCAACGGCAAGGACGAGCGTTCGTGGCAGGTGGGCTATGGCGTGAACCTGGGCACCGTCGTGACGCCAGGCCTCAGCTACCGCGTGGCCTACGTGCGCGGCGACAACATCGACGACGGCAGCGACCGTGGGCGTGGCGAAGAGCGCGAACTGTTCAGCCAGTTGACCTACGTGGTCCAGAGCGGCCCGGTCAAAGACCTCTCGGTACGCCTGCGCAACTCGTTCCTGCGCGTCTCCAACGATGTTGATCAGTACAACGTAGGCGGTAACGAAACGCGGATCTTCGTCGATTACCCGATCAACGTGTTTTGATGTCGAACGGCTGAAGAGCTGACGGCTTCACCCAGACGCCCCGGTCGCAAGATCGGGGCGTTCGGGTATGAGGGTTCACTGAACTGGCGATCCTGCCCGCTCTCCCGCTACCATCGCCGCATCCCACTCCAGCCGGTTTCACCATGGCAATCGCCGCGCCGCCCGACCTCTCCAACACCTCCGTCCCTGTGCAGCCTCTGTCTCGGACGTATCCCCGCGGGTTGTACATCGAGCCCCATGAACATGAGTGGGGGCAGGTGCTGTATGCGATGTCGGGGGTGATGTGGGTCGAGACGCCCAACGATGCGCTGGTCGTACCTCCGCAGCGCGCGGTGTGGTTGCCGCCCGGCGTGCCCCATGGCATCCGCGTGGTCTCGGACTTGGAAATGCGCAACATCTACCTGCGGCCGGCGCTCGCCCGAACCCTCGACGCTACCGTTCAGGTACTGGAAGTCGGCCGATTGCTGCGCGAGTTGATCGTTGGTCTCGTCGCCGAGCAAGACAAGGAGTCAGACTACTACGACGCCGTGGTGAAACTGGCGTTGCTCGAACTCAAACGCGCCCGGCGTTCGCTGCTGAGAGTGCCGATGCCCGATGACAGCGACCGCAGGCTGATGAGCGTTTGTCAGGCGGTGATGATCGAGCCGTCCATCGACGTGTCATTCGAGCAGCACGCAGAAAACGCCGGCGCCAGCGTGCGAACGTTGTCCCGGCTGTTTCAGGCGGTGCTTGGCATGGGCTTCGCCGAATGGCGGCGGCAGGTGCAACTGGCGACCTCGGTGGCGGAGATCATCCAGGGCGTGCCGGTCAACGTCATCGCTCGTTCAATGGGGTATTCGCCGAGCAGCTTCAGCGACATGTTTCGCCGCGAACTGGGCATGGCGCCTTCTCAGTACCCGGTGGTTGATCCATCTCACTAACGCCTGCGCCGATACTGTCCGAAATTCAGAAGCTCTTGGCCGGCAGCCCTTGCCGGCCCCCCTTACACTCTGGTCATCGCTTAACGCCGTCGCGCCTCTGCTCGCAATGGTTGGCCTGCTTGGCATGCAGGCCGGTGAATGGCTCTGGCGTGGGCAAGCAGTTCTTCTCCCATCTGGCCTCCTGAACCGACGACCCCCTTTCCCCACTCTGGATGAATCCATCATGAAAGCACTGCAATTCTCCCGCACCGGCGACCTGGCTGCGCTGGAAGTCGTCGATCTGCCCACGCCCGTCCCGGCAGCCGGCGAAGTTCTGGTGCAGATAAAAGCAGCGGGCCTGAACCCCAGCGACGTCAAAAACGTCCTGGGCCGCTTCCCCTACACCACGATGCCGCGCATTCCGGGTCGTGATTTTTCGGGCGTGGTCGTGGAAGGCCCGCAGGCACTGATCGACAAGGAGGTGTGGGGCACCGGCAAGGAAATCGGCTTTGTCCGCGACGGCTCCCACGCCGGCTACATCACGCTGCCGGCCAAAGGCGTGGCGATCAAGCCTGCATCGCTGAGCTTTACTCAGGCCGCCAGTCTGGGCGTGCCGTACACCACGGCGTGGGACGCGCTTGAGCGCAGCCTCGTGCAGGCCGGCACCCGGTTGCTGGTCATCGGCGCCAATGGCGCAGTGGGAAGCGCCGCCATCGCACTGGCGAAAGTGCGGGGCGCCCAGGTGCTGGCAGCGGTGCGTAAACCTGATCAGTTGAAAGCGCTGCAAGAGCAAGGCTTCAACGCGATCCAGCTCGACAAACCGGAAGACCTGGGTGCTCAAGTGAACGCTGTTTTTCCAGGCGGCGCCGACGTGATCTTCGACACCACGGGCTTCTGGCTGCCGGCTTCTGTGCCTGCGCTGGCCCAGTTCGGTCGCATCGCAATCATCGCCGCGCCGGTGGACGGCCACGTGCAATTGCCCGCGCTGGCGCTGTACCGCAAGGGCGGTTCGGTGGTGGGGATCAACTCGCTGCTGTACGGCGTCGAAGCTTGCGCACGGATGCTGGAGCATTTCGGTAAACAGTTCGACGACGGCACCTTGCCGCTGCCAACCGGGCTGATTGAGTCGCCGTTGGAGGAAGGCCTGGCACGTTATGCGGAAGTGAATCAGGGCGGCGCCGAGAAGGTCATTCTGGTGCCGTGACAGGCAAGCACGAATCTTGGGGCAGGGCTGCCGGATTACTGGACGGGTAGCCCTTTGAGGTAGTCATGCTGGACGCGTTTGATCGAGCCGTTTGACCGCAGCGTCTCGATCGCGGTCTTCAACTTCTCGACCATCTGAGGATCGCAGTCCTTCGAGCACGCCAGATACAAATCGGCGGTCATCAATGCCCGGCTCATCATCAGCGGGCGATCACTGATCTGCTTCCAGATATAAAGCGTCTCCGGCACGCCGTTGAACCACGCATCCACCCGCCCCTTGAGCAACATCAGCGCCGGGTTCTCGCCAATCTTCAGCGGATAAATCTGCGCGGCTGAAAAACCTTCCTCACGCAGACGCGTCTCCTGCGCCGAGCCACTGCCCACGGCAATCATCTTGAAGGCCTTGCGCGCCTCCTCAAACGTCTCGACGTGACGATCAAGGCTGAAAAATGCCCGGTCCATTGTCATCACCGGCGCGATCCAGATGAAGCTGTCTTCGCGACTTTGCGTGCGGGTCAGCGGCGCGATGAGCTTGTTGGTGCCAAGCTCCACATCCCGCTGCGCCCGCGGCCACGGCGGCGACAGCAGGTGGGCGGAATACCCGGCCATCGCCATGGCCTGCAGGGTGATGTCGCCCGCGATCCCGTGATGCTCGCCTTGACTGACCATGGTCAGCGGCTGCGCTTCGGCCACGTACACGTCAACGACCGGCAGCGCAGATGCCGCTGACGAGCACGCCAACAGCGCGCTGGCCGCGTAACGGGTACAACAGGAAATCCATTTCATGGCAGTTATGCTCAGGGGAAATAAGGCGCCAGGACAGCCCTTGTGCCAGGTTTGTTATCCAGTCTGGCATCGATCTTCATTTCTGCCGGTCGCAGTGCGCGTCCTGCGTCTACTGCAGAGAACATACTCAGGTGGCGGCGACTCAGGTCTTGTTGTGCTCATTGGTGTAGCGACCGCTCATCTCCCAGCCACACTCCACCAACATCTCGATCCAGTCTTCGTACGAGTCATCCACATCCAGCAAGTTCATGAATTGATCTTCGATGTGGCACCGAAAGGTCTGCTCCTCTACGTTCCACTCAACATCCCGAATCCGCCAGACGCGCTGCATCGGCAACTGAATGTTCAAGCCATGGAAAGGGACGAACGGCAGCTCCACTTCGTAGAGCAGCTTGGACCATTCAGACGAAATCTCCGGGGTCTGGTGGGTCCAGACGTACTTGATCAATCGGACTTTGTGCACGGTTGGGCCTTCTGTCGTGTTTCTGATGACGGGTCGCTGTCCTGACGCAGACGCGAGGGCCGTTGGATGGGTATACGTTACTCGATGGGGGCGGGATGGGGGAGGGGGCGCTTTGAATCTAAGGGCGCCGTTTGAGCATGATGGTTTAGTTCTCTCCGGGTGGCAGCCGTTTAGGAATGATCCTGGTGTATGACTACGTTGAGCCCTTCTTCCTTGTCTGGGGCTTGGAAGTAGCTGGTGATCAAATCGAACTCGGCGTCGGTTGCTGCGAAGTCGTGTTCACCGCGCTCGTTTCTGAGGTGCAGCCGGGCTCGGCAGGTTTCGTCGTTGACGTCGAGGAAGTGAAGGGTGTGAGAGGCCTGGGCGGTATCTGCCAGACCGCGCAACCATTGGCGGTCTGCGGGAGTGTTTGCGGGGAAATCGAGAACCACATTGATCCCGGCCTTCAGCATGTCGATGACCAAGGGGCCTACGACATCTCGGAGTCTTCTTGAGAGCGTTACGTAGTCTGCGACCGAGTGGATCTGGTCTGGATAGAGCCTTGAAAGCCAGTGGTCTTCGGTCAGCAGGATCGCTCCATGGTCGGTTTTTAGGGAATTCGCTAGGGTGGATTTCCCGGAGGCGATCTTGCCGCATAGGAGGTGGAGTGTGGGGTTGGCCATGGAGACGCTTCCTTATGTCGAAGCACGATGATGCTCGTGGATTGAGGCCGGGACAATGAGGCACTGTGTCGAGTCGACAGACCTTTCAGTAGCTGAATGCGTCACGTGACTCTATTTTGAGGAGTTCCAAACAAAAAATTCTCGTCTTGCGGTGTGTCTTCTCGCGTGGGATCTGGTGCTATACCAAAAGTCGAAAAAAATCTTAAAATATTGATAATAATGAAACTTCAAAAAATAGGCCCTATCCCTAAGGCTATCCTTTATCTGCTTGAGCTTATGTTGTGAAGCGCTTGCCTTGCGATCCTGATAAAAATGAGACTTTAGCGAAGGCTTATTTTTATGTTGTATTTGCACAAACGCTGCTAATCGTTAGGTTTGAGTTTTTGTCTATTTTTATGTTGGTTGATATGCCCCAGATATAATAAGTTCAAAAGGGTATTATTGTTCAGTAACTAATATTTGTTCGAGCTGGCGTATTAAATGCTCTGATAAAATTCCGCTAGCCTTGCAAAGGCCAGTTACGCTTATAGAGATTTTCCCCTTGTGAGATCCTTGAAAAATTTCATAACTGGCAGAGTCAACAGTGTATTTTATTCCTTTTAATACGTTTAGGTAATCTAAAGAAATTCCTTCTTTTGACATGAATTCCATACGCGTAAGGAGTTTAAGCTCCGGAATGGATCCGGAAATTTTCGAGTTGGTTAGCCTATGAGAGTCTACAGAATCAAGAATCCTTTCAATATGACGTGGCGTTAGCGAAATAAGTTCGCAAGTGAAACCGTAGCCCATAATCTTCTCTAGCGCGTTAAAAAGTGGCCTTGTACTCCTCAGTGGTTCTTTGAGGCGCAGGATTGTTCTATGCCCCCT
This sequence comes from Pseudomonas sp. W5-36, assembly GCF_046540455.1. Lineage (NCBI taxonomy): Bacteria > Pseudomonadati > Pseudomonadota > Gammaproteobacteria > Pseudomonadales > Pseudomonadaceae > Pseudomonas > Pseudomonas sp. W5-36. Next base: position 291,981 of record NZ_JAXCIQ010000002.1, on the reverse strand, counting down.
AAGTATCGCCACATCCTGACGATTAATAGTTCGTACAATCTGAGAGTTTAACTCTCCATTTTCATCGATGAATGGAACCGCGATCGAGGACTGCCATAAGAAGCTAAATTCGCTTGCTTGTCTATCTATCTGCTGAAAACCTGAATCCATCCCGTCTGTATAATAGCTTTCCGACATCTTTGTATAAAGTTGATCCAAGTTTATAGGTAAGGTAATGGCGTACCATTTGTATCGTTCTATCACGCTAGATGCTCCCGTTGATAAAGTCATTTTTTAGTGAAGCGCTTAGCTCCCTGGCTCTTTCCTCAACGACTACTGAGATTTCCTCAAGCTCCTTCATGACGGGAGGACGCCTTTTTCCAAGACGACCATTTTGATATGGATACACACCCTTTAATAGAAAGGAAAATCCAGTACAATCTCGTGGATCAGAAAAAACTGCTTCGATGTCGTACACATCACCGTTACCTACTATTTTTGTCGCGGTCCAACCTGCTTTTATTATGTAGTATTCATTTTCATCTGTGAGTGAGAGCAGGAATTTTGATCTTGTGACGCCATTACCTCGTAAGAAAACACGTTCAACATGTGTTTCGTCGGCATCGCTAGATAGCTCTTCGTCAGAATCAGACTTATTTGGTTTTGGTTTGAAAGCATAGATGTCAGATACATCTCTCCGTGAAAAGCCTTGGAGCCCATTTATAAGTTCATAAAAGAATTTTGTGCGAAGTCCAGGCGTTAACACTTCAAAAAGCGAAATATTGACTTTTTCTATGCCCCCTTCGACTGTCGAATCCAATTTGTGTACAAGTTTCTCACGAAGATTATTCATGAACTCGCTATCAGTATTCCGAATCCGGTATCCAGTAGCAGTTTTAAGTAGTTCGATTTCTCCCGTTCTATGTTGTAGTTGAGAGAACTCGGATTTTTTATAGTCGACTGTAGTGTAGGAAGCATGAATTATAAAGTTGTCCTGATTTCGGGTAGCGGAAATCGTGTCACTTCCTAGGCGGGCAGCATGTTTTATTTCATCTAGAATGTTTTGGATATCATCTGTTTTTATGTCGCCGCAGACGTCCATGGATGCGGTTCTTTCCCTCCACGCTCTCACTCCTAAACGCTGTGCGATTGTTCTATGGTCGTAATAGTCATGAGGAAGTCTGGAGAAGTATTCTGCGAGCTTCTCTCGCGAAGTTTTCCGCGACACGATAGTATTGCGTTTTTCAAAAAGCGCGGAAAGAGTACTGTTGTCGACCTTGTGTTGGATAAGCGCTTCGAAAATATTTTTATCTGATGCAAATTGTAATGATGGACCGTGACGCATATTTATTCTCTCCAACCCATGTCGCCTGGATTATATGTGTCTGTCACCGTTGTAATGGTGTCGATTGATATTTCATCTAAGATGGCCTCACGTATGGGATCAAATCCCCAAGCCTGTACGTAGCGTTTTTTAGCCAATTCGAAATTGCTTTTCATGAGCTTGTTGGGTGAGAGCGTGGTAGTTCGGACTCTAATTGAGTTGTCGGCGTCTAGAATTTGATATCTGGATAGTGTATCTAGTAAATAGGTGAACTCCTCAACGCTATCACCTTGGCGATTATAATAAATTACGTAGCCAGCTTTGGTTTTTTGCGTTTCTCTGTGGCGGATTATTAGGTGCGGGCTTGTCAGCGCTTCGATGGTAGCCGGCTGACCCCATACGTCTCCAATTCGGTGAGACATTACTAAATCAGGATAGTAGAACGTGTAGTCATCGGATATCAGCTTCGACATGCGCTGTCGAATAATATCATTTCCAATGCTGTATAACCTTTGGATGTCGTCAGGCCCAAGGTAATGCATGTATACGTTTGCGGGGATTGGCATGCTCTCGAAGTTAATGATGTCAATGACTTCTGAGAATTTTTTCTGGTAGCCGTGATCGTGATTGTGTATAAATAACAAACCGCGCACCTCATAAGATGAGCTGGTATCGACGGAGAAAATACTCCTCCATACATTTGAATTTCTAGCGCAGTCAGTAGCCATTGCCAGTGACTTAAAGGCTTCTCTAAGCTTACCTTGGTTTATAGCGTCTTTCGAATAGCTTTTAAGGTCTGTGTGTAAGTAAATAGTGTTTCCCAGATATGGATCGTCGTATGAAAAAACGACATCACCTGGGTGTGTTAACTTTGGTTTTCCTCCGCTCCCTACATGTTCGCTATTATGACAATCGAAGTTTTCGTAAGCTTTGGGTGCCATTCCCAAAAAAAATGTTCAAAAATATCTTCGGAAAGTTTTTGCGAAATCTCTCCTATGTTTACAGTTTCAGCCATAATAATCTCCAAGACGAAAATATTCACCGCGAGTGGCGCTACAACGACAAAGCTTTTGTTGCGTCACAAAGGAAAATCAGTTTGTTAGCAGTTATAGCGTGTGCTGTCTTTGAATCATGGAATTTCACAGTCCGAAAAGCTGGTCACTTTTCTAGCTTTTTTCCTCTTTTTTGAAATAGCTCAGAAATCACAAGTATTCCATATTTTCCTCTCATCCTAGAAACAAAAAGAGGCTCGGCATCTTCTGCAAAGCCAAGCAGGCCCTGAAGTCGCATAGTTTCTTCGTCAGATAAGCGTCCGCAGGAGTAATGATGAATCATTGTGCTGATTAACCGTTTTCGATCACGCCCCAATGACACTCTTCCCTCATTGTCCAATACGAGACCGGTAATCCTGCGCTGGTTTTTTTTGGAGACGTGAATGGTTTTTTTGGAGTTAAGAGAAAGTACGGGATAAGGTAGCTCTTTTAATACTTGAGATATCAATGGTTCAATTTCAGAAAAAAGTCCTTTTGTATTGCTAGAAAAGGTTAAGTCATCTGCGTATCTGGTAAAAGTTATACCTCGCTCCACGGACCATTTATGTACGATTTGATCAAACAGATACATTATTGTATTTGATAGCACAGGAGAGCTGGGCGCGCCAATACTTAAACAAAGATCTGGCAAGTCTTTATGCTTTATGCAGCTGATTCTGGATATGTCTTTGATCGTCTCATCAGATAGCTCATCGCCGAATATGCTTGCGAGATGAGCAGCAATATCTGATTCTTTAATTGAGCCGAAAAAATTCGTAAAATCGAATTTGGATATGTACTGATTGTTTTTGTGAAGTTCGGCATTTTTTTTGATGCTGGCGCCGTCCTTGTAGGCGACGGCGCAAGAATGCACTGGTAGCCGGAAGAAAAGCTGAGTCATCAATAAGCGTTGAATGTATTTTGTTTCTTTTGCTGGCTGAGCGATTGATCTCTTTCCTCCGTTTTTTTTGTCGATTTCGTAGGTCTTGTATGTGTGGGGCGCGCGAATAATAAGCCTAGAGACATCGTTACTTGACACTACCAAAGCGTTAGCAATATTCCTCCTGAAGTCATAGACGCTCATTTGTCAGCCCCTAGTTTTGCTTGTTGGATAGCTCGCATACGATTCCTTTCGGTTTTCGTAGAGCTATAGTACGCAATTGACTCCGCTCTTGTTCGGAGGTGATCTAATGCGCCATCTGGTTTTAGGGCAAATCTAATTTTATGAAAAGAATCATCCCTAGAAGAAAAGTAGGTTGCGTCGCTGTACCCTATAACGTCTACAAGCCTGAAATGCTTAAGCAGAAATATTTTTCTCCTTAAAGCATCACGATGAATTACGCGACCGAAGCCGGAAATAGCCTCGATTAGCTCATTTTCCTTTAGAGCTACAAACATTTTTATTAGTTCGTAGATTAAAACAACTAGGTGGACTTCGCTGTTTATGTTGAATTTTTGTGTTTTGTTTAGGTTGGTCAGTTCGATGTTGATATCATCAACGACGTCTTCTATCATTTGCTCAGAAATATCGAGGGGTCTAGTTATTTCCCATGGATAACGCTTTACACCTTTTTCATGATCCCGAGCTATGAATTTCAAAATTCCTAGATTAATGAAAGAATTTTCATCGGCGAATTTTTCAGCAACGATAACTACTAATTTCTTGCTAGAGTCAGGTAGTTGAGAAAAGGCTCCGAGTTCTGCTATAGCACCGGCGCTCTCAAGAATTATTACTATTAGAGAGCAGATACTCGCTAGATCAGATTCATAGTCCATTAAATTTTTAAATACACCGTCCTCCTGCCAAGATTTTATTTCTTCAGGACGAAAAATTTCGTAAGGAGGATATCTGCGAGTAACCGCATGCCGGAGGGATGCAAGCTCAGGATCGGGCGCTTCGGCATGCGCTTTCTCAGGGACAGATCCACCGCAAAGGAGAACAATTGGATTTTTTGAGAACAAAATCTTGCTTTCGACTAAATCGATGTCAGCAAGAATTTTTTGTCGCGGATCCATGCGAAATAGGACTCTTTACCGAGAATCAGCCGCGGGGAAAATTCGCGGACTGGAGGGAGCTTGCGAGTGTAGGGCCGCGGATTTTCTCTGCGGAATAAATCCAAGCAATGCGTATGAGTCTGGCGAAACGCCCGACTAAGCCTCAGACAAAATTGTCTTTCGACTTTGTTCGCGTAAAGAGGAGCTTTTTTTAACCTACCGTGAGCACGTCGTCAAGCGATGAAAGCCCGATGCTTCAGCTACGAGCGTGTTTGAGGCTGAAATCTACGGCACGTCACTATCTGGCTATCTAAATGGCAACGTTCGAAGCACCTCAAATCTTTTTACGGACGCGACGCCAATGAGCGTCTCCACCATGACCCTCGGCTATGGAGTGTTTATGCCTGGCGCAGTCCTGACTCGATCATTGCGCTGCAGGCCATCGAACGAAATCTATGCCCGCAGATATCGGTTTTGGTGTCGTATCCCATCGTCCGTAGCGCGTTATTCACGGCATTTTCGGACATGGGTTCAAGAGGGGCGATGGACAACCCGTGGGGCCTTGATTGAGCCTTCGAGGTCGTAAGCAGCGTTTATGGTGATAAGCCGGAGGCGCTTTGCCTCGGGCATGATGCTCTGTAGGTAGTTTTGTATAGTTAGAACAACGTCTATCGTCCCGCGCCTCTTGATCGCTTCCAAGGGCTGCATGAGGTCATGGGTGTAGGGAGCGACAATTGCGCGGGCACCGATCATCGGGAACAAGTAGGTTTTTGAGACTGCTCACCACAGTCCTGGAGTGGCCTGGTGCCACTTGGCACTTCCCTGTGCCAGTCCAGCGCAACGCTTTCAAAGGTTCTGCCTTTGATCACAGCTTCCGACTTTGCTTGGTGCTTGGTCTCTATGGGATCAATACCATCCGCTACCATCCGCTACCATCCGCTACCATCCGCTACCATCCGCTACCATCCGCTACCATCCGCTACCATCCGCTTGACCTCAAAGCGCCTGAGGCGCGCCTTCGCGAGGCCAATGACGGTGTAGTTTTCGAATGAGGTCAGTCCTTCCCGTCCGTCAGATTTGACGTAATGGAGTCGCCAGCCTTTGTGGCCGTTGGGTTGGACGAGGAGGTCGAGGCCATCGCCGTCGAAAAGCCTCTAGGCGCGGTCTTTAGGTTTTGCCGAGCGGCAAGTGGCGTTGGAGGGCGGCGCTGTGGTGAGCGACATAAGGGTACTCCCTGTTATCGAAGTGACCTTAACCCCAAACGCTAACCTTAAACCGCTTGGAATCCACAAGGATTCACCGGAATCTGGCGGAGCGTGGAAACGAAAAAACCCGCCAAAAGACGGGTTTTTCGGAAGTTCCAGAGATCTTAAAAGCCTTCTCAGAAACCTTGTATGGTGCCGGCACCAGGAGTCGAACCCGGGACCTACTGATTACAAGTAAGTTGGTTAAAAGATTAGAATCAAGAGCTTACGCGATTCTTTGTTACGTGCTGACGCCACAAAGCGGCCTAGATATGCGGGCCTTTTGGCCCTTGTTACGCACGATCTGCTCAGTTTGCCGGCCCGCGAATCACGGCCCCCGCAGATTTTATTGCTGCGATCGGCAGATCAAGACCCAAGGCTGCCGGTGTAATTCCAGCTGAGAATCACCCTTCGATGGTCTGGCAATGCACTCAACTCACACACCGATATCGTCGGGGGACCACACCTAGCAAACTGATATGAGCATACGTTGACTGCGCCCACCGACTTAATCGCTCATCAACTGCCAAAAGCATTTCGTGCTGCTCATCGGCGCCCAAACACTGGAGATAGTTCTTAACTGCTGCTCGAGATGCCATCACTCTGATGGGCACCAGCGGCAACAGTGGGTTTAATCCTGCGCTGGAGAGACGCTGAGCGACGCTGAATGATCGTCGAGGGGATCGAAAATTCTTATGCTGGGAAATATTACACTCATAGTATTGTCTCTATCATAAATCACATGCCCCCCTTTATATGCATAGATATTCAGGTTAAGTTTATAGTAAAGATTAAGGCAGTGGGTTAGCCTTTTCAACTCCTTACTTTCCCTCTCCGGAGTGGCATCGGAGAACTTAGGATGAGTAGATCCGTTTCTTAGGTCTTTCCACGCTTGTACCTCTTGCTTTGTAATCAGCCCTTTATCGGCAAGAATTTTCAGCGCGGCACTTGCATGAATATTTCCCCAGCGGTTTACCCCGTCGACCAATGTCTCGACATGTTTCTCATCGATCTTGAGAGTAGTCAATTTTTCAATTATTTCACGTTTCGTTTTTTCGAAATCTGCACTTTCAATATCTTTTTTTAGTTGCGGAATAAATAAGTCTATCAGCAAGCCTTCTATAGAGACCGTTAAAGCAAGGGCCGCTAGAGACTGCTGTGCGGTAAATCCCTGCCATGTTCTCTTCCACTGGCTTACTGTACTTTCGTAAAATAACGGATTTTTGTTTTGAACGTGGATGATGTTTCTCAGCAGCTCGTAATGATATTTGTGGTTCCATTCCTCCGCGCTCAGTGCAAGATGTTCTTCAATGGGATACGGCATCGTGGAAAGGTTTATTCTTTTATTAATACTCCTAATGTGGTGGCGCACATTGGAACTATTCCGGCAAGTCATCAAAAAAGCATTTGGCATTGATCCACTGGTGAAACCTATATAGAATTTTAGCGCGGAATACATTTCTTCCACGTCAAACTTGCCATTGACGTAAGCGGTAGTGTGGTCCCCATTGTCTATTATGGATATCGTGCTTTCGCCTACTGTTATATCTGTTTGATTCCAACTTCTAGATTGTCCTACCAACGAGTCGTCTATCGAATTTGTTTTGTTTTTAGGGATATTGCTGGTCTCGGAAAACTGGAACCACAGGTAGTTTTCAAGTTGAGATGGAATTTGTTGCTGGGCTTCGTGCACAACTTCGCTAAGCAATACAGAGCATTTGAATGGCGCAGCAGTACGTAGCATACTCAGTCTGAGAGCGAAATTCTCTGCGCGCCACTCCCTTCCCGACAGATCAACACCCCTGAGCATGAGTACTTGTTGCTTATCCCTGTGGTCCAGTGGGTACGCAGCACTAAATCTTTCCAACGTAATTCCTTCTGCCTTGGTGCACACAATGTCGCACGTCAGGGCACCATCAGGATCAATCCTCAGCACACCGTGGCCCGTGAGATTGATGCCTGTGGAAGATCGCTGCGATATTTCCAGCGAGACGAAATCAATTATTAAATTGCCGTTCCGTACTTTTTCGGAAAGCTCTTTCAGCTGCATGGTTGTAAACCCTGATATAGATAAAATGATACGCTCATTAATTCCCTTGGGATGATCATGCGCCTATTTCTGACTGGAAAACAAACGTGCGCTGTCACCGATGTGTGGGAAGAGCGATGTAGCAAGTTTTCCAGGCAGTGTGTGACGGTCTTCTAGCCAATGAGCATGAGAGATAAAGTACCTGGGTCTGCCGAGGGTAGTTAGACCTGTCTCTAGACGATGTTGGTAGCTAGCATTTGTCATAGAGGGCAAAGACCATGCTCCCTCTACGTCGGTTGCTAATTAGTGCATAGGTCGCCCAGCATTTGGCCGTGGCAGCAGATAGGGGGCGGCAGCGTGAATACTGAGCCGCATCGGTTTTCGTAGGCACAATCAGTGGCTGCTGGTGCCGATTTCTGCCGCTCTTGCCATTAATCGATGTGAGCAAACTCAGTCGGCTGAGGGGGCTACCACTGGCAGGCTATGGTCGTAGATATCCATCATTTTCGGGTCGCGGTGACCACTGGCCTCCTGCTTGTCCGATCGGTTGCCGGCGGTGTCCGTGATTCCCCTTCGCTTCAAATCGTGCAACGCGAAACGCTGCTCGGGCGTGATTACGTCGTCCTTGAGTGCCAGTGTGATGAAACGCTGCCAAGCGGTATCAAGACTCGACTTGCGCAGCGTACCGCCATGGCTCGCCACGATGATGGGTCGTCTGTGTGGTGCGATCGGGATGGGCGTCCGGCGCTTTTCCCAAGTGCGTGATCGGTACGCCTTTGCACTGTCCCACACCGCTCGCAGGCGCGGCGTCCAACGAACGATGTTGTCCCTGCTGTCCCTGCTGCCCTTGCGTCGGTTGGTCAAAATCCCTTCTTCCAGCTCATTGGCGTCTGTGAGGGTGACGACCTCGATACCTCGGAGCCTGCACAGGTAGGCCAGCTCCATCACGATCGGGAGATATTCCGGACAGCCACCAGGCTCGTTGCGCGCAAGTCGGCCGCGAGCCATTGCCCGATCGATCAGCTCGTTCATGACGCTTTGTGTCGGTAGCCGGCGCTGTTTGCGTTCAATGGGCGCCTCGATGCCCAGCGCTGGGTTGATCTCCAGATAGCCGCGGTTACGTCCCCACTGCATCACCCGCCGAAGGTACCGCAGGGCATGCGCAGCTTTGGAAGGGGTTCCCTCGTCTGCAAGTCGATCGACGATGCGTTGTACCAGGGCGGCGGTGAATTTCTTCACAGCGAGGTCGCCCAGCGGCTTACCCAGCTTGGTGGGGATATTCAGCAGTACGTCTCGGGAGTAGCAGTAATCGTCGTGTGTCTTTGGCCTGAGCTTTTTATAACGATCGCTTTCGTGAAACTTCTCACAGACGTAACGGAGCGTACCTCTGTCGACGTTTGACGCTTCATCCATGATCCGATGTAGTTCTGCCAGAGATACGTCTGCAGGCGCCACATTGCGGCGCCGCTGTTTCCCTGTTTCATCCCTGTGGAGGGTGTACCAAACTCCGCTGCCGCGCTGGTCGAAGAAAATGGCCGCCGGAAGGGCGGCCTGGTCGACGTGGGCAGGAATATTGGGATTGTGCTTCCGCTTCCTCGCTCGCTTCATAAAATGTCGATTTCGTACCGTTCGTTCGATGCTGGGGTGAGCCCAGCTGCTTGATTGATGAGGTCCAGAGTTGTCCAGGGGCCGGTACGGCCTCGAAACAGGCGAACACCCTGTTCAATGAGTGACCTTTCAACGTCAGACCGGCGCTGATATCCGGTAATGCGCTGCAGGTCTTCGAATATCAAGACGTTGCTCGACATGTATGCCTCTGCGGGTGTTGCTCCCGAGCCAGTCTAGTGCTTGGTCTGGGGCAGCGTTATTAGAAGATGCCGGTCAGTTTTCTTGGTGAGTTCGTCCGGGCGCGGGCAATGCCCCTTCCGATTCAATGAAACCGGTGCTCTTGCCGCCGCCGTCCATGGCTTTGAGGTACATGACTTCTACTTTCGCAGAATCCACCAGCACTTTCCCGACATCGGCAATCGCCCTCGCTCTTTCAATATCCATCGGCTTTTCTGCGTCCTGGAGCGCCTCCAAGGTAGCGAAAAGATGATTCCGCAGGTCAATCATTTTGTTCTTCATTGGTTGTCCTCGATCGCTCGCTTCAATTTGCCCAACAGACGAATGGTTTGCTTCAACTCGGGGGGGAATCGGTGGATCGTATTACGACCCATCAGCTCGTTACGGGTGATTAGCTCCAGGTTATCGACTGAGCAGTCCGTCCGGTCTGCTGTCCTGAACACCAAAACCATGCCATTCGGAATGACACCGTGCGCCGCTTCCCAGTTGCGCCGGTGAGTCCATTCCCAGCCGTTGGGCTCGGCCACCTTGATCTTGAGATAACCATCTGTAGCCATAACCTCGGTGCCTACGGGCACATGGTTGTGCGGCATGCCACCTTTGGAGAACTGCGTTTCAGATGAACGCCCCCGGGAGGGAAACGGCTTGTCCTTGTTCCAGGAGGAGTTGCCTTTTTGGAACCGGGATGCCGCACCGCGTAAGCCATCCAGACGGCCGGAATGGGGCCCGCCAAAAAAGGCGGCGCTCTTCTTGATGCCCATGGCTTTTGCTTTGGCGTGTACAGCGCTGAGCGGCCGATCGAGGCGCTCAGCAACGGCAGAACCGGGATGGTCCGGATACAGCGCGGACAGCAGCTCCATTTCCCGGTTGGTCCAATAGCGTCGGCTGGATTTCCTGCGCGGGATTTTCGCGCGGGCCCGCTCAAGCGCCTGCTCGGCGAGTACGTTCATTACGCGTCACCCAACAAAGCGCGTGTCAGGGCATTCCTCTGACCTGCAGGGGTGAGCTTCTGCAATGGTTGGGTGCCGGTACGACCGTTTCGGCCGCGGAGGCGAGCAACGGAGCCGTCGATCGCGATGACCTTGGCTTCTTTGACCGAGAGGCCATAGCCGCCGGCTGTTGCAGTCATCTTCACGTATGTGACCTGATCACCAACGCAAATCGTGTTCATGGTAGCCTCGGCCGCGCTGCCGTTGAGGGTTTGAGCTTGCATGGTTCTCTCCTTTCAGGGGTGGTAGGTGCCATGGGGTTGCAGCCCTATGGCACCGACTTCATTTGGATTACTAGCGAAGGATCCAGATCATCAGATCCGGAACCTGAACCGCGACGATTGCGATCAGCGTCACAGTCAGCACTGCTCCCAACAACTGCCCCAGTAGGGCGCCGCGAGCGGCTTGTTCAAGTGGTTCGGTGTTGCGCATGGTTCTCTCCTTTCCGGGGTTGCCGGTTGCAGCCGGCGTTACAGGTCGCTGTCTGGCATTCGCACCAGGTACAGCACCAGGTCTATAAACTGATCGTTGTCTTCCTCGCATGACTGCCAATCCAGCACCGATTGAATTTGCCGCCGCGTGCAATTGAGCACCAGGATCTCCCGCTGACCATCGGCGCCACGGACCTCCAGAATGTCGACCAGTCCGTTGGGCCCATATGCTTCCGCCTGGACGGTTTTGCGCTGGTCATTGCCCAATTCGTCGAGCAGCTCGGTAACGCGGCTTTGTTGCGCCTGCGCGGTGCCGGCGACGACTTGAATCTGCATGGTTCTCTCCTTTCAGGGCTGTTCGACGTGGGTTGCAGCCCTACGCCTGAAAAATCCAGCATTTGACGATTGGTGACTTGGTGATCGTGTTGTTGTGTCGCATGGCGTGGTGAGCCCGGACCTTGCTGTCCACGGACTTATTCGATTCCAGAAACTTGTGCCGGCGGGATTCCTTAAGGCGATCGCGAAGCTCGCTGACGTCGGCCAGCTTCTGGCGATGCTCGGCGGCGCGCTCGACGAACTCGTTGAGGTTGATGGCGATGACGTTGTCTTTTTTGCTGTGGTTTACCACTGGCCCTTCGGCGTCCAGGCTTTGCAGGTAGTCGTAAACCTCCCAGAATTCGGCCACTACTGGGTGGTCTGCGCTGATCGAGCTCTGGCGCTCGATCGCCATTCCGACGATGCAGCGTTGCGTCGCCGTAATTTGTGCGTCAGTCAGTGGGACCAGCGCACGAATGCAGTCAACCAGGCCGAGAAGCTGCGCGTGGTTCTTTACGATCCGCTCGACCCGAATGTATCCGCGCAGCTGGTTGCCGCACTTCTGGCACGCAGACTTTTCGCTATCAGGCGGGTATGCGGTATCGCAGCTGACGCAGTGGGTATGCAGCCGGCGCAGGCGGGCTTCGTGAGCCGGGATCTTGTCCGCAAGGGTGGACATGACGTCGGCTTCACGCTTGACCGCTTGCAGCAAAAAATGGCTGAGCTTGTTGCCGTCCAGCGCTGTGAGCTTGTCAGCAGCCTCGCGGCTTGCCGGAGTGACAATAGGGCGGACGAAATGCAGCTTAACGATTCGCGTCATGATGGCTTCGGACGCTACGACCGGAGCGTTCTGGCTGATGGCAATCGTGCCCCTGAACGGCGGCTCGTAGGTTTCGTTACCGGCCGTCTTGACGCCCTTGGTCGCCAATGTGCCGCCGCCGAAGTAATCCTTCAGCTCGTCCCATTCAAAGTTCTTGGCGTGTGATTTGTCATCGCCGCTTCGGTCAGATTCCAGCAGTACCACAGGCATCCCGGAAACTTGACCCATCAACCGGCTTCGGCCGGCCTTGGTCGATTTGGACGGGTCGAAACCTTCGTAGCCAGACCGTCCCAGCAATTTCCACAGTAGGTTAAGCAGCGTGGTTTTACCGGCCCCGGCTTCGCCTGTTGCTTCCAGGAAGGGGAACGACTGGTAACGAGCCCGGATCTGCTCGGCGAACAATGATCCGAACCAGAAAGCCAGCGCGACCACGCCCTGGGCGCCGAAGCACGTCCAAAGCAGCTTTGCCCATTCATCGCTGTATTCCTTTGGATCGCGCTGAATGCGTACCGGCACGGCCTTTTGCAAAGTCTTGAGTCGCAGTTTTCCGAACTCGAAGAACTCCTCGTCGTTGACCGCCACGACCTGACCATCCTTGATTGCCATGTCTCCGTAGACATAGCAGGCGTACTCTTTGCTGTAGCCAACGAAGTCGATCGTCTGGACCGTTTTGATCGCAAATAGCTGGTCCTTCATGATCTTGTCGAGCTGCTGACCGCTGCCGGTGAACACGGCGCCTGCAGCCATGCCCAGAGGGCGCTTCTTGAATTCGCTCGCGGCCGCGACCTGGCCGCCGGTGAACGTGTTCTTTACCGACACGCCGTCGTGAGGGAAGTCGACTCGGAAGAAGTACCAGGACTCGTCGGTGATCTCGTTGCGCTGGAAATAAAGGGCCTGCGGGTAGCAGTTGGCGATCTCGACCACGCAGCCGGACATGCGCAGCGCCTTTTCGCGCATGGCCTTGTTATTCAGCTGCTGCTCATCGTGGTCTTCGCTCGTCTCCAGCGCCTGCATGGCGCTGTTGAACTTGCTGATGTCCAGCTTCCACCAGTACAGGCGGGACTCGAAGCCGAAGTGAAATTCTTCGCGCTCGCGCCAGTCGTACATCAGCAGCGCTTTTTCCGAGGCACTCTCCGCGATCAGCAGGGCGCCGTGGTGGCGTGCTTCGGCGAGGTCGCCGTCCAACCGCTTCTGCCGGTCGGCTTCGTCGTCGATAAACGCCCAGCGCTGATGCAGATCGTTCCAGTCCACCTTTCGCGCATCACGCTGCGGGATCTGCGCGGCAGTACACTCAAACCCCATCGCACGGGCCATTGCCACCCATTTGCGCGTGTACTTGTGTGCGCCTGGTTCATTGTCCAACGCCCATACAAGCCTTGGGAGACTGCCAGCCCGTAGCGTGATCAGCGCCTTGAGCGAAGCTTCCGGGAAGGCGTTGGACGACATCGCGGCGACAGCGTCGATATCGTTGTGCTGCAGGGCAATGGCGTCAAAGATCCCCTCGACAATCCAGAGCTCGCGGGTGTTGGAGAGGTCGACGTGCGGGGAACACCACCAATAGCCCCTGTACGATTCCTTCGGCTTGAACCGAGCCTTCTTCTTTCCGAACCGGTGAGGTCGGTCGATCAGGCGTTCCCAATAACCCCCGCGCTCCAAAGGGAAGCGCACGGTTGCCGATCCGATCTCCAAATCCCGATCAAAGTAGCTCTCTTGAGTGAACAGGCCTGCGACTAGGTCCATCTTGAACCCACGAGCGAACTCCAGGTAGGCGCGAGCCGTGGCAGTGGGCTGATCATCAGTTGCCGGCGCCCGTTTGCTCCAGTCGTCGAAAATGTCGTCGTACAGCTCTTTAACGTGCCACTGCTGACCGCACTTGCTTTCCCGGCCGCACTTGATGAACCACGGGTTCACGAAGCTGGAGTAGAGCTCTTTTTTGCCGCATGCCGGGCATACACCGCCGCGCATGAAATCAGTGCCGGCACGATGCTTCAGCCCGTAGTCATTTTCGAGTCGGGTCAATACGTCAGCCCGGATCACGTCTTCCATCGTCAAGCCTGCTTACTTATGGCGGCCTGTAAGGCGCCGAGAGTGGTTTTTTGTGCTGCCAGAGCCGGGTAAGCGGAAAGGATCGCGCCGGAGCGCAGACCGTCAGGGACGCGCCGAAACTCATCCGAATACCAGTGCTCTTGAATCCCAATGCGTAGCCGCTCGCGCAGCTCGTACTGCAAGGCTTCCGCAAGGCTCTTGCTCAGGTCCATTCGGATTGAAAGTGCTGTGCTCATGGCTGTATCCCTGATTTCGGGCGCAATTCGCCCAAACCCATACGCTCTGGGTCGTGCTAGTTGTTCAGATAGTCGGGGGGGGCTGTCGCTGCCCGGGCACGTCGATCAATTGCTCGAAAATATGGGCGACGGGGATGGCGTAGGAGTTGCCGGTGGTGGGGTCAGTAAGCACCGCCACGGATTCGCTGCTGTTGGCAAGGTTTAGCCGGCGCTGATCTCCAGTGGAACGCAGCTCGCTGTAAGCAAGGCCCGCGAGCATCTCTGCAAGATAGAGGGGCACTTCGAGAGTGGTCTGCAGATACGTCACCGCCCGGACGAAGAGCTGTTGGTCATTGTCCAGGTGCTCGCTTTGGTGACGCTGCATGAAGCACAGGGCCGCGCTCTGCATCGTCGAGCGATACTCAAGTTCCGGGTTCTGCGCTTTCAGTACGATTTGCATCAGGCCGTCTCCAATCCCAGTAGATCCATCTGTTGTTCGCCATCCTTCTTCATCGCTTGCCGGCGAATCGCGACCGGTGCCACTGGCAGGCGGACTGACGGGTTTGGCATGCCGGACGGGCTCATTTCGTGAGTCATTTCAAACTCGGCGCGGACCGACCAGCCACACGCCTCGTTAGTGCATTGCAGGTAGGCGATACGCAAAAAGATATGCGTGCCCTCACTGGTGCGGATGCGCATTCGCCCCCGGCAGTGCGGACATACCAATTTGTAGGTGCTCACTTGTTCTCCCCGCCGCGAGTTGCGGCCTTCGGCTGACGCCGAGAATTGGCGGCGCTTCCTGCGCCTACTTCGGTTCCTACCTGCTCGCTGGTTCTCTGTGCAGAACGATCACGGCAGTAATTTCTTCATGTCTGGCTGCTACGTGCGCACGATGCGCGGCGAGGATGTCTTGCACTTCGCAGTCATTGATGACCCCATCTTCGAGGGCCTTGGCAATGATGGCGTCGACAAGACCGCGCTTGACGGCGGTGTTGATTGAACGTGCATACAGATCAAGGTTGTCCAGTTCACCTGCCTCGGCAACGGGAACGAATACGCCCCCGTACAGGCCGCATACGAAGTCCGGCAGATGGGTCGTGCCTGTCTGTGATTCCAAAAGGCAGATTTGCTCGTCCGTCAGAGGGCGACTGCCGGCATTTTCGTAAGCGTGGTTATCAAACTTCTTTACCGACATGCCGAGCCGAGGTGCTGCGCAATCGCGCCCGCCGGGGTAGGCGCAGATCACTGCACTTACGACTTGGCGGCGGGTTTCTAGAACGGTGCGTTTCATCTTCTCGTTCCTGGTCGGACGAATTGCCATTATTTTGCTATCGCGCCGTCTTTGATCCGCAGGAGTACTGCTGCTCGTCGGGCCTCGCCTCGGACGCCTTTCTTCCGGCCGTTCAACAGGTCGCTGACCAAATTTTTGTTCAGGGCATGTTTGCGGCAGAACTGGGCGATCGTTATGCCGTTGCGGTCAAGTTCTGCGCGGGCTTGCTCGGTTGTAAGGAGGACGGGCATAGTGTTCATGTGTGTTCAATCGTGTTGGAAGTGCCATCATTATGCCCAAGAAATTGGCTGTGTAAAGCGGTGCGTGCCAAAAATTTGTGTATGCGGAGATTCCTTGGAAAAAACTTTGGGCGAGCGGCTCCGGGAAGAGCGCGACCGGCTTGGAATTAATCAAAACGAGCTGGCAGATATTGGAGGGGTGAAACGCAACTCCCAAGGTAACTACGAGCGCGGCCGGCAGAACCCGGACACGGCGTATCTGTTGGCTATCGCGAAAGTTGGGATCGATGTCATGTACGTTCTCTTCGGGACCCGTGACCGGTCTGTAGAAGCACAATCCGGAATTGAGGCCGAGTTGCTTTGCTCCTTCCGGTCGCTGAGTGCCGCCGATCAGGCTGTGGCCCGACGTGTCGTGACTGGGCTTGCTGAAATGAACACTGGGAGCGTCAATCCAACGACTGGATCCTAAGCGCCATGAAACATTTGGCCCATCATTCCTTCCATCGCTGATAGCCGAAAGTGGCCGCGTTTGGCTATTTAGATTCCTGTGAAACCGTCGATGCTTACCGTTTCTCAGGAGTGTTAAGCATGTTGGATCGAGGCGTTTTGGAGAGGCTTGAGCAGGATGCTCGAAACAACGATTGTCCCGACTTGAAATTGACCCAGCTGGAGCAGGCGTTGCTCCAGCGGTATCGCCAGATGTCGGAAACCGATCAGGCGTACCTGCAACGCCTGGCAGAAATGCTGACCCGGACGAAATAGGCCCGATTTTCGCAACTGTGCTCCGGCCGGTCACGCCGGAGTCCCGGTAGTAGGCGCGCTGTTTTTTGCCTGCAGCCGTTTATTCTCCCTCTCAACAGCCCGCTTCGCCGTCGCCTTACTTTCGTACAGGTGCGTGAGCCGACGTGGTCGTGACTGATCCCCTGCCGTCACTGTGTGCTGTTTGGCGGTCTTCGATTCCCGGTACCAGGCGATGATGCCCGTGTAGCTTTTGCCATCCTCCGCGAGCTCGGCAACTTCGTCCCCGTCCGGCAGCTGCGATTCCAGCTCCAGACTGGTGGTGAACGCGTCCGAGGTGAAACTGTGTTTGACGTTGCCGCCGAGCCAGATGATGTCGGCGATCTCTTGCTTGATTCCTGTCAGCGTGTACGTCAGCTCCGGCGCCAGATCTGGTCGCCCGTGGGCGAGCGTGTAGCTCAGTGTCGCGGTCCCGCGCTGCAGTCGGTTCCACTCCGCCCGCGCCGCAACGAGGGCACTTTTCCGATCCGTGAAAGAGTGCCTCAGATCCTTGATGTTCTCCCCGCCGCCGGAAATGGCGCTCTTTTTCTCGGCGCTGTTAACGTCGTAGTAGAAGGCCCGCACGCCGGTGTAGCTGTCACGGTCCGCCTGCAGAAAGCGGTGCTGATCACCATCGAGCCGTGTGAGTGTGACGTGAGGCAGATTCAATCCGCTCGCGTTGGTCGCCCTGCCGATTGGCAGGAACAGCAATCTGTCTGCCTTGACCGTGGCGATCGCGTCGTACTCCTGGCCCAGACGCGTCAGCAAATTCGCATCCGATTCATTCGCCTGGTCGAGATGCACCAGCTCGATGACGTTCAACACCGCGCTGATGACTGGCGCGAGCCCGTAAGCCCCTGCGATCGCTGTAATTACGGCGCCAATCGTCTGGCGATGCCAGCTGCGCTCGCGCTTGACCTTGAGCCCTGCGCGTAAATCGACGCTCCTCGCTCGAATGCTCAGTTGATCAGGAGCGCCGCTGTGTTCAGTTTCATCGACTGTAAACGAACCCTTGTCGACCAGCCCCGTATCGCTCCATCCGAGCCAGACTCGAAGCGTGGCCCCCTTGGGCGGGATCACCAGCAGGCCGTCATGGTCGGAAAGCGTCACGTCCAACTGGTCCGCCTCGAGTCCGCGGTTATCAGTGAGCTCAATACTGACCAGGCGCTTTTCCACCGCCGCCGTAATATCGCGGCCGTCGACCATCAGACGGCAGATAGGGCTGGGGTAAGCCTTCGCCTCGCGCATGGATTTCTGCGCGCTGTCCAGGTAGCGGTCAACTTGGTCAATAGCCTCATCGATCACAAGACGGCCCTCAAAATGTTGCCCGCGCTGCTTACGGCAGAGCCGAGCAAATCAACGCGGCCGTCGTCGATGCGTTTCAACGCGATAGTGAATTCAATTCGACGCGCTGCGCCGTCCTGGAAGAAAAGCGTACGCGTCTCGTTGATGCTTTCGATCACCCAGATGCCGAGAATGCGGCCGGTCCCCTCGACCAACGGGTAAGCCTTGCCGGTGTCGGCCATGTAACGCAGCGTGTCGACGCTTAACGGGGTGCCAGCGAGTGCCGGCAGGAGAACGCCGGGAAGCGTGATCGAATCGTCGCCTCGTCCGAGAAACTGACGTGCCGGATTGGTGCCGATGCGGGAGGTGGAACCGTGCCGCCATTCCGTTTGCCGCTGCAGCTCCTGGTACACCAACGTCTCAAGGCTGAAGATGAACATGCCGAGGGCCATCATCATGGTCGTTTACTCCTGGTCATACAGCGAACTGCGCGCCCGAGCCCGCTTCGCGTTTTGACGTTTATCGAGCTCGGCAGAAACCGCTCGAGCGATCGCGGCCGCATCCATGCCCGGGGCTGCGTGAATGTTGATTTCGATGTGGTCCGGGGCCGACTGCACGACCGGCTGTGGGGAAACAGAGGCGATAGGCGGTCTGTTATCGACCGCAATCAGACCAGGCGCGCCAGCCACGCCAGTCGCAATTGCACCGACTTGCGCCAGTTGCTTACCCATCCTCATGACAGCTTCAAGCACGCCGCTATGGCTACCCGCCTCAGTTGCTGGAGTTGTCGGGCTGTTCCCCAACGACGCGGCGGGGTTCAGTGCTGTGCCAGTATTGACGAGCGTGTCGACGGTAACTGTACCGGCCTTGGTCAGAAGGGCGCCCACCGCTTTAATCGCGTTGAGCGGACCCGCTTGCGCCCCGGTTAGCCCTTGCGCCAGTCCAGCCATGGTGAACCCGCCAAGCTCCGCGAAGACACGAGACGGGCTATGAATCCCGAGCTTCTCCTTGAACCAGTCGATAGTGTTAGTGCCAGCATCAGAGATGACGGTTTTGACCGACCCCATAGCATTCTTGATGCCGCTGACTAGTCCCGCGATGATCATGCCGCCGAACTCGGTGAATCTATTCGGCAAATCCACGCCGAGGTATCCCATCACTGCGGCGAACGCTTGGTAGATCAGGCCGATCGGGCTGAAATTTGCGATCGTCTTCAGGATGCTGCCGATGCCCCCGCTGAAGCCCTGTTTGATTTCCTCCCAGGCACTTGCGAAGTAGGTTTTCACCTTGTCCCAGTTGGCATAGATCAGGTATGCAGCGAGAGCGATCGCGGAGATTGCCAGGCCGATCGGGTTGGTCAAGAACAGCCGGCCGAGCCACATGAACGCCTGACCCACAAAGGGCAGCACCTTCGACCCCAGGTTGATCATCATCCCAATGAGCGACGGCAGTTTGATTCCGATCAGCGCCAGGCCGTAACGCACCGCCAGGAAAGGGCCGAGCGTTGTCGCCAGGGCGAGTGCAACAGAGCTGAACCCGATGGACAGAGCGGCGATGCCGGCGACGACTTTCAGAATTCCCAGCACCAGGCCAGGGTTAGCGTCTGCCCAGGCGGTCAGGCGGGACATAACGCCGTTCAAACCGTTGACCAGCTCGATCAGCGCCGGCCGCAAGGTGGCGCCCAGCGCGCTGCTTAGGTTGAACATCCGGTTTTGTACCATCTGCCAGCGAGCGGAAAGCAGGTCGGCCCGGATATCACCCTCGCGCTGCATCGAGCCGTCGCGTTTAGGTGCGGCCTTTGCGCCATTCACCAGATCGAGCTGACGCTTGTATTCGCCCAGGTTCGACGCGAGCTTGGCGGCATCGTCCCCGTACTCCTTACCGAACAGTTGAGTCATGACGCCCAGCTGCTTGTTCTTCGGCAGCTTGTTGACCGCCTCCATCACCTTCTGAATCGTGCCGGTGGCGTCTTTGGTCATGCCGTCCTGGACGGATTTCGCTTCCAGCCCGATCGCCTGCAGACCTTTGACGAAGCGCTTGGGCTGCTGGGTGGCGATAGCCAGCTCGCGAATCATCGCGTTCGTTGCAGTCGCCGCGATCTCTGACGATGCCCCCAACGTCAGAAACGTGGAGCCCAGCGCCGCCGCATCCTTGAACGACATCCCGACCGAAGCCGTGACGCCTGCAGTGCGCTGCATCACGTCGATGATGTCTTTGCCCTTGGACATGGCGTTGTCGTCGAGGAAGTTGATCGCATCACCCAACTGGCTGACGTTCTTAATCGGCAGATGGTAGAGCTGGGCAATTCGCGCAAGGTTTTCGCCCACTTGCTCGGCCGGAAGTTCGAAGGCAGTTGCCGCTGTCGCCGCGACGCGCGCGAATTCGAGGAGATTGTCTTTACCTTCGACGCCCATCCGGGCGCCGCCTTCCACCAGGGCGGCGATATCGGTCGTCGCCATGGGGATTGTCTCGGCCATCTTCTTGATGGCCGCGCCCATTTCGTAATAGGTCGCCGTCAGTTGCCCATTGTCATCCCGGGCGCCGCTGACCTGCTTTGCGACGCCTGCCATGGCGTCTTCGTAGGAGGCGTAGTTTTTGACCATGCCCAGAATCGGCATGCCGGCGGCGGCGCCGACTGCGCCGGCACTCGCGCCTGCTACGGCCGCGTTGCCGGCTAGTTCCTTGCCCTTGGAATAGTTCTTCTGTGCTCGGGACACGCGCTCCTGCTGCTTGGCGAGCGCGGATAGCCGGTCTTTCTGCGATTGGATGGCGATGTTCGCCGCCTCGATCTCGCTCTTTAGACGGCGCTCGGTGGCTCCGAGGTTGCGGGTGTCAGCGCCCGTCGATCGCATCAGCGGGATCAGCCGCTGCAGTTCCGATCGCTGGGCAGTATGTTTGTTGGTCAGCTTTTCAACAGCGCTGCTCGCGTTGACGAACGATTTTTGGAAGGCGGCGGTGGGCGCGTCCATGCCCTGCAGCTGCTCGCGCAGCGCGCGCAATCTGTTTTGCGCCTTGGCGAGCTCCTCGGAGGACTGGCGAACCGCTTCTTTTTGACGTGTGTAGCTGGAGATATTGGACTGTTGGGCGTTCAGCTCCCGGAGCTGGTCCCGGGCCGCTTTGAGCGCGCGCGAAGTGGAAGTACTCCCGGCGGTGATCTTTTTCAGGGGGCCGGTTACTTTGTCGATCGCCGACAGCAGTACTTCCAGCCGCAGCTTGTCATTCATCCTTAGCCCCACTTCGCACGCGGGCGCGTTCGCGCCAGTCCATCAGTTCGGTCAGGGACAGTGGATCCATTGCCGCTGGTCCCCAGTGGAAAATCACGGCGATGTCCGCCATTGCGTCATCTACGCAACGAGGGACGCATCCGCCTTCGCCGACTTCGGCAACAAAAAACCAGTTACCAAGCTCGCCATCTGCACCAGATCTGCAGGATCCATCTGGCCGATTTCGTGTTCGGTCAAGGTCGGGTTTGTGATGCGCGGGAGCACTTTGCGCAGGGCCAGTACGTCCATTTGCAGAAGGTCGGTCAGCGTTACCCCGCGCAGTTCGCCTGCCATGGGTTTGCGAAGAGTGACCTCGTGAATCTCGGACGAGCCGCGCTTGATCGGGCTGTCCAGGATGACGGTGTTCGGGTTCAGCTCGACGGCGGTAACTTCGTTGGTGGCTTCGGTGGTGGTCATGATTGGTACCCGTGATGGAGAGTGAGGCGCCGGTAGGGCCGGCGCGTTGCGGCGTGCTTATAGGCCGATCGCCTTTCGATGTGCGGCGAGCCTGTCCTCGCCGTTGACGACGAAAATGAAGTTGAGCAGGTCGATTTCCACCTCGACGCTTCCGTCGATCGTCAGCTTGTAGTAGCTGCAGGCGGTGTTGAATTTGTGCTCGGTGTCTTCGCCGCCTTCCGAGTCGCCCATGTCGATCTCTTCATGCCGGCCGCGGACAACCACTTCCACAGCGGAAACCTGCTCGTCGTCGTCCCGCTGGATTGAACCAGCCCAACGCAGCTGGACGCCGCTGACTGATACGGCGCCGTATTGACGCAGCGCGGTGAGGTCCCAGCCGCCGAGCGTCCATTCCAGGGTGATACCGTCGTCGCTGTGGCCGAGGTCAACCTTCACCGGGCCATCCATACCGCCGCCGCGCCAGGCTTCCAGCTTGCGGCCCAGCTTCGGCAGGGTGACGGTCTTGCACTGACCGACGTAGCTGACGCCGTCGTTGTACAGGTTCATGTTCTTGAGTTTTTTGGGCAGAGCCATAGTGGCGCTCTCCTGTAGGCGCGGCCGTGGCCGCGCTATTCAATGGGGGGATCAGCCGTTTACGCGGCTGGCGAAGTCGACCAGGTAACGATCGGTGATGCGCTGACGCAGGTTCAGGTTCTCCAGCGGCGGCACCGGCGTGTAGTCGTAGTCCAGGAAGAGCTTGCCGGCCTTGAGGGTGTCCTTGTCGTTTGCTGCCTCGTCGTACCAGCACTCGCCGCCGATCAGATACCCCTGGCGCACCAGGTCACGGAATTTGGCGTTGATGCCTTCCACGATGTCGCGCACTAGGCTCGGGTGCATCGGCTTGTCCACGGCCCAGAAGTGGTTCTCGGCCATCGTGTCGGCCAGTACCTGTGCGGTTCGTGTGTAGTTCTCGAAAGCGAACAGCGGATCGTCGCTGCAGGTGCGCGAGCCCCAGAAACGGAATCCGTCGCGGCGAATCAGCGTCGTCACGTCCGCAGCGTTCAGCAGTCCTGCATCGGTGTCGGGGTTCTGCAGGTCCCAGTAAACGTCTTTGCTCAGACCCGTCACGCCGTTGACGGCCACGTTGGATAGGGTCTTGTGCCAGCCCGTTTGCTGGTCAATTTTTGCTCGCAGGCCCAAAGCGCGCGCCACCGCTGCAGCCGGTGCTTCGGCGTTCAAAGCAGTGTCGAAGTTGATGAAGTCGGGCCAAATGGTCATCAGCTCGCGCGCGCCGAAGTTCTCGCGGTATGCGATGGCCTCGGACACGGTTTCGCAGTTCCAGGCATTGGCATATGCGAACCCGCGAAGCTTCTGGGCGATCGCGACCAGCTCGGTAGTCACCGGGAGGCTGTCCAGACCAGGAGCACCCAGAATGCGTGGACGAACCCCCAACTGGACCTCTGCGGCCAGGAGCGCTTTCAAACCTGTGTACTGACCATTGGCACTCACACCGCCGATCACATTGGAGCTGGTGGCGGCGGCGTCCGCGCCCTCGGCGACACGAACGACAACGGCGACGGGGCTGGCCTGATCGGCGATCGCATCCAGGCTTCGTGCAAGAGTGCCTTTTACTCCGGCTTTGCCGCTGGCGGTCAGTACGTCAGTCAGGAGGACGGGCTTGTTGAGCGGAAAAGTCGCCGCATCCGCATCTTCGGCGGTGCAGACCATGCCGATTACGGCAGTGGCGACGGTGCGAATAGGGCGTGAGCCCTCGTTGATTTCGACGACTCGGACGCCGTGATGATAATCGGTTGGCATGTGAGAACCTGCGCGTGGGGGGCAATGAGAGCAGGGTGACGCGCGCGGGAC
Organism: Pseudomonas sp. W5-36; assembly: GCF_046540455.1. Taxonomy (NCBI): domain Bacteria; kingdom Pseudomonadati; phylum Pseudomonadota; class Gammaproteobacteria; order Pseudomonadales; family Pseudomonadaceae; genus Pseudomonas; species Pseudomonas sp. W5-36. The sequence goes on along the minus strand of NZ_JAXCIQ010000002.1, from coordinate 268,620 downwards.
TGGGGGGCGAGTTAGGTGCCATGTAGCAGGGGTTAATACAAAGAAAATGCCCCGCTTTAGCGGGGCGTTGGGCGAATGGCGAACTCAGGAAGCGCTCATGTCCTTGGCAGTTCTTCTTTTGACACCCCCACTGTTGGGAGCGATTCGCCTTCCTCAACAGGAGCTACAAAAGGCCCCACAGGTTCTTCAGGCCAGGCGAATTTGCTCGGGTAGCCTGGCTGCGTGTCCAATTGAGCGAGTTTCGCCCGGTACAGCCGCCATGCACTCAGTTCCACCTCGATACTCGGTAGAGAAGCAATCTGTGTGTCTGTTGCCAGGTTGAAGGAGATTGCGTCTTGCAGAGTGTCCACGGTTGCGGCGAGCTCATTGATCCGCGCGGTAGCGGCTGCTGAGATGGATACCCGTCGGCACATCACTTGAGCTTGGATCATTTCAATGGTCGGTTCTTGAACCTCGCCGAACTCCCCAGCGACCGCCCGCTCGTACAGCTCGACCCCGTGTGGCTCCGTATCATCTGGGGATGCCGCAAAGGGTACTTCGCCATAAGTATCTTTGTTTTCCTCAAACAGCACTTGCAGTGTAATTGAAGTATGGGCCAAGTCAGCCCAGCGTGGCTCACGCGCACTTAGTACAGTAAACATATATTTCCCCTTAGCTAACTCTTTGGAAGAGTGTTCTTTCGAAATTGGTAAAAGCCCCGTGGACTCGCCAAGTGCCCACTCCAATGGAGCCGGAAGTATTGGCCGCGCCGTCGCCGGAATTGGTTGAGCTGTACCGCAGATTAGTACCCGCAACTAACCCGCCCTGGTTGACCTGCCCCTGAGAGGTGATAACCGTTGCGAAGGCGTAGGAGCCGACGCCATTCAAGCCCAGCCCGCCGATCTTTGGGCCTAAGTTCTGATCGCTGATCAGATCGCCCATGTCCGTCGCATCAACTTGAAGCCGCAGACTTCCGGCCGCGTTGTAGCCGAGACGCACTTTGTTGGCCCCCATACCGGCGCCGCCGCCTTGCTCAATAGGCGTATAGCCCAGGCGTGGTTGCAGGTAATAAACCTGCCCGTCAGATGTTCGGCGCAGGTAAGGGAGGGCAACGTTGTCGGCTGCAAAGCCGACATGCGTAATTGCGTCTGACAAAGCCCGTTGAGTATCTCGAGCATCTGACTCTGCTTTGGTGTAAGCATTGGTGATGCCATATGCGGCCAGCGTCGTACCCCAGTTAGCTTTGCTGTTAGGGTCGAAGTTTCCCGAGTACCACAAGTTCCCCATGTCGGTGGCGTCCACCGTCACTTTCACGCCGCTGGGCGAATAACCCATCTTGATCGGATTGTTATTCTGACCAATGCCCCCGCCGTTCTGTACCGGCGTAAAACCGAGGCGCGGCTGCAAAAAGAAAATCTGAGAGTCACTTTCACGACGCATATATGGCAAGGTCGGGTCGTTGGCCTGGAAGCCGGCTGCAGAAATCCAGTCCCTTACTAGGCGGGTCGCAACCTGCGCATCCGTCTCCGCCTTGGTGTAGGCATTGGTGATGCCGTAGGCGGCCAGCGTCGACCCCCAATTGGCTTTGCTGTTGGGGTCGAAGTTGCCGGCATACCAGAGATTGCCAAGGTCCGTATTATCGATCGCAGCCTTGAGCACCGTTCCCGACCAACCGATTCTGACGGTGTTGGCCTGCTGGCCCGCGCCGGTCCCTTGCTGCACGGCGGTAAAGCCGAGCTTGGGCTGTAGCAGCGCGTTCTTGGCGTCGATTTCCGTTTTGGTGTAAGCATCGCCGATGCCGTATCCGCCCAAGGTCGTGGGATTGCTCCCCGCAACCACCAGCCCCCGGATATCGACGGTGACCTGTCGGTAAGTGCCCGGGATTACCCCGTTCGGCCCCGCCACCCGTTCGAACACCAGCGCAGTGGAGCCCAAGACGACCGGCGCATTGGTCGTCAACTGCCACAGGGTGTCCGCAAGGGTTGCGCCTTCTTCGACGCTGACCAGCAGATTCGGCGTGACTTCGGCACTGGCATCAGCATCGGTCGCCCGAGACCAGACGCCTGCAGCCGCGATCCAGATGCCGTTTTCACGACCGTTAGCCTGATTTTTCACCAGCACCCGGTCGCCAGCGACCAATTGGGCACCCTCCAGCACTGGCAGCCCGGAAAGCGCGATCGGGCCCGTTGTGGCTACACGCACCGACTGCTTTGAATCCAGTCTGGCAATCTCATCGGCTAGACGCTGCTCAACAAAAGCACGAGTCGCGAGCACCACCGATGGGTCTATTTTCAACTCGACGTTGGCCGAGTTGCTGACAATCAAGTTCATGCGAACCACTTGAGTCCGCCCTGATCCCTGGGCGAGCGTCGGCTTGTACGAAGGCGCGCAGTTTGCGACAGCAACCAGATCGCCGTCCGCGTCGTATAGGCCGATCTCGCGGATCCAGTTGCCGCCGATCTCTGCAGGGATGACCTGCTCGGCGATGATGATGGCCGGGTTGCTTGGGTCCTGCTTGAGCTCATTGAGCGGCGCTCGGCGCCACTCTCGAATCAGCGTCTTCTGCTTGGCATCAGGTTGAGGATCCGTGCCATTGGCGTCACCAACACCCATCTGGGTGATCTTCCAAGCAATGCCGAGTGCGTCTGCGTTGGCCTGCTTTGCGACACCGATATTCGTGAGGATTGCGAAGAACTGCGAGTTTTGGTCTGTCATGAATACACGTCCAGGGTGTCTACAGTGGTTTCTCGCCCACCCCGGCCGATCACACCCGAGACTTCGATGTCTCGTTGCTGCGGTGGGTAAACGTCAATTACATCGCCCTCGCTGATCGAGGCGCTCAGATAAGTGCGGCCGTTTGTCTCCAAGCTGATAGCCAGCCCGATCAAATGGCGGGTAAGGGGCTTGGCGTCGTCGATCAGCGCGCTCAGCTCTTGGTACATCTCGTCTGTGATGCCCGTGTCCAGGACGCCGACTTTGAGTTGGAATGTGCCCGGGACGCCCTCGGGCTTGAGCTGCCACCACTCCTGGACATCGAGCAGATAGCCCAGAGGTTCAACGACCCGGCGCAGCGCGCCGATCGTTCCTTTGCGGGAGTGCACGAAGTACGAGGACTTGATGACCCTGCGCTTTATCGCTTCGGGCCAGCGCTCGTCCCAGCGATCCACCGAAAATGCCCACGCGAGGTAGGGCAGTAGTGCAAGTGGGCACCGATCGGGGTTGGACAGGTCACGGATAGGGATCGGGACGCGCTCGATCTGCTGCAATGCCGAGGCGGCCAGTTGCTCCAGCGTTTGGGCGTTGGGCGGTAGAAGGGGCGTCATAGTTCGGTACCGACTACGACGCTTACGCTTGTGCAGTAGGCCGCCTGGTAGGGGGTTGGCTTGATGTCTTTCCAGTTATGGAGGACTACCTTGCGCACGCCCTCAACGTGCAGCGCCGCATGGACTGCTGATTCCGAAATCTCAACCCCCAAGCGACGACGCTGGGTAACGAACCCCGAGAGCTTTTGCTGTGCTGCAGCGCGAATAGGCTCGCCTTCCGGACCATTGGTTGCGAGATACAGCGTCGCGTCGACGCCATAGGGCAGTACCTCTACAGACTGAACCGTCAGCCGATCAGCCACCGGGCGCCGGTCTTCATCGTTCAGGTAGGCATAAACGATGTCGAGCACGGCCTGGTCGACAGATCCGTCGCCCAGGAGCGCCTGCACTGTCACCACTGCAACGGCAGGGGACGGGCTCTCGGCGGTGGCATCTGCGATACGACCGTCAGCGCTGCGGGCATGCAGGATGTAACTGTTTTTTGGACCGGCAGTGGATAGACCTTCCCATGCCATCTGCGCTCGCTCGCGCAGGCTGTCGTCCGATTCCATTACGGCTGGGGTTGGAGGGATCGTGCTTGGATTGGCAGGCGACACAACAAGGCGCTCGACGTCGACGTTTCCAGCGACCTGCTCCAGGTCCTTGCCTTTGGCCTTGGCAAGCATGGTGCCGAGCGCCGCCTCGTTGACCCGCTGCCGCCACAGCGTCTCGCGGTAGGCATTCTCCTGGATCAGCTTTGTAAGCGGTTCTGACTCCAGCGCCAGGGTCGCTGCGACTTCGGCCTGCTGATCAGCCGGCCAAAGGGTGACGGCATAGGCTTTGCGATCGGCCAGGATCTCCTCGTAATCAATTCGCTCGACCACGTCCGGATCGGGGAGCAGGGTCAGATCGATGGGAGTGAAGGTATTCATGCTGACGCTCCCAGGCTCAGGGGTACGCGGAGGCTCAATGGCTCGTTGGTGTCGACCACCGAGCCCTCGATGTCGAGAATTGCTTGCCCGGGCTGTTCGCCGAGAGACAACTGCACCCGGCTCAGCCGGATGCGAGGTTCCCAGCGCATCAACGCGATTGCGACGGCGGCATACGCCTGCAGCTTGGTTGCGTTGTTCAACGGCCAGTCGACGAGGTCAGCCAGCTGGCTGCCGTAGTCCCGGCGCATGATTCGCGTGCCCAGCGGCGTGCTCAGGATGTCGCTGATGGATTGAGCGAGATGCGCGCTGCCGGTCAACGTTTTACCGTTTTTGCTGTTCATGCCGATCATGGGATGGGCCCATCCGAAACTTCGTTGCCGCGCTTCACGCCAGCCGTTCGGTGATTGACCAGGCTGATTCCCACCGGCCCCGCAACGACGTCCTTGCTGATGGTCACGAGGCCCTCGATCACCACGTCGCCCGTGATGTGTACGCCGCCGGGCGCAACCAGTACCGCCTTGCCGCCGTCTGGCAGCGTTGCGGTCAGGGTGTGGGTTTTGGTGTCGTAATCCACGGTCGCGCCGTCGCGGTACCGGCGGCGGCGACGGGTGAGGCTCTGATCAGGCGCAGGGAAGAGGTCGCTGTTGAAGCCGGAGATAACGAAGCCATGAGCGGGATTGCCGGAGAGCGAGAGCACCAGGCACTGCTCATTGATGCTTGGCGGATCCCAGTCACTGTCCTCGCCGGCGCGCAGCGTATAGAACGGCAACCAGTCCGTGAGCAGGCCCCCGGTTTTAACCTGGCAACGGGGGATCGCCGGATCGATCGCGGCAATGGTGCCGGCGCGGATCAGGTTTTCTAGGCGTCGAATTACATCAGTGAGGGAGTCCATGACGCGGATGGTGCGGCTCGCGCGTGCGTGCCGCATCACCGGGACGGTGTAGGAGGGGGGTCTACAAGGCGGCGTTAGCCAGCGAGGTGATCGATCAGCGCATTCCGGATGGTATCCAGCTCGTCACCGGAGAAACCCAGCAATTCCCGGGTGTCGTATTGCACGTCTGCTTGACCTTTGGCCGGCCGGTCGCGCAGTCCGTACTGGTGGATTCGCGCGATACGCCCGACGCGACCGACAAAGCCAATCGAGAAACCGCCGGCATTATTTTCCGTGCGCAGGTATCGCGCGGTTTTGAGCTTGGTGAACATCTTCGTTTTGACCCGCCCCTTCTTTCCGCGCAGATCCTTGGGCTTGCGAGGGACAAACGAGCTGCCGTCCGGATTGCGTTGGGCTGTGACTCGTTTCTGCTGGCTGCGTCGCAGATCACGGGCCATCGTGCCGAGCAGTTTTCGGCGCTCGGAATCGCTTAATTTCGCCAGCAGTACGCTGGCCCATTGTTCCAGGGCGTGCAGGTCCTGGCTCATGGGCGGTTCCAGCGCGTGATGAACACCCCGTCTGATGTGAAGAGCTCAAGGCTTGCGAGGTCGAACGGATCGTCCGCAACGACGGGCTCGGGCGGATGACTGACCTGCAGGGTTCCATCGTCCTGGCGTTTGACGATTACCCGCTCGGTTAGCGGCAGTTTGATCGACAGGTCGACCTTGCTGTTGTCCAGGACATCGGCCTCGAAAACGATTGAGTCCTTGCTGCGATCGACGTTTTCCATCAGCTCACGCTGGTTCACCAGCACCCACGCCAGCAGCGGGATGGCGACGGCGTCCGGGTGACCTGCGTAGTCGGTCAGAATCAGATTGAGCGTGTAGATGTATTCGAACGACAGGCCGAACCCAGCGGTACTCCGGATCTTCCCGTTGTCGATGAAGATCATCAGCCGGTCCGGATTCTGCGCCAGATCTGGAACGGCCGCGAGCAGGTGCGCGCGCAGTGATTCGTGCTTGTTCATGGTTTCCGCGCCTGTTCCAGCTGATGCTGATAGACGATATCGACTTGCGCGGCACAATCCGCCCATGCCGCCTCGATCACGTCCTGGTCATCCAGAAGCGCGCCGTTACTGAGCGGTCGCGTCGCCGGCAGGACGCACGGCACGACTGCCGGACAACCAGTCTCGATAAGCAGCGGCTCCGGTGATGGCGGGGCGGTCGCGCAGCCGGCGAGCAGCGTCAGGGAGAAGCTGATCAGCCCATAGCCGAAGCTCTTCGTTTTCACGTTTCAAGTCCTCAATTGTCTGCTTCCGATCGGAGAGCGCTTTGCGAAGGTCGTTCTGCAGGAGGCGCAGCGCCGCTTGCGCCTTCCGCTCCGCATCCAGCGCGCCCGTCATCTGGGTGGCCACAGCCTCGCTGCGGGTGGCCCTGCCGAGCGCGGCGGTTGTGGCGCCTTGGGCCAGCTCGACGTTTTTGTCCGCGACCTCGATTCGCTCGGACTGGGCCCAGAGCAACAACCCCAAAGCGCAGAGCAACGCCAGCCCGTACAGCGCCTGGCGCAGCGTGCTCATTTCCGGTACCAGCCAGCGGCGTTCATTACGGACGCGTCGGCTTGGCGAAGGTCGGCGCAGATCACGATGGCCTTAATGCCAGGCTTGGCGATCGTGATTGCCTCCCCCAGCTGCTGAACCAGTTCATAGGGGGTATCTGCCGGCAGCGTGAAGATATCGCCGTCGACGGGGCTCAGCTTGCGGATCTGGTTGTGATCGATCATGCGGCCTCCGGCACTGGACAACCCGCAGCGTGACGCTGATAAGCGCGTTCGAGCTTGGTGTCGTACAGGTTTCGCGCGTAGTCCGGGCCGTTGTAGTCCTTGGCGAACGCAGCCCACTTCTTGCCCTTGAGCGACTTGAGCAGCCCCGCGTCAGATTCAATGAAACGCACGAAGGCTTCGAACTGCTCGTTTTCGTTCTTGAACATGCGCGACACAAAGTCCTGCACGCTGGCGTAGCCGAGCCGCACCGCGTGGTACCCCATAACCTGGAACGCGCCCCAACTGGCCGATTCCAACGCGCACAGGTCATCGATCAGTCGCGCGTTCGCCAGGCGCTGATGCTCGGCGGAGCCGCCGGCATACCCACCGGCCTTGGGATTGACGAGGTTAGGCTGGGCGGCAGCCAGCTGATCAGCATGCTTTTTCAGCGCCGCCGCATCATCGTCGGGCGAGCGTGGGGTTTCGAGCCGGCGGTACATGACATGGCGCTCGAAAAGGATTTTCGGCTTGCCGTTATCCAGGAAGCCACTGCCTTGGCTTTCGACCTCGTTCACGGCCATCACCACGGCGAGCTCGACGCCCAGTCTCGCCGCCGCGCTTACCAGGGAGGCGTGCTGTAGGAGGTTGCAGCAATCATTGCCGGACAGAGCCATGACGGTCTTCTGGCCTGCAATACCGTCGATTACCAAGCCAACCTTGCGCTGGTAATCGCGAACCGCAGTCTCCGTGCCATCGCCGTAAATGCCGTCAGGATTAAGCCCGGCCCCTTGAAGGTTCAGGCGTTGCTGCAGCACGCGGACTTCTTGGCCGCGATCCCCATGACGTAAGACGCTCATACTTGTTCCACCTTGCGATTCAGGAAGGATTTGGCAATGGCGCGCGTGGTTTCAACGCCCAGCAGGCCAATCACACCGCCGAAGAACGGGCCTGTCGTCGTGGGGATGCCCAGCAGCGACAGGCCGTGGCTCGCTGATAGGGCCAGCAGCCCGCACAAAGGAGCCTCCAGCAGAACCCGTCGCCATGTGCCTCCTCCGTACATGATGCGTAGGGCCGCGATCACGGCGGCCAGTCCACCTGCGTAAAACGCAGGCCAGTTTTGTTGGAGCCAGGCAGCGAACCAGGCCCATGAATCCGGTTTGTCAGGCATGCGCTTTGATCCGCTATCTGAGGGTGAAATGGGGAGGTCATCCGTGAATGTCCTGTGATGAATCAGTCCCATAGATTCACCATTTGCAGGACCTGAGCCTGGGGTGCCGCGTCTGGGAGGATCACCGCCGTGCCGTGCGGCAGGACGGGGCCCAGATCGGCAAGGCCGGGGTTCGCGTTCAGTACCGCCTCGGTGACGCCAGCAGTGCGGCCGTACACCCGCCAGCAGAGCGCGTCGACGGTGTCGTGCTGTTGGGCATACACGGTCGTCGCCATCAGATGAGCTCCACTGTCGAGTGCGGAACACCCAGCAGATCGCGAATCGCGAACCGGGCATCGCGGCGGTATTCGTCAACTGACGGCGTCAGTTCGTCAGCGTTTTTGTTGCCTTCGGTCGAGGTGTCATAGCTGCGGTACCGCTCGGTGAGTTCGGCGCCGGCACTGCAATAGATGGATCGGCGATAGAGGTGCACGAGCAGGCTGATGCCCTTGATCTCGTCCGCTGGTACCGCTTCCAGCGTGTCGTGTCCTTCGGCTTTGTAGCCTTTCTTGACTGCGCTCAACTCGCCGTTGACTTGAATCAGCGCGTTGACAATCGCTACCTCAAGACGCGCGTCGGTAACGCTGCCATCGATCCTTAAAGATGCGCGCACATGGGCGCCATCGATGTCCGGCCAGAATCCGTCGTTCGTGATGGGGTACGGGGCAGTAGTGTTTGTGCCAGTGGCAATGAATCCGCTCATGTTTCTGCCCTAAGTCGGCGGTGGCCGAGGCGTCGCAGCAAGGAAAGGAGAGAACCTGCTGATCAGCCTCGGGCCGCCGGGGTTGCGGGGTACGCTCGGTCAGCTCCCTGGTGGGGGAGCAATCTTTTTCTGAAGGCGCTCGGCGCCTTCCAGGTCTTTTTTGCCACCGCAGCTGCTGTTCAGTTCGATGGCCCGTTTGAGCAGCTCGATCCCTGCCATTACCTGCCCGGGTTGGCCGGGGTTATCCGCGTCCAGACCTGCCACAGTGGCGCGGCCGGTAGCGAGGTACAGCTTCGCCCTGGCCTCGTCGGGCATGTCGTGGTCTGCGGTCAACTCCATCGCGCGGTGCAAGATGGCGAGGTCAAACGTTCCGTTGGTCTTCTGTGCCTTCAAGGCCGCTTCCGCGATTTCTTCAGCAATCAGGCAGCCGGTGGTTCGTTCGAAGCGATCAGGCATGAGCAGGTTGTGCTGCAACACATACGCTGCAATTTGGAGCGCGCCGGCATAATCCGAGGCGTCCACGCGCCAGATCATGATCGTCGTCAGCACTTCGTCCTGGGCGCCGTTGCCAGCGGACAACACACCGTCGACGTAGGGGATATAGGCCGGCAGAAGCTGCAACTTCAGCGCGGCTTTCCCTTCATTCGACTGAATCTGCTTGAGGCGCAGACGATCCTGGAGAAGCTGGGCCAGCTGCATTTCGTAGGCCGTCCCGCCCGCCATCGATACCAACGGCGTAGCAGCAGCGGCTTCCTGTGACGCAAGCGCCTGCAGCCGGTGACGTTGAGCGAGAGAAAGGCCCATGATTACTTGGCCTCTTCGATGTGTTCGACGAGAGCGCCCAGGCCGAAGTCTTCGACGACATAAGCCTCGTTCGACGACTGGTAGTCCGCGATGCGATCGCGCTCCGGTTCTTCGCGGGTCATACGGCGACGAGCGCCGATCTGGAAGTAGATCGACAGGTTCTTGAGGGTGGTCACGAACACACCGCCGTCAATGAAGAACGGGGCATCGACGTAGGGCAGACCGCCCAGCGTGCCGTTCGCAAGGATGCGGGCTGCAGCCAGCTCGTTTTCGTTGTCTGCTGCGCCTTCGATGTTCGCCAGGAACTTGGAGTGCAGCAGGTTGCGGTCGACCAAAACGACCAGATCTGGACGCTTGCGGTGCCACGGGTCCAGCAACTGGATCGCGTCGTACACCAAACCGTCGAGGGTTTTGTAGTCGCCGGTCGGGCCAATCGTGATCTTGCCGGCAACTTTGCCGCTGCTCAGAACGCGCTCTGGTGCCTTGGTGCGGTACTTCTCAAGCCAGCCGATGTTTACATCTTCCAGCAATGGATGGGCGGCGCGGTCGGTGTCAGCGGCAACGGTTTTCCCGTTGAAGCCGATCATGATGCGGTCGAGTGCTTGCTGCCCGACGATCGCGCCCGACAAGCGTGCCTGGAAATCCTTGAACTTTGCCCAGGCATCGAGCAGTTGATACTTCACGTAGGTGTCGAAGTCGGTTTTCTTGCAGCTGTAGGTATCGCTCTTCAGCGCGCCAACGCTGCGCGGATCGCGAGCCTTGACCGACGTATCGGTACGGCCAGCAATCGTCGAGCCCACGCCCAGCAGGATCGCTTCACCTTCCTGCTCATCGACGCCGATGACGTTGATCTGTTTCAGGAAATCGCTCGATTCCTGGATGGCGGTTTCGAGGGTTTGTTGCACCGTCGGAGTGACGGTGAATTTCTCAGCCGCCGAGGCGACGGCGTTGAGCAGTGCCACCTGCTTGCTGAAGCCGTTGAAGGCAAGTCGTGTTTCGTTACGCATGGTGTTCTCCAGGTAAACCTTTGGGTGAGCGGTTCGATCAGTAGGCAGTCAGCACAGCGCCGTCGCCGCCGACTACGGGTGGACGGCTCGTCTGGCTGTGGTCCTGGGTCTCGCCCAGGCGCTTGATCAGGTCGTTGAAGTCGGTGCTGAGCTTGTCGAAACTGCCCTGCAGGGAGCTGTGGGCTTCCTCGATCGAGGTAAACAATCGGGACTGCTCGGCAGCGTGGCCGGCAAGCGCACCCACGGCGTCGTTCAGCTTCGAAAACTTCCCGTCGTCGGTTTCGGGCTTCTCGATCTCGACCGGCTTGTCTTTTTCTTTGGTCGCGCCGAGCAGTTCGGCGATGCGTGAGAACAGCTCTTCGAATCTGCCGGGGGTCTCCTCGATCTCGTCGAATTCGAGCTTCGCTTCCAGCAGCTCGGAAAACAGGTTGTCCGGCTTGCTCTTGCGTGCCTTGAGCGGCGATGCGTCCGGGTTCTGCGCGCTGAAAGTCAGCATTTCAGTGCCCAGGCTCGCAGGCGAATCGGTGACGGCTAACCCGTCCAGGTACGCGCGACCGGTATCGGCGAACTTGGGTGCGATCTCGATGCTGGTGTACAGCTTCTGACGCGCCTTGTTCATGGCGATCAGGTCCGGCGTGGGTTCGATCTGGACGAACAGGGCCAGCTTTTTCGCGCCGTTGACGTCGACCTCTTCAGTCTTCGCGGCCAGCACGTCGCCGTAAGCACGGAACGGGCTGTCGGGCAATACACTGCGGTAGTGCTCCATCCAGACGCGTGCTGCGTAGGTGTTCGGGTTGTAGGTTTCGGCTGCGTCGACCAGCCACTGGCGCTCAATCTGGCGGCCGTCGGTGGTTGCGCCTTCAACGGCGACGCGGAACCATTTGGATCGAAATTTCTTACTCATTGAGCGGGTCCTCAAAGCGATGCTGCTGGGTGCAATTGCGTTGAGGTGCATCGTCGACATTGGCGCTTTTATGAGCAATCGGCGCCAGTTGTAACCCCGGGCGCTACACGGCCCGTCACTACGCCTTCACGCGCGCGTGGCGTCAGCATCGCCGCCATGACGACAACCGAAGCCACTCCCATCCGCGATAACCGCCGTCAGGCCAAATTCCTTTACTGGACCGGCCTGCGGATCTGCGCGATCGCCGAAATGTTGGAGGAGAAAGAAAAGACCGTTCACGCCTGGAAGACCCGCGACGAGTGGGACCGGGCCGACAACGTCGAGCGGATCGGCGGGGCTCTCGAAGCGCGCCTGGTGCAACTGATCCTGAAAGACGGAAAGACCGGCGGGGACTTCAAGGAAATTGACCTGCTCCATCGTCAGCTGGAACGGCAGGCTCGCATCGAGCGGTACAAGGCGGGCGGCACCGACACTGATCTCAATCCGAATCTGGCGAAGCGTAACGAGGGGCCGAAGAAGAAGGCGGCGCGCAACGAGTTCAGCGAGGAGCAGATCGAGCAGCTGACCGAGGCGTTCAAGGATGGGTGTTTTGGCTATCAATTGGACTGGTACCGGGCGAGCAATCAGCGCACCAGGGCAATCCTTAAAAGCCGGCAGATCGGCGCGACTTACTACTTTGCCCGGGAGGCGTTCATTGACGCCCTGGTCACTGGCCGCAACCAGATATTCCTGTCGGCTTCGAAGAACCAGGCGCACATCTTCAAGGCTTACATTCAAGGGTTTGCGCGTGAAGTGTGTGGCGTCGAGCTGACTGGCGATCCGATCATTCTTGCCAACGGCGCGGAGCTTCATTTCCTCGGCACGAACGCCCGAACCGCTCAGGGTTATCACGGTAATTTCTACTTCGACGAATTCTTCTGGACGTTCAAGTTCAACGAACTGAACAAGGTCGCCAGCGGCATGGCGATGCAGAAGCAGTACCGCCGCACCTACTTTTCAACGCCATCGAGCATGGCGCATGAGGCGTACACGTTCTGGACCGGCGAACGGTTCAACAAAGGCAAACCGGCGGCGCAGCGGCTCAGTCTGGACGTGTCCCACGACGCGCTGCAGCAGGGCAGGCTGTGTGAGGACCGCATCTGGCGTCAGATCGTCACCATCCTGGACGCTGAACAGCGTGGCTGCGATCTCTTCGACCTGGAAGAGCTGCGGCTCGAATACAACGCGGATGCGTTCGCGAATCTGCTGATGTGTCAGTTCGTCGACGACGGAGCCAGCATCTTCCCCCTCAACGTGCTGCAGCCGTGCATGGTCGACAGTTGGGTCGAGTGGTCCGAGGACTACAAGCCGTTCGCGGCGCGGCCGTTTGCCGATCGGCAGGTGTGGGTGGGTTATGACCCGGCGGAAACAGGCGACAGCTCTGGGCTCGTCGTCGTCGCTCCGCCGCTCGTGCCCGGCGGTAAATTCCGCGTGCTCGAGCGCCATCAGTTCCGGGGGATGGATTTCGCGGCGCAGGCCGAAGCGATCCGCCAGGTCACGCTGCGGTACTGGGTCACCTACATCGGCGTCGACATTACCGGCATGGGCTCTGGTGTGGCCCAACTGGTGCGCCAATTCTTTCCGAACGTCACCACGTTCAGCTATTCGCCCGAGGTGAAGACGCGGCTGGTGCTCAAGGCATATGACGTGATTCACAAGCGGCGCCTCGAATTCGACGCCGGCTGGACCGACATGGCGCAGTCGTTGATGGCGATCCGCAAGACCATCACGGCCAGCGGCCGGCAATTCACCTATACCGCAGGCCGCACCGACGAGACCGGACATGCGGATCTCGCCTGGGCGCTCTTCCACGCACTGCAGAACGAACCGCTTGAGGGCCAGACCTCAACGAATACTGGCTTCATGGAGATTTACTGATGAGCAACCGCCGCAGCAGAAACACGCAAACCAGCGCCGCGACCCGGCCCCCGATCGAGGGGGATCTGCTGCCTGCGGCCGGCGGCAAGATGGAGGCGTTCACTTTCGGCGATCCCACGCCCGTGCTTGATGAGCGGGGAATACTGGATTACCTGGAGTGCTGGCTCAACGGGCGGTGGTACGAGCCGCCCATGTCCCTTGATGGTCTTGCGAAGTCGTCCAGGGCCAGCGTGTTCCTGCAGTCGGGGCTGAACTTCAAACGGAATATGCTGGCTCGCACTTTCATCCCTCACAAGCTGCTCACACGGCAAACGTTCGAACAGTTCGCCCTGGACTTCCTCTGGTGTGGCAACGGCTATCTCGAAAAGCGCGACAGCATGATGCGAAGCACGCTCGGCTTGCAGCCTGCCTTGGGCAAGTACATGCGGCGCGGCGTTGACCTGGACACCTATTACCAGGTTCGTGGGTGGAGCGATGAACACGAGTTCAAGAAGGGGACCGTTTTTCATCAGCGTGAGGCTGATATCAATCAGGAAATCTACGGCCTTCCGGAGTGGCTCCCGGCGCTGCAAAGCGCGCTGCTGAACGAGTCCGCCACGCTGTTTCGGCGCAAGTACTACAACAACGGCAGTCACGCCGGCTTCATCATGTACATGACCGATACGGCCCAGAACGAGACCGACGTTGCGGCGCTGCGCAGCGCGCTGAAGGCCGCAAAAGGCCCGGGCAACTTCCGCAACCTGTTCATGTACGCGCCTGGTGGCAAGAAGGACGGAATTCAGCTGATCCCCGTCAGCGAGGTTGCGGCAAAGGACGAGTTCGCCTCGATCAAGAACATCAGCCGCGATGACATGCTGGCCGCGCTGCGTATCCCGCCGCAGCTCATGGGCATCGTCCCGCAGAACGCTGGCGGGTTTGGCTCCATCAAGGAAGCCGCCCAGATCTGGGCGATGAACGAGCTCGAACCCGTTCAGGCCCGCCTGCAGCAGATCAACGATTGGCTGGGCGAGGAGGTGGTGCGCTTCCGGCCTTTCGAACCAGTCGCTGACAACACTCTTCTCAATCCGTAATAAGGACCACGAATGTCTGCTCCAATTTTCCCGTGGATGGGCGGCAAGCGCCGCATGGCAAAACACATCCTCCCCGAGTTTCCCGATCACGACTGCTACGTCGAGCCCTTTTGCGGCGGCGCGGCTCTGTTCTTCATGAAAGAGCCCAGCCGGGTAGAGGTGATCAACGACTTTGACGGCGATGTGGTGAATCTATATCGCGTCGTTGCGAATCACCTCGAGGAGTTCGTGCGCCAGTTCAAATGGGCCCTGGTCAGCCGCACCATGTTCGAATGGGCCAAAGAGCAGGCACCGCGGACTCTCACCGATATTCAGCGAGCGGCGCGATTCTTCTATCTGCAGAACCTGTGTTTTGGGGGCAAGGCGAAAGGCCGGACGTTCGGAACGGCCACCACTTCGGCACCGAGGCTGAACCTGCTGCGCATCGAAGAGAAATTGAGTGATGCCCATCTGCGCTTGGCCCGGACGACCGTCGAACACTTGGACTGGAAAGAGTGCATCAGACGCTACGATCGCGTTCACACGCTGTTCTACCTGGACCCACCCTATTGGGACACAGCGGGCTACGAGGTAGGAGGCTTCGGCTTTGAGCAGTTTGAAGCCATGGCCGATCTGGCCCGAACGATTCGCGGCAAGATGGTCATTTCGGTAGGTGACCATCCTCGCATCCGGGAGGTGTTCAGGGGGCTCAGGCTCAAAGAGGTGCCATTTAGGCATACAGTGGGAGGGAGTGGGGGGGTCGAAGTAACCGAGCTGGTTTACTTCAATTGGTAGCGCACACTCAAGGAATTGTAAGGGGGGAGTGGACAGTACTCGCCCCTTTTTACATTCAGTTTTATATATGAGCGCACGTGCCGAGCGAGCGCTAGTCTTCTATTCTAGTCAGTTCCGAGAGTCGTACATTTTAGATAAGCGCCACTCCGAGACGTACCTTTACAAGGGGAGGGAGCGCTGTCTTTCCCGTAAGACTTTCAATAACTTTCTCGGTCTTTGCATACTCTTTCTCTATGTCTAAAATTTCGCGGTCGAAAATAGGTTGCGATATCTTTCCTTGCCGCAAGAAGTCTGAGAGCTCGCTTTTCTGCAATTTCAAAGAATCAAGCGCGATACTGGCAATCTTCAACGTATGAAGCGTGGTATTTCGATACTCAACTAAAGCCTTGTCGTTTAGCTGGAGGAGATCTTCGGTATGTTGGCCGAACAGGGTCCTGGTGACCATAGTGCCAGTCGATGCATCAAATCTTAAATGCTGGCTCATAACGTGGTCGCATGGGTTCACCACGTACGGACCAAACGCTTCGTCAATTGGCCAATCGTCATTCTTTCGAGAGTTACAGAGTCCGCAGCAATAATATAAATTTGTATAGTCACAGACTAAATTCGCAAATTTTGGTATAACTTTGGGTCGGTAGTGATCAACCCCGAAATTTAAATTGGGAGCACTGCTATCGGGTTGGCGACAGTACACACAAGTTCTAGAAAACTCTTGCTGTAGCCAACGCTTGTAAGTTCGGTAAGTTCTAAATACCCTAGGTTTAAGAGTTCTTATATGTCTTGATTTGGGGTACTGAAAAATTGTAAAATTCAAACTGATAGTCCCAGTCGTTTCGCACGATCCTGTCTGGATAGCTCAACTGAATTAAGGGAGCTAATAGATGCTTCTAGAAAATTAACTTGCTCGCTCGTTACTCTGGGAGAGCGTTCTATGAGTCTTGAGTTGAGAATTTCAAGTCTTGCAATAATTTCGGCAGAAACATCGTTGTCTGCATACTTAATTGCGAGAAGCCGGATCCTGTTCTGCGCTATTCTTTTGATTTCCATCTCTTTTATCAGTCGCAGACTATCTTCGCCCGCCGAGGCGCGACTCGTCGACGCATTCGCAGCTCTTGGGATAATTGGCGTCGTATCCAAGCCTTCCTTGGGGTTTTTTACAGGTTTTTCTGTTGTATCAATCCCTGGCGCGACAAAATCGAGACCAGAAAAATTCGTGGTTACAAATTGTGTCGCTCCAATGTGGGAGTTATCTAGGCCAGGACGTCGGTCATCCCCAGCCTGAGACGAATAGAACACTGAAGGAGACGGCGCTGGAGTCACATCAACGTAAAAGTCCATGATTACATTATCCTTTCCGGTGCTTAACTTCTGAGGTTAGAAACTCTCGTGCCCTTTCGGTGATAGCCCAATCAAATAAATCAAAAGCTTGATGGTGCATAATATCTATAGCCGCTGCTGTATCAGACAATGGTACAGCAGCACGGAAGGTATCAATATCTATCATGTACTCCACTACTGGTGAATCATCGGGCTTGACTTGATTTAACTGGACGCCGTGTTGAAATAAGCAGCCGCCATCAGGCGCGAGCAACTGGAATCGACCACCGAAATCATTTATACCGGTGAACTTTTCTGAAGCAATAGGTGCGATCAGTGCAGGGTTGATCCAGTCGGTTACATCGTCGTGATCACTATGTAAAAGATTTATGTAGCGAAGTCCGACTCTGGTGAAGAAGGCGGAATCGATGAAATCTTTAGTTGCTTCAACTGCTTGAAGTATCCGCGCTCTGAGATTGTCAAAGCCTGTATAATTAGTTGTTTCAATTGTAAGAGCACTTTCTTTTAGCGATATGCTCCAGTTACCCTTGAGTGATTTCAAGATGTGAATATTACTGGAGCCGGCATGTGCAGAGCCAATACCGAGTTTAAACTCGTTATTCATATCAAGCAGAGGATAGTCCTTTCGCAGAGCTTTAACGAAAGATGCTGGCGGACGCTGCTCCCCTAGCTCCATTAATGTAGGAAAGCGCAATTCGCACACAGCCTGCTTCAAAAAGTTGCGGCTGAAGCGATTAACATTATCTGACCGTGTGTGGATTAATTCGTCAGCTTTCCAAGTGGCGCTCATGAGATTCTCATCGCTAGGTGCAAAAGGCGGCCATGATGTCATGGAATCCATCCAGTGTCAGCCGCCGCTAGGCAGCGCTTCTTAAGCCAAGCCCGGCCAATGTAGCCTGTTCATTCACCCTTCGGGTATCAGTACAGTCGGCTCCCTCACGAGTGTAGGTTGCAACTTCGGCTTCTATCAAGAATTTAGCTGTGCGGGACGCTACGGGCAGCCGAGAGTAATTCTGCGCGATTAGTCTGCCCGCTTAGCGATTAAGCGTTCCTGAACGATTTTGCTCGCCCAGCGGTTATAGCCGAGCATCCGTAAGGTGTGCAGAATGCTGTTTGTACATCCAGTATTGGCCGATGCTTATGCCCCCCGAACTCCCTCCTTTCAAGCCTGTGACCCAAGCCGAACTGCGCGGCATATGGGTGCAGCATCCCGAATGCCGCCGCCGCCTGTTGCTTGAGGTTGAGCGCTACCGCCGGGTGATCGCGAAGGTCGACCATCTTTATAAGATCACGCACAGAGCATGGCGCGAGGAGGTCGGTGGGGATCTGACCGCCCTGCATTTGATGCTGCAGCTGATGACTGAGGAGCGTCATCGGCTTCCCGACGTGGCGGCCACTACTAAGGAAGATTCACATGATTGACGATCACGTCAAAATTTCTCTGGATGAGCAGCTGAATATTCGAGCCGCCGGCACCTATCTCGTTAAGGTTGAAGGCGACAGCATGCAAGGCGTGGGGATCTTCAGCGGGGACATTCTGATCGTGGACAAGGGCATCGATCCGCGAGCGGGGCATGTGGTGATCGCCGTGGTGAATCGGGAGCCGCTGGTGAAATTGCTTTCCTTTGAAGTCAGTGGAAAGCCGATTCTCAGGTCAGCCAATCCGCGTTATCCAAACCGCTACATCATGGAAAACGACGAGTTCGAGGTCTGGGGGGGGGGTCACTCACAGTCTGCGGGACCATGCCCGAAACTGAAATGGTCGACGGTCAGATCAGCGCGGCAGAAAGCCCGCGCGGGTCATTAGGTCCTGGAGTTTGTCGACGGACTGTTTAACCAGAAACGCCCCGGCTTCGTCGACAGCGCTTGCCGAAAACTCCGCCCAGCCCTGGCGGTTGACGAATTGGGCCAGCGCAATAGCTTCAGCCTCTGTAAACGCAATCTCCCCGGAGACACCAGCCTCGGTTGCGATGGTCATCGTAGCGTCGCCGCTCTGTGTGGAATTGCTGCTCATGTCTGATCCCTATGTGATGGAGCCGGAACCCTAAAGCCCTTACCGCCCGCTTACCAAGGCGGTAAGGGCTTTTTATTTACTCCGGTTGGATAAGGTCCGGCTGAGCGAAAAGCCAGCACTTAACCGTGACTTTCCTGATCACACTGTCCACCGCCTTCAGGTCGATGAATCGCGGGTTTATGCTGCTTTTCAACGCTGTTGTAACACTGGGGCCAAGCACTATCGGTATGCCGTGCTTGGCGAATAGTTCAGCTAGGTGCGGCATGTTGAGAGCGATCAGACCGGGCTTTTTCGAGTGGTTGTAAGCCACGCCTTTCGCGTCGAGCTGCAGAAGCGCAGCCCAAAAGTCGGCAACGACATCAGCTTGGGGAGGCTCGACGCTGCCAAGCCCAGCCAGATCTGGCACCTCCAGCCCCATCGATCCAGACAAACGCGTTATCTCGTCTTCAAGCGCTTCACGCATGACCTTGTTACGGCTGCGCATCAGCTCTTTCATCAGGGCGAAGCGATGCTTGGACATGCTGATCTGCTGAGCAATCGTGACCGCACCGGGACGAGTGGCGACGCCTTTGCTCCAGTAGTTCCAAAGCACCTCGTCGCACTCTTCCTGGTACTGCACGATTTTGTCGCGCAGCTCGGGCGCCACCTTGTTGGGGCTGATGGAGTAGAGCCAGGCCGCGAGCTTGCGCAGTGGCAGACAGGTCATTCCGTACTGTTTTCCGTCAACGCCAGTTGTGGTGATTTCCGCCATAACTGAACCGAACTTCTCGCCCAGCTTGGCGTGTTGGCTTTTCCAGTCCAGCCCCATGTTGGCTACCACCGGCTTCATCGCCACGTAAGGTTCGCCGTCTTTACCTACCAGCACCACGGTATCGCCGTGGAATGCAACGGGCATCAATTGGGTATTCATCGTTGTGTCCCTTCAGTCTTTAGATGCGGCGTTGATTGCCGGTAGCGGAGCGAATGACGCGGTTCAGATCAGTGCAAATACCGTCGAGAAAGCCCGCCAGCATTTGCGGCTGATACAACCCGGGGTGATCGGCCTGCTGGGCAAGCGCATGCACCAGGGCAAGCGAGTCTCGGGCCCGTTGCAGATCGAACAGATCGTCCTCAGTGAGACCGTATGGCTTTCTCATTGGGCACCACCGTGCGTTTCGAGAACGCGCACCTGGAGCATGTGATGGTTGTAGCGCTTGAGGCGCGTGGACAGCGAGGAGTCAGCGTGCAGCGCGGCGAGAGCCATGCGGCGGTGGGCAAGTGCGCGGATTTTGGACGGAATAAGGGCGGTCATGGGTGTAGCTCCTATGCAGATGGGGAGCTGCCACGGCTCGTCGCCAAACGAGTAAGGGTGGCAGCTGTACGCAGGTTGGCGAACCGGGGCATAGGAACCCGGCAGACCCGAGAGTCTCCCGCGCACAGCCGCCATAACAAGAAACTGCGGGCGTAAAAAAAGCGCCTGCTGTCATGAATGGGGGCGCCTGTGCGCCTACGCTTACCGGGTCGCCAAACCCGTGTCGCTGAATTGGCAGCGACGGCCGTAATGTATTACTTGAGGGTGATACGTTGCAAGAACTATCCGCGTACACAAACCATGGCACGCCCGGCAGCAAGGGCTGCGCTCGCCCTCCAGTCAACCCAGGCCCACAGCCGATCCGAAGCGGCTGACGGCGCCGCTACGTTCAGTCCCTTTTTTTGCCTCATTTTGGTGCGTCCTCCGGCTCGGCAGGGCCGTCTTCACCTGGCGCGCGCCGTCGTCCCCCCGCCACGCCTGCGGGCTAAATAGGTCTAATTTTCTGCGCACCTGCAGACCTCTTCCCGCAGCCCGCGCTGGGCCTCTCCTGCGCGAAGTGGAGCTGCGAAAACCCTGCAGATCCCTGCACGCCCCCCTGTTTTCAAACGCCCTGGAGGCGCCGTCTCTGGGAGCTGTTTCTAGGTTCAGCCACGGGGAAAGGGTTAGTTTTTATTTGAGGCGCGGCGCGGGAGGTCAAACCCAATAACGACGGGGGGTAGACGCTTATTTTGCGAGGTTAGAATAGGGTTAGGTGAAATGGGGGGTAGTGGTTAGGTCGTTGATTTATAAGGATATTTTATTCATGGTTTCTAACAGTTAGAAAAGGTTAGTTCCTAACTTATCCTGTCTATAAAACTAACCCATATCGAAACTCTACAGCCCTTTAAATCCGTGGCTTCTAGAGGCGACAGGCAAAACCTGCCTTAACTAACCGGTTTCCCGTGGGTCAGCATAAAACCAACATGACGCAAAGGCGGGGCGTTTCAGCGCGTGTGCACAGACTCTTCTGCAAGTACGTGCAAATTCAGGGATTAACGCCTGCTGGCGCGATTGCTTCTAAATGAGCGCGCTCGTAGTGGAGCCGATTGGCAAGCCAGTGGCAGAGGTTCGCCATGCTTACAGCCTCCTCGAATGAGATGTCCCGCTCCTGAAGATGGGCGGCCTCATTGCGGATCATGCGAAGCTTCACGTAGGTAGAGAAAACCAACTCATCCATAAGCCCCGCCGCGTGAAGTTCATTCGCGACCGCGACTGGTTGTCGACCGAGAAACTGAATGCCAGCCTTGAGAGCGAGCTCCTCAGTTTCTTTTTCAACCTCCAGCCAAGCGCTTAGGACTGCCGATCGTGGATCAATGCGTGCCAACTCCAGTACTGGCCGTGTCGCGGTGGTAACGGGCGCCGGCGGCTCTGAAACATTGGCGGCCACTGCGGAAGCCACTTCATCGAGTTTGCCCGACAGATCGAAGTTGAAATCTTTGATTTTCAGCGAACGGATTCGCCCGAGAATGTCCACCAACGGGCTTTTAAGCATCATGACCAGGACGACAGCAGCCACCGGCCATGCGGAGGCCGTAACGATGGCAGCAATGAACTGTTTCCAATCCATGGGAAGGTTCTCGGATCGTCGGATGGGTAGGCCAAAACCTGCTTGTTACGTCGCTTGTTACGTATGGCATAAACAACAAGGGCCTGCATCGCTGCAAGCCCTTGATTTGTATGGTGCCGGCACCAGGAGTCGAACCCGGGACCTACTGATTACAAGTCAGTTGCTCTACCAACTGAGCTATACCGGCGTTGTGGGCGCTGATTATAGGGATTTGATCTGGCGAGTAAAGCCCTAATTTCAGTTTTTTCGCGGCCCTTATGCCGGAAGGTGATTACCGTTATTCACAATCCGCACAAACCGAAGGCGACGATCGGTCAGATTCAGGAACCATTCTCAATCCTTCGCAAGCTACTGTTTTAGCGCCAATTTTACGCTGACCAAAAAATGAACAAATGGTTACATCCCTCCCAAAGCAGGATTTCCGGGCGTTCGCTGGGATTTCATCAACAGACTTATCCACAGGCGCGCGCGTCAAAAAAAGCTCACGGCCGTTCTGCGAGAATGAGCAGATTCCGCGGAGTGACTTGGCGGTCGCAGAAGGTGCCGATGTGCACGTCGTACCCGCACTCAGTCAGATAAAGCGCGCGGTCGAGTATTAGCCACATCTCTAGCGGCCGACGGAAGAGGTTGCGCAGCAATTCGAGGTTGCGCACTTCGGTCAAACGCGCCCATCCCGCTGTTTCAAGGGCGTTCCAGTCCTGAGTGCCGGGGGAGGGGAGTTGCTTGAGTTCAGCCAGGTCGCGGCAGTAGTCGGCGAAGGGTTTGTCGAGCCAGGCGCTGGGCAGTGAGGGCGTTGGCAAATAGTCATCGACGCCGCGTAGCGCTCGCTGCAGCAGGTCGAAGGCGAGGCGTCGGGCCATGGAGATGTCGCGCTGGCGGCGCACGCGGGCGCCAGCAGTGACGGTTTCGCTGAGGGGCAGGCCGAGGTCGTCGATGGAGAGCGTAAGCGCGGAAGCTTTGCCCTGTTGGGAGATCGGCAGGTAGTGTTCGCCGGCGATGCGGTTGTAGCAGCAGGGTGCGATGGCCAGTTGTTGGCAGCGCGCGTCGCTGGCGAGGTGCATGAGGCGCACATGAAGGTCGCCGCAGGCGTGGAGGGCGACGGACGTGTGATGGGCTTCGAGGCGCGCGCCGGCATCGTCGGCCATGACGTCTTGATGCAGATGGTTTGCGGTGATGCCCAGTTTGTCGCTGAGTTGCCTTCCCGCCACCACCAGTTGCGCATCGTATTCAAGGCAGGTCAGGGCTTGGCCGCCATGGGCGAGGCGCCGACCCAGGTGGCCTTTGCCAGAGCACCAGTCCAGCCAGTGGGTTGGCTGTCGCTGAAAGCTCAAGCGGCTGGCGAAGGCTTCGATCTGCTGCCACTTGCGGCCGGGCACGTCGACGCTCATGCGCGATGACACAGGCTCCAGGCTGACGGGAGGCAGCGCGTCGATCTCGCTTAATGCCTTCGACTGTAAAGCTAGCTGAGCAAAGGGCTGAGGCGCACTGAGCTGTTCGGGATGGTTGTGCGCCGCTTCTGCCTCTTCAAGCGAGCGTTGTCGCAACCAGCGTGACTGCTCGGGGTGCTGGGACTCCCACGGCAGGTGGCGATGGGTGAAAGGTCGTGGGCGCCACAGGGCCTGATGCTCCAGGAGGAAGGCATCAAGCGCGGCGAATCGGGATTGGAGTTGCGCGGGTGTGCGTGGCATTGGGTTATGGCAGTTGAGCTGTGATGTGCAGCATACGGTGAATCAGTGCCTGAGCGCGTTTATCAGGCTCGGCAATCTTCGGCGGCTGAAATGCCGCTTTCGCGAGCAAGCTCGCTCCCACCTGGACCGTGTTCTCTGCGGGAGGGCGCGGCGGTCCTCAGCGCCCTTGGCTGGCGTCCACTCGCAGATAGCGCTCAAGCAGCTTGAAGCCTTGCACCAGCACGAACGACATCACCAGGTAGATCAACCCGGCGATGAGGAAGGTCTGCTCCGGCATGTAGGTCCGCGCGTTGATGGTGCGGGCCATGCCGGTGATGTCGAGCAGGGTCACGGTGCTCGCCAGTGCGCTGGCCTTGAGCATCAGAATGACTTCGTTGCTGTAGGCAGGGAGGCCGATGCGTGCGGCGCGGGGCAGGATGATGTACAGCAGCGCTTTGCCTTTGGACATGCCCAGTGCGCGGGCCGCTTCGATTTCACCGGGTGGCACGGCCTGAATGGCGCCGCGCAGGATCTCCGCGATGTAGGCGGTGGTGTGCAGCGTCATGGTCAGCGCCGCGCAGAAGAACGGGTCGCGCAAATAAGGCCACAGCGGCCCCTTGGTGACGGCGTCGAATTGCGCCAAGCCGTAATAGACCAGAAACAGCTGGACCAGCAGCGGTGTGCCACGAAAGAAGAAGATGTAGGCGTAGGGCAGCGCCCGGACATAGGCGTTGCGCGAAGCGCGGGCGATGCCCAGCGGAATGGCGAGAATGAGGCCGGCAATCACCGCGACGGCGACCAGCTCCAGCGTGACGGTGGCGCCGTGCAGCAGTTTCGGCAGCCATTTGAGGACGAATTCCCAGCTCATGACGCGCTCCTCGCAAAGCCCACCGACGCGCGTTTCTCCAGCCACGCCAGGCCGATCATCGACAGCGCGGTCATGCACAGGTACATCAGCGCCGCGACCATATAGAAGGTGAAAGGCTGCTTGGTGGACGTGACGGCGATCTGCGCGTGGCGCATGACTTCCTCAAGCCCGATGACCGAGACGAGCGCCGTGTCCTTCATCAGGATCATGAACAGGTTGCCGAGCCCCGGCAGCGCAATGCGCCACATCTGCGGCATCACCAGTTTGAAGAAGATGCGTGAGCGGGACATGCCCAGCGCCAAGCCGGCCTCGCGATGACCTTTCGGGATCGACAGCATGGCGCCGCGAAACACCTCGGTCGCGTAAGCGCCGAAGCACAGGCCCAGGGCAATGACGCCAGCCGCGAACGCACTCAGTGACAGGTTCGGAATATCGAACAGCTTGCCGATCGCCCGCATCGAGCTGGCCGTGCCGAAGTAGATCAGCAACACCCACAGCAATTCGGGGATGCCGCGCACCAGCGTGGAATAGGTGCCGCCGAGCCACTGCAAGGCACGATTCGGCGAAGTCTTCGCCAGCGCCCCGAGCAAGCCGAGCACCAGCCCCAGGCAGAGCGCCGACAGCGCAAGTTGGAGGGTCATCAGCATGCCGGCGGCCAGGGCCGGGCCGAATCCATAGAGATCGAAGTTCATGGCGTTGTTTGTCTAGAGGACAGACGCCGCCGTCTGCGCGGGCAAACGGCGGCGATGGTCAGGCAGGTCAGAGGATGCTGAACGGGAAGTACTTGTCGTTGATCTTCTTGTAGGTGCCGTCGGCGATGATTTCTTTCAAGGCTTCGCTCAGCTTGTCACGCAGCGGGTCGTCTTTGCGCACCGCGATGCCGATCTTGTCGTCAACCGGCAGGGCGTCACCTTTGAACTCGAAGCTCTGGCCTTCCTTGCCTTTCAGCCACTCGTAGCTCGCGTATTTGTCGCCGAGCAGTGCGTCGAGGCGGCCCGACGCCAAGTCGAGGAAGGCGTTTTCCTGGGAGTCGTACAGCTTGACGGTCACGTCGTCGCCCCAGTTGTCTTCCAGCCACGTCCCGGACAGGGTCGCGCGTTGGGCGCCGATGGTCTTGCCCTTCAACGTTTCCTTGATGGCGGCCAGGTCGCCGCTGAGGTTCGTGGTCTTAGGCGCGACAAATTGCAGCTTGTTGGAGTAGTACGGAATGGTGAAATCCACGGCCTGCTTGCGTTCTTCGGTGATCGACATCGACGAGATCAGGAAGTCGAACTTCTGCGCATTCAGGGCTGGAATGATGCCGTCCCAATCGGAGGTGACAGTTTCACAGGTCACTTTCATCTTGGCGCACAGGGCGTTGCCGATCTCCACGTCAAAGCCCACCACCTGACCGCTGGCGTCCTTGTTGTTGAACGGCGGATAGGCGCCCTCGATGCCCATTTTCAGGGTGTCGGCAGCAAAGGCGCTGGAGGCCATGGCCAGGGTGGCGGCAGCGGCCAACAGAATGTTTCTCAGGGTCTGCATCGATGTTGCTCCGTTAGCGATTGCTGGACATGAATTGTTTGCAGCGCGCCGACTGCGGGTCATCGAAGACCTGGTCTGGCGAACCTTGTTCTTCTATCAGCCCTTGGTGCAGGAAGATCACTTCGCTGGACACCTGCCGGGCGAAATTCATTTCGTGGGTCACCATCAGCATGGTCCGGCCTTCTTCGGCCAAGCCACGAATAACACTAAGCACTTCTTGCACCATCTCGGGATCGAGGGCAGACGTGGGCTCATCGAACAGAATGACCTTGGGCTGCATCGCCAGCGTGCGCGCAATCGCGGCACGTTGCTGCTGACCGCCCGACAACTGTGCCGGATACGCATGACGCTTGTCGGCGATCCCCACTTTGGCCAGCAATGCTTCGGCAACTTCGGTGGCCTCGGCCTTGCTCTGCCCCAGCACGCGGCGCGGAGCCTCGGTGATGTTATCGAGGACGGTCATGTGCGGCCAGAGATTGAAATTCTGAAAGACAAAGCCGATCTCGCTGCGCAGGCGGTTGATCTGACGGTTGTCGGCAGCGATCAGTTCACCTTTGCGGGTGGCTTTGAGCTTGAGCTCTTCGCCGGCCACGAGAATCTGCCCCTGATGCGGGTTCTCCAGCAGATTAATGCAGCGCAGCAGCGTCGACTTGCCTGAGCCAGAGGAACCCAGAATCGAGATCACGTCGCCATCGCGCGCACTCAGCGAGATGCCCTTGAGCACGTCGAGTTCGCCGTAGCGCTTGTGCAGATTGCGGATTTCCAGGGCGGGCGTGGCCTCGGCCATGTTCAGTCCTCGTGTATTCGGTGGGCTCATCGGGTTGTCGAGTGGACGCAACCTGGCGGCGGCAGCAGCGATGCTGCGCGAGGCCTTTTGAGGATGAGCTTGATGAGCGCCGGCGCAGAATGCCGTTGCGCAAAAAGGGCGCGATGGTGCCAGCTTTAACCGCCGTGGGGAAGGGTGTTCCGGCCATTGCGGGGATTGACGTCCGTTAATGTGCGCTTATTTGGTGCTATTTCATCTTGAGTGTGTATTTTCGGTGCGGCTAATCGTCACCCTCCTGTTGCTCCAGGTAACGTTTCCTACATGAATGGCGAATTGCTATTGCATTCATGGACTTGCGTAAATGGTCTGCAGCGGGCGTATCCCGCTGCGACGTCGTATCTGAAACATCCTGGCGTAATTCTTGCGTAAAAAATAAATAACAGAGCTGTTGTGTTCTCTTTACGAAGAGCCGCCACGCGTCCTGATCCGTACAGAAATCCTTCTAAGGTTGGTTCCATGAGCAGTACACCCAACGCTTCAAACCTTGAACAAAGGCTCAAACCGCGGCACATCACCATGCTGTCTATCGCGGGCGTCATCGGCGCTGGCCTCTTCGTCGGCTCCGGCCACGCGATTGCCGAAGCTGGGCCGGCTGTGCTTCTGGCCTACGGCGCCGCGGGTACGCTGGTGGTGCTGGTGATGCGCATGCTGGCGGAAATGGCCGTCGCTTCGCCGGACACCGGTTCTTTTTCGACCTACGCCGACCGCGCGATCGGGCACTGGGCCGGCTTCACCATCGGCTGGTTGTACTGGTGGTTCTGGGTGCTGGTCATCCCGCTGGAAGCCAACGCCGCCGCGACCATCCTGCATGCGTGGTTCCCGAACGTGGCGATCTGGGCGTTTACGTTGGTGATCACCCTGCTGCTCACCGCGACCAACCTCTTCAGCGTGAAGAACTACGGAGAGTTCGAGTTCTGGTTCGCGCTGATCAAAGTGCTCGCGATCATCGGCTTTGTGGTGCTCGGCATTGCGGCGGTGATGGGACTTCTGCCGAACAGCCAGGTCAGCGGCGTCAGTCATTTGTATGACACGCAGGGTTTCCTGCCTAACGGCATGGGGGCGGTGCTGGCGGCGATGCTGACCACCATGTTCTCGTTTATGGGGACGGAGATTGTCACCATCGCGGCGGCAGAATCGAAGAATCCCGGCCAGCAAATCACCAAGGCCACCAACTCGGTGATCTGGCGGATCTGCCTGTTCTATCTGCTTTCGATCTTCCTCGTCGTTTCGCTGGTGCCTTGGAACGACAGCCGTCTGGCTGAAGTGGGTTCGTACCAGACCGTGCTCGATCTGATGGGCATTCCAAACGCCAAGCTGATCGTCGACATCGTCGTGCTGGTCGCCGTGACCAGTTGCCTGAACTCGGCGCTGTACACGGCTTCACGCATGCTCTTTTCCCTCGGCAAACGTGGCGACGCCCCTGCTGTTTCCCAGCGTACCACCAAAGCCGGCACGCCTTACTGGGCGGTGCTCCTGTCGACCGGCGCTGCGTTTGCTGCCGTGTTCGCCAACTACGTCGCACCTGCGGCGGTGTTCGACTTCCTGCTCGCAAGCTCGGGCGCCATCGCACTGCTGGTGTATCTGGTCATCGCCGTGTCTCAGCTGCGTATGCGCCGCAAGCGTGAAGCAGAAGGCCAGGCCGTCGACTTCCGCATGTGGCTGTTCCCCGGCCTGACCTGGGCAGTGATCGTGTTCATCGTCGCCGTGCTGACCATCATGCTGTTCCAGGAAGGCCACCGCATGGAGATTATTGCCACCGGGCTGTTGAGCCTGATGGTCGTGGCTGCTGGCCTGATCGTGTCGAGCCGTCGCAAAGCGGGGAAGGCAGGCAAGGTTGTGCTGAATTGATGGAGCAGTGAGTCGGTTGTGACCAACCGCTGTCGAGAAGCCGCTGTCAGGGATGATGGCGGTTTTTTTTCGTCCCGATGATTGGGTCGCGGTGGGGGTCAGTGTCTCAGCGCATCCTGCCCAGCACCGATTTGCCGCGCACTTGATGCAGCACCACTGCGGCCAGATGCAGCGCCACCAACCCTGCCAATACCGCGCACAGGACGTGATGCAACTGATGCAGCTCCAGCAGCGCGATTTTTGAATGGATGAGCTGTGGCAGCGGCACCAGCGCCAGAAGCATGACCGGGTGGCTCATCATCAGCACCCCGGTAATCAACACGCCGGCTACTGCCCCGTAGATCGCTTTGTGCGCAGCGCTGGCCAGTCGCGCCTGGACGTTTTTAGCGGAGGGCCGCGCAGGGGCTTTCACCGCCAGCCACAAACGCCAGGCAAAGAACGGAATAAACAGGCTGGTCAGTTGGGGATTAAACGACTCGACCCATTGCCGAAACGGGTCGCTCTGGTCGAGCAATGCCACGCCGAAGCCGCTGAATGTCGCCCACAGGATGACGGCCGCGGACAGCCAATGCAGGAAAATTCGGGTTCGGGAGTAAGTGCTCGTTTCGCCTGACGTCGGTGCCGGCAAAGCGGTGTTTAGAGGTGTCAAAACGGCCAGCCTTTAGTTGAGAAGGAGTTGCATTCTCGTAATGGCGCAAAGCTACCGTTTTGACCGGGGTCATGTAAATCAAAAAACGTTTTAAGAACGCCCGCCTGCACCTTTCGCGTTCTTTTTCTGCAGGGTCACGGACGCTTCGTTGTAGGCAGTCTGGAAGGCGTCGCTGCCGATCCATTCAACGGCCGAGTCTTCATCTTCCTCGTGGAACAGCCCGCGATAGGTGATCAGCAGGCCCATCATGAAGTCGGTCGCCGGCTCTTCGTCTTCTTCGGCAATCACCAGCTCCAGCACCGGGTATTGCAGGAAGACCACGCACAGCGCCAGCAAGCTTACTGATTCGGCCTGCTTCATTGCTTCGAACAGGTCGTCGAAATCCGCAGGGTCGAAACCGTTTTCTTCGATGTCTTTGAAATCAAACGTGCTCAGGTCGATCTCGACGTCATCGAAAGGCTCGTTGACGAAGGCATGGTTGAGCACCGGGTGAATAACGCTCGGCCGGGCCTTGCCGGAACGGTTCTGCTTGGCTTTGGCCTTTGCACGCTGGGCGCGTTTTTGCTGTTTGTCGGGGGAGGCCATGACGGCGGTTCCTTGTGCGGTGCAGCCATTCGCATGGCCCAGGATCATCGGGCGCGTATTGTATTCAGTCTTACGCCGGTTCGTCGTGCTTGTTGCGGTCGATCCCCAGCATCTCCATCGTGGATTCCATCTCGATCTCGTCGAGAATCGCGCGGAAGGCCTCGTAGAAATCATCGTCGTGAATGCGCGCCCTGACGGTAGCCTCATCCAGTCCGTGGGCCCACATCAAGTAAGCGCCAAGCGTGTTCACCAGGACGTCGAGGTAGTCGTCGAAGTCGATGTCGTAGAAAGCGTGGGCGGCTATGGGACCTCTGGCGAAGGCATCAAGCAGATCGAGGAACCCTTGCTGCTCGGCAAGCTTGAGCACTTCGTAATGCGCGAGTCGCTGCTCCTGAGAAGGCTCCGGCGCAGGGGAGTGATACACCTCCGCTATCAACATTTCGTCCTCAGTGATCGACATCTCGTCGGAATCGCCTCTTATCACCGCCGCCATCGCCTCCCGCTCTTCTTCGTCCATGGTTTCAAGGATGTCGGGCTCTACGAAATTCTTCAGCAGGGTATCGTCGTCCAGCAGCGCTGCGTCGTCGTCCGAGAAGAAATCAGGCATGAAGTAATCCGGGACGATCGGGTTGGGAGTCTGCGGATGCTGGCGATCGACACGCTGCTCTTTGGCTTTGGTCTTGGCGCGCTTGGCTCGTTTTTGTTGCTTGCTGACAGATGCCATCACGAAGCTTCCTTGGTTAGCTCAAGCCTGCGATGTTAATAAATTGCGCCCAATAAAAAACCCCTGGATCTTTCGATGCAGGGGTTTTTCGGTATTTATGGTGCCCAGAGACGGGATCACAGGGGCGAGTCTGATGCGAGGCTACATTTTCAATTGCTCAAACTTCCCGGGCGCTGAAAATTTCCAGACCACCTTGAATGCCGCACCGCCCGAGATCAGCTCCGCCTGCCGAATGATGGCATGCCACCACCGGACAAGATTTTCAGCCTTACTCCAGTAGGTCGTTTGGCCCCATTGCCTCGCGAGGCAGAAAACCGGTAGCCCGCATTCTCTGAAGGCCTGCCGCTCGGCGTTTCCCTTGGAGAACTTGTCTTGTGACACCACGGCCCACCCGCCTTCGGCAGTGAGGTCGGTAATCCAGTGGATGTCACTTGTGTCCGCTGGAAACCTGTCCCTAAGTGGGACTACGACATGGCCTTCGCCTCTGCATAGCTCGTGCAAGGCTCTGGCAATGGACGGTGGAAGATTGTTATCGATCAGAAAATTCAAGCAGCGATCCTATGCTCAAAGGTCACCGCAGCGTCCACTGCTGCGGTCGGAATTTCGAAAATCACGGACACACGTTTTGCGTCTTGGCCTTCAGCCAGGTAAGCCTGATAAATCGACGCCGTATCGATACCAGCGGCGGAGAGCACCGGTTTTCCAAAGTTGCGGTTCGGGTCCAGCACGATTGCCCTGCTTCGCTTGACTGGATACCAACGCTGCGCCTTTCCCTCGCCCGTATAGTCAATGCCCTCATACAGCGCAGGGGCGATTACTTGCCTGAATGCATACTGACGTTTCGCCAGATCCAGGATCGCCTCGTCGCCAGTTTCATCAAAAACGGTAGCGAATATGCTCCTGCCGTCAGTCTGGAATCTTCTGCAGGTGAACGGATAGTGCTGGTCAAAAATTTCCTTGGCTTGCCTGGATGCTGCGCGAATAGCTTGAAGGCTCACGCCGTGCTTTCGGAAGGCATCAACAAATCTGATCTCAAGCAGGTCGTGGAAGCCAAGCAGCTTCTCGTCTCCGACATCCAGCTCAGGAAGCCACAAACCGGAGTGCTCCACACCATCCGCCTTATAGCCGAACAGCCATCTGCGAATGTCCTTGGCGGGTATGCCTGTGTAAAGGGCTGCTTCTGAGGGCGTGTACACGCCGACCCCAATGAGGCGGCTCGACGATTCGACAGTCTTCATGCACACCTCCCGTGTCCGTGGCTGCTCAAAAAAATGCATTCTGAGGTTGATCAGGGTCTCGTTCAACTGATCTTGGGCGGATGCTCAGGGCAAAATTGTAAAGAAGGTGGGGGCGCGGACGGGTGAAAGTTTGATGATCCCGTGCTGTGCCTGGAGTGGCGACGCTTAACAAATCCATTCGTAGCAGGCGTCTGTACGGCGGAGATCTCCGAGGGCACCCTAGTTATTCGCGCGCAATAAAAAACCCCTGAATCTTTCGATGCAGGGGTTTTCGGTATTTATGGTGCCCAGAGACGGAATCGAACCGCCGACACGGGGATTTTCAATCCCCTGCTCTACCGACTGAGCTATCTGGGCAACGGGGCGCATTAAACGTGTTTTTCAGGAGGTCGTCAAGCACGGTGTCGAAAAAAATCTGAATTATTTCCTCCGCTTACGACGAACACTGTCTGCGAAGGGTTATTCGGCAGGGGGAACATAGCCGTCGGCCTTGGCGTATTCCTCGCCGGACAGGTATTTGTCCATCTCGGTCTGCAGGAATTTGCGATCTTCGGCGTTCATCATGTTCAGACGACGCTCGTTGATCAGCAGGGTCTGGTGTTTCTGCCAGTCGCCCCAGGCTTTCTGCGAGACATGGTTGTAGATGTCTTCACCTTTGGCGCCCGGATACGGCGGACGGTCCAGGCCAGGCAATTCTTCTTTGTATTTGCGGCACATCACGGTGCGGGTCATGAGGACTCTCCTGCATTCAATACGTCGGCTGCGTTTTTCAGCAGTTTCTTCACCGGGGCGGCAAGGCCCAGGCGCGGCGGGGTGGCGAGGTTATACCAGAGCCAGTCGTCCTCGGCCACGTGATGGGCGGACGCGCGGACCCGGACCAGCCAGGGTTCGATGCTCAGCTGAAAGTGGCTGAACGTGTGGATCAGGCCCGGCAAGGCTTGATGCTCGCCCAGCTCAAGGGCGTGCTGGTTGGCCAGATGCTGCATGTCGTTGAAGTCGTCCAGTTCCGGCAAGCTCCACAGCCCGCCCCACAGCCCGGTCGAAGGGCGGCGATACAGCAGAATCGCGCCTTCGTCGTTGGCAAAGATCGGCATCAAGGTGCGCTTTTGCGGCACGACCTTGCGCGGTTTAGGAATTGGATAACGGGTTTCCTGGCCCAGCATGTGGGCTTCGCAGCCACGCTCGAGGGGGCAGAGGAGGCAGCTGGGTTTGGTCCGGGTGCAGAGCGTGGCACCCAGATCCATCATCGCCTGAGTGTAGTGATTGACCCGGCTGTGCGGCGTGTAGCGCTCGGCCGTGGTCCACATCTGCTTCGCCACTTTGGGCTCGCCGGGATAGCCTTCCTGGGCGGTGAAGCGGGCGAGTACGCGCTTGACGTTGCCATCAAGGATCGGCGCGCGCAGGCCCATGCTGATGCTGGCAATCGCTCCGGCCGTTGAGAGGCCGATACCCGGCAGCTCGACGAGCTTTTCCACGTCGCGGGGGAATTCTCCGCCGTGCTCGGCCACCACGATTTTCGCGGCCTTCTGCAGGTTGCGCGCGCGAGTGTAGTAACCCAGCCCGGTCCACAGATGCAGAACCTCATCTTCCGGCGCGTCGGCCAGAGCCTGCACGGTAGGCAGCGCTTCCATGAACGTGTCGAAATAGCCAAGCACCGTGCTGACCTGGGTTTGCTGCAGCATGATTTCCGACACCCACACGCGGTACGGGGTGATGTCGTGTTGCCAGGGTAGATCGTGACGGCCGTGGCGGTCGTACCAGTCGAGAACGGCGGAGGAGAACTGCTCGGGTTGCATCAAGGGTTCCGGTGATCAAAAGAAGTTGGGTTGCTATATCCGCAGCCAGACGCCGCGCTGTCGGCGGCCAGTCAAAATGAATGTGGGAGTGTGCGCACTCCCACCACGTAACTGCGCGGCGCCTGTTAGTCAGGCTTAACGCTTGAACAATCCCTTGATCGCGTCCTTAAGCTCGGGACTGACCTTGTCCCCCAGCTTTTCATCGATCTTGTCGCCAATCCGGTCGCCTGCCAGCTTTGCAGCGACCTTGCCCAGGCCGTCGTTATCCAGACGACAGGCCTTCGCGCCCATTTCCAGCGGGCCACGGCAGAGCACCGGCCATTCGATGCCGACAAAGCGCGGGTTCACTTCGCAGGCAGGGTCTGGCATATCGCTCTTGTCGCCTTCGATGATCACCCCGACGCGATAGTTCATGCCCATGACGCGCAGGTCGATGTCGCCATCGCCGTTGACGGTCAGGCCCGGGGTACGGACTTTCAGGTCCGGGTTGCTGGCCACGCCGTTGCGGAACACCAGATTGCCATTCAACTGCTGGAAGGGCGTGTCCTTGCCACGCGGCTCGCCACTCAAGCTCTTGCGGTTGAGCGTCGAGATGCCGCGGCAGAGCTGCTGCTCGAGGTTGGCGTTGACCAGCACGCCGTCGTTCAGCGCAAAACTGGCAGTACCGTTGAGGCTCTCGACCAGCGCCTTCTCGCTGTTGCCTTTGGCGGTCACATCGCTGGTGAGGTTGAGCAGGCCGCGCAGAGGCGGCGTGGTGCCCTGGCTCTGAATGAAGTGTTCCACCGGCACTTTGGCGATACGGGTCTGCACGCTGGCCAACGGCACCTCGGGACGCGCGTCGAGATTGCCCTTGACCTCGAAATAACCGTTGTACAGATCGCCGCGCAGGCTGTTGACGGTTATCACGCCATCGAGCGCCGAGGTTTTCAGCGCCGCATTCTGGATCGGCAGTTTCTCCAGGGTCAGTTTGCCGAAGCTCAGATCGGCGTCGACATCCAGTTTGCGCAGGCGCTCAAGCGGCAGCAGCTTCGCGTCGCTCCAGGCGCCTTGGGTCGGCTGATTCGGCAGAGGCGAGGTGCCTGAGGCCACCATGGCTTCGGCCTCGGCGCCCTGAACTTCGGCTCTGCGAGCGGCGCCCGCGCTCTTCGCCTGCTCGCCTTCTGGCTTGCGATAGCGGTCGGCGTCGAACGTGTCGGCCTTGAGTTGCAGGCGCAGGGATTGCTTGGCGAAGTCCTCCACGGCGATGTGGCCGCTGATGGTGCTGTCGTCGAGTTTCACCGTGAGGTCGTCCAGCGCCACGCTGTTCGGCGTCGCCGCGATGCGGGTGACCAGTTCCAGTTTGTTCAGGCTGCCGTCACCAAGAGTCGGCGCAGGCTGGCCGATGTTGTCGAGGAAGTCGCGCAGGTTGAACTGCGCAATCGAAATGCCCCCCGTGAGCTGCGGGGTCTTGTCCAGGTCACGCACATGCAGCTCGCCGATGGCGCGCAGCTGGTTGGCGGACAGCTTCAGGTTGGTCCATTCCGCGACGTTGGCGGACATGTCTGCCAGCAACTGGCCCTGGGCCGAGAACGTCAGCGTCTTGCCCTGAAGTGGATCGCCCGTCACATCACCCGAGAAACGCATGTCGTCGAGCTGATAACGCTTGAGGGCGCGATCAAAGCGCAGCTTGCCCGTCAGTTCGGTTTTGGTGCGCACGACGGGTTGATTGGTGCTGAGGAATGCGGTCAGTTTCAGCGGGATATCGGTCGCGTTGTGGATCGGGCCGGTGCTCAGCTGAATGCTCTCGGCGGTGAACTGCCGGGCCTTGGGAATATCGTTGAAATCGATCCGCGCGTTGTTCACGGTCAGGCTGTCGATGTCCAGCTTGAGCGGCTGCCACGGCTTGTCGGGCTTGGCCGACGCGGTATCAGTTGGCGCTTCCGGCGTGGCGGGGGGCTGGGCTGGATTGGCCGCGGTCGCGGGTACTTTGCCGATGTCTTCCCAGTTGCCGTGGCCGCTTTCATCGCGGGTCAGCGTCAGGTTCAGGCCCTCGACGCGCACGTCGCTCATCTGAACTTCTTTGCGCAGCAGCGGCAGCACGCGCACGGACAGCCCGAGCATCTGCAAGTCGGCGAAGGGTTTGGTCGGCTCGCTCAAGGTGGCAACGCTGGCGTCGTGCAGCTCCAGGCCAAGCCATGGAAACAGGCTCCAGCCGATGTCGCCATTGAGCGTCAGCTCGACATGGGCGCGATCGCGAACCAGTTTTCGAATCTCGTCTTTGTAGTCGTTGGGATCAAAAAAGTGGGTCAGGGCAAAGCCAAGAGCCACGATGATCAGCAACAGCCCGAGAAGGGTGAGCCCCAGGATTTTGCCGAACGCTTTCATGGGCGAGTCCTTGTGTCGAGTCGTTCAAAATTTAGCCCGCGAGTATAGCGTTCTCACGCAAGCACCGGGTTTTGGATCGCCATAGACGTTGCCGATCAAGTTGGCGGCGACCTGCACAGTGACAGACGGCACTAAAAAGGTAGTAGCAGAATGCTTTCTTTTAGGCCGCAAATGGTAATCTCGCGCCATTCGCCAGCCGTGCTGCGTCGAATTGTCACGTAAAGAGATGTCCTGCCGATAAACCACCGAGGCCTGCGTGCTTTAAGAGTGGTGGTGGGGCTATGTCGCTGTTCTTGCGGGATACAACTATAAATTGGGGGCAACAATAAGATGACTACGAGCACTGCTCTGGGCGGTACTGCCGCTCAGCCTGCGTTCTTGTCCAAAGAGCGCATTATCGCCAAGCGCGGTTTCAACCGTTGGCTGGTTCCGCCAGCTGCATTGGCAATCCACTTGTGTATCGGCATGGCCTATGGCTTCTCGGTGTTCTGGCTGCCGCTGTCCAAGGCAATCGGCATCAAGACCGCTGTCGCCTGCCCGGCTGACATGGGTTTCTTCGAGCAAGTCATTTCGTCCAGCTGTGATTGGCCGATTTCCATGCTCGGCTGGATCTATACCCTGTTCTTCATTTTCCTGGGTTGCTCCGCAGCGATCTGGGGCGGTTGGCTGGAACACGCAGGCCCGCGCAAGGCCGGTGTTGTATCGGCACTGTGCTGGTGTGGTGGTCTGCTGATCTCGGCGCTGGGCGTTTATACGCACCAGATCTGGCTGATGTGGATCGGCTCGGGCGTGATCGGCGGTATCGGTCTGGGCTTGGGTTATATCTCGCCGGTCTCGACGCTGATCAAGTGGTTCCCGGACAAGCGCGGCATGGCGACCGGCATGGCGATCATGGGGTTCGGCGGTGGCGCGATGGTTGGCGCTCCGCTGGCAACCGCACTGATGAGCCACTTCGCCACGCCTGACAGCGTCGGTGTCTGGCAGAGCTTCGCGGTGATGGCGGTGATTTACTTCGTCTTCATGATCGGCGGTGCACTGTCCTATCGCGTTCCGCCGACCGGCTGGAAACCTGAAGGCTGGACCGCTCCTGCGAAGAAAGCCAACAGCGCGATGATCACCAACCGTCACGTGCACGTCAGCGTTGCGTGGAAGACCCCGCAGTTCCGTCTGGTCTGGCTGGTGCTGTGCCTGAACGTTTCGGCAGGCATTGGCATCCTCGGCATGGCTTCGCCCCTGCTGCAGGAAGTGTTCGGCGGCAAACTGCTGGGCAACGATCAGCCTTTCGGGCAGTTGGATGCCTCGCAACTGGCGGCCATCGCGGCCATCGCAGCCGGCTTCACCGGTCTGCTGAGCCTGTTCAACATCGGCGGACGTTTCTTCTGGGCATCGTTCTCGGACTACATCGGCCGTAAAGCCACCTACTTCGTGTTCTTCGCGCTGGGCTTTTTGCTCTACGCATCGGTACCGACACTGGGTCACCTGGGCAGCGTTGCGCTGTTCGTGGCGGCGTTCTGCGTCGTGCTGTCGATGTACGGCGGTGGTTTCGCAACCGTTCCGGCGTACCTGGCCGACCTGTTCGGTACGCAAATGGTCGGCGCGATCCACGGTCGTCTGCTGACCGCCTGGGCTGCCGCTGGCGTGCTCGGTCCGGTTCTGGTGAACTACCTGCGTGAGTATCAGCTGAGCCACGGCGTTGCACGCGCCGATGCTTACGACATCACCCTGTACATCCTCGCGGGTCTGCTGGTATTGGGCTTCATCTGCAACCTGCTGGTGCGTCCGGTGGCCGACAAGTACTTCATGACTGACGAGCAATTGAAGGCTGAGCAAGCTTTCGGTCACGATGTCGGCGCCGATCACAGCACTTCGCTGGAATGGAAAGCCGATCCAAGCACCAAGCCACTGGCGATTCTGGCCTGGCTGGCAGTGGGCATTCCGTTGGCATGGGGCGTGTGGATCACTCTGCAGAAGACTGCGGTGTTGTTTCACTAAAAGCTGATCGAGGCAGCCTGAGATGTATCAGGCTGACCTGAAACCTGTGGGCGCGACCGGGGTGGCGATCCACCTTGCTCGCGAAGACGGCCTTATAGTCGACAGAGATGTCGAATGCCAGGGCCTATTCGCGAGCAAGCTCGCTCCCACATTTTTTTTGCCTGAATGTATTCGCTTGTACACACATGTCTATCGCATGCGGCCGGCATTTCCCTCGGTCAGGCATTGCTCGCTTCATGTTTCTGTTTCCCCGCCACACGCCTATAATGGCCGCCTTTTCGCCCAATGATTTAGCGGAGCTGGTGATGGCCGAACGTATGGTGTTCGTCGAGCGCGACACCCTGGAAACCCAGATCAAAGCCTCGATCAACCTGGATGGCACCGGAAAGTCCCGATTTGATATCGGCGTTCCTTTTCTTGAACACATGCTCGACCAGATCGCCCGTCACGGGCTCATCGATCTGGACATCGAATGCAAAGGCGACCTGCATATCGACGATCACCACACCGTGGAAGATGTCGGCATCACGCTGGGTCAGGCGTTCAGCAAAGCCATCGGCGACAAAAAGGGCATCCGTCGCTACGGCCACGCCTACGTCCCGCTGGATGAAGCGCTGTCGCGCGTGGTCATCGACTTCTCCGGTCGGCCTGGCCTGCAGATGCACGTCCCGTACACCCGCGCCACCGTCGGCGGCTTTGATGTGGACCTGTTCCAGGAGTTTTTCCAGGGCTTCGTCAACCACGCCAATGTCACGCTGCACATCGACAACCTGCGCGGCCACAACACCCACCACCAGATCGAAACCGTCTTCAAGGCGTTCGGCCGTGCATTGCGCATGGCAGTGGAGCTTGATGACCGCATGGCTGGCCAGATGCCGTCGACCAAAGGCGTGCTGTAATGCAGACCGTCGCTGTTATCGACTATGGCATGGGCAATCTGCACTCGGTGGCCAAGGCGCTGGAGCACGTTGGCGCCGGTCGCGTGCTGATCACCAGCGACGCCGACGTCATCCGTGAAGCCGACCGTGTCGTGTTTCCCGGGGTCGGCGCGATTCGCGACTGCATGGCTGAAATCCGTCGCCTGGGCTTCGATGCCCTGGTGCGTGAAGTCAGTCAGGACCGTCCGTTTCTCGGCATCTGCGTGGGCATGCAGGCGCTGATGGAGCGCAGCGAAGAGAGTGGCGGCGTCGATTGCATCGGCGTATTGCCCGGTCAGGTGCGCTTTTTCGGCAAGGATCTTCACGAAGACGGCCAGCATCTGAAAGTCCCGCACATGGGCTGGAACGAGGTGGCGCAGGCCGTGGATCATCCGCTCTGGGCCAACATTCCGGACATGGCGCGGTTCTATTTCGTACACAGTTACTACATCGAATCGCCCAACCCGCAGCAGATTGTCGGACGTGGCCATTATGGTCATGACTTCGCCGCTGCCTTGGCCGATGGCTCACGTTTCGCCGTGCAATTCCACCCCGAGAAGAGCCATACCCATGGCCTGCAGTTACTGCAGAACTTCGCGGCGTGGGACGGCAGCCGGTAATGAGCAAGAAGACCAAACCGCCGATCCTGACCCTCACTCCCGAGCAGGAGAGCGAGGCGTGCCACACGATCAAGCGGTTCATGGAAGACCGTTTCGAGTTGGACCTGGGTTCGTTCGAAGCGGCTGAAATTCTGGAGTTGTTCACCCGCGAGATCGCACCGCATTACTACAACCGGGCGATCTTCGATGTTCAGACGCACCTCAAGGAGCGTTTCGAAAGCATCGAAAGCGACCTGTGGGCGTTGGAGAAGAGCAGCTAGAAGCGTCAAGCCTCAAGCTGCAAGAATTAGTAGAGATGCGACTTGCAGCTTATGGCGTGCGGTTCGCGGCTTTTAGACGAAGGAAAAGCTGATGCTCATTATTCCCGCGATCGACCTTAAAGACGGCGCATGTGTACGTCTGCGCCAGGGTCGGATGGAAGATTCCACGGTGTTCTCCGATGATCCGGTGAGCATGGCTGCCAAGTGGGTCGAGGGCGGTTGCCGTCGCTTGCACCTAGTTGACCTGAACGGCGCATTCGAAGGCCAGCCGGTCAATGGTGATGTCGTGACCGCGATTGCCCGTCGTTACCCGAACCTGCCGATCCAGATCGGCGGCGGTATCCGCTCGCTGGACACCATCGAGCACTACGTCAAAGCCGGCGTAAGTTACGTGATCATCGGTACCAAGGCGGTCAAGGACCCTGACTTCGTCGCCGAAGCCTGCCGCGCGTTCCCGGGCAAAGTGATCGTGGGCCTGGATGCCAAAGACGGCTTCGTCGCCACCGACGGCTGGGCTGAAGTCAGCACGGTGCAGGTGATCGACCTGGCCAGGCGCTTTGAAGCAGACGGCGTCTCGGCCATCGTTTATACCGACATCGCCAAAGACGGCATGATGCAGGGCTGCAATGTCCCGTTCACCGCCGCGCTGGCTGCCGCGACCCGCATTCCGGTGATCGCTTCGGGCGGCATTCATAACCTGGGCGACATCAAGGCGCTGCTCGACGCAAAAGCACCGGGCATCATCGGCGCAATTACCGGCCGTGCGATCTATGAAGGCACGCTGGATGTGGCTGAAGCCCAGGCGTTTTGTGACAGCTACGCAGTCAGCTCCGAGCAGTAAGCTTCAAGCTGCAAGCTGACCTCGATCCGCTTCTACTTGCAGCTTAAAGCTTGAAGCTTGTTACTTAAGGACTAACCATGGCCCTCGCCAAACGCATCATCCCTTGCCTGGACGTCGACAACGGCCGCGTGGTCAAGGGCGTGAAGTTCGAGAACATCCGCGACGCCGGTGATCCGGTCGAGATCGCCCGGCGTTATGACGAGCAGGGTGCCGATGAGATTACCTTCCTCGATATCACCGCCAGCGTCGACGGCCGCGACACCACGCTGCACACCGTCGAACGCATGGCCAGTCAGGTGTTCATCCCACTGACCGTGGGTGGCGGCGTGCGCACCGTGCAGGATATTCGAAACCTGCTCAACGCCGGTGCCGACAAGGTCTCGATCAATACCGCTGCGGTGTTCAACCCCGAGTTCGTCGGCGAAGCCGCCGCCCGCTTCGGCTCGCAGTGCATCGTCGTGGCCATCGACGCCAAGAAGGTTTCGCTGCCCGGCGAAACCCCACGCTGGGAAATCTTCACCCACGGCGGTCGCAAGCCGACTGGCCTGGACGCGGTGATGTGGGCGAAGAAGATGGAAGACCTCGGTGCCGGCGAAATCCTGCTGACCAGCATGGACCAGGACGGCATGAAGAGCGGCTTCGACCTGGGCGTGACCCGGGCGATCAGCGATGCCCTCGGCATCCCGGTCATTGCTTCCGGTGGCGTCGGCAATCTGCAGCATCTGGCAGATGGCGTGCTGGAAGGTCATGCCAGCGCGGTGCTGGCAGCGAGCATTTTCCACTTCGGCGAATACACCGTGCCAGAAGCCAAGGCGTTCATGGCCAGGCAAGGGATTGTGGTTCGCTGACCCTGATGCGCTGGCTGACCATAGCCTGGTCAGCCAGCGCCACTTCCATGATCCAGCTTACCCGGCGACTCTCCGATCAGGGCAGCAATAGATCGGTGCGCGGCGACGATGCCTGACTGGCCATGTCGTAGGCCTTGGAGCACAGCGTCATCGGTGATGGTGTCGCCTCGATGATCATCACCTCGTCGAATTCAGGTCTGTAACCCTGCGGGTCATCGCACTGCACAGTGTCAGCCGGGCCGGATTTGAACGTGTACACCCAAAGCGTCGGGTTGGAGTAGTACGGCATCACTTTGTAGCCGCCATCGGCCATGCGCTCGATGGTCAGTTCCGGCATTCGGGTCGGACCCGGCGGCGCGATTTCCATTGCCACAATCACCGGCTTGTTCATCATCTCTTGCGCGGGTCGCTGGTCAGGGGAGTCCACACCGATGATGCACAGAAAATACAGGCCGGCCTCCGGGCCTACGCGATCATCGATCAACGCCTGCGTGGCGCCCTGGGCGTTGCTGTAGTGATGCGGGCTTTCACATTCCGTCGGCGTGCGAACGGCTTTGTAGCGGTAGAGAGGGGTGTCCAGCGAGAACGGCCACGACCACGTGGGCAAAACGGTACGGCCCTGATCGTCGAGGGTTACCCGGCTATAGGGGTTTGGCGAGTAGCTCGCCCCCAATGTCATCTTGAGCGTCGATTGCAACGTGCATTCAATGTCCAGCGGGTTGAATACGCCTTGGCTGAAGCAGGTCTTGAGGCCCAGCGCCGGGCTGGAATAAGAGGTGTCTGGGGATAGCACCGGTTGCCCGTTGTTGATCTCGCAGGGCGCGTTCGGCTGGCAGCGATTTTCCTCTTTGACGCCCTTCGTGGACGTGCTGAGTACGCCAACGATCTGATTGGAAACCCTGTCCAGGACGGGGCTGCCGGAACTTCCCGGCGCCACACCCTGGCAGCGATGTTTATGAAATCCGCGGAAGATATACACATCCTCCAGCAGGTCCGCGCTACCTTCCAGTGGGCATGCCGACAGGCGTAATGCAGGTGCGTCTTCGTGGCCTGAAGGGACGCCGACGATCACCAGATTCACGCCATTGCCAGGTGCATGGGTACTGATGCTCAGTGGCTCGATGCCTTTGTCGAGGAGTGACTGCAGCGATGTGTCCAGCTCGATAATGGCCAGGTCTGCACCACGTGTGGTCGCTCGCACCAGTCTTTTCAACCGGGAACGCTCGGTGTTTTGCAGGTTGCCCAGGAAGTAATCAAAATCGATATGGCCATCCAAAGGGATGTCGCTCGAGATATTCATGGCGTCCTGACTCACGCAATGGCCACTGGTGAGGATGTAAGCAGGCCCTGATGCAACCGGACTGCCGTTGCGTGAATCAATCAAGGACGCGCTGCAATGGATGTCGGGCCTCTCTTTGCTGGGTTGCAGACGGCCTACCGCCCTCCATGGGGCGTGACGGTTTTGCGCGTTATCGAGAGGGATGGCCGCCGAGTCATTCTCCAGTCCCTGGCCATAATCGCTTGCCTGGCTAATGCCTGCGCCCATGAGGCCGATGAGCGCGACGCTGCACACAGCATGTGTGAGATTTTTCATTGAATACCTGTCTGGTCTGTTGGCGCCCGCGTCTGGTGCGGGCGGTTGGAAAGAGGCCGTCAGGTAGTCAGATAAAATGCGCTCGGGTCACATACATATTTATGGCTTCAGCGACAAAGCACGGCTGCCGGCCGAAGGCTCTGGACAACGGTGCGGAGGGCCTGCACCCTGTGTGAAGTCATGGATAGAGATGAGTCAAATGCTGAGAATTTCAGCTTTTCTTTTTGCGCTGTTCGGTTGTGTTGCAAGCGCAGTGATTCATGCAGAAGAGCTGAACGGCTCTGCTGGCGGAAGCACGCGGGCGGACACCTCGTTTGTCCTGCTGACAGAGAACTTCCCGCCTTACAACATGGCCACGGACGGGAAAAACTTCGCCCAGGAAAGCAACATCAAGGGCATCGCCGTCGAGGTGGTGCGCGAGACCTTCAAGCGCGCCGGTATCGGCTACAACCTGACCCTGCGCTTCCCCTGGGATCGCATCTACAAACTGGCGATGGAAAATCCCGGCTACGGCGTGTTCGTGACCGCGCGATTGCCCGAGCGCGAAAAGCTCTTCAAGTGGGTCGGACCGATCGGCCCCGACGACTGGATTTTGCTGGCGCGGGCTGACAGCCCAATCCAGCTGAGCACGCTTGAAGCCGCGCGGTCTTATCGAATCGGCGCCTACAAGGGCGACGCCATTGCGATGGAGCTTGCGCGTCAGGGCATGAAGCCGATCACGGTGCTCAGCGACAAGGATAACGCCCGGAAGCTGGTCGACGGTCAGCTCGACCTGTGGGCCACCGGCGATCCGGCGGGGCGATACCTGGCGCGGCAGGAAGGCATCACGGGATTGAAAACCGTGCTGCGCTTTAACAGCGCCGAACTGTTTCTGGCATTGAACAAAGACACCCCGGATGCAGTAGTCCAGCGGCTGCAACGTGCGCTGGATCAGCTGCGCAAGGAAGGCGTGGTCGATTCGATTTTCGCCGAATATCTCTAAGGACTGCCAGCACCTCTGGCGAAGCGCCTTCGGCCTAGCGATAACGCCCGTTCTTGCCATGGCCGGCCATCGCCTCATTTCCGCGCTCAGTGACCATGTGGCGGATCTCGATCAGCTCTATACCTTGGGATTTAAGCTTGGGCAGCTCGCGCTCGAGCACATCGAGCGTCACTGGATAGGGGTGGCCGATCATCACGGCCGAGCCCTGCTTGTGCGCCAGTTTGATCGCCGTCTGGAGCTGGCCGCTAATGGCCTCTGCGGTGCGCTCGTCGTCCAGGAAGACGTCGCGGGACACGCTGGCGAGACCGATCTTCTGCGCCTCGGCAGCGGCAACGGTTTTGGCGCTGGTGCGGCTGTCGACCAGAAACAGATGGCGGCGCTGCAATTCGCCCACTAGCCAGCCCATGGCCACCGGCTCTGCCGTCATGCGGCTGCCCATGTGGTTGTTGATGCCAGCGGCAAAAGGGACTTTCAGCAGCGCGGCGTTCAGACGCGATTCGAGTTCGGGGAGTGGCAATTCGGGATGCCAGGCGTACGGCCCGGTCGCGGGGTCCATGGGCATGTGCAGCATGACGGTCTTGCCAGCCTTGTGCGCCTGACGGGCAAACTCGGTGGCGTGGGGCGTGTCGGGCATGATTGCCAGCGTCACGGGGCCGGGAAGGGCCAGCGCGCGGCTGTCCCGATCAGGGTTCTGTCCGAGATCGTCGATGATCAAACTGAGATAGGCGACCTTCGGCGCTTTGCCGACGGTCGCTGAGGACTCGGCGGGCGCTGCATGTGCAGCACCCGTTGTGAAGGCCAGGGCGCAGATCAGCCCGGTCAA
The DNA here is from genome assembly GCF_046540455.1 of Pseudomonas sp. W5-36. Lineage (NCBI taxonomy): Bacteria > Pseudomonadati > Pseudomonadota > Gammaproteobacteria > Pseudomonadales > Pseudomonadaceae > Pseudomonas > Pseudomonas sp. W5-36. The sequence continues at coordinate 224,177 of NZ_JAXCIQ010000002.1, read as the reverse complement.
CCAGACGCGCATCTCAATTGCCGCGCGTGACACTCAAACCCTTGAGCAAGCTGAGGGCCTGGTTCATCTGGTAGTCATCGTCCTGCGGACGCGCCTTGCCAGCCTTCGCCTTGGTGGTCGGCTTGTCTGCGCCGCCGTTGCCGTTGCCCAGGTGGCCGAGCAGATCGGCCTCTTTGTAGTTGTCGCCATCGGCTTCGGCGGTGAGCTTGGCGCGTTTGACTTCGATGTCCGGGTTGATCCCCTGGGCCTGAATCGAGCGACCGTTAGGCGTGTAATACAGCGCAGTGGTGATCTTCAGCGCGCGGTCGTTGGCCAGCGGCAGAACGGTCTGCACCGAGCCTTTGCCGAACGTATCGGTACCCATCAGGATGCCGCGCTTCTGGTCTTGCAACGCGCCGGCGACGATTTCAGACGCCGAGGCGCTGCCGCCGTTGATCAGCACAACCAGAGGCACGCCCTCGCTGGCGTCGGCCGGGTCTGCCGAGAAGCGCAGTTCGGAATTGGCGATGCGACCTTTGGTGTAGACGATCAGGCCCTTGGTCAGGAAGTGGTCAGCCACTTCAACTGCCGCCTGCAACACACCGCCCGGGTTGTTGCGCAGGTCGAGGATCAGGCCGCTCATCTTCTTGCCGTTGTCTTTGCGCAGCTTGGCCAGTGCCTTACCGACTTCTTCACCCGTTTTGACCTGGAACTGGGTGATGCGGATATAGCCGTAACCCGGCTCCAGCATCTGCGCTTTCACGCTTTTGACCTGGATGGTGGCGCGCGCCAGTGTCACGTCGAACGGATTGCCGCCGTCACGCACCAGCGTCAGGGTGATTTTCTCGCCCAGCTTGCCGCGCATCTTGTCCACGGCTTCCTGCATCGTCTGGCCCTGGGTCGGCGTGCCGTTGATCTTCACGATCAAGTCTCCAGCCTCGATACCAGCCTTGGACGCAGGGGTGTCATCGATGGGGGAGACGACTTTTACAAAGCCGTCTTCGACGCCCACTTCGATACCCAGCCCGCCGAACTCGCCGCTGGTGCTTTCCTGCAGCTCCTGGAAGTCTTCCGGGCCCAGGTAGGCGGAGTGCGGGTCGAGGTTGCTGAGCATGCCCTTGATGGCGTTTTCCAGCAGAGTCTTGTCATCAACGGGCTCGACGTAAGCCGCTTTGATCCGGTCCATGACCTCGGCGAAAGTGCGCAGCTCGTCGAGCGGCAGCGGCGCCTTGATATTCGCGGCGTTGGCGGGCGCAGTGGCGGCAGGCACAGCAGCTGGGGTGGCGCCGGCAGCCTGGGCCAGAGGAGCGCCGATAACCACGGCGATAGTCAGGGCCAGCGAGGTGAGGCGGGACGAAAACAGCATGTCTTACGAACTCCTGAGTGAGGTGTCGACTTATCCTTGAGTGCGACACCATTGGGCCGGATCACTAGGGCGACCCTGCTGACGAATAGCGAAATACAACGCCGGAGTGTCCTGACCGCCACCACTGTTACCGACAGTGGAGATCGCTTCTCCGGCTTTTACGACGTCACCGGCCTCTTTCAACAGGCTCTGGTTGTGACCGTACAGACTCAAATAACCATTGCCGTGGTCGAGGATGACCAGAAGCCCGGCGCCGCGCAACCAGTCGGCGAAGACCACCCGACCACCGTGCACCGCGCGGACCTGGCTGCCTGCAGCCGCACTGATCAACACACCGTCCCACTTGGTGCGCTCGTCATCGCCACGGCTTTCGCCGAATCGCGCCAACAATCGACCATCGACGGGCCAAGGAAGTTTTCCCCTTGCTTGCTCAAAAGCGCCGCCGTAAGACTGACCGGCACTGGAAACCATCGCGCCGGGCGCCTTGGTCGGGCGCCGAGGGGCCACATCGCTGTCGTCCTTCGCGTCGTCTTTCGCGCGGTTTTTCGCCAGCGCTTCCTGCTCGCGTTGCCGTTTCTCGGCTTCTTGCTGCGCCAACAGCGCTTTCTGACGCGCCTCTTCGGCTTCGCGGGCCTGACGGGCAAGGGTTTCTTCAATGGTCTTGAGGACCTTGGTCAGGTCGGCCTGATCCTGCTGCCGCGACTGCAGCTTCTGGTCGCGGGCTTTGTAATCCTGATTCAGCTTGGCCAGCGCCACCTGACGTTCCTGGCGGACGGTGTCGAGCTGGGCCTTCTGGTCATCCAGCGAACTCTTCTGCACCAGAAGCTGCGCTTGCTGCAGGTCGATGTCTTTCTCGACGCCGGCCAGCTGGCGCAGGGTTTCGTTGAAGCTGCGCAACTGCTCCAGGCGTGCCTTGCTCAGGTAATCGTAATAGGTGAGGGTGCGGGCGAATTTTTCAGGGTTCTGCTGATTGAGCAGCAGTTTGAGGTATTCCTGGCGGCCGCTCTGATAAGCAGCGCGGGCCTGGATGGCGATCAATCGTTGTTGTTCAACGCGTGCGCTCTGGAGTTTTTTTTTCTCCTGGTCGAGCCGTTGCAGCTCGCTTTCACTCTTTTTTAGTTCCTTTTGCAGGGCCTCCACCTGCTTTTCCAGCTTGCCCATCTCGGTTTCAGTGGAGCGCAGGTCTTTCTGGACCCCGGACTTTTCTTCTTGCAACTGGCCCAGCGCTTTCTTCAGTTCGGTGATGTCCTGACGCGTGGCATCCAGCTGTTTCTGCGTTTGTGCGCGATCATCGTCGGCGAAGGCCGGATTGAGCAGACAAATCAAGGCGAGGGTGATCAGGGCGCGAAGCATGAGGTTGGGCGATACCAGGAGTAAAGACGGGCCTAGTATGCCCGGCGGTGGCTGCAAAAAAAACGCTCGGACGACGTGGCCGTCAGACATTTCATACAAAACCGGCCCGCCAGCGACTGGCGGGCCGGTTCAAGAGGCTTACTTGGCGACCAGAATCGGGGTGCCGGTCATCTCTTGCGGGATTTCCATGCCGAGCAGCATCAGCATGGTCGGTGCCACGTCGGCCAACACGCCGCCTTCGCGCACCTTCAGGTCACGCTTGCCTACATAAACGAAAGGCACCGGCTCAGTGGTGTGAGCAGTGTGAGGCTGATGGGTCTCCTCGTTGGTCATCTGTTCGACGTTGCCGTGGTCGGCCGTGATCAGCGCTTCGCCGCCGACTTTTTCCAGCGCCTGGGTGATGCGGCCGACGCAGACGTCCAGGCATTCGACTGCCTTGACCGCTGCTTCCATGATCCCGCTGTGGCCGACCATGTCGCCGTTGGCGTAGTTGACGACGATCACGTCGTAACGCTGATGCTCGATGGCGTCGACGATTCGGTCGGTGACTTCCGGCGCGCTCATTTCCGGCTGCAGGTCGTAGGTCGCGACTTTCGGGGACGGGATCAGGATGCGTTCTTCGCCGGGGAAAGGTTCTTCACGGCCGCCCGAGAAAAAGAACGTCACGTGGGCGTACTTCTCGGTTTCGGCGATGCGCAGCTGCGTCTTGCCGTTGTTCGAGAGGTATTCGCCTAGCACGTTGTGCAGGCCGGCTTTTTCGAACGCCGCGGGTGCGTCGATGTTGGCGGCGTACTTGGTCAGCGTGACGAAACCGGCCAGTCTGGCCTGACGACGACGGGCGAAGCCTGCGAAATCGTCTTCGACGAACACGCGGGTCAATTCGCGGGCACGGTCGGACCGGAAGTTCATGAACACCACCGCGTCGCCGTCCTCCACTGTCACCGGCGCGCCAATGCGGGTGGCTTTGACGAATTCGTCGTTTTCGCCGCGCTCATAAGCAGCGTCCAGCGCGGCCTTGGCGGTGTCGGCGTGGAATTCCGACGTGCCGTCAACGATCAGGTTATAGGCCGACTCGACACGGTCCCAGCGATTGTCGCGGTCCATGGCGAAGTAGCGGCCGATGATCGTGGCGGTGCGACCTTTGCCCAGGCGCGCGTAAGCGGCTTCCATGGTGGCGAGGTATTGATGGGCGCTGCGCGGTGGCGTGTCGCGGCCATCGAGGAAGGCGTGCAGGTAGATTTTGTCGGCGCCGCGCTGGGCAGCCAGCTCAACCATCGCCACCAGGTGATCTTCATGGCTGTGAACGCCGCCGTCGGACAACAGGCCGAGGATGTGTACGGCCTTGCCAGCGCCCACGGCCTGATCGACGGCTTTGCAGATGGCGGGATTTTCGAAGAACTCGCCGTCGCGGATCGCTTTGGTCACGCGGGTGAAGTCCTGATACACCACTCGGCCGGCGCCCAGGTTCATGTGGCCGACTTCGGAGTTGCCCATCTGCCCGTCAGGCAGACCGACATCCATGCCGGACCCGGAGATCAAGCCGTTTGGCATGGTCTGGTACAGGCGATCGAAGACCGGCATCTTCGCTGCGTAGACCGCATTGCCGTGGTGGCTGTCGCTGTGACCGAAGCCATCCAGGATGATCAGAACCAAAGGTTTAGGCGTGGTAGTCATGAATCCCACTCTTGGCTAATAGGTGAAGTAGAAAAAAGATCGACAGTTTAGGGACAAGTTCAAATCAGCGACAAGCTAAACGGAGTGACTGCCGTACGGGCTTTGGCCCACCTTGGGGGCTGTGTATACTGGCCGACATTTTAACGCCCTGGAACCTGATGATGGTTGCTCACCTGATTGAATTTGCCACGAATCACTATTTGCTGACGGGTGCTTTCGTCATCCTGCTGGGCCTGCTGATCGCAACGGAGCTTAGCAAAGGTGGCCGCAGCCTGAGCACCGGTGAACTGACCGCCATGGTCAACCGCGATGAAGCCGTTGTTATCGACGTGCGCGCCAAGAAAGACTTCACGGCTGGCCACATCGTCGGTGCCGTGAATTTCCCTCAGGACAAAATCCTGACCCGCACCGCGGAGCTGGAGAAATTCAAGCCTAAAACCCTCATCATCGTTGATGCCGCTGGCCAGCACGCCGGCCACACCGCCCGTGAGCTGCTGAAAGCGGGCTTCAACGCCGCCAAGCTGTCCGGTGGTGTCTCATCATGGCGCGGCGACAACCTGCCGTTGGTGAAGTGACATGACCGACGTCGTCGTCTACTCCAGCGATTACTGCCCATATTGCTCCCGCGCCAAGTCGCTGCTGGCGGGCAAGGGCGTCGGCTTCCAAGAGATCAAGGTCGACGGCAAGCCACAGATTCGCGCTGAAATGACCAAAAAATCCGGGCGTACCTCGGTTCCGCAGATCTGGATCGGCTCGGTCCATGTGGGCGGTTGCGACGACCTGTTCGCCCTGGAGCGCGCCGGCAAGCTGGATAAGCTGCTGAGCGCCTGAATTCGAGCCGGGATGTGGAAGCGATGGTTCGTCGCACAGCCCGGAAGCCTACAAGACCTCAATGTAAGGATTTGAGATGACTGATCAACCGAATAACGGCGCCATTTCCAACGAAGAAGAAGCACCGCAGTTTTCCCTGCAGCGCATCTATGTTCGCGACCTGTCGTTCGAAGCGCCAAAAAGCCCGGCGATCTTCCGTCAGGAATGGACCCCGAGCGTCAGCCTGGACCTGAACACCCGCCAGAAGCAGCTGGAAAATGACTTCTACGAAGTCGTGCTGACCCTGTCGGTCGAAGTGAAGAACGGCGAAGAAATCGCCTTCATCGCTGAAGTGCAGCAAGCCGGTATCTTCCTGATCAAGGGCCTGGATGCCAGCTCGATGAGCCACACCCTGGGCGCGTTCTGCCCGAATATCCTTTTCCCATACGCTCGCGAAACCATCGACAGCCTGGTTGTCCGTGGCTCGTTCCCTGCGCTGATGCTGGCCCCGGTGAACTTCGACGCCCTGTATGCGCAAGAACTGCAACGCATGCAGGAAAGCGGCGAAACGCCAACGCCTACCGTTCAGTAAGCGTTGTCGCTGCAATGAAAAAGCGCCTGTGATGGGCGCTTTTTTGTGGGCGGCGTATGACTTTCGGCGCGTAACGGCTACTTGAACCCCAACTGCCGCCAGCCCTCATACACGGCAACCGCCACAGTATTCGACAGGTTCAGACTGCGGCAGCCTTCGCGCATCGGCAGGCGCAGGCGTTGATCGCTCGACAGCGGATCCAGCACCTCCGGTGGCAGGCCTCGGCTTTCCGGGCCGAAGAGGAAGGCATCACCCTCCTCGAATTGCGCATCGTGGAAAACCCGTGAGCCCTTTGTGGTAAAAGCGAACAACCGCGGATGGCCGATGCTTTCAAGGCAGCTCGGCAGGTCGGCGTGACGATGCAGCGTGGCGTATTCGTGGTAATCAAGGCCGGCTCGACGCAGGCGCTTGTCATCCAGCTCGAAGCCCAGCGGCTCGATCAAATGCAGGCTGCAGCCGCTGTTGGCGCAGAGCCTGATGATGTTGCCGGTATTCGGCGGAATTTCTGGTTGAAAAAGGATCACGTGAAACATGCACGGCTCCGAACGAAAGGACGGGATGCATTCTACCCCTGAAGAAGACCCCAGACCGAAGCTGTGGCCCAAGTTTCTGGGCTCGGTGGCGATTGTCGGCGTCATGGTCGGGCTGATGATCGGCCGCGTGACGACCCCGGACCCGATTCAGCTGCAAAGCATCGAAGTGTTACCCAGCGGCGTTGCCGTGTGGTTCAACCGCGAGCCGCAGCTCCACGGTGAACACATCGATGGCGCGGTGGCGTTGCTGTTCAACGCCCAGGGTCAGCCGCAGAAGGGCGAACTGAAGCTCAACGGCAAAAACGTGCGCTGGAGGGTGCAACGAAGCGATAAGGGATTGTTGCTGAACCTGCTGGCGGCCCGTCCTCTGCACGGCGACTGGCGCGGTGCAACCCAGGACGGGCGCTGGAGACTGGAGGTCAGTCTCCGAGAGGATTAAAAGAGGGGAATCCCCGGCCTGCCTGTACCAAGGTCCCCAAAACTGGTGATGTATAACCTATTGCAGCCTGCGTGCCAGTTTTCAGAAAAGTCTGTAGGAATATTCGTAATGTCCCGCAGGCGTCGGGTTTAGGGCCTTGGAGACCGTGCCTTTTCAATGCCTGCATCGAGCTGAGGTTCGAATCGGCTTTCGGAGTTGGACGTTTGATGAGCGTTTTTGCACGCTATTCGCGCATTTACCCGTGTCGAGTGACCAAAGTGATGCACTCCCTAACGCAGCGGCAAATCTATAGCGCACTCACCGGCCTCTTCCCGGCTGAAGCCGGTCCCACTAAAAGCATCAGCGCATCTGCCGGCCTTTTATCAGAACGGCGCATCACCCAGGATCGTCGCACGGTGCATCACACGGCGCTGCGGGCGGTAATCGTCCACCGCGTAATGCTGGGTCACGCGGTTGTCCCACATGGCCACGTCGTTTGCCTGCCAGCGCCAGCGCAGGGTGAACTCCGGGCGCGTCCCATGGGCGAACAGCAACTTCAGAATCGCCTCGCTTTCAGCAGCTTCCAGTTCATTGATCCGGGTGGTGAAACCGTCGTTCACGAACAACGCTTTGCGACCGCTGACCGGGTGCGTGCGAATGACCGGGTGCGACAGCGGCGGGTTCTTACGGCGCGTCTCCTCCCAGCGCGCGAGGTCTTCAGCCGTGTTGCCAAAACGCTCCAGCGGAAATGACCGGGTGAAGTCATGGGTCGCGGTCAAGCCGTCGAGCAAGGTCTGCATCGGCCCGGACAGCGCTTCGAACGCGGCGATGCCGCTCGCCCACAACGTATCTCCACCGTAAGCCGGCACCTGCTTGGCGCTGAGCACCGCCCCCAGCGCAGGCGTCGGCAGAAAGGTGACATCGGTGTGCCAGATGGCGTTGTCGCGCACTTCGGTGACCGCGGTGTCGAGAACCAGCACTTCAGGCTGTTCCGGCACGTTCGGGTAGATCGGATGAATGTGCAGGTCACCAAAGTTGGCGGCGAAGCGCGCTTGCTGCTGCGGCGTGATCGGCTGGTCGCGGAAGAACAGCACCTGATGATCAAGCAGCGCCTGTTCGATAGCGTTGCGTTGTTCGCCGGTCAGGTCGCGGCTGAGGTCAACGCTGCTGATCTGTGCGCCCAGTGCCGGGCTGAGCGGGTGGATGTCGATGCTCATGATGGTCTCGAGTGTGCTCGTGTGTTCGGCGCCGAGGTGTCGGCGTAGTCAGTCATAAGGTTGTCGATTCAGTGGTTCTGGCCATGCCAGGGCACGAGCTTGCGTTGCAGCGCGCGCAGGCCCATTTCCAGCGCGAAAGCGATCAGCGCGATGACCAGAATCCCCAGCACTACCACGTCGGTCACCAGAAATTGCGCGGCTGACTGGACCATGAAACCCAGGCCACTGGTGGCGGCGATCAGCTCGGCAGCCACCAGCGTCGACCACCCCACGCCGAGGCCGATGCGCACGCCGGTGAGGATGTCGGGCAGGGCGCTGGGCAGAATGACGTAGCGAATGAGTTGCCAGCGGGTGGCACCCAGGGATTGAGCCGCGCGCAGTTTTGCGCTGTCGACCGTGCGCACACCGGTGGCGGTGGCAATGGCGATCGGCGCGAAGATCGCCAGATAAATCAGCAGGACTTTGGAGAATTCGCCAATGCCGCACCAGATCACGATCAACGGCAGGTAGGCCAGCGGCGGCACCGGACGATAGAACTCGATCAGCGGGTCGAAAATGCCTCGCGCGATTCGGTTGTGACCAATGGCGATGCCGATGGGGATGGCCGTCAGCACGGCGAAGAAAAGCGCCAGGCCGATGCGCTGCAAACTCGCGCCCAAGTGCTGCCAGAGCGTGGAGTCCATATAGCCCTTGGTCATCAGCAACCAGGCTTTTTCCAGCACAGCGGCGGGCGGCGGCAGAAACAGCGGTTCGACCCACTCAAGGGCTGTGATCACCCACCAGCCGCCCAGCAGGACGGCGAGGGTAAGGGCGCTGATGGTGCGCGTGCTCAGATAAAAAGAAGAGGGCTGATGGCGTGCGGTGTTTGCCGGCGCGCGGGTGAGCGCCGGCTCCGGCGATTGATAAAGACTCATGCCCGTTGCTCCCGAACGCTCTGCCGCTGGGAAAATACCCGCGCCAACACGTGCTCGCGGGTTTCGATGAAGCGAGGGTCGGACTTGATGGCGCGGGCCGATTCACCTGCGCTGTAACGCTGACCGAAGTCGAGCTTCAGGTGCTCGACGATGTGACCGGGGTTGGGCGCAAGCAGAATCAGATCGGTCGACAGGAACACCGCTTCCTCAATGTCGTGGGTGATAAGGAAGACCGGCTTGGCGCTGCGTTGCCAGACCTGCAGCAGCAGCTCTTGCATCTGTTCACGGGTAAAGGCGTCCAGCGCGCCGAAAGGCTCGTCCATCAGCAGCACACGTGGGTCGGCCGCCAATGCGCGGGCGAGGCCCACACGTTGCTTCTGCCCGCCTGACAATTCCCAGATACGCCGCTTCTCGAAGCCGGCGAGATCGACCAGCGCCAGCATATCGCGCGCTTTGGCCTCGCGTTTTTCACGGGCGATGCCCGCCAGCTCCAGCCCGAATGCGACGTTGGCCAGTACATCCTGCCAAGGCAGCAGAGCGTCATCCTGAAACACGACGCCACGCTCGGCGCTCGGCCCGCTCACCGGCACGCCATCGAGGGTAATGCGGCCTGCGCTGGGCGCGACGAACCCGGCAATCAGGTTCAGCAACGAAGTCTTGCCGCTGCCGGATGGGCCCAGGGCAACCAGCAGTTGCTGCGGACCGAGGGTCAGGGAAATATCCGACAGCACCGGCGAGGCCGCACCGGGATACTGTGCGCTGATGCGCTCCAGTTGTAACAGGGCCATGGCATGGGCTCCGCTTCTGATAGATGTGCATGAACGGCCATGGCTGTCGAAGCCGGCGCGGTACCCGGATGACGCTTGCGCTTACGGGGTGACGAACTTCGCGCTCACATAAGGGCTGTAATCGGCCAGCACGGCGTCGACCTTGCCCTGCTCCTTGAGAAACGCGGCGGTCTTGGTGATCGCGTCGGTGGTTGGCGCGCCCAGCTCACTGACCTGATCGGCCGCCAGTGGGTAGACGTTGCCCTGCAACAGGCCGGGGATGTCGCCCGGTTTGGCGCCGGACAGCTTCACCAGCTTGTCGACGTTGCTCGCGTTGGCCAGCCAGGCCGCTGGATCCTTGCGGTAGGCGGCGTAGGCGTCCAGGGTGGTTTTGGCGAAGGCTTTGACGACCTCAGGATGCTTGTCGGCGAAGTCTTTGCGCACGATCCACGCATCAAAGGTCGGCGCGCCGACCTTCGCCAGCTCGCCCGACGTGATCAGCACTTTGCCTGTCTCCTTGGCGACGCCGAGTGCCGGGTCCCAGACGTAAGTGGCGTCGATGTCACCGCGTTTCCACGCCGCCGCAATGGCCGGTGGGGCGAGGTTGAGAATGGTCACTTTTGCCGGGTCGATCTTCCAGTGCTTCAGGGCGGCGAGCAGGCTGTAGTGGCCGGTCGATACGAACGGCACGGCGATCTTCTTGCCGATCAAATCCTGTGGGCTGTTGATGCCGGAGCCATTACGCGCAACCAGCGCCTCGGCAGCGCCGATCTGGGTGGCAATCAGGAACGTCTCCACGGGTACTTTTCGCGTGGCCGCCGCGGTGAGAGGGCTGGAGCCGAGATAGCCGATCTGTACGTCACCCGACGCGATCGCGGTGATCACGTCCGCCCCGTTATCGAATTTACGCCATGAAATCTTTGAGCCCGTCGCCTTTTCATAGGCGCCATCGGCCTGGGCGACCTTTGCCGGGTCCACGGTGGTCTGGTAGGCGACCGTAAAGTCGGCGGCCTGAACGAACAGCGCCGAGCCGGCGAGCGATAAGGCCGCGAGGACGCGTAGGGGCTTGAGCAGTTTCATGGTGACGCTCCGTGGCAAGGCACACCGCCTTCGAATGGCGCAGAGCTTAAATGATCTAAGAAACTCGAAATAAATAACCTTTTGGAATGTGCTTAGCGTTTATTTCCATACGGGTAGGTGTCTTCCCCCGCATGGAGTCCTTGAGAAAGCGCCTGCTGCGATGGGAGGTCATCGAATCGTCACAATTTGTAAATACGATCGCGACGCCTGTTTAAGGATGTGCTGCGGGGATGTGTGGTCGTCTTGTGAGCAGATTTAGACGGCTGATCAGCGCGATGGGTGAATGAGCGGGCTGAATGACGCGCTTTATCCATTTTTCTGCGGCGTCAGCGGAAAAGTGACGGACAGCAGGGTGACAACTGCAATGTTTGCGTCTACTGCACATGAAATCTGATTGTTTTCAGTGAGTTAGGAAGGCAGTTCTCACCCAGTTTCGCAGGCGGACCGTGACTTGCCGGTCAAGTTCCTGTTGTACGACAGCACTAAACGTATCGATCTGACGAACGGCACTGAAATATGTTTTGGGAATTAGGGATTCGGGCCGATACACTCCGCAACGGACGGCTGAAACGGCTTGTGACATATAACTGCTTGGCATAAAAGCTGGTCTAACAAGTCTTTTTGGGTTTAAAGGATTTACCTTACCTTGCAGCCAGCTGTAACGCGGTCTAGTCAATTAGTCTTGGGGCCATTGACTCGCCGAGTCAGGTCCGGCGCTAATCGCGCATCCTCGGCTTTGAGCCTTACGCTCGGGCCCGGGAACTACAAAAATTAGATTCATGAGGAGCGATACACAATGAAGAAGTCCACCCTGGCCTTGGCCGTATACGCAGGTGTCTTGGCTACTCAGGCTGGTGCAGCTGGTTTCCTGGATGACAGCAAAGCGACACTCAGTTCCCGTACCCTTTATTTCGAACAAGATCCGCGTGAGAACCGTAACGCTAGCGGTACTCTCAAAGGTCAGGATCAGCGCCAGACCACCCAGGGCTTCCTGTTCAACTTCATTTCCGGCTACACCCCGGGTACTGTTGGCTTTGGTCTCGACGTTCAAGGCATGTACGGCATTAACTTGAGCGGCGGTATCGACAACCGTGCCGCCAACGGCACTACTGCTAACAGCATTACCCCTACAACTTCCGACGGCACGCCGGTGGCTGACTGGGCACGTGCCGGTGCAAACGCCAAGGTCAAGCTGTCGAAGACTGAGCTGAAAGTGGGTAACGCGCTGCAGCCTAACCTGCCTATCCTCGTAGCGAACGACGGTCGTCTCCTGCCTCAGACCTTCGAGGGTGGCATCGTCACTTCCAAAGAAATCGACGGCCTGACTCTAACCGCCGGTAAGCTGACAAAGGCTGCGGGTCGTGCGTCCAGCAACTATGCTGATATGTCCCTCAACGCTGGCACCGAAGGCTCCAACAACTTCCAGTTCGCTGGCGGCGATTACAAAGTCACCAAAGATCTGACCGTTCAGTACTACTACGCCAACCTGGAAGATTATTACAAGCAGCAGTTCCTCGGTCTGGTACACGTCCTGCCAATCGCTGAAGACCAGTCGTTCAAGACCGACCTGCGTTACTTCCATAGCACCTCCGATGGCAAGAACGGCCAAACTGTCAATACCGGTTACAAGTTCAACAACGGCTACAGTGACAACGGCGAAGTGGACAACAACACCTGGACTGCGATGTTCACCTACACCCTGGGTGGTAACGCATTTCTGTTGGGCTACCAGTCTGTCAGTGACAGCGGCGCCATGCCAGTCATGAACAACGGTAGCGTGACCCGCAACGGCCTCTCCAACGGTCGTAACGAAGGTGAAGGTGGTAACAGCGTTTACTTGTTCACTGACAGCATGATCACCAACTTCACCCGCACTGGCGAACAGACCAAGTTTGGTCAGTACTCCTACGACTTCGCACGTTTGGGCGTGCCTGGCCTGAAAGCTGCCATTGCTTACCTGTACGGCGATCAGATCCGTCTGCAAAGCGCATCGCTGGGTCGTGGTTCGGAGTGGGAACGTGACATGCGTATCGACTACGTGTTCCAGGACGGCTTCATGAAAGGCTTCGGCGTGACCCTGCGTCGCGCCAACCTGCGTTCGGATTCCGATCTGTACGCTAGCCAGCAAGACACTGACCAGACCCGTTTGGTCCTCAACTACACCTACGCCTTCAAATAAGCGTGATGTGTTGAAAAGAGCCCCGCTTCGGCGGGGCTTTTTTATGCCCGAAATAATGTTATCCAGCACCAATCGTTCCTTTTGTTTTCAGATGCTGGGATGCACAGTGATTGATAACTCATTATCCAAGGAGCACGACTCAATGGGCCTTAAACTCGGCGACATCGCACCCGACTTCGAACAGAACTCCAGCGAAGGACCGATCAGGTTTCACGAATGGCTGGACGGCAAATGGGCGGTATTGTTTTCGCACCCCGCCGACTTCACGCCCGTCTGCACCACTGAGCTTGGCTTTACCGCAAAACTCAAAGACGAATTCGACAAGCGCAACGTCAAGGCGATTGCCCTGTCCGTGGACTCGGCCGAATCCCACACCAAGTGGATCGGTGACATCAACACCACACAGAACACCCTTGTGAATTTCCCGATACTGGCGGACGAAGATCGCAAGGTTTCCGAGCTTTACGACCTGATTCACCCGAATGCCAGCGAGACCCTGACCGTGCGCTCGCTGTTCGTGATCGACCCGAACAAGAAGGTCCGCCTGACCATCACCTACCCGGCCAGCACCGGGCGCAACTTTCACGAGATCCTGCGGGTGATCGATTCGCTGCAACTGACCGACAACTACAAAGTCGCCACGCCGGCGAACTGGAAGGACGGTGAAGACGTCGTGATCGTGCCGTCGATCAAGGACGAAGCGGAGATCAAGGAGCGTTTCCCCAAAGGCTATACAGCCGTTACGCCGTACCTGCGCCTGACGCCACAGCCGAATCGCTGATACACCCGCTTTGAGCACTAAATGAGGGCCGATTTATCGGTCCTTTTTTATGCTGTAAACGCCATCCACGAAGGAATTCCCTCCTATGTGGGAGTGAGCTTGCTCACGACGGGGCCGGGGCATGCAGCCACTTTCTCTGGAGAATGAAGGTCAGTCTTCGCGAGCAAGCTCGCTCCCACGGGATCGCGTATTACCGAAGAACTTAGCAATCTATATATTCCTTTTGGTGCTAACCAAATGAATAAATATGATTTTAGAGAATAACCATCCCCTGTTATGGTCTCTCCGTCCTGGCGAGATTGCCGGCCATGAATCCCTTTCTGCCTTACTGGTCCGCCATCGGACGAGCAGGTGCCACCTCTTAGCTACACACCAAAGGAGCGTGCCATGGGCACCGTTATTTTGCGTCGAGGCCTGGTCGCTCTGTTTGCTGCGGCGGTTTCTTTCGGCGTCGTTACTCAGGCCCAGGCCGATACCTTGCGCATCGGTTACCAGAAATACGGCACGCTGGTGCTGCTCAAGGCCAAAGGCTCGCTCGAGAAAAAACTCGCCGATCAAGGCGTGCAAGTCCAGTGGACCGAATTTCCCGGTGGCCCGCAGTTGCTTGAAGGCCTGAACGTGGGCTCGATCGACTTCGGTGTGACGGGCGAAACCCCGCCCGTGTTTGCCCAAGCCGCTGGCGCTGATCTGCTGTATGTCGCCTCCGAACCGCCAGCGCCGACCAGCGAAGCGATTCTGGTGCCCAAGGATTCGCCGATCTCTTCGGTCAAAGACCTCAAGGGCAAGAAAGTCGTTCTCAATAAGGGCTCGAACGTGCATTACCTGCTGGTGCGCGCGCTGGAAGAAGCCGGCTTGAAGTACACCGATATCCAGACCGTTTTCCTGCCGCCCGCCGATGCCCGTGCCGCTTTCGAGCGTGGCAGCGTCGATGCCTGGGTGATCTGGGATCCGTACCAGGCCGCCGCCGAACAGCAATTGCAGGCGAGAACCCTGCGCGACGGCAAAGGCATCGTCGACAACAACCAGTTCTACCTGGCGACCAAACCCTATGCGCAGCAGCACCCCAAGGTGATCCAGACCCTGGTGGAAGAAGTGCGCGCTGTCGGCGAATGGTCCAAGGCCAACCCGGAAGAGGTCACCAAACAGGTCGCGCCGCTGCTCGGCCTGCCAGAAGACATCACCCGCCTGTCGGTGAAGCGTCAGGGCTATGGGGCGTTGTTCATCACGCCTGAAACCGTCGCTGCGCAACAGAAAATCGCCGACACCTTCTACCAGCTCAAGCTGATCCCTAAACCATTGCGCATTGCTGATGTGATCTGGACGCCACCCGCTGCTGTCGCGAAAGCCCAGTAAGCCCGGCATTGGAAGGAGACAACTCCATGAGCGTGGAAAGAATCACCCACAGACTGGCGCCCTGGTTGCTACCGGTCCTGCTGTTGGCGATATGGCAACTGGCGGTCAGCGCGGGCTGGCTGTCAACCCGCATTCTGCCGGCGCCTAGCGCTGTGATTGAGGCCGGCGTTACGTTGGTACGCAGCGGCGAAATCTGGACCCATCTGGCGATCAGTGGCTGGCGTGCCGGTATCGGCTTTGCCATCGGCGGCGGGATTGGTTTGGCGCTCGGCTTCATCACCGGGCTGTCGAAATGGGGCGAGCGCCTGCTCGACAGCTCTGTGCAGATGATCCGCAACGTGCCCCATCTGGCGCTGATTCCGCTGGTCATCCTGTGGTTCGGCATCGACGAGACCGCGAAGATATTTTTGGTCGCGCTGGGCACGCTGTTTCCGATTTACCTGAACACCTATCACGGCATTCGCAACATCGACCCGGCGCTGGTGGAAATGTCCCGCAGCTACGGTTTGAGCGGCTTCGGGCTGTTCCGCTATGTGATTCTGCCGGGCGCGATGCCTTCGATTCTGGTCGGCGTGCGGTTTGCGCTGGGCTTCATGTGGTTGACGCTGATCGTTGCGGAAACCATCTCGGCCAGCTCCGGCATCGGGTATCTGGCGATGAACGCCCGGGAGTTTCTACAGACCGACGTCGTAGTGCTGGCAATCGTGCTTTACGCCGTCCTCGGCAAACTGGCAGACCTCGCGGCGCGTGGTCTGGAACGGGTCTGCCTGCGTTGGCACCCGGCGTATCAAGTGGTTAAAGGTGGTGCGCAATGAGCAATCTCCAACAACCGGCAAACCTGTTGCGCGGGATTCCCTTGCAGGTCCGCAAGCTCAAGAAGACCTTCGGCTCGCGGGAGGTATTGAAAGACATCGATCTGCACATCCCGGCCGGGCAGTTCGTCGCCGTCGTGGGCCGAAGCGGTTGCGGCAAGAGCACCTTGCTGCGCCTGCTGGCGGGCCTCGATCAGCCATCGAGCGGCCAATTGCTGGCCGGTAACGGCTCGCTGTCGGATGCGCGGGAAGACACGCGACTGATGTTCCAGGAGGCGCGCTTGCTGCCCTGGAAAAAGATCATCGACAACGTGGGCCTTGGCCTCACCGGCGACTGGCGCGGCAAAGCACTGGAAGCGCTGGAGGCAGTGGGTTTGGTGGAGCGCGCCAATGAATGGCCGGCGGCGTTATCGGGTGGGCAAAAACAACGTGTGGCGCTGGCCCGTGCGCTGATTCACCAGCCACGCTTGTTGCTGCTCGACGAGCCCCTTGGTGCGCTGGATGCCCTGACCCGAATCGAGATGCAGCAGCTGATCGAAAACCTGTGGAAGAAACACGGCTTCACCGTACTGCTGGTGACCCACGATGTCAGCGAGGCGGTCGCCATTGCCGACCGGGTCTTGCTGATCGAAGAAGGCCGCATCGGTCTTGATTTACAGGTTGATCTGGCCCGTCCGAGGGCGCGCGGCTCCTACCGACTGGCCGCGCTGGAAACCGATGTGCTCAACCGCGTGTTGTCGCTGCCCGGCAACCCGCCCGACCCCGAACCGACTTCACCGCTGCCCACGCAATTGCGTTGGGCCAACTAACTCCAGAGGCAATCACGCCCCCGGAACTGATCTCACAAAGGAAGCCTTACCATGACTATCAAAGCCATCAACGTGCGTAACCAGTTCAAAGGCACCATCAAGGAAATCGTCACCGGCGACGTGCTGTCCGAGATCGACGTGCAAACCGCTTCGGGCGTCGTCACTTCCGTCATCACCACCCGCTCCGTGAAAGAGCTGGAACTGGTAGTCGGCAGCCAAGTGATCGCCTTCGTGAAGTCCACCGAGGTGTCGATCGCCAAGTTGTGATCGATGCTGAATCGCAAGCGCGCTCCTACGCAGCGCTCAATGGATGCACGTTATTGCTCTATTGAGCGCTTCGGCAAATACGGCGGCAGGTACAAACCCAGATACGCATCAAACACCCGCAATCCTTCCTCGGCCATGCGCGGGGTAATCGCGTTGTGCAGTTGCACCGAGCGCGCGTACACCCGATCCGCAAGTTCCAGCGCCAAGGCGAACACCTCAACATCATCGGGCAGCGTCGGCAGTTGGAAATGCCGGGCGAACAGCTCATGCATGAGGTTGCCCAGTTCAATGTCGTGCTGACGATCCGCCTGGGTGACTTCGGTCAGACCGTGCTGGGCGAGGATCAACTGCCGTGCGGCGGCGTCGTCGCTGTAAATCGCGAGCATGCGCGATTCCACCACGTGCGACAGGTCACGCCACTGATTCAACCGATCATGATCGATGGGCTGCTGCAGGCTTTCGCGAAAGGCCTCGTGGACATCGGCCGTCAGCGCTTCGAGCAGCGCGGGAACGCTGGCGAAGAAGTGATACACGGAAGAAGGCGGTATTTCGGCGCGCTCGGCGACGCTGTAGATGGAGAGGCTCGCCACGCCGTCCGAGGCCAGCAGCGCACGTGCGGCATCGAGGATCGAGTCGATCCGCGCCTGACTGCGTGCACGAGGTTTGCGGGGCGGGGCAAGGCGGGTCATCGGCGCTCTCTCGGTCGGTGGCGCGGGCATTCTACAGTGGCAGCCGGGAGATTGCCTTCCCGGCTGAAGCCGGTCCCACAGGGTGTCCGCGCAACTCATGAATGAAAAACGCCACCGATTCTCTCGAAAAGGTGGCGTTTTCTTAACCCGTGCAGCCATCAAACCGTGTGCAGATACCAGTTGTACTCGAGGTCAGAGATGGAGTGCTCGAACTCCTCCAGCTCACTTTCCTTGCACGCAACGAAGATATCGATGTACTTCGGATCGATGTACTTGGCCATGACTTCGCTGTCGTCCAGCTCGCGCAGTGCATCACGCAGGTTGTTCGGCAGGCTCTGCTCGTTCTGCTCGTAGGAGTTGCCTTCCACGGGAGGGCCGGGCTCGATCTGGTTGGTCAGGCCATGGTGAATGCCTGCCAGCACCGATGCCATCAGCAGATACGGGTTGGCATCCGCACCGGCAACCCGGTGTTCAATACGTACCGAATCGGCGGTACCGGTCGGTACGCGCACGGCCACGGTCCGGTTGTCCAGACCCCAGCACGGCGAGTTCGGAACGTAGAATTGAGCACCAAACCGGCGGTACGAATTGACGTTCGGGCAAAGGAACGCCATCTGCGCGGGTAGGGTCTCGAGCACACCGCCGATCGCATGACGCAATGCGGCGTTCTGCTCGGGATCCTCACTGGTGAAGATGTTTTTGCCATCACGATCAAGGATCGAAATGTGCACGTGCAAACCGTTGCCTGCCTGGCCTGGATAAGGCTTGGCCATGAAGGTGGTGTCCATCTCATGGTCGTAGGCGATGTTCTTGATCAGGCGCTTGAGCAGCACCGCGTAATCACAGGCTTTCAGCGCGTCGGCGGTGTGGTGCAGGTTCACTTCGAACTGCGCCGGAGCACTTTCCTTGACGATCGCGTCGGCAGGGATGCCTTGCTCTTTCGCACCTTCCAGAATGTCCTGGAGGCAGTCGACGTACTCGTCCAGATCGTCGATCAGGTAAACCTGTGTCGAGTGCGGACGTTTGCCGGAAATAGGCGAGCGCGGCGGTTGCGGGCGGCCGTTCACGTTTTCCTGATCGATCAGGTAGAACTCAAGCTCGAATGCAGCGCAGATGGTCAGGCCCATCTCGTCGAACTTGCTGACAACCTGGCGCAGCACTTCGCGCGGATCGGCAAAGAAGGGCGTGCCTTCCAGCTCGTGCATGGTCATCAGAAGTTGTGCGGTAGGACGCTTCTGCCAGGGCTCATTGCAGAGAGTGTCGGGGATTGGATAGCAGATTCGGTCAGCGTCGCCGATGTCCAGACCCAGACCGGTGCTTTCCACCGTCGAGCCGTTGATATCCAGTGCGAATAGGGAAGCTGGGAGGTTGATGCCTTTCTCGTAAACCTTATGAAGGCTGGTGCGTTCGATGCGCTTGCCGCGCACCACTCCATTCATATCTGCAATCAGAAGGTCAACGTATAGAACCTCAGGATGTTCCTTAAGGAACGCGTTCGCTTCGTTGAGCTGAACGGCACGCGGGGGTACCGACATGATGCAACACCTTTGTTGTTGAAAATATCAATCATCGAGCATTACGGGTTTCAGTCAATCCGAAAGGCCAGACGAAGTCAAGGGAGCCCTGATTTGCCCTAAAAGGGCGCCAAAAAGCCATTTTTGCCGCACTTTAGGGCAAATGTGACGCACCTAACGTGATGCAAACTGCGGGTTTGAGCAGGGCGTGTTTTATTTTTTACGGGCGTGTTGTGGAAAAAAATGAACAACGCTAAGCTCGATTGCAACCCATAACAGCAATAATACCGAGGGTCCCATGCTTCGCCTTCCGCTGATCGGCCTTACCGCCTGCACTCAGCCATTCGGGCACCGGCTTTTCACTTCATACGCTTTCAGTGTAGCGGTCCAGCCAGCGCGGCGGGCGCTGCGCGTGTCTCTGCGTGGCACCTCGACACCTTACTCTTTATCCACGCCCCCATTCCACCGGGCGCGTCTTTTGCTTCGGCTGACTGACCCGGCCCAGGCTGTCTGCGGCATCCGCGACCGCGCGTTTTGCACAAGCACGACTATCTTTGAGTCTTCCAGGCATTTGGCGATGCCTGAATTCAATATGCGACACCCTGACGCCAGCGCTTCAAAGAACGCCTGACCGCCATGACGGCGACCAGGAATTAAAACCCTGAGGTATTTATGAGTACCAACCTCGACCAGCTCACCGATTGGTTGAAAGAACACAGGATTACCGAAGTCGAGTGCATGATCGCCGACCTCACCGGTATCACACGGGGCAAGATTTCACCGACCAACAAGTTCATTGCCGAGAAGGGCATGCGCTTGCCGGAAAGTGTATTGCTCCAGACCGTGACGGGCGATTACGTCGAAGACGACATCTACTACGAATTGCTGGACCCCGCAGACATCGACATGTTTTGCCGTCCTGACCAGAGCGCGGTGTTTCTGGTGCCCTGGGCCATCGAGCCGACTGCGCAGGTGATTCACGACACCTACGACAAGCAAGGCAACCCCATCGAGCTGTCCCCGCGCAACGTCCTCAAGAAAGTGCTCAAGCTCTATGCCGACCAAGGCTGGCAGCCGATCGTTGCGCCGGAGATGGAGTTCTATCTGACCAAGCGCAGCGACGACCCCGACTACCCGCTGCAGCCACCGGTGGGTCGCTCGGGTCGTCCGGAAACCGGTCGTCAGTCGTTCTCGATCGAGGCCGCCAACGAATTCGACCCGCTGTTCGAAGACGTCTACGACTGGTGTGAACTGCAGAACCTCGACCTGGACACGCTGATTCACGAAGACGGCACGGCGCAGATGGAGATCAACTTCCGTCACGGCGACGCCCTGTCTCTGGCGGACCAGATTCTGGTGTTCAAACGCACCATGCGCGAAGCCGCCCTCAAGCACGATGTGGCCGCGACCTTTATGGCCAAGCCCATGACCGGCGAGCCCGGCAGCGCCATGCACTTGCACCAGAGCATCATCGACATCGAGACCGGCAAAAACATCTTCTCCAATGAAGACGGCACGATGAGTCAGCTGTTCCTGCAGCACATCGGTGGACTGCAGAAGCTGATCCCCGAGCTGTTGCCGCTGTTCGCGCCCAACGTCAACTCGTTCCGCCGCTTCCTGCCGGACACCTCTGCGCCGGTAAACGTGGAGTGGGGCGAAGAAAACCGCACCGTTGGCCTGCGTGTGCCGGATGCCGGCCCGCAGAACCGTCGCGTGGAAAACCGTCTGCCTGGCGCCGATGCCAATCCGTATCTGGCCATCGCCGCCAGCCTGTTGTGCGGTTTCATCGGCATGGTCGAGGGCCTCAACCCCAGTGCTCCCGTGGTCGGTCGTGGTTACGAACGCCGCAACCTGCGCTTGCCGTTGACCATCGAAGACGCGCTGGAGCGCATGGAAAACAGCAAGACGGTCGAGAAGTACCTCGGCAAGAAATTCATCACCGGCTACGTCGCGGTCAAGCGTGCCGAGCACGAGAACTTCAAGCGTGTGATCAGTTCGTGGGAGCGGGAATTCCTGCTCTTTGCCGTCTGACGTCCCGGGGCGTCGCCGGACTCCCAGTGAGTCGACGGCGCTCCACACGCGATACCACAATGGAGTGATTCATGAGTTCCAACAACCCGCAAACCCGCGAATGGCAAGCCCTCAGCAGTGATCATCACCTGGCGCCGTTCAGCGATTTCAAGCAGTTGAAAGAGAAAGGCCCGCGCATCATCACCCACGCCAAGGGCGTTTACCTCTGGGACAGCGAAGGCAACAAGATCCTCGACGGCATGGCCGGGCTCTGGTGTGTTGCTATCGGGTACGGTCGCGAAGAACTGGCGGATG
Organism: Pseudomonas sp. W5-36; assembly: GCF_046540455.1. Classification (NCBI taxonomy): domain Bacteria; kingdom Pseudomonadati; phylum Pseudomonadota; class Gammaproteobacteria; order Pseudomonadales; family Pseudomonadaceae; genus Pseudomonas; species Pseudomonas sp. W5-36. The sequence goes on along the minus strand of NZ_JAXCIQ010000002.1, from coordinate 202,745 downwards.
CTGCCAGCAAGCAGATGCGCGAACTGCCCTATTACAACCTGTTCTTCCAGACCGCTCACCCGCCGGCACTGCAACTGGCCAAGGCCATTTCCGACATTGCCCCCGAGGGCATGAACCACGTGTTCTTCACCGGTTCAGGCTCCGAAGGCAACGACACGGTGCTGCGTCTGGTGCGTCACTACTGGGCGATCAAGGGCCAGCCGAGCAAGAAGGTCATCATCAGCCGCGTCAACGGTTACCACGGCTCGACCGTCGCCGGCGCGAGCCTGGGCGGCATGACCTACATGCACGAGCAGGGCGATTTGCCGATTCCGGGCATCGTGCACATTCCGCAGCCTTACTGGTTCGGTGAAGGCGGCGACATGACCCCCGACGAGTTCGGCGTCTGGGCGGCCGAACAGCTGGAGAAGAAGATTCTCGAACTGGGCGTGGACAATGTCGGCGCATTTATCGCCGAGCCGATTCAGGGCGCCGGCGGAGTCATCGTTCCGCCCGACACCTACTGGCCGAAGATCAAAGAGATCCTGGCCAAATACGACATCCTCTTTGTGGCCGACGAAGTCATCTGTGGCTTTGGCCGCACCGGCGAATGGTTCGGCAGCGACTTCTACGACCTCAAGCCTGACCTCATGACCATTGCCAAAGGCCTGACCTCCGGCTACATCCCCATGGGTGGCGTCATCGTGCGCGACGAAGTGGTCAAGGTGCTGAACGAGGGCGGCGACTTCAACCACGGTTTCACCTACTCCGGTCACCCGGTGGCAGCAGCCGTGGGGCTGGAGAACATTCGCATTCTGAGTGAAGAAAAGATCGTCGAACGGGTGAAGTCTCAAACGGCACCCTATTTGCAAAAGCGTCTGCGCGAGCTGAGCGATCACCCGCTGGTGGGTGAGGTGCGGGGCGTCGGCATGCTGGGCGCTATCGAACTGGTGAAGGACAAGGCCACTCGGGAGCGCTATGTCGGCAAAGGAGCAGGCATGATTTGCCGCACTTTTTGCTTCAACAATGGCCTGATCATGCGGGCCGTGGGCGACACCATGATCATCTCGCCGCCGCTGGTGATTACCTCCGCCGAGATCGACGAGCTGATTGAAAAGGCGCGCAAGTGCCTGGACCTGACGCTTGAGTCATTGCAGGGCTGAATTTTTATCGGGAAATTGCCAGACTGTCCGCCGTCTAGACGCCGCTTACATAAAAAACACTGGAGCCGTACGAATGAAGAAATTTGGCAAAACCCTCCTGGCCTTGTCCCTCATGGGCGCAGTGGCCGCCGCTGCACACGCCGATGACAAAGTCCTGCACGTCTATAACTGGTCCGATTACATCGCACCCAACACCATCGCCGATTTCGAGAAAGAGTCGGGCATCAAAGTGGTGTACGACGTGTTTGACAGCAACGAGACCCTGGAAGCCAAGTTGCTGGCCGGTAAGTCGGGTTACGACATCGTCGTACCGTCGAACAACTTCCTGGCCAAGCAGATCAAGGCCGGCGTCTACCAGGAGCTGGACAAGTCCAAGCTGCCAAATTACAAAAACCTCGACCCTGCCTTGTTGAAAGCTGTGTCGATCAGCGACCCGGACAACAAGCACGCATTCCCGTACATGTGGGGCTCGATCGGCATCGGCTATAACGCTGAAAAGGTCAAAGCTGCCTTGGGCGCTGATGCACCGGTCAACTCGTGGGACCTGCTGTTCAAGCCGGAAAACGCTGCCAAGCTGAAAGGCTGCGGAATCAGCTTCCTGGACTCGCCAACCGAAATGCTGCCAGTGGCGCTGCATTACCTGGGCCTGCCGACCGACAGTCAGAAGAAGGAAGACCTGCAGAAGGCCGAGGATCTGTTCAAGAAGATTCGTCCTTCGATCACCTACTTCCACTCGTCCAAGTACATCTCGGACCTGGCCAACGGCAACATCTGCGTCGCCGTGGGTTACTCGGGTGACATCTACCAGGCCAAGGCGCGCGCTGAAGAAGCGGGCGGCAAGGTCAAAGTCAGCTACAACATTCCGAAGGAAGGTGCAGGCAGCTTCTACGACATGGTCGCCATCCCGAAAGATGCCGAAAACGTCGAAGGCGCCTACAAGTTCATGAACTTCATCCTGCAACCGAAGGTAATGGCTGAAATCACCAACTCCGTTCACTTCCCGAACGGCAACAAGGCGGCCACCGAGTTCGTCGACAAGGACATCACGTCTGACCCGGGCGTATACCCGCCAGCGGACGTTCTGGCCAAGTTGTACGCGATCGCCGACTTGCCGGCTGCGACTCAACGCCTGATGACCCGCAGCTGGACCAACATCAAATCGGGTAAATAAGCCTGACCGGGTGCGTCGTCCTGTACGGCGCACCCGTGGGAGCGAGCTTGCTCGCAAATGCTGACTGCTTCAAATGAATGCAGGGCTGACACACCGCAATCGCGAGCAAGCTCACTCCTACAGGTTGCGTCAGCCGTCATGACACCCGCGTCACAAAAAGTTTTTTTGCGAGAAGGGTTTATCGAAGGTAAGTTGCGCGCCGGATGTGTCACAGGCAGTCGTCACTGTCATCGGTACGGGCAACAGGCCCACCTACTAAAAAAGGACTGCACACGTGTCTATTTCTTTATTTTCAAAAGGCTTGCTACTCGGGGCCGGGCTTACGCTCGCTGCCGGTGCCTACGCGGATTCCACCGTTCGCATTTATAACTGGTCCGATTACATCGGCACCACAACGCTGGAGGACTTCACGTCCAGCACCGGGATCAAGACCAAGTACGACGTCTTCGACTCCAACGAAACCCTGGAAGGCAAGCTGCTGGCGGGCCACACCGGGTATGACGTGGTTGTGCCGTCCAATCACTTCCTCGGCAAACAGATCAAGGCCGGGGCGTTTCAGAAGCTCGACAAATCGCAGCTGCCCAACTACGCCAACCTCGACCCGGAACTGCTCAAGCGCCTGGAGAAGAACGACCCGGGCAACCAGTACGCCGTGCCGTACCTGTGGGGCACCAACGGCATCGGCTACAACGTCGACAAGATCAAGGAAGTGCTGGGCGTCGACACCATCGATTCCTGGGCCACGCTGTTCGAGCCCGAGAACATCAAGAAGCTGCAGAAATGTGGCGTCGCGTTCCTCGACTCGGCTGACGAGATGCTGCCCGCAGTCCTCAACTACATGGGTATGAATCCGAACAGCACCGACGAGAAAGACTACAAGGCGGCCGAAGCCAAGCTGCTCAAGGTCCGCCCGTACGTGACCTATTTCAACTCGTCCAAGTACATCACTGACCTGGCCAACGGCGACATCTGCATCGCGGCCGGTTTCTCCGGTGACGTCTTCCAGGCCAAGGCCCGTGCCGCAGAAGCCGGCAAGGGCGTCAAGATTGCCTACTCGATCCCGAAAGAGGGCGGCAACCTGTGGTTCGACATGCTCGCCATTCCTTCGGATGCGCCGGACGTGAAGGCCGCTCATGCGTTTATCAACTACATCCTCAAACCCGACGTGATCGCCAAGGTCAGTGACCAGGTGGGTTACGCCAACCCGAACCCGGCTTCGGGCGCTTTGATGGATCAGGACATTCGCAACGACGAGGCGGTTTATCCTTCGAAGGACATACAGGCGCGCCTGTACGTCAACTCCGAGCTGCCGCCCAAGATCCAGCGCATCATGACGCGCAGCTGGACGAAGATCAAAACCGGTAAATAAAGACCTTGGCGCCCGACCCCATTGGCCGGGCGCAAAAACAGTTGGGAGTTTCACCCATGGCAGTTGCCTCCGGCGCCTACAAGAAATCCCTTGAGGGTGGTCAGCAACCGAAACAGGTGCTGGTCAAAATCGATCGGGTCACGAAGAAGTTCGATGAGACGATTGCTGTGGACGACGTGTCTCTGCAGATCAACAAGGGTGAAATTTTTGCCCTGCTCGGCGGCTCCGGCTCGGGGAAATCGACCCTGCTGCGCATGCTTGCCGGCTTCGAACGCCCGACCGAAGGGCGCATTTACCTCGACGGCGTCGACATCACCGACATGCCGCCGTACGAACGTCCGATCAACATGATGTTCCAGTCCTACGCGTTGTTTCCGCACATGACTGTGGCACAGAACATCGCTTTCGGTCTGCAGCAGGACAAACTGCCCAAGGCCGAGATCGAAGCGCGGGTCGCCGAGATGCTCAAACTGGTGCAGATGACCCAGTACGCCAAGCGCAAGCCGCATCAGTTGTCCGGCGGTCAGCGTCAGCGTGTGGCACTGGCGCGTTCGCTGGCGAAGAAGCCGAAACTGCTGCTGCTCGACGAGCCCATGGGCGCGCTGGACAAAAAACTGCGTTCGCAGATGCAGCTGGAATTGGTGGAAATCATCGAGCGCGTCGGCGTGACCTGCGTGATGGTGACCCACGACCAGGAAGAGGCCATGACCATGGCCGAGCGCATCGCGATCATGCACCTGGGCTGGATCGCGCAGATCGGCAGCCCAATTGATATCTACGAAACGCCGACCAGCCGCCTGGTGTGCGAGTTCATCGGTAACGTCAACCTGTTCGACGGTGAAGTCATCGAAGACATGGAAGGCCACGCCCTGATCAGCAGCCCTGAGCTGGAGCGCAAGATCTACGTCGGCCACGGCGTCACCACGTCAGTGGAAGACAAGCGCATTACCTACGCCCTGCGTCCCGAAAAGCTGCTGGTGACCACCGAACAGCCGTCATTCGAGCACAACTGGTCCCGGGGCAAGGTACACGACATCGCCTATCTGGGCGGTCACTCGGTGTTCTATGTGAAGCTGCCGTCGGGCAAGCTGGTGCAGTCGTTTGTCGCCAACGCCGAGCGCCAGGGCACACGGCCGACCTGGGACGACGAAGTCTTCGTCTGGTGGGAAGACGACAGCGGCGTGGTATTGCGCTCATGAAAATCCGAAAAATAAAACGGGCTTTCAATCGAATAAAACCCACCGGGCGCCAAGCCGTTATCGGCGTGCCGTTCCTTTGGCTGTTTCTGTTTTTCGCGCTGCCGTTTCTGATCGTTATCAAGATCAGCTTCGCTGAAGCCGATGTAGCGATTCCGCCGTACACCGAGATCTTCACCTTCGTCGAGCAGAAGCTCGACATCGTGCTCAACTTCGCCAACTACGCGCTGCTGACCAGTGACGACCTGTACATCTCGGCGTACCTGGGTTCGCTGAAGATGGCCTTCATCAGCACGGTGTTGTGCCTGTTGATCGGCTATCCGATGGCGTACGGCATCTCCATCGCCCGCAAAGAAATACAGACGGTGTTGCTGCTGTTGATCATGATGCCGACCTGGACCGCGATCCTGATCCGCGTCTACGCATGGATGGGCATCCTCAGCAACAACGGCCTGCTCAACGCTTTCCTGATGTGGCTGGGCGTGATCAGCGAGCCGTTGCAGATCCTGAACACCAATCTCGCGGTGTACATCGGCGTCGTGTATTCGTATCTGCCGTTCATGATCCTGCCGCTGTACGCGAATCTGGTGAAGCACGATCAAAGTCTGCTGGAAGCCGCATCGGACCTGGGTTCGAGCACCTTCAACAGCTTCTGGAAGATCACCGTACCCCTGTCCAAGAACGGCATCATCGCTGGCTGCATGTTGGTGTTCATTCCGGTGGTGGGCGAGTTCGTCATCCCCGAACTGCTGGGCGGCCCCGAGACGCTGATGATCGGTAAAGTGCTGTGGCAGGAATTCTTCAACAACCGTGACTGGCCGGTAGCGTCGTCGCTGGCGGTGGTGATGCTGTTGATCCTCATCGTCCCGATCATTCTGTTCAACCGCAGTCAGGCCAAAGAGCTGGAGGGCAAGGCATGAGAGGCTTCCGATTCTCGAACCTGATGTTGGTGCTGGGCCTGATCTTCATCTACGCGCCCATGGTCATTCTGGTGATCTACTCGTTCAACGCCTCCAAGCTGGTAACGGTCTGGGGTGGCTGGTCGGTGAAGTGGTATGTCGGGCTGCTCGACAACACGCAATTGATGAGCGCGGTCATGCGCTCGCTGGAAATCGCCCTCTACACGTCAATCGCTGCCGTGGCGCTGGGCACCATGGCGGCGTTCGTGCTGACGCGCATCACCCGCTTCAAGGGCAAGACGTTCTTTGGCGGCCTGGTCACCGCGCCACTGGTGATGCCGGAAGTGATCACCGGTCTGTCGCTGTTGCTGCTGTTCGTGGCGATGGCGCAGTTGCTCGGCTGGCCCGAGGAGCGTGGCATCGTCACCATCTGGATCGCTCACACGACGTTCTGTGCGGCGTATGTGGCGGTGGTGGTGTCGGCGCGTCTGCGTGAGCTGGACATGTCCATCGAAGAGGCGGCAATGGACCTGGGTGCACGGCCATGGAAGGTGTTCTTTTTGATCACCATTCCGATGATCGCGCCATCGCTGGCAGCCGGGGCGATGATGTCCTTCGCGCTGTCGCTGGACGACCTGGTGCTGGCGAGCTTCGTCTCCGGCCCGGGCTCGACAACCCTGCCGATGGAAGTGTTCTCGGCAGTGCGCCTGGGCGTGAAGCCTGAGATCAACGCGATCGCTAGCTTGATTCTGCTGGCGGTGTCGATTGCGACCTTCCTGGTCTGGTTCTTCAGCCGCCGCGCGGAAAACAACCGCAAACGCGCGATCCAGCAAGCCATCGAAGAAACCGCAGCAGACGGCTGGAAACAGCCGGACATACGCCGTGCGAAGGTGGTCGAGTCGGTTTGATAGTAGGACCGGCTTCAGCCGGGAAGAGGCCAGTGCGTGCGCTATGGATCTGCGGCGTAACGCACTACGCCTTCCCGGCTAAAGCCGGTCCCACAGGTTGGGGCTCTAGCCGGTCTCACCGGATCAATGATCGTTCCCACGCTCTGCGTGGGAATGCATCTCCTGACGCTCCGCGTCACAGCGATGGACGCGGAGCGTCCCGGGCGGCATCCCCACGCGGAGCGTGGGGACGATCATCACTCACACGGGGTTAACGCCCCGGCACTAACCTCAATACCTCTTTGCTGTTGCCCGCCACATCCCCTTCACTGAACCGCTCCGGCACGTACTCGCCGTTGACGTAGCGTTGCGCCTGATCGGCGTAGTGCTTGTCGAACAGCACGCCGCTCTGGCCCACCGGGTTAATGCCCAGAGCATGGGCCGGGTCGGCGAAGTCGATGAGGCGGCGCGTCGATGGCCCGTAAGTGACCGGCCACGGCGCGGGGCCCAGGCTCGCTGACAGGTTGTTCGGCACCTCATGTGTACCGGGCGCCGCGAACGGCCCGACATTGAACAGCATGTCCAGCGGCGGCTGTTTGCCCAGCAGATGTTCGTGGGTCAGCGTGTGCGCCTTGCCCCACGTCCACTCATCCGGGTTCTGCCCGTACAGCGATTTCAAATGCGAGACCGCGGCATGCCAGGCGACCTTCACCGTGTTGTCGCGGCTCTCGGGCTCTCGAGAATGGCGATTGTTCCACCACGGCGAATTCGCGTCGGCCGCCAGTCGCGGCAGCGCCAGGTCAATGAGGCGGGTCGACAGCAGCGTGGTGAATAGCCCGTCGCTCAGCTCGTCATGGAAAGCCTCATCGGTCAGGTTGAACAGGAACTGATTGAACAGCGTCGCCCCCACCGAATCCACGGAGTAGTCACCGTTCCACGCCGCCATGCGCTCCAGCAAGTCGTGCTCCTCCGGCTCGCTCACCACCCGGCGCAGCACCAGAATCAACGGCGTGAGCATCTGTGCGGCGTAGTCCGTCCGGGTGCCGAGCTGCAGCGCCTTGCTGTTCTCCAGATTCCATTTCACCTTGTCGTCGCTCAGCTGGTTATTCAGCTGACGACCGCGTTCGGGGAGATTGTAATAGCCCGGAATCTCCATCCCCGTAGGCGACACCGGCTGGAAGTTCGCCGAGACGATATAACCCCGTGTCGGGTTCTCTTCCTGCGGGTTGGCGCTGAAGGGGTAGAAACCGTTCTTGTCGGCCTGCTCGGAGGCGCCGTCGAGAATGAACGTCGGATTGACCCCCGCAGGCCGCCTGGGCAACTGTGCCGCAGCCCACCAGCCGATATCACCCCTGGCGTTGGCGTAAACGACGTTCAGGCCCGGCGACTGGATCTTCTCGGCGGCGCTGCGCATCTTGTCCAGCGTGTCGGCGCGGTTGGCTTCATAGAAGCCCTGGAGGATCGGGTTGTCCGACTCGAGAAACGACCACCACATCGCAATCGGCGTATCGCTCGGCTGTCGCGCCCCATTGCCACCCATCGCGTCATTGACGATTGGGCCGTGGGGTGACTGCCGCAGGGTCAGGGTGACGGGAGGTTCGCCCTTGACCTCGATCTGTTCGGTGCGGGACGTCATGTCCACCCAGGCCCCGTGATACCAGACTTGATCGGGATTGTCGGGGTTGGTTTTCTCGGCGATCAGGTCCAGATCATCGTTCTGGAACATGGTCAGGCTCCAGCCGAAGTCCAGGTTGTGGCCGAGCAGGGCGAAGGGGTTGAGCGCCTGAAAATGCCCGTATAGCTCAAAGCCCGGCGCCGTAAGCTGCGCTTCGTACCAGACCGCCGGTACCGAGAAACGAATGTGCGGATCACCCGCCAGCAGCGGTTTGCCACTCTGGGTGCGGCTGCCGGAGACCGCCCAGGCATTGCTACCCTCGAACTGCGGCAGGCCGGCTTTCTCCAGTGCCTGCTGGCTGAGCAGCGCCAGGTCATTGAGGCCTTCCCAGTCGTTGCCGGTCAGCGCAGGCGTTTGATTGCCCCCGGAAGACTGCCCAAGCGCGCCTTTGGGCTGCCAGTCCAGATCGAAGATTTTCAGGTATTCCGGGCCCAGTTGATCCCGCACATAGGTCATCAATGGCTCGGTGCGAAAAGCGGCCGCGAAGCTGTACGCCAGATACCCGCCGACGCTGAGGGTGTCTTGCGCCGTGAACGGCCGCTCGCGAATGCCCAGCACGTCGAACTCGATCGGTTTGGGATGCGTCGCCTGGTATTGATTGATGCCGTCCAGATACGCCTGCAGCGCCTTCCACGCCGGCGTGTTTTTATTTTGGCGCGCGACGTAGGCATCGGCGTGTTCGCGGATGCGCAGGCTGCGGAACAGCTTGTCGGTGTTGACCAGCTTGGGGCCAAGGACTTCAGCGAGCTCCCCGCGCGCCAGCCTGCGCAGGATTTCCATCTGGAACAGGCGGTCCTGAGCGTGAACGTAGCCCAGCGCGCGGTACAGATCGTCCTGATTGTCGGCGCGAATATGCGGCACGCCCCGCTCGTCGTAACGCACGGTGACCGGGGCCTGCAGCCCGGTGAGGCTCATCTCGCCATCGCGGACCGGCTGCTTGCCGTGGATGTACCACGCGCCTGCGCCCCCGATGAGCACCAACACTGCGACGACGACGTAAAGGCTGCGTTTCATCCGGGGGCTCAAATGAGAATCGGGAAGGTTTTGCAGGCTACAGATTTGTCTCGCGACTGGGTAGACGGAGCGCCCATGGATTTAAGTGGCGCAACTTGCCACGCCGCTGCGGACAGATGACACTTCCGTGCGGCCGCTTCCTACACTCCCTCATCTGGAATTCCGATGTCCGACACGTTCGACCCCGACCATTTGCGTGCTGAGCTCTTGCCGCTGAGCACGTTGCAGGCGCCATCTGAAGAGGCCCAGGCTTATCAGCGTTTCTACGGTTTGAATGCGCTCGGGCCCAATGGCGCGACCAGTAGCCGGATCGGGCGCGTTGAAGTGGGCGGCTACGACATCGTCACGCAGCTGTGGGTGCCTGATCAGCCGGTCGGGACGCTGGTGCTGATGCACGGCTTTTACGATCACGTCGGGCTGTACCGTCACGTCATCGACTGGGCGTTGGGGCTTGGGCTGGCGGTGATTGCCTGCGACTTGCCGGGCCATGGACTGTCCAGTGGGGCGCGGGCGAGCATTACCGACTTCGCAGAGTATCAGGCGGTGCTGGATCGGCTGTTTGTCGAAGCCGAGCGCCTCACGCTGCCCAAGCCGTGGCACCTGTGCGGGCAAAGCACTGGCGGCGCGATTGTCATCGACCACTTGCTTCATCATGGCGATGCCAGCCCGGCGCAGGGTCAGATCATCCTGCTGGCGCCGCTGGTGAGACCGCGTGGCTGGGCCTTGTCGAAACTCAGCTATTACCTGCTGCGCGGCTTCGTCAAAGCCATCGACCGGCGCTTCAGCGAAAACTCAAATGCCCCGACCTTTCTGCCTTTTCTGCTGGCGGACCCGTTGCAGCCGCGACGCTTGCCAACGGTGTGGGTGGGCGCGCTGGCGAAATGGATCGAGCGCATCGAGCGCGCGCCGCGCAGCCTTCGCAGCCCGTTGATCGTGCAGGGCGAGTCAGACATGACCGTGGACTGGAAACACAATCTGCCGGTGCTCAAGGACAAGTTCGCCGAGCCGCAGATCTTCATGCTGCACGACGCGCGTCACCATCTGGTCAACGAGTCACCGGAGCTGCGCGCGCGGTTTTTTGAGTTTCTGACCCAGCGGATGGGGTAGGGCTCCAAGGCCGGCTTGCCGGCTGACATGACGAATGCAGGACCGGCTTTAGCCGGCAAGGCTTGAGTCGTCACACCGGAAGAATGGAGGGTGTGCCAACAGTCCCCTTCCCGGCTGAAGCCGGTCCTACCAACGTCATTTGACCGTCTGCCCGACCGCCAATCCCGCGCGAACAGCTGCCAGCGCCGCCTTGTAATAGGCCTTGCCTTCGTTGGACTCGGCGAAGGTGGCAAACTCGTCCAGCTCGCCGTCCGACAGGTCGCGGTACACATAAAGCAGCGTGTTGTTCACGTCCTTGCCGATCTGCCCCATGAGCCGCTGACGCTGACTGTCGAGCATCGCCTGGGTCGTTCCGCCGCCCATCAGGCCTGGAATCATCGAACTCAGGCTGTCGGCAGCGACGCCAGCAATCGCCATGCTGACCTCAGCGCCCGCTTCCTTGGCGGGAAGGGCGTTGGCCAGGTGGCCGATGATCAGCAGACGATTGTCATCCGCCTGGATGTGCGGCAGGCCTTGGGCGTTTTTGGCCAGTTGGTCCGGGCGCGTGGCGGTGAGCTCGGCGTTGACGATCTTGCGGCCCAGGGGCGACTGGAAAAACTGCAGCGCCGGGTTCGGGTCCTGCAGCGTCTGGCGCAGCATTTGCTCCCCGCGCTGGTCCATCGCCTGCGGCGCGAAACGCTGATTGCTGTTGCTCACCAGAGCGTCGAACACGGCCGGTGGAAGGCTGTTGCGGTAACGCTGCTGGGCGGCTTTGAGGGCATCGACAAAATGAGCGCGTTGCTCCGGCCAGCCGGCGAGCGTGTAAAGCTGAGCGTGGCCGTCTGCCCAGGCGGGCAAAGTGCAGAACATCAACAGCAGGAAAAACAGACGGCGCATTAGAGACTCCTGTCGGCAGGCCGCCATTCTCGGTGGGGCAGCGGGGATTTGTCGAGTTAACACTTGCCAGACCCCGCTAAAAACCTCGGGTTCGATCAGCGGCAGGGCAAAACCGCCGGGCGTATTCAAACCCGTAAAAATATTCCTCATTCGCCGGACTGCAGGCCCTGTCGGATTAATCGGCGTATGGATACTATGCGCGCCATGCGCATATCCCCTGATCACCCGCTGCTGTTGCGAATCGTCGACGACCTGGCCGAGCGTGGCTGGTCGCAGCAGAACATCTTCCTGCCCGACACCCTGACCCGCGAGCTGGCGCTTGAATGCCGCACGCGTGCCGTTCAGGGCGAGCTCGCGCCTGCCGCAGTGGGGCGCGGGCCGGCGCAGGAGGTTCGCGAGGGGATTCGTGGCGATCACATTCAGTGGCTGGAAGCGGGGCAGGCCGAGCCGTGCGATCGCTATCTGGATCTGATGGAGAGCCTGCGTCAGGCGCTGAACCGAGGCCTGTTTCTGGGCCTTGAGGACTACGAAAGCCACTTCGCGCTCTATCCGCCAGGGGCCTTCTACCTCAAGCACGTGGACCGTTTTCGCGATGACGACAAACGCATGGTCTCGGCGGTTGTTTATCTCAACGACGGCTGGTTGCCGGAGCACGGCGGCCAGTTGCGGATGTACCTCAAGGACGGCGTCGAGTATGACGTGCAGCCCACCGGCGGCTGTCTGGTGGTGTTCCTCTCGGGCGACATGCCCCACGAAGTCATGCCGTCCACCCGTGAGCGGCTGTCGCTGACCGGCTGGTTCAGGCGGCGCGGGAACGAGCCGTTCGAGTTGTAACTGGCTTGCTGTCCGTCTGCATCCGCCCAACATGAAATCTTCTACATCCAGCCACTCAGCGAAATACTTCACGGCCAACCGCAGCTAAGGTAGAGGTCGTTCCTGAGCGGTTGGCTGTCGGGATGAAGAGGCTTCAATCCCCGAACCCGCCAATCGCACATCGATAAAAACGGAGAGATCATGAAGACGTTATTCGCGAGAACTGCCCTGACTGGACTGCTGTTGGCGGCGAGCTTGCTGGCCCAGGCCGCCGACATGCCGCGCACTGCCTCCCCAGCGGGCGCAGAGGTTTACATCATCTCGCCGAAGGACGGCGCGACCGTCAACGGCGCATTCAAGGTGCAATTCGGTCTCAAGGGCATGGGCGTCGCCCCGGCCGGTGTGGACGTCCCGGACACCGGTCATCACCACCTGCTGATCGACGTCAAGGATCAGCCCGACATGACCGCGCCGCTGCCGACCACCGACAACATCCGCCACTTCGGCAAAGGCCAGACCGAAACCGAGCTGAACCTCACGCCGGGTCAGCACACCCTGCAACTGCTGGTCGGCGACAAGAACCACGTTCCGCTGAATCCACCGGTCGAGTCGCAGAAGATCACCATCACGGTGAAATGACACGCTGCAGAAGGGTGTCTTGCGCACAGCCGGCGTGTTGCCTGATTCGCGCACAAAAAAGGAGACCCGAAGGTCTCCTTTTTTATCACCCTGGAACCAACGTCCTAGAACAGAACGCGGCTACGGATGGTGCCGTTGATGTGCTGCAGTTTCTCTTGCGCCAGATCGGAGTACTCGGCGTCAACGTCGATGACCACGTAACCGACTTTCTCGTTGGTCTGCAGGAATTGACCGGAGATGTTGATGCCGTTTTCCGCGAAGACCTTGTTGATCTCCATCAGTACGCCCGGGATGTTCTGGTGGATGTGCAGCAGGCGGTGCTTGCCCGGGTGAGCCGGCAGGGCCACTTCCGGGAAGTTGACGGAAGAAACCGACGTACCGTTGTCGCTGTACTTGACCAGTTTCTCTGCCACTTCCAGACCGATGTTGGCCTGGGCCTCAGCGGTCGAGCCGCCGATGTGCGGGGTCAGGATCACGTTGTCCAGGCCGCGCAGCGGGCTTTCGAACACGTCGTCGTTGGAGCGGGGCTCGACCGGGAACACGTCGATGGCCGCGCCGATCAGGTGCTGATCCTTGATCGCTTCAGCCAGGGCGTCGAGCTCGACCACCGTGCCGCGCGCTGCGTTGATCAGGATGGCGCCCTTCTTCATCGTGCGAATTTCTTTCTCGCCGATCATCCACTGGGTTTCGTTGGTTTCCGGAACGTGCAGGGTGACGATGTCGGACATGCCCAGCAGCTCGTTCAGGCTGGATACCTGAGTGGCGTTGCCCAGCGGCAGCTTGGTCAGGGTGTCGTAGAAGTACACCTGCATGCCCAGGCCTTCAGCCAGGACGGACAGCTGAGTGCCGATCGAGCCGTAGCCGATGATGCCGAGCTTCTTGCCGCGAATCTCGAACGAGTTGGCTGCGCTCTTGATCCAGCCACCGCGATGGCAGGAAGCGTTCTTCTCCGGGATACCGCGCAGCAACAGGATGGCCTCGGCCAGCACCAGCTCCGCCACCGAACGGGTGTTGGAGTAGGGGGCGTTGAACACAGCGATGCCGCGTTCGCGGGCTGCGTTCAGATCAACCTGGTTGGTACCGATGCAGAAGCAGCCGACCGCGACCAGTTTCTTGGCGCTGTCGAACAGTTCTTCAGTCAGTTGGGTGCGGGAACGAATACCGATGAAATGAGCGTCGGCAATCTTTTCCTTCAGTTCGGCTTCCGGCAGAGACTTGGTGTGGTACTCAATGCTGGTGTAACCGGCGGCCTTGAGGACGTCGACCGCGGACTGGTGGACGCCTTCGAGAAGAAGGAACTTGATCTTGCTCTTGTCGAGGGAAGTCTTGCTCATCTGCGTAAACCTGTGTCCCGGAGAGAAATGGCAGTAAGTGAAGCGCGCGCCAATCGGCCGAAAGCTCGATTGGCGGGGGGCGTATGCTAGCATATGCACCCCGCGAAACACCCCATTCCTGGACGTGAGCCGTTCTCAGGATGACCATGAATTGTTCGAGAGTTCTGTTGATGACCCATCCTGCGCTGATAGATGAGCTGAAGACCCTGGTTGAGCCCGGCAAGGTCCTGACCGACGCCGATTCCCTCGAAACCTACGGCAAGGACTGGACCAAACATTTCGCCCCGACGCCCACCGCCATCGTGTTTCCCAAGACCACCGAACAGGTGCAGGCGATCGTCCGCTGGGCCAACGAACGCAAGGTTGCGCTGGTGCCGTCGGGTGGTCGCACCGGGTTGTCCGCCGCCGCCGTTGCCGCCAACGGTGAGGTGGTCGTCAACTTCGATTACATGAATCAGGTGCTCGAACTCAACCTGACAGACCGCACTGCCATCTGCCAGCCAGGCGTGGTCACCAAGCAGCTGCAGAATCTCGCCGAAGAAAACGGCTTGTATTACCCGGTGGACTTCGCGTCTTCAGGCTCCAGCAATATCGGCGGCAACATCGGCACCAACGCCGGCGGGATCAAAGTGATTCGCTACGGCATGACCCGCAACTGGGTCGCGGGCCTCAAAGTCGTCACCGGCAAGGGCGACCTTCTCGAGCTGAACAAAGACCTCATCAAAAACGCCACCGGCTACGACATGCGTCAGCTGTTCATTGGCGCTGAAGGCACGCTGGGGTTTGTGGTCGAGGCGACCATGCGTCTGGACCGCGCGCCGAAAAACCTCACCGCGATGGTCCTCGGGACCACCGATTTCAACGCCATCATGCCGGTGCTGCACGCATTCCAGAGCAAGCTGGACCTGACCGCATTCGAGTTCTTCTCGGACAAGGCGCTGGCCAAGGTCATGGCGCGCGGTGACGTGCCGTCCCCGTTCGAAACCGAGTGCCCGTTCTACGCGCTGCTGGAATTCGAAGCGACCACCGAAGAAGTGGCCAACCACGCGCTGGAAACCTTCGAGCACTGTGTTGAGCAGGGCTGGGTGCTGGATGGCGTGATGAGCCAGAGCGAACAACAACTGCAAAATCTGTGGAAACTGCGCGAATACATTTCTGAAACCATCTCCCACTTCACGCCGTACAAGAACGACATCTCGGTCACCGTTTCGAAGGTCCCGGCGTTTCTTGCTGAAGTGGACGCGATCGTTGGCCAGCATTACCCGGATTTCGAAATCGTGTGGTTCGGCCATATCGGCGACGGCAATCTGCACCTGAACATCCTCAAACCGGAAAACCTGAGCAAGGACGAGTTCTTTGCCAAGTGCGCAACGGTGAACAAGTGGGTGTTCGAGATCGTCCAGAAGTACAACGGCTCGATCTCCGCAGAACACGGCGTCGGTATGACCAAGCGTGACTACCTGCACTACAGCCGTTCGCCGGTGGAAATCGAATACATGAAGGCCGTCAAAGCGGTGTTCGACCCGAACGGCATCATGAACCCCGGCAAAATCTTCGCGGTGTAAGCGGTTCCCCCATTACAACAAGCTTCTCAGGAGCGCTCATGAGCTATCAGCACAAGTACGTCGACGGCACCAAGGTTCACTTTCCGCTCGGTAAAGTCGTTTGCATCGGCCGCAATTACGCCGAGCACGCCAAGGAGCTGGACAATCCGGTACCGACCGAGCCATTGCTGTTCATCAAACCGGGCAGCTGCGTGGTCGGTATTGAGGGGGGCTTCAGCATTCCTCAGGACCGAGGTTCGGTGCACTACGAAG
The DNA here is from genome assembly GCF_046540455.1 of Pseudomonas sp. W5-36. Lineage (NCBI taxonomy): Bacteria > Pseudomonadati > Pseudomonadota > Gammaproteobacteria > Pseudomonadales > Pseudomonadaceae > Pseudomonas > Pseudomonas sp. W5-36. The sequence goes on along the minus strand of NZ_JAXCIQ010000002.1, from coordinate 186,806 downwards.
CCGAGATCGTCGTGCTGATCGGCAAGCCGCTGAGCAAGAACCCGAGCCGCGAAGAAGTCCTCGACGCAATCTCCGGCTTCGCCCCGGGCCTGGACCTGACGCTGCGCGACGTGCAGTCGAAGCTGAAAGAGAAGGGCCTGCCGTGGGAAATCGCCAAGTCGTTCGACGGCGCGGCGGTCATTGCGCCGTTCGTGTCCGCTGACGCCTACCCCGATCTGACCGACATCGCGATTCGCCTGACCATCAACGGCGAAGTCCGCCAGGACGGCAACAGCAGCCACATGCTCAACCCGATCGTGCCGATGATCCAGCACATGGCCTCGCAGTTCTCGCTGCAGGCCGGCGACCTGATCATGACCGGCACGCCCGCAGGCGTAGGACCGTTCACTGTTGGCGATGAGATCGTGCTGGAGCTGACTGGCCAGAGCCGTTTCGAAAGCGACGTGCGCGGATGACACAGCGTAAAAGCCGTGCGCGTTTCCGCTGGTGGTGGTTGCTCGTTGCAGCGCTGGTAACTTTGGCCGGTCTGTCTTATGCCTGGCACTGGGACGATCGCGGCCTGTTGTGGCTGCGCGAGCGCAACGTCACGCAGGCCGAGCGCGCAGCGGGCATCTGGCTGCCGGATTACAAGGTCGACATCGACGCCAAGCCGCTGGCCGGCATGGAAGAGGACGAGGCCTCGGACCTGTCCTACGACCCGGCGACCAAAACCCTGTATTCGGTGATGGGCAAAAACCCTTTCCTTTCCGAGATCACGCTGACCGGCGACGTCATTCGCAAAATCCCGCTTGTAGGCTGGGGCAACCCCGAGGGTGTAGCCGTTCTGGGCGACGGCCTGATTGCCATCGTCGATGAGCGTCAGCACCTGATGACCATCGTCCACGTCACGCCTGAAACCAAAACCCTCAACATCGCCGACTTCCCCAAGTACGACCTGGGTCCCTCGAAGGATCAGAACAAAGCCTTCGAAGGCATCGCCTGGGACCCTCGGGATCAGCAGTTCCTGTTTGGCGAAGAGCGTCCGCCGGCGTTGTACAGCTGGAAGGCCGACGGCAGCAGCGAAGTGAAGGGCGAGAAGCGCAAGCTGATCAACGACAACCTGATCGTGCGCAATCTGTCGTCCCTGTACGCGGACCAGAGGACCGGGCATTTGCTGGTGCTGTCCGCCGAGTCGCACATGCTGCTGGAACTGGACGGCAAGGGGAATCAGGTCAGCTTCATGACGCTGCTGCATGGTTTCAACGGGCTGAGCCAGACCATCCCGCGCGCCGAAGGGGTGGCGATGGACGAGAACGGCACCATTTACATGGTCAGCGAGCCCAACCTGTTTTACACCTTCAAGCGGCAGTGACGCCGGGCCGGTTTCGACTTGATGGTCTGCCCACTTTCGCTTGAGCTCTGAAAAGGTGGAACGAGATGTCACATCGCTTTCAGTTTGGCTTCAGAATACGGTGATATTAAAGCCGCCCCACTGAAGTCGAGCCCCCTGCATGCGTCGTGTGTCCCCGTTCCAGAGCGTCCTGCTCACGTTACTTGTCCTGTTGATACTGACCGCGTCCTTTTTCGTGGCGCGCGAATACCGGGTCATCGAGCGGCTCTGGTTCAACTGGTACGTGTTCTGGCAATCCAGCGACGCGCAAGCGCTGGGCCTCGACGCCTATGAGGTCGAGATTGAGGCGCGGGCCATCGACGGCCTGACGGCTAACGTCTCGGCCCTCAGCTTCGATCCGCAACGCAAGACCCTCTTTACCGTGACCAACAAAAATCCCGAGCTGGTCGAGCTGAGCCTGGAAGGGCGGATTCTCAGACGAATTCCCCTGACCGGGTTCGGAGACGCTGAAGCGGTCGAATACATCAGCCCCGGGATTTACGTCATCAGTGACGAGCACAGTCAGCGGCTGATCAAGGTTCACGTGGATGACGACACGACATTCCTCGACGCCGCCGATGCCGAGCAGTTGACCCTGGGCATGGATGCCGGCGGCAATAACGGCTTCGAAGGCCTGGCCTACGATAATCAGGGCCGCCGCCTGTTCGTCGCCAAAGAGCGGCGGCCGGTGCAGATCATCGAAGTGCGCGGCTTTCCTGACGCCGGAACCCATTCCCCGAACATCCTGGAAGTGACGTCCAGCAAGCAGCGGGATGCCGGCCTCTTCGTCCGTGACCTTTCCAGTCTGCAGTTCGATGAGCGCAGCGGGCACTTGCTGGCGCTGTCGGATGAGTCGCGGCAGATTCTCGAGCTGGACACTGACGGCAAGCCCGTCGCTAACGTGTCACTGACCAAGGGCAGCATGGGCCTGAGCAAAAGCGTGCCCCAGGCTGAAGGCATCGCCATGGGGGACGACGGCACGTTGTACGTGGTGAGCGAGCCGAACCTGTTTTATGTGTTCAAGAAGCGCTAACCCGGCGCTGGATGTGGCGAGGTTGGGAGAGCTGCGCATCACGGGTGGGCGTGACCGAGATATCCAGCCCACCGCTGTCCAGCAAAATCAGCCTTGCCCCGCAACAATCAGCGCTTGAGGGTTTTCACGCCTTCTTGGGTCCCCAGCAGCAGCAGATCCGCCGGGCGCGCGGCGAACAGGCCGTTGGTGACGACGCCGACGATGTTGTTGATCTGCGCTTCCGCTTCCACCGGGTTGGTGATGTTCATGTTGTGCACATCGAGGATGATGTTGCCGTTGTCCGTCAGCACGCCCTCGCGGTAGACCGGGTCGCCGCCCAGCTTCACCAGTTCGCGGGCCACGTGGCTGCGGGCCATCGGGATCACTTCCACCGGCAGGGGAAACGCGCCCAGCACCGGCACCAGCTTGCTGGCGTCGGCGATGCAGATGAAGGTTTTGGCCACGGCGGCCACGATCTTCTCGCGGGTCAGGGCTGCGCCGCCGCCTTTGATCAGGTTCAGGTGCTCGTCGCTTTCGTCGGCGCCGTCGACATAAAACTCCAGGTCGCTGACCGTGTTCAGTTCATACACCGGAATGCCGTGGCCCTTGAGGCGTACGGCCGTTGCGTCGGAGCTCGCGACCGCGCCGTCGAATGCGCCTTTGTGCAGGGCCAGTGCGTCGATGAAGCAATTGGCGGTAGAGCCGGTGCCCACGCCCACGACGCTTTTGTCGTCGAGTTTCGGGAGGATGAAATCGACGGCGGCCTGGGCAACGGCCTGTTTGAGTTGATCCTGGGTCATGCGAGGTGGGCTCCGGTTACAGGGAATAGCGATAGGTCCGAGGGCCGGCAGTATAACGACATGCCGTGGCCAAAGCCTGAGTCTTGATATGGTCGTGCGCCGGGACGAGGGGTAGACTTCCGGGTCTTGCCCCTTCGCCAGCGATTCTTCCCCGATGCTCGAGCACTACGTCAAAAAGATCCTTAACTCCCGCGTGTACGACGTTGCCGTGGAAACCCCGCTGCACGCCGCCCGCCAACTCTCCCAACGCCTGGGCAACAACGTGCTGCTCAAGCGCGAAGACTTGCAGCCGGTGTACTCCTTCAAGATTCGCGGCGCGTACAACAAGCTGGCGCAGCTGAGCCCGGAAGAACTGGCGCGGGGCGTGGTGACGGCGTCGGCGGGTAACCATGCCCAAGGCCTGGCGCTGGCGGCGAAGACCTTGGGCGTGTCGGCCACCATCGTGATGCCGAAGACCACGCCGGAGATCAAGGTCGAAGGCGTGCGCTCCCGGGGCGGAAAGGTCGTACTGCACGGCGACTCGTTTCCCGAAGCATTGGCGTATTCGCTGAAGCTGGTCGAGGAACACGGCTACGTCTACGTCCACCCCTACGACGATCCTGACACCATCGCCGGGCAAGGCACGGTAGCGATGGAAATCCTGCGTCAGCATCAGGGGCCGCTGGACGCGATCTTCGTCCCGGTCGGTGGTGGCGGGCTGATTGCCGGCATTGCCGCGTACGTCAAATACCTCCGCCCGGAAATCAAGGTGATCGGCGTTGAGCCGGACGATTCCAACTGCCTGCAACAGGCCATGGCTTACGGCGAGCGCGTGGTGCTGCAACAGGTCGGCCTGTTTGCCGATGGCGTCGCGGTGGCGCAGATCGGTCAGTACACCTTCGAGATCTGCAAGGATTACGTCGACGAAGTCATCACCGTCAGCACCGATGAAATCTGCGCGGCGATCAAGGACATCTACGACGACACCCGCTCGATCACCGAGCCCGCCGGCGCGCTGGGCGTGGCCGGGATCAAGAAGTACGCCGAACAGTACGACGTCACCGGGCAGACGTTTGTCGCCATCGACTCTGGCGCCAACGTCAACTTCGACCGCCTGCGCCACGTCGCCGAGCGCGCCGAACTGGGCGAAGGCCGCGAGGCGATCATTGCCGTGACCATCCCGGAACAGGCGGGCAGCTTCAAGGCCTTCTGCGAGGCCATCGGCAAGCGGCAGATCACCGAATTCAACTACCGCTACCACACCGACCGCGAGGCGCACATCTTCGTCGGCGTGCAGACCCACCCCGACACGGACCCTCGCAAAGCGCTGATCGCGAGCCTGACAGAACAGGGTTTTCCGGTGCTGGACCTGACCGACAACGAACTGGCCAAGCTGCACCTGCGGCACATGGTGGGCGGGCATTCGGAGCGGGTCAGCGACGAGGTGGTGCTGCGCTTCGAATTCCCGGAGCGACCGGGAGCGCTGTTCAATTTCCTGAACAAGCTGGGCGGGAAATGGAATATTTCAATGTTCCACTACCGCAACCACGGTGCGGCGGATGGCCGAGTGGTGGCGGGATTGGTGGTGCCGGAGGATGAACGGCATCTGGTGCCACAGGCGCTGGGGGAGATCGGTTACCCGTACTGGGACGAGACCAAGAACCCGGCGTACAAGCTGTTTTTGGGGTGAGCTCCGAAGACTGACACTGCTGACTTCAGCGGTTCATGCCCGGACCTACAGGATCAACATCGGCGGCGACATGCAACCGGCTGCTAATCTTCAAACACCGCCAGACACAGGGACACGAACACAATGGAACACTTCGCTGCACTGAAAATCCTGCACATCGCCAGCACGGTGCTGCTGTTCATCTGCGCGCTGGGGCTGATCGTGTGGATCGTGCGTGGCCGTCGGGCCGGCGATGCGACGGTGCAGAACCGCGCCATGCAACGGCCGTGGGCATTTGTCTGGGTGCTGATGGGCGTGTGCCTGTTGACCCTGCCGATCAGCGGCTGGTGGCTGGTCCACTACGCCGGTTGGCCGCTGGGACAGACCTGGCTGCTGGCGGCGAGCGTGCTGTATCTCTTCGGCGCCTTGAGCTGGGCCTGGCTGGCGGTGCGGGTGAACCGCCTGCGCCGGCCGGTGATCGTGGGCAATTCCCGCTTCACCCTGGCCCTGGCCATCTTCAGTGTCGTTTGCTTCGTGGCGATCGCCGGTCTGATGGGCGCCAAACCGGTTTAACCCCCGTCATCAAAGCTGGCGGCACCGCAGCTCAACCTGCCGACAAAGAACAGTGGGAGCGAGCTTGCTCGCGAAGGCTTTTCAACCGCGCAGTGAAATCACCGGCCAGCCGCGACGGGTGGCTTCGGCGCGCAGCTTCTCATCAGGATCGACTGCGACCGGATTGGCCACCTGCTCCAGCAGTGGCAAATCGTTCATCGAATCACTGTAGAACCAGCTGTCGTCCAGGTTGAAGCCGTTTTCTTCGATCCAGCGATTCAGACGGGTGACTTTGCCTTCGCGGAAGCACGGCACGTCAGTGGTGCGCCCGGTGTAGCGACCGTCGACGACCTCGCACTCGGTTGCCAGCAACGTGTCGATACCCAGCCGGGCCACGATTGGCGCGGTGACGAAACGGTTGGTCGCCGTGATCACCACCAGCTTGTCGCCAGCGTCGCGGTGTTTGGAAATGAGGGCCATGGCCTTCGGCAGTATCAGGGGTTCGATGCAGTCGCGCATAAATTCCCGGTGCCATTCGTCGAGCTGCGCCATGTCAGTGCGCCCGAGGATTTCCAGGCTGAAATTCAGGTAGTCGGTCAGGTTTAGCGTGCCGGCCAGATAGTCCTGATAGAAAGCGTCGTTGCGTGCCTTGTACGCAGCACCGTCCAGGATGCCTCGCTCGCACAGGTAATCGCCCCAGGCGTGGTCGCTGTCGCCGCCGAGGAGGGTGTTGTCGAGGTCGAAGAGGGCCAGACGCATGGGCTTTACTCGCTGAAATATCAGAAAAAAGAGCACAAGAATACGAGGTTTGCCCGAGAGATCGCATCTATTAATGCAGTTGTCACGATAAGCTGTCGCAGCCTCGTTGCTGCCTTCACGATCTTTGTGGAACAATGCGGCGACATGCGTTTGCGAGGTTGTGGCCGTGATCGACCCCGATGGTTTTCGCCCTAATGTCGGGATAATTCTGACAAATGATGCTGGCCAGGTCTTATGGGCTCGGCGCATCAATCAAGACGCCTGGCAGTTTCCGCAGGGGGGTATCAACCCTCAGGAGACCCCGGAAGACGCGCTTTACCGTGAATTGAATGAAGAAGTCGGGCTGGAACGGCATGATGTTGAAATTCTTGCCTGCACCCGGGGTTGGTTGCGCTATCGTCTGCCGCAACGTTTGGTCCGTACCCACAGCCAGCCGCTGTGCATCGGCCAGAAGCAAAAATGGTTTCTCCTGCGCCTGATCTCCAACGAGCAGCGGGTGCGGATGGATTTGACCGGCAAACCGGAGTTCGATGGCTGGCGTTGGGTCAGTTATTGGTACCCGCTGGGCCAGGTGGTGACATTCAAGCGCGAGGTATATCGCCGCGCACTCAAAGAGCTTGCCCCGCGCCTGTTGGCGCGCGACTGACACGGAGTTCGACCCCGAGCCATGCTCAATACGCTGCGCAAGATCGTCCAGGAAGTTAACTCCGCCAAGGATCTCAAGGCGGCGTTGGGCATTATTGTATTGCGCGTAAAAGAGGCCATGAGCAGCCAGGTCTGCTCGGTCTATCTGCTCGATCCTGAAGCGAACCGCTTCGTGCTGATGGCCACCGAAGGCCTGAACAAGCGCTCGATCGGCAAGGTGAGCATGGCCCCGAACGAGGGCCTCGTGGGTCTGGTGGGTACGCGTGAAGAACCGCTGAACCTCGAAAACGCCGCCGATCACCCTCGTTATCGCTACTTCGCCGAAACCGGCGAAGAACGCTACGCCTCGTTTCTCGGTGCGCCGATCATCCACCACCGCAGGGTAGTGGGCGTCCTGGTCATCCAGCAAAAGGAGCGACGTCAGTTCGACGAGGGCGAAGAAGCCTTCCTTGTGACGATGAGCGCGCAGCTCGCCGGCGTTATCGCCCACGCAGAAGCCACCGGCTCCATTCGCGGGCTCGGTCGGCAGGGCAAGGGCATTCAGGAAGCCCGATTCGTCGGAGTGCCAGGTTCGCCGGGAGCCGCCGTCGGTACCGCGCTGGTCATGCTGCCGCCGGCCGACCTTGAAGTCGTGCCGGACAAAACCGTCACAGATATCACTGCGGAACTAAAACTGTTCCAGACCGCCCTTGAAGGCGTGCGCAATGACATGCGCACCCTTTCGGCGAAGTTGGCCACACAATTGCGCCCAGAAGAGCGCGCGTTGTTCGATGTGTACCTGATGATGCTCGACGATGCGTCGCTTGGCAGCGAAGTCACCAACGTCATCAAGACCGGCCAGTGGGCCCAGGGCGCGTTGCGTTCGGTGGTCAACGAGCACGTCAAACGCTTCGAGCTGATGGACGACGCCTACCTGCGTGAGCGTGCATCGGACGTCAAAGACCTCGGTCGCCGCCTGCTCGCCTACCTTCAGGAAGCGCGCCAGCAAACACTGGTCTACCCCGACAACACCATCCTGGTCAGCGAAGAGCTGTCGCCCGCCATGCTCGGCGAGGTGCCGGAAGGCAAGTTGGTAGGCCTGATTTCGGTACTCGGCTCGGGTAACTCCCACGTCGCCATTCTGGCCCGGGCCATGGGCATTCCCACGGTCATGGGCGTGGTGGACCTGCCGTACTCGAAAGTCGACGGCATCCAGCTGATCGTCGACGGCTACCACGGGGAGGTCTTCACCAACCCGTCAGAGATTTTGATCAAACAGTATTCCGTCGTCGTCGAAGAGGAGCGCCAGCTCTCTCAAGGCCTCGACGCGCTGCGTGAATTGCCCTGCGTAACCCTCGACGGCCACCGTATGCCGCTGTGGGTCAACACCGGTCTGCTGGCAGACGTTGCTCGCGCGCAACAGCGAGGCGCGGAAGGCGTCGGTCTGTACCGCACCGAAGTCCCGTTCATGATTCAGCAGCGGTTCCCGAGCGAAAAGGAACAGCTCGCCATCTACCGTGAGCAATTGGCGGCGTTTCACCCGTTACCGGTGACGATGCGAACGCTGGACATCGGCGGCGACAAGTCGCTGTCGTACTTCCCGATCAAGGAAGACAACCCGTTCCTCGGCTGGCGCGGCATTCGCGTAACGCTGGACCACCCGGAAATCTTTCTGGTGCAGACCCGCGCCATGCTCAAGGCCAGCGAGGGCTTGAACAACCTGCGGATTCTGCTGCCGATGATCTCCGGCACCCACGAGACCGAAGAAGCCCTGCACCTGATCCACCGGGCATGGGGCGAGGTGCGCGATGAAGGCACCGACGTGCCGATGCCGCCAGTGGGCGTGATGATTGAAGTGCCGGCAGCGGTCTACCAGACCCGTGAGCTGGCGCGTCAGGTGGATTTCCTGTCTGTCGGCTCCAACGACCTGACCCAGTACTTGCTGGCGGTCGACCGTAACAACCCGCGGGTGGCGGATTTGTACGACTACCTGCACCCGGCGGTGCTCCAGGCGTTGCAAAGCGTGGTGCGCGATGCCCACGCCGAAGGCAAGCCGGTGAGCATCTGCGGCGAAATGGCCGGTGATCCTGCGGCGGCGGTACTGCTGATGGCGATGGGCTTCGACAGCCTGTCGATGAACGCCACCAACTTGCCAAAAGTGAAGTGGATGCTGCGTCAGATCAACCTGAGTATGGCCAAGGACCTGTTGGCCCAACTGATGAAGAACGATAACCCGCAAGTCATCAGCAGCTCGCTGCAGCTGGCGCTGAGGAATCTGGGCCTGTCGCGGATGATCAATCCGGGGTCTGTGAAGGGGCACTAAGGGCTGGCGCTGCGCTGCTCTTAGTGGGACCGGCTTCAGCCGGGAAGAGGTGGAGTCAAATCTGCAGGTCCACCTCACCCAATCTCCCGCCATACGGCCCAAAGCTACGCTCGATCAGCCGCCGGCTGCCATCCGCATTCACCCGCAACACCGTGCTCGCCCGCGTGCCGTAATTGGGGCTGGCGATGAACACGCTCGACAGCAATTTCTCCGTCGCAAGCCCAACGCCGGTGCTTGGCAGTTCAGCGTCCGGCGCAGGCGCGTGATCGCTGAGAAAGCCAAATAACGCGTCGGGGTCAGGATTGTTCAGCTGTTCGGACAGCGCGGCTTTGGCTTTCACCAGCTTAGGCCACGGCGTGTCGAGCCCGGCGTTGGACACACCGTAAACGCCTGCTTCCAAGCAGCGGGGTGTCGAATCGTTGCCGTTGAGGAAGTGCAACTGCTGACGATCACCCACCAGCAGATTGAACCCGCCGTATTCCGTTGATCTCGCTGCGATCTCACTCAGGTACTCATCTATGGACACATCGCTGGTCAAAAAACGAGCAACCAATTCGCCCCGCGAACGACGGCCAGGCGGCTTGCCCGGCTCGCGGATGTTGGTAAGCGCTGCGAATCGTCCGCCAGCGTTGATACCCAGCCACGTTCCACCCGCTTCTAGATCGCGCCCGGCATACACCTGCGGCGCGTCTTCCCACTGGGCCAGCGGCAGAGTAGGACGGGCGTAGAACTCGTCACGATTGGCCGCCAGAATCAGCGGCTGAGCGTGCGTCGGCCGCCAGGCGAAGACGATAAGGCACATGGATGACTCCTTTTTGCGCCACTTTACCCACCCCGCACGCCGACATCCATCGCACGCTGCTAGAGCGGATCGGCGCGGTCCGGTAACATGCCGCACTGTTTTTGAGAGATGTCCGTGCTAGTGAGAGCGGCATCGTCGGCGTGCGAGGCTTTCATCGCGGTCGCTCTTACACCAGATTTCATCATTATTGGGTGGCACGATCTGCTGCCGCCGCCGCATAGTTCTGCTTCGTCGCTCAATGAGCGCTTCTATTTCAAGGAGTCGCAATGCTGCCTTACCCGCAGATTGACCCGGTAGCCGTGGCCATCGGTCCGCTGCAAATCCATTGGTACGGCCTGATGTATCTGGTCGGTATCGGCAGTGCCTGGTACCTGGCATCCCGTCGCTTGAATCGCTTTGACCCGACGTGGACCAAAGAAAAGCTCTCGGACATGATTTTCTGGGTCGCCATGGGCGTCATCGTCGGTGGACGGCTGGGCTACGTGCTGTTCTACGATCTGCCCAACTACATCGCCAACCCGCTGCTGATCCTTGAAGTGTGGAAGGGCGGCATGGCGTTCCACGGCGGCTTCATCGGCGTGATGATCGCGACGTACTGGTTCGGCAAGCGCAACGGCAAGTCGTTCTTCCAGCTCATGGACTTCATCGCGCCCATGGTGCCGATCGGTCTGGGTGCCGGGCGCATCGGCAACTTCATCAACGCCGAACTGTGGGGCAAACCGACTGATCTGCCCTGGGCCATGGTGTTCCCCACCGACCCTGCGCAGCTGCCGCGCCACCCATCACAGCTCTACCAGTTCGCGCTGGAAGGCGTGGCACTGTTCGTCATTCTCTATTTCTTCTCCCGCAAGCCGCGTCCGACCATGGCTGTTTCCGGGATGTTCGCGCTGTTCTACGGCATCTTCCGCTTCGTGGTGGAGTTCGTCCGCGTGCCGGATGCCCAGCTCGGTTATCTGGCCTGGGGCTGGGTCACCATGGGGCAGATCCTCAGCCTGCCGATGATCATCGGCGGCCTGGTGCTGATCTGGCTTGCTTACCACCGCGCGCCCGCTGCCAACAACGCTGCGGTGTGACGCGCCGGGTACATCTGCTGAACGCCGGACCTTATGGGTTCGGCGGATTCACCGAAACAGAGGGCCTCTGGTCATGAAGCAATACCTTGAACTGCTGCAGGACGTCATCAACAACGGCACCCGCAAGGGCGACCGCACCGGGACCGGCACCACTGCCGTGTTCGGTCGGCAGATTCGCCACAATCTGGCCGATGGCTTCCCGCTGCTGACCACCAAAAAGCTGCACTTCAAGAGCATCGCCAACGAGCTGATCTGGATGCTCAGCGGCAACACCAACACCAAATGGCTCAACGAAAACGGCGTGACCATCTGGGACGAGTGGGCCACTGAAGACGGCGATCTGGGCCCGGTGTACGGCGCGCAGTGGACCGGCTGGCCAACCAAGGATGGCGGCAAGATCAACCAGATCGACTACATGGTCGACTGCCTGAAGAACAACCCAAACAGCCGCCGCATCCTGTTCCACGGCTGGAATACCGAATACCTGCCAGACGAGAAGCTGTCGCCGCAGGAGAACGTCAAGGCCGGGCGCCAAGCGCTTGCGGTGTGCCATTTGCTGTACCAGGCCTTCGTGGCCGACGGCAAGCTGTCGATGCAGTTGTACATCCGCAGTTCCGACGTCTTCCTCGGTCTGCCGTACAACATCGCCGCGCTGGCGCTGCTGACCCATATGCTGGCTCAGCAATGCGACCTGATCCCCCACGAGATCATCGTCAGCCTGGGCGACACTCACGCTTACTCCAACCACGAGGAGCAGATCGCGACGCAGCTCACCCGCACCCCGCGACAGCTGCCGCAGCTGAGCATCAAGCGTCGCCCGGAAAGCATCTACGATTACCGATTCGAAGATTTCGAGATCGTGGGTTATAACGCGGATCCGAGCATCAAGGCGCCAGTGGCTGTTTAAGCGCTGATCCGAAGCCATTCGCTAGACCTGCAGGAGCGCGCTTGCCCGCGATTGCGATTTGCCTGCGCCTCGACATTGCCTGACACACTGCGTTCGCGGGCAAGCGCGCTCCTACGCCCATCCTGACAGTGGGACCGGCTTTAGCCGGGAAGGCGTCGTATGCCATACCACAAACTGTTCAATGCCCGTGGCTGCGCCCTACGTGAGAGTGTTCGACATCGGCAGCCACGACACTCCCGCTGATTTCCAGTCGATCCAGAATCCCGCAGTGATCCGGCGCGCCTTCGCTGCAGCGTTGGCGCAGGTCGACCAGTTGCTCCTGCAACGCTTGCAGGCTCGCGACGCGGGCGTTCACGTGCTCGATGTGTTCGTCGATCAGCGCGTTGACGTTCTCGCACTGGTCTCGCGGACTGTCGCGCAACGCCAGCAGGCTGCGGATCTCGTCGAGCGTCATGTCCAGGCTGCGGCAGTTGCGGATGAAGGTCAGGCGCTCGACGTGCTCTTGGGTGTACAGCCGATAGTTGCCGTCGCTGCGTGCAGGCTCACTGAGCAGTCCTTCGCGCTCGTAATAGCGGATGGTTTCCACCGGGCAGTCCGTCAGTTTCGCCAGTTCGCCGATTTTAAATGAAGGATTCATGCGCAAGACCTCAATAGGACGCTTGACCCTATAGTGGCTACAGGGTGTTCACTTGGCAACACGCACATTTAGAGACTCAATCCATGAGTGACTCTGTATACAAATCTTCCTCGCACAAACCCGCTCACGACGCGCCCGAACATGCCGAGCACGAGCACGAGCAAGCTGCCCATGATCATTCCGGCCATGACCACGGCGATCACGATCACGCCGGTCATGACCACGGCCATGCCAAACTCACGCCCGTGCACAAACACGACCACGCTGCCCACGCGTGCTGCTCCCACGACAGCGCACCGTCCGTCGTGACCATCGATGGCGCATCAGACGCTGAAGGTCAGCTCAGCAGCTTCCGCATCGAAGCCATGGACTGCCCCACCGAGCAGACGCTTATCCAGAACAAGCTCGGCAAGATGAAGGGTATTCAGAAGCTTGAATTCAATCTGATCAATCGCGTGCTGGGCGTGTGGCATGAGCTGCCGTCCACCGATCCCATCCGCGAAGCCATTGGCGCGCTGGGCATGCAGGCGGACTTGATCGAGGAGGGCGCTGACAAGGAAACCGCGTCGCTGCCGCCCGCCAACAAACCGTGGTGGCCGCTGGCGTTGTCGGGTGTCGCTGCGTTGACGGCGGAAGTCATCCATTTCACCAACGCCGCACCCACCTGGTTGGTCGCCATCGTCGCGCTGATCGCCATTTTCAGCGGCGGCCTGACCACCTACAAAAAGGGCTGGATCGCCCTGAAAAACTTCAACCTGAATATAAACGCGCTGATGAGCATTGCCGTTACCGGTGCAGTGCTGATCGGGCAGTGGCCGGAAGCGGCGATGGTGATGTTTCTGTTCACCGTCGCCGAGCTGATTGAAGCCAAGTCGCTGGACCGTGCCCGCAACGCAATCGGCGGCCTGATGCAGCTGACGCCGGAAACCGCCACCGTACAGCAGAACGGCGAGTGGCTTGAGCTTGAGGTCAAGGATATTGCGTTGGGCAGCGTCGTCCGGGTCAAGCCGGGCGAGCGCATCGGGCTGGACGGTGAAGTGGTTGCCGGCCAGTCGAGCATCGATCAGGCGCCGATCACGGGCGAAAGCCTGCCGGTCGAGAAAACTGTGGGCGACAAGGTCTTCGCCGGCACCATTAACCAGGCCGGTTCGCTGGAATACAAAGTGACCGCCGCCGCCAGCAACTCGACGTTGGCGCGGATCATCCACGCCGTCGAGGCGGCCCAAGGTGCGCGCGCGCCGACTCAGCGTTTCGTTGACAGCTTTTCCAAAATCTACACGCCCGCCGTGTTCGCGCTGGCGCTGGCGATTGCGATCATCCCGCCGCTGTTCATGGGGGCGGTGTGGTTTGACTGGATCTACCGCGCGCTCGTGTTGCTGGTGGTCGCGTGCCCGTGTGCGCTGGTGATTTCCACGCCAGTGACGATTGTCAGCGGTCTGGCAGCGGCGGCGCGCAAAGGCATTCTGATCAAGGGCGGCGTGTACCTGGAGATGGGGCACAAGCTCGATTACCTGGCCCTCGACAAGACCGGCACCATCACCCACGGCAAGCCGGTGCAGACCGATTACGTGTTGCTCGATGCGTCATTGGGCGAACAGGCGCTGGCGATCTCGGCGAGCCTGGCCGGTCGCTCGGATCACCCGGTGTCTCAGGCTATCGCCAAGGCCGCGCAGGAAGGCGCTCGGTTGCCGGTTGAAGCGTTCGAGGCGCTCGCAGGGCTTGGCGTGAAGGGCGAAGTGCAAGGGCGTTTGTACCATTTGGGCAACCACCGTCTGGTGCATGACGCCGGGTATTGCTCGCCGGAGCTGGAAGCGCAACTTGAAGCGCTGGAAAGCCAGGGAAAAACCGTGGTGCTGCTGTTCGATGCCTCCGGCCCGTTGGCGTTGTTTGCGGTGGCCGACACGGTCAAGGACAGCAGTCGCGAAGCCATCGAGCAACTGCATGCGCTGGGCGTGAAGACGATGATGCTGACGGGTGACAACCCGCACACGGCCAAGGCCATCGCCGCTCAGGTGGGCATCGATCAGGCCCAGGGCAATCTGATGCCGACCGACAAGCTGCAAGCCATCGAAGCCCTGTACGCGCAGAACCATCGCGTGGGCATGGTCGGCGACGGCATCAACGATGCGCCGGCGCTGGCCCGGGCGGAGATCGGTTTCGCCATGGCGGCGGCTGGCACGGACACCGCCATCGAAACCGCCGACGTGGCGCTGATGGATGATGATCTGCGCAAGATCCCGACCTTCATTCGCCTGTCGCGGGACACGGCGGCGGTGCTCAAGCAGAACATCGCGCTGGCGTTGGTGATCAAGCTGATCTTTCTGGCGGTGACCTTCGCCGGCATGGCGACCATGTGGATGGCGGTGTTCGCTGACATGGGCGTGAGTCTGTTGGTGGTGGCCAACGGGTTGCGGTTGTTGAAGAAGTAACGCTGATGACCAGGAATTGATGGCGCTCAGACTTGCCTCTTCCCGGCTGAAGCCGGTCCTACTAACGCCACGCGTACATTGATGATGGTGCCCATGCTCTGCGTGGGCACCATCATCCGGTTACTTCCCGTACTTCTCCCGTCCCCAGGCGATCATTTCTTCCAGCAAGCCTTTCAACACCACTTGCGTCGGCTCCGCCAGATCCGGGCGGTAGTGGAAGGGCACGAACTCGTCCATGTAGGTGCTCTGCGCCAGTTCCAGTTGCACCGCGTGGATATGGTTGGCCGGATCGCCGTAGTGGCGGGTGATGTGGCCGCCCTTGAAGCGCCCATTCAGCACATGGCTGTAAAGCTTCGCGGCAGCGCAGGTTGAATCCAGACGCTGGGCCAGCGCTTCATCACAGCTCGCGCCATTGAAGGTGCCGAGGTTGAAATCCGGCAGCCGACCGTCGAACAGATGCGGGATGTGCCCACGAATGGAATGCGCATCGAACAGCAGGGCGTAGCCGAACTCGGCGCGCAGGCGTTCGAGCTCGCTGCGCAGCGTGTCGTGATACGGCGTCCAGATCTTCTCCAGATAGCTCACGCGTTCCTCCTTGCTTGGCGCCAAACCCTCCCTGAACAGCGGATCCCCCTCGAACAGCGTCGAGGGGAACAACCCGGTGGTCGCGCCGGCGTACAGCGGCGTATCGTCGGACGGGCGATTGAGGTCGATGACGAAGCGCGAATATTCCGCCGACAGCACGCTGGCCCCCAGATCAGACGCAAAGTCGTACAGGCGCGGAATATGCCAGTCGGTGTCCGGCAGGCTCACGGCCTCATCCACCAGACCGTCACGCACAACGGGCGTCAGGTGCAGCCCCGGGTGCGGCATGCTGATCAGCAGCGGTACGCGACCGCGAGTGAAACTCAGAACCTTGTCCACAGTATTCCCCTGATTAGAGAGTGCGTTCCACGCCATAACGCACGACGCGTTTGTCCAGATCGCCGCCCAGCCAGTAGGCGAGGTCGGCAGGCCGTTCGATGTGCCAGGCGACGAAATCCGCCGTCTTGCCCACCTCCAGCGAACCATGGGTCCCCGCCATGCCCAGCGCTTGAGCGGCGTGGATGGTTGCGCCGGCCAGGGCTTCTTCCGGCGTCATACGGAACAGCGTGCAGGCCATGTTGAGCATCAGCCGCAGCGACAGGCCCGGCGACGTGCCCGGATTGAGATCGGTGGAAATGGCGATCTTCACTCCGTGTTTGCGCAGGGCATCCATTGGCGGCAACTGAGTTTCGCGCAGGAAGTAGAACGCCCCCGGCAGCAAGACGGCGACCGTGCCTGAGGCCGCCATCGCAATGGCGTCTTCTTCGGTCATGAACTCCAGATGGTCAGCCGACAGCGCCTGATAACGCGCCGCCAGACTCGAGCCATGCAGCGAGGACAACTGCTCGGCATGCAGCTTGACCGGCAGGCCCAATTGGCCCGCGGTGATGAACACCTGTTCGACCTGTGCCGGCGAGAAGGCGAGGTATTCGCAGAACGCATCGACGGCATCCACCAGATTTTCCGCCGCCAGCGCCGGCAGCATCTCGCTGCAGATGTGGGCGATGTAGTCATCGGCGCGGTCTTTGTATTCGGGGGGCAGGGCATGGGCGGCGAGGCAGGTGCTGCGCACGGTGACCGGCAGGTTTTCGCCCAGTTGGCGAATGACCCGCAGGATTTTGCGTTCGCTGGCGAGGTCCAGGCCGTAGCCGGATTTCATCTCGATCGTGGTCACGCCATCCCTGAGCAGATGAAGCAGACGACGTTCGGCGCTGGCGTAGAGTTCTTCTTCACTGGCGGCCCGGGTAGCGCGCACGGTGCTGGCGATGCCGCCACCCGCTGCGGCGATCTCGGCGTAGCTCACGCCCTGCAAACGCTGCTCGAATTCACCGCTGCGGTTACCGCCGAACACCGTGTGGGTATGGCAATCGATCAGGCCGGGCGTCACCCACGCGCCGTTCAGGTCGACGCGCTTGACGTCGCCCGGGTCCGGCAGGTCTCGGAGAGGACCGATCCAGACGATCTGCGCTGCATCGGTCACGATGGCGGCGTCCTCGATGATCGAGTACGTGCCGTTCGCCATGGTTGCTGCGTGACAGTGGTGCCAGAGCGTTTTCATCAGTACCTCCAGAGAACAAATAGATCCTGCCTCAGACACGGACCGCAGGAGCCGGCTTGCTGGCGAACCGGCTGCGTCATTCAAAGCAACCTGTCCTGATTCAACACGTTCGCCTGCAAGCCGGCGCCTACACGTTTTGCCTCAGCTGTTTGATGTGGCCTTGATCAGGTTTTGCTTCGGCTTCACCCAGATCCAGTACGCAACCACCAGCAACCCGATCCACACCGCCCCCACCACCAGCGCGGCCTGGCTGTCCGGGAAATAACCCAGCACGCCAAACACAAACACCATGAACAAGGTGGCAACAATCGGCGCCACGGGCCAGAACGGCACCGGGAATTTCAGCTGGGCGACTTCTTCTGCGCTCATGGAGCGGCGCATGGCGATCTGCGTGACCAGAATCATCAGCCACACCCAGACCGTCGCGAAGGTCGCAATCGAGGCGATCAGCAGGAACACGTTTTCGGGAATCAGGTAATTCAGCACGACGCCGCAGAGCAGCGCGACGCCCATCACCAGCACCGTCATCCACGGCACGCCCTGAGCAGACAGCTGAGCAAAACCCTTGGGCGCCTGACCCTGTATGGCCAAACCGTACATCATGCGTCCGGCACCGAAGATGTCGCTGTTGATCGCCGAAACGGCTGCAGTGATGACCACGATGTTGAGGACGGTGGCGGCGGAGGAAATCCCCAGGTGATCGAAGATCTGGACGAACGGGCTGCCCTGGCTGCCTATCTGCTGCCACGGGTACAGCGACATCAGGACGAACAGCGTGAGCACGTAAAACAACAGAATCCGCAGCGGCACAGCGTTGATCGCGCGGGGAATCACGCGCTCCGGGTTACGTGCTTCACCGGCAGTGATGCCGATGATTTCGATGCCGCCGAAAGCGAACATCACGACCGCCAGCGAGGCGACGAGGCCGCTGATGCCGTTGGGCATGAAGCCGCCGTAGGCCCACAGATTGCTCACGCTGCTGACGCCGCCGCCCGACACCGAACCGATGCCGAACAGCATGATGCCGAAGCCCGCGAGGATCATCGCGATGATCGCGCCGACCTTGAGCAGCGACAGCCAGAACTCCGTTTCACCGAACACCTTGACGCTGCACAGGTTCAGCGCGCCGATCAGAAAGACGATGCCGAGCACCCAGATCCAGCGGGGGACCTCGGGAAACCAGAAGCCCATGTAGATGCCGAACGCGGTGACATCGGCCAGACAGACGATGACCATCTCGAACGCGTAGGTCCAGCCAAGGACAAACCCGGCGAGGGGGCCCAGGTACGTGGTGGCGTACTCGCCGAACGAGCCGGACACCGGGTTGCGCACGGCCATCTCGCCGAGGGCGCGCATGACCATGTAAACGGCAGCGCCGGCGATGATGTACACCAGCAGCACGGCGGGGCCAGCCAGCTTGATCGCCGACGCGGAACCGTAGAACAACCCGGTGCCAATGGCCGAGCCCAGCGCCATGAAGCGTATGTGACGCGCGCTGAGCCCGCGTTTGAGATCTGTAGCGTTTTGCGATGTCATTTCACACGTTCCTAGTCTTACTTTTTGCTGCGAAATGAGCGGTTGCAGGGGGGCGATCCCCCCACACTCATTTCAACGACAGGCCATCCTGGCCTGTCCCGATCAAAAACTCGGCAGCAGGTCAGCAGAAACCAGGTCGCTCAGGCAGTTGGAAGCCAGCAGCTCGATGGCGGCCTCGATATCAGGGGCGAAGAAGCGGTCTTTCTCGTAGAACGGGACTTTGCCGCGCAGCGTGGTGCGGGCGATTTCCAGTTTTTCAGAGGTCTTCAGACCGTTGCGCAAGTCCAGACCCTGACACGCAGCCAGCCATTCTACAGCCAGCACGCCGCGAGTGTTCTCCGCCATTTCCCATAACCGCTTGCCGGCCGCAGGCGCCATCGACACGTGGTCTTCCTGGTTGGCAGACGTCGGCAGGCTGTCGACGCTGTGCGGGTGGGACAGGGCCTTGTTTTCACTCGCCAGCGCTGCGGCGGTGACCTGAGCGATCATGAAGCCGGAGTTCACCCCGCCGTTGGCCACCAGGAACGGCGGCAGCTGCGACATGTGCTTGTCCATCATCAGCGAGATGCGGCGTTCGCTCAGTGAGCCGATTTCAGCGATGGCCAAGGCGATGTTGTCGGCCGCCATGGCAACCGGTTCGGCGTGGAAGTTACCGCCGGAAATGACTTCACCTTCGGCTGCGAACACCAGCGGGTTGTCCGACACTGCGTTGGATTCGATCGCCAGCACTTCGGCGGCCTGACGCAGTTGGGTCAGGCAAGCGCCCATGACTTGGGGCTGGCAGCGCAGGGAGTAGGGGTCCTGAACCTTGTCGCAGTCCCGGTGGGAGTCGGAGACCTGACTGTCTTCGCCGAGCAGCTCGCGATAGGCCGCAGCCGAATCGATCTGGCCGCGCTGACCGCGAGCCGCATGAATGCGTGCATCGAACGGCGCGCGGGAGCCGAGCACGGCTTCAACGGTCAGCGCGCCGCAGCTCAGGGCACCGGCGAACAGGTCTTCGGCTTCGAACAGGCCGCGCAGCGCGTACGCCGTCGACACTTGGGTGCCGTTGAGCAGCGCCAGGCCTTCTTTGGCCGCCAGCGTCAGCGGCGTGAGCCCGGCAATCGCCAGAGCTTCCACGGCGTTCAGCCATTCGCCCTTGTGGCGCGCCTTGCCTTCGCCCAGCAGCACCAGCGACATATGCGCCAATGGTGCGAGGTCGCCGGATGCGCCGACGGAACCCTTGAGCGGGATGTGTGGGTAAACCTCGGCGTTGATCAGGGCGATCAGCGCGTCGATGACCTGACGGCGAATTCCGGAGAAGCCCCGACTGAGGCTGTTGACCTTGAGCACCATGATCAGGCGCACCAGCTCATCGCTGATCGGCCCGCCAACCCCCGCAGCGTGGGACAGCACCAGCGAACGCTGCAGGTTCTCGAGGTCGGCGCTGGCGATGCGCGTCGAGGCCAGCAGGCCGAAACCGGTGTTGATGCCGTAGGCGGTGCGGTTTTCGGCGAGGATCTGCTCGACGCAGGCCACGCTGTCTTCGATCTGCCGATCGGCGCTGGCGTCGAGGGTCAGCGTGACGGGTCGCTGATAAATCGCGCGCAGCTGGGCGAGGCTCAACTGGCCAGGGATCAGATTCAGCGGGGTCGCCTGTTGGGTGTCGGTCACGATGCTGCTACTCCTGAATGGGTATCGGTCGTCTGCGCTGAACCGGCTCCTGCCTGTCCCGCGCGGGGGGCGCTTGCGCTGCGACCGTTGTTGTCGGTGTCGGGACGAGCGCCTGCCGCGTAGTCGCGGCAGCGCTGGAATACGGTTTCCAATGACTCTTCGTTCTTCAGCAGCGTCACGCTGCTGGCAATGTCCGGGGCCAGCCAGCGGTCTTCGTCGTAGGCCGGCACGCGTTCGCGCAGCAAACGCCACGCCGCCTCGGTGCCGACGCCAAAGCGCGGGCCCTTGAAAAACTCGAACGCCTGGGCGGCCAGCAAATACTCGATGGCGAGGATCTGCGTCACGTTCTCCAGCACCTTGTGCAGCTTCAAGGCGGCGCTGGTGCCCATGCTCAGATGATCCTCCTGCAGGCCCGAGGTCACGTAGTTATCGATGACCGCCGGTTGTGCCAGCTGGCGGTTTTCCGCGCACAGCGAGGCGGCGACGTATTGGGTGATCATCATTCCGGAGTTGACCCCCGGCTGGCTGACCAGAAACGCCGGAAGCCCGCTGACTGTCGGGTTGATCAGCCGGTCGAGCCGCCGCTCGGCAATCGAGCCCAGTTCGGCCATGGCAATCGCCAACAGATCAGCGGCCATCGCCACGGACTGGCCGTGGGGGTTGGCCTGGGAGACCACGCGATACGCGTCGGGCCTGCCCAGCAGCAGCGGGTTGTCGGTGGCAGAGTTGAGCTCGATCTCGATTTGCCGCGTTGCGTGGGCCAACTGGTCGCGCGTAGCGCCGTGGACCTGGGGGATAGAGCGGATGCTCAAGGCGTCCTGGGTGCGGATGCCCTGACTGTTGGCGAGCACCTCGCTGCCGGCGAGCAGACCGCGCAGGTTTTTGCCGACCTGTTGCATGCCGGGGTGCGGCTTGAGGGCGATGATGGTTTCGTCGAAGGCGTCGAGCTGGCCCCGCAGGCCTTCGAAGGTCATGGCGCTGATGACATCGGCCCACTGCATCAGGCGATTCACGTCGGCAATCGCCAGGCAACTGAGGCCGGTCATGCACGGCGTGCCGTTGACCAGACATAGACCGTCTTTCGCACCCAGTTCCACCGGCGACAGGCCTTCTTCGCTGAGCGCCTGCAACGCCGACATCACTTGCCCGCGATAACTGACCTGACCCACGCCGAGCAGGGCGACGCCGATGTGCGCCATATGAGTGAGGTAACCCACCGACCCCTGGGACGGCACTTGCGGGGTGATGCGTCGATTGAGCAAGGCGAGCAAGGCCTCGACCACTTGGCGGTGAATCCCGGACTTGCCCTGGCTGTAATTGATGATCGCGGCGCAGGTGATCGCGCGGGTCTGCTCGTCGGGCAACGCCGGGCCGACGCCGCAGGCATGGCTGAGCAGGGTATTGCGCGACAGTCGGCCGAGTTGCTCACCCGCCAGCGACACATTGCACAGCGCGCCGAGGCCGGTGTTCACGCCATAGGCGCGCTCGCCGCTGGCAACGATGCGCTGCACGATCGCCTGGGCATTGTCGATCCGCGCCCACGCGCCTTCGGACAACGACAGCGTTGCGCCATGGCGGGCAACGGCGGTCACGTCCCGCCAACTGAGCGGGCCTTCGCCAATGATGATCTGTTCTGCTCGCGACATGACCGCAGCGTCCTTAGAGAGTCGCCACGCGCCGCTGCACGAAGCGATCAACGTAATCGTCGGCAGGCGAGTAGAGGATTTCTTTCGGTGTCCCGACCTGGATCAGCTGACCGTCCTTGAGAATCGCAATGCGGTTGCCGATGCGCACGGCTTCGTCGAGGTCGTGGGTGATGAAAACGATGGTTTTCTTCAGGTTCGATTGCAGCTCCAGTAACTGATCCTGCATCTCGGCGCGGATCAGCGGATCGAGTGCGCTGAACGCTTCGTCCATCAGGATAATGTCGGTGTCGGCCGCCAGCGCCCGTGCCAGGCCGACACGCTGACGCATGCCGCCGGAGAGCTGATGGGGGTACTTTTTCTCGTAGCCCTTCAGGCCCACCGTGGTGATCCAGTGCTGCGCGCGCTCGGCGCATTGCGTTTTGCTCTCGCCACGAATGGTCAGGCCGTAGGCGACGTTGTCGATCACGGTCTTGTGCGGCAGCAGGCCGAAGCTCTGGAACACCATGCTGATCTTGTGCCGACGGAAGTTGCGCAGCGCTTCCATGTCGTAGGTCAGGATGTTTTCGCCATCGACCAGAATCTCGCCGCTGGTGGGATCGATCAGGCGGTTGAAGTGGCGCACCAGGGTCGATTTGCCGGAGCCCGACAGGCCCATGATCACAAAGATCTCGCCGCTGGAGATAGACAGCGACAGGTCGTTCACGCCGACCACACAGCCGGTCTGCGCCAGGACCTGATCCTTGCTCTGGTTGTTCTGAACCATCGCCAGGGCATCCTTGGCGCGGTTACCGAAGATCTTGTACACGTTCTTGACGACGATTTTGCCGCCCGTGTTCTCTGGAACGCCCGTGCTCAGTGGATTGCCCGAGCTCGCTGGATTGATAGTCTCGACGCTCATTTGTTCGCCTCATGCCGTGGACGGCCGTAGGCCTGCGTAATACGGTCGATCACGACCGCCAGAATGACGATGGCCAGGCCCGCTTCCAGGCCGCGTCCGACGTTGAGGGTCTGAATGCCGACCAGCACGTCTTCGCCCAGACCGCGCGCACCGATCATCGAGGCGATCACCACCATCGACAGCGCCATCATCGTGGTCTGGTTGATCCCGGCCATGATGCTTGGCAGGGCCAGCGGCAGTTGCACGCCGAACAGTTGCTGCCAGCGGTTGGCGCCGAAGGCGTTGATCGCTTCCATGACCTCGCCATCGACCTGACGAATGCCCAGATCGGTCAGGCGAATCAGCGGCGGCGCGGCGTAGATGACCGTGGCGAAGATCGCCGGGACTTTGCCCAGACCGAACAGCATCAGCACCGGAATCAGGTACACGAAGCTGGGCATGGTCTGCATGATGTCCAGCAGCGGCATCAGTATCGAGCGCAGGCGATTGCTGCGCGCCGACAGAATGCCGAGCGGTATGCCGATAATCACCGAGATCAGCGTGGCGACCAGCATCAGCGCCAGGGTCTGCATCAGCTTGTCCCACAGGCCAACGGCACCGACCAGAAACAGCAGGCCGACGATGACCACCGTGGTGGTGATCTTGCGGGTCGCGTGCCAGGCGATCAGGCCGACGATGGCCAGCAGCAGCCACCACGGCGCAACGCGCAGCAGGCCTTCGAGCTTGACGATGGCCCACAGCAGCGTGTCGGAGATGTGCCGGAACACGTCGCCGTAGTTGGTGACCAGCTTGTCGACCCAGTCATTGACCCAGTCGGCGATGGAGAACGTGAAGCTTTCGGGGAACATATCGTTATCTCGATGTTTAGAGTGGCGGCCTGGTTCATGTAGGAGCGTGGCTTGTCCCGCGATCTGTCGCGAAGCGGCAGCAAAATCAAACGCTGCGGTGTGTCTGACATACCGCGTTCGGCTTATCTACGACCGGTTCCCGGCCGCTCGCGGGACAAGCCACGCTCCTACAGACAGCGGTGCCTGTCAGAGAGAGGCATCCACCTTCTTCGCCGCATCCTCGCTCACCCACTGATGCCAGACTTCCGGGTGCTCCTTGAGGAAGATTTTCGCCAGCTTCGGCGACTCGATGCGCTCTTTGGTCATGCGCGCCAGATTCTGGTTGAGCAGGTCGATCGGGATGTTGACCTTCTCCATCACCGACACCAGTTCAGGCGCCTGTTCGTGGAACGCCTTGGACAGGCCGACCTTGATCTCGATGGTCTTGTTCACGCCGGCTTTCTCGTCCAGACGCACCATGTCCACCTGGCCCATCAGCGGGGTCGGCGACCAGTAGTACGCCAGGATCGGCTCGCCACGCTTGTAGCTGGACAGAATCGCCGCATCCAGCGCCGGGCCGGTGCCTGGGCGGAAGTTGGTGTATTTGCTTTCCAGGCCATAGCTCTTCAGCATTTCGCTGTTTTCCAGCTCGCAGGTCCAGCCGGCCGGGCAGTTATAGAAACGGCCTTTTTCCGGCTCTTCGGCGTCCTTGAACAGGGCTGCGTATTTGCCCAGATCGGCGATGGACTTGAGGTCCGGTGCCTTGGCTTCCAGCTTGCGCTTGGCGTCGCCTTCGATCACGTAGCGCGGCACGTACCAGCCTTCCACCGCACCCTTGACCGGCGAACCGACGCCGACCACTTTGCCGGCGGCTTCAGCCTTGTTCCAGACTTCGCTGCGGCCGACCCACTCTTCGGCAAACACTTGAATATCGTTGGTGCTCAGGGCGTTTTCCATGGTGATGGAGTTGCCCGGCAGGCTGTCCACTTCGCATCCATAACCCTTGTTCAGCACCACTTGCAGCACATCGGTCAGCAGCATTGCGCTTTCCCAGTTCAGGCCGGCGAATTTCACCGGCTTGCCGGACTCGCACCATCCCGCCGCCTGACTGGCGCCACTGGCGAGCACGCCCGCGGTGAGCAACGTGGATAGCAGGGCCTTTTTCGTGTTCATTGAGTGACGCTCCGGTCTTGTAGTGGATGACGGCAGTAACGAAAACAGATGGCTTCCAGCCAAGGGGAGAGGCACTTGGCGGCCTCGTCCCGCTTCTCTCTCCAGCATGCCTCCTGCAACAGACGTGCAGGACGAACGGTCAGTTCACCGCCACGTGCGCAGGGGCAGCGGCGCGACTTGCCTGAGGTGCCCCCGAATCCGTCGGCAGGATCAAGCGATCGGCCACGTTGCCCGGCCACCTCTTCGCCGCCCCGTAGTACAGCACAGCCGGCACGATGAGGCCGATGATCCACGAGATGTCGGTGTCATCGAGGCTCGCCACCAGTGGCCCGGTGTAGAAATGCGTGGAGATGAACGGCATCTGAATCAGCACGCCCAGCACGTAAATCCCGATGCCCATCCCGTTCCAGCGACCGTAGCGACCGTTCGGGTCCGAGAGCGCCGGGATGTCGTAGCGTTCTTTGGTGATGCAGTAGAAATCCACCAGATTGATCGCGCTCCACGGCGTGAAGAACGCCAGCAGAAACAGGATGAAGGCCGAGAAGTCCTTGAGGAACGAGTCCTTGCCCAGCAGCGCCAGGGCCGTCGCGATACCGACCATGGCGAAGATGTACGTCAGCCGCAGCGCGCTGGAGATGTGCCGATTGCCACGGAAGCCGCTGACGATGGTGGCGATGGACATGAAGCTGCCGTAGGCGTTGAGCGTAGTGATGGTCACCTTGCCGAACGCAATGCTGAAATACAGCGCTGCCGCGACCGCGCCGGTCCCGCCGAGGCCGACGATGAACGAGACCTCGTGATGGGCGAAGTTTTTGCCGGCCAGCGCCGCCGCGAACACGCCGAACACCATCGACGCCTGCGCGCCGATCACCGACCCCAGACCTACCGCCCAGAATGTTTTGCTGGCTGAGGTGCTACGCGGCAGATAGCGCGAGTAGTCCGCGACGTAAGGGCCAAAGGCGATCTGCCAGGACGCCGACAGGGAAATCGCCAGCAGGAAGCTGCTCAGCGAGAAGTGCTTATTGCCCAACAGCGCGCCGACGTCGTTGCCCGCCAGCAGTGCGCCGAACAGGTAGACGAACGCGATCACGCCGATGAGGCTGGCGACCCGGCCGATCAGGTGGATGACCCGGTAGCCCAGAATGGTCAGCACCACGATGGCCGCCGCGAATATCACCACGCCTTGCCAGTCCGGCACGTTGATCAGTTGTGCCACCGCCTGGCCCGCGAGCAGCGAGCCGCTGGCGGAAAAACCGATGTACATCAGGCACACCAGCACCAGCGGAATCACCGCGCCATAAACGCCGAACTGTACCCGGCTGGAAATCATCTGCGGCAGACCGAGCTTCGGGCCCTGTGCTGCATGGAGTGCCATCACGCCACCGCCGATGAGTTGCCCGATGAACAGCCCGATCAGCGACCAGAACACATCGCCGCCCAGCACCACGGCCAGCGCCCCGGTGACAATCGCGGTGATTTGCAGGTTGGCGCCCAGCCAGAGGGTGAACTGACTGAACAGACGGCCGTGTCGTTCGGCATCAGGGATGTAATCGATCGAACGCCGCTCGATCACGGAAGCAGGTGCAGCACGATCATCTGGAACAGCCATCTCAAACATCCCCGAAACAGTTCTGGAAGCGCTAGTCGTCAGGCACATTTCTGCGCGGATCTGTGGGGGCGAGCTTGCTCGCGAGGGGGCCGGTACATCCGCAGCATCAACTGCGTCTGACATTCAGCATTCGCGAGCAAGCTCGCTCCCACAGGGTTCAGCGCGATGGCCACTGAAGTATCAGATCATCGGCAGGTTCAGGCCCTGCTCTTTGGCGCAGTCGATCGCAATCTGATACCCGGCATCGGCATGACGCATCACGCCGGTGGCCGGGTCGTTGTGCAGGACGCGGGCGATACGTTCGGCAGCTTCGTCGGTGCCGTCGCAGACGATGACCATGCCCGAGTGCTGCGAGAAGCCCATGCCGACGCCGCCGCCGTGGTGCAGCGAGACCCACGTCGCGCCGCTCGCGGTATTGAGCAGCGCGTTGAGCAGCGGCCAGTCGGACACGGCGTCGGAGCCGTCCTGCATTGATTCGGTCTCGCGGTTCGGGCTGGCGACGGAGCCGGAGTCCAGGTGATCACGGCCGATCACCACCGGCGCCGACAGCTCGCCGCTGCGGACCATTTCGTTGAAGGCCAGGCCCAGCTTGGCGCGCTGACCCAGGCCGACCCAGCAGATACGTGCCGGCAGACCCTGGAAGCTGATGCGCTCACGGGCCATGTTCAGCCAGTTGTGCAGGTGCGCATCGTCCGGGATCAGCTCTTTGACTTTGGCGTCGGTCTTGTAGATGTCTTCAGGGTTGCCCGACAGCGCGGCCCAGCGGAAAGGACCGACGCCACGGCAGAACAGCGGGCGAATGTAAGCGGGCACGAAACCGGGGAAATCGAACGCGTTGGTCACGCCAACTTCCTTGGCCATCTGACGGATGTTGTTGCCGTAATCGAACGTCGGCACGCCCAGTTTCCGGAACGCCAGCATGGCTTCGACGTGCTCGGCCATGGACTGCTTGGCGGCCTTGACCACGGCGGCAGGCTCGGTGGCGGCGCGCTCGCGGTACTGCTCCCATGTCCAGCCTTTGGGCAGGTAGCCGTTGAGCGGGTCGTGGGCGCTGGTCTGGTCGGTGACCATGTCCGGGCGCACGCCACGGCGGACCATTTCCGGGAGGATCTCGGCAGCGTTACCGCACAGGGCGATGGAGATCGCCTTGCCTTCGGCGGTGTACTTGGCGATGCGGGCGAGGGCGTCGTCGAGGTCAGTGGCTTGCTCGTCGACGTAACGGGTTTTCAGGCGGAAATCGATGCGGCTCTGCTGGCATTCGATGTTCAGCGAGCAGGCGCCCGCCATCCCTGCCGCGAGTGGCTGCGCGCCGCCCATCCCGCCCAGGCCTGCGGTCAGTACCCAACGGCCCTTCAGGTTGCCGTCGTAATGCTGGCGACCTGCTTCGACGAAGGTTTCGTAGGTGCCTTGGACGATGCCTTGGCTACCGATGTAGATCCAGCTGCCGGCGGTCATCTGGCCGTACATCGCCAGGCCTTTTGCATCCAGTTCGTTGAAGTGCTCCCAGCTCGCCCAGTGCGGCACCAGGTTGGAGTTGGCGATCAGCACGCGGGGCGCGTTGCTGTGGGTCTTGAACACGCCGACCGGTTTGCCGGACTGCACCAGCAGGGTTTCGTCGTCGTTCAGGTTCGTCAGGCTCTCGACGATCTTGTCGTAGCACTCCCAGTTGCGCGCTGCTCGACCGATACCGCCGTAGACCACCAGTTCGTTCGGGTTCTCGGCGACTTCCGGGTCGAGGTTGTTCATCAACATCCGCAACGGCGCCTCGGTCATCCAGCTCTTGGCGGTCAGTTGCGTGCCACGGGCTGCGCGGATTTCCACATCGCGGCGTTTGGTCCATTGCTGAGCAGGGGTGTTGTGGTCAGTAGTCACTTAACAGTCCTCGATGATCGATCCGGCCTGGACGCGGGAGTCCGTGACGAACGTGGGAATAAGGTTCTGCATGAGTGCTGCCGTTGTAATCCGAACCGGCTGGGAACAGCTTTTATCGACTCATGCTTACTTGTACATACAAGCATATGCAACCAAGAGGCCAACGTTGCTTTTGCAGGTGCAGAAACCCCTTCGGCCCGCATTGCTGCGCGCTTGCCAAGGTTTCAGCCGTGCGAAGGCTTACGGATTCAAGGAAGGTGAAAAGAAGGGAATTGTTACTTTTCGGTGCGAACGCCCCAGCTCAGTGCATGACTGGGGTAACAGAAGAGTTATTTACGGAGCCACTGACCTGTGGAGGCGAGCTTGCTCGCGAAGCGGTTCATACATCCGCAAAATCTCCTGCTGATGTACTGCCATCTTCGTGAGCAAGCTCACTCCCACAGGGCCAGTGTCTGCAGCGCGATACCGTTGTGTCTGGACTCAATCAGTGCTGGGCCAGCTTGCTGCGCAACAGCCACACCCCGGCCAGCGCCGACGCGATCGAGCCCAGCAACACGCCCACTTTCACTTCATCGATCAGATGCGCTGCGCCCGGGAAGGCCAGGTTGCCGATGAACAGACTCATGGTGAACCCGATGCCGCAGAGCAGGGCCACGCCATACAGCTGGGGCCAGTTGCTGCCTTCCGGCAGTGTCGCCAGCCCGGACCGGATCGCCAGCACCGCGGCGAGAAACACGCCGATCTGCTTGCCGACAAACAGCCCCAGCGCCACACCCAGCGGCACCGGGTCGACCAGATTGCCGAGAGTAATGCCCGACAGGGACACGCCCGCATTGGCAAATCCAAAAATCGGCACCACCGCGAACGCCACCCAGTAGTGCATTTTCTCTTCAAGAAACAGCAGCGGCGAGCGGGCTTCTTCCTTGCGTGTGCCCAGCGGAATGCACAGCGCCAGGGCTACACCCGCCAACGTTGCATGCACGCCTGACTGCAGCACAAAGAACCACAACAACAGGCCGAGCAGCAGGTATGGCAGCAATCGCTGCACGCCCATGCGGTTCATGATCACCAACACGGCCAGCGTCGCGAAGGAGGCGCCCAGCATCGGCATGTTCAGGCCGGTGCTGTAGAACAGCGCGATGATGGTGACGGCGCCCAGGTCATCGAGAATCGCCAGCGCGGCCAGAAACACCTTCAGCGACGTTGGCACCCGCTTGCCCAGCAACGACAGCACGCCAAGGGCGAAGGCGATGTCAGTGGCTGCCGGGATCGCCCAGCCGCTCATGGTTTCGGCGTTGCCCATGTTGACGCCGATGTAGATCAGCGCCGGCACCAGCATGCCGCCCGCTGCCGCGAAACCGGGCAGCGCACGCTGACCCCAACTGGCGAGACCGCCGGCCAATACTTCGCGTTTGATTTCCAGGCCGACCATCAGAAAGAAGATCGCCATCAGCCCGTCGTTGATCCACAGCTCGATCGACAACCCGCCCCAGACACTGTGCAGTGCGGCGAAATACGAGGGGGCGAGGGGGGAGTTGGCGACGATGATCGCGGCGAGGGCGGCGCCCATCAGCACAAGGCCGCCCGCCGACTCCGATGCAAGGAAACTGGCAAGAATGGCGAGGGCTCGTGGGCTTTCTTTATTGTCGTTGAGCATCGTCATGGTCGTCCTTGTGCTGGCGAAAAAAACGCAATCTAACACAGGCACGGCTGGACTCAGACGCGCGACAGCTCGATCACGCACACGCGGCTGGGGCGCGGGGCGTAGAGCACCGCTTCCACGAGCGCGCCCGGGGCGTTCTCCAATTGTAAGCAGTCATGTTTTTCGAGCATTTGCGGGGGGTGCTCGCCGATATTGGCGGCCATCTGCTCGGCGGTGCTGAACACCACGAACACGTCAGCCGAACTGAAAAACCGCTGGGGCTGCATCACGTCGATCCACTGCAGGCGCGCGCGGTAACGGGCTGGCGAATAGATCAGGTTGAAGTCGCGGATCGGGCCGTCGAGCAGCGTGCACGACACCGCGCTGTCGCCGCTGAACGCGAACGGGTCGGACGGCAGCAGTGGCTCGCTGTCCTTCCCATCGATAGTCAGCGTCATGCCTGCACCTTGCAGCACGGTGATGATGCGCTGATAGCCAGCGAACACCGAGAAGCCGCCCGACTCGGCGATGTCGGCAATCGACAGCCGCCAGCCGAAACCTTCCAGGCCTTCGCCGGCATCGCGGGTGATTTCCTCGGTGCTGCCGCCGCCGTTTTTCCAGGGCATTCGCGGGTAGTCCGCAGCGCGCAGAACAGTCAGTTGAGTCATTTGCTGAAGCGTCCTTCCAGGCGGTGGCGTGAGCCGGGATGAATCAGGCGGGCAGCAGTCACCGGCTGGCGGCCGGACCAGGTGCGCCGACGCACCAGCAGGCACGGTTCGCCCTTTTCGATCTGCAGCAATTTACACTCGTCGGGCTCGGCGAGAATCGCCTCGACCACGTGCTCGCCTTCGGTCAGCGGCGCGACTTGGGAAAGGTAGGCGTAGGGCGTTTGTTGGGTGAAGTCCTGCTGCAGGTAGTCCGGCGCGACGAGGGCGTTGACGAAACGGTCTTCGATTTGCACGGGAATATCGTTTTCGAAATGCACGATCAGCGAGTGAAACACGCGCTGGCCTTCACGCATGTCGAGCGCCAGCGCGCGTTCGGAACCGGCGGCTTCTTCGGTGAGAATGATGACCTGGCAGGTGTGGACATGTCCGCGAGCGGCGATCTCATCGGCAATGTTATGCACTTCGAACAGCGCGGATTGAGTCTTGGGCTCGGCGACGAACGTACCGACGCCTTGCATGCGCACCAACATCCCTTCGGCGGTCATCTCGCGCAGGGCGCGATTGATCGTCATGCGGCTGAAGCCCAGTTGCGTCACCAGTTCGCTCTCGGACGGCACGCGGTGGTGCGGCGGCCAGGTGCCGTTCTGAATCTGCTGGGTGATCATGTGCTTCACCCTGGCGTACAGCGGCGCCGGACTGTCACCCATCTGGGAAGCCAGCGGCAAATTGGCAGGCGGAGTCGGCACGGAGAAATCCTTGTTATGGCGTTATTCAGGCGAGAGAGGTTACAGCGTCCACGCTAACCATTAACACGTGTGCCGACAAGCGCGGCGCAGTTTACCGGCCATGTAAACGTCTGTATATGTATAGACAATTTCACGCGAGGGGTGCCGAGTCATGTCCGTTTTCTTTGCCGAACGCGCGTTGTTGCCCACCGGCTGGGCCAGCAACGTACGTTTCGAGGTCGGTGCCGATGGCCTGCTGAGCCAGGTGCAGACCGACGCCGAACGTGGTGACGCCGAGTGGCTCAACGGGCCGGTCGTGCCGGGCATGCCCAACCTGCACTCCCACGCTTTTCAGCGCGCCATGGCCGGTCTGGCAGAAGTGGCCGGCCATCCCAATGACAGTTTCTGGACCTGGCGCGACCTGATGTATCGCCTCGTCGGGCAGATCAGTCCCCGGCAGCTCGGCGTTATCGCGCGGCAGCTGTACATCGAGATGCTCAAGGGCGGTTTTACCTCGGTCGCGGAGTTTCACTACGTCCATCAGGACACCAGCGGCAAGCCCTACGCCGACCCCGCCGAGCTGGCGCTGCAGGTCAGTCAGGCGGCGAGTTCGGTCGGCATCGGTATGACCCTGCTGCCGGTGCTCTACAGCCACTCGGGGTTTGGCGGCCTGACGCCGAACGAGGGGCAGCGCCGGTTCATCAACAGCACCGACAGCTACCTGGATTTGCAGTCCCGCCTGAAGCCCGTCATTGCCGCGCAACCCGCCCAGGCGCTGGGGCTGTGCTTTCATTCGCTGCGCGCCGTGACCCCGCAGCAGATCAGCGACGTAACCGCCGCCAGCGACCCCCATTGCCCGATCCACATTCATATCGCCGAGCAGCAGAAGGAAGTCGATGACTGTCTGAGCTGGAGCGGTCGCCGGCCGCTGCAGTGGCTGTATGAAAACGTCGAGGTCGATGGGCGCTGGTGCCTGGTGCATGCGACCCATGCCGAGCCGGACGAAGTGGCATTGATGGCGCAAAGTCATGCGATCGCGGGGCTGTGCCTGACCACAGAGGCAAATCTGGGCGACGGGATATTCCCGGCGGTGGATTACATCGCACAAGGCGGGCGTTGGGGCATTGGTTCAGACAGCCATGTGTCGCTGAGCGTGGTCGAGGAGTTGCGCTGGCTGGAATACGGCCAACGTCTCCGCGATCAGCGTCGTAATCGTCTGTACCGGCCGGATCAGCCGATGGTCGGACGTACGCTGTACGACGCGGCGCTGGTGGGCGGTGCGCAGGCGATGGGGCAACCGGTGGGCGCGTTGGAGGTGGGCAAGCGTGCAGACTGGCTGGTGCTCGACGGCAACGATCCGTATCTCGCGACGGCGTCCGGCGATGCCATTCTCAATCGCTGGCTGTTCGCCGGAAGTGATCGTCAGATCAGGGATGTGATGGTCAATGGCCGCTGGGTGATCCGCGACGGCCACCATGCCGATGAAGGGCAGAGCAGCCGTGCGTTCGCTCAGGTGTTGCGGGAGTTGCTGGGCTGAGTCAGTCCGCAGCCTTGCCTACTTTCGAGTCCGCTACCCGCCAGATCAGCTTGGTCGTGTCGTAACCCTGTTGCTGCGCTTTCATCAGCAGGTCGTTGCGCACCCCATCCGGCACGTGAGGCGTGCGCGACAGCAGCCACAGGAACTTGCGGCTCGGGCTGCCCACCAGCGCCACTGTGTAGTCGGGGCTCACGTACAGCACCCAGTAATCGCCCTTCGCCACGCCCGGGAAGAGGTTCGAGAACCAGTTATCGAACACGACCCACAGCTTATCGGTCTTGCCCTGAATCTGCGGTGAAGCGGTCCCGGTTGCCTGCTCCCACTTGCCCTCCATGGTGCGGCAACGGTTGGTGACGGCAATGTTCCCGTCAGCCTTCAGCGTGTAATGCGCTTCGGACTGCGCACAGTTGCGCTGGAAGAACATCGGCAGCCGCGCCACCTCGTACCAGGTGCCTTGATAGCGCTTGAGATCAACATGATCAACCGTCTTAGGCGCCATGGATTCGCTTTCAGGCTTGACCGCACAGCCAGCCAGCCAAACTGCCGCTATCGCCACGGCGCCGAGCTTCAGTGCCTGACGAATATTCATTCAAGCCCCTGCGCTGAGAACAGTACGACCTTGTCGGCGGCGTACTGGACGCTGATGAACGTCTTCGCATCGCCCCACGTGCAGCTGGACATCCCCAACGCGCCGGAGCACTCGGTTGGACTGCCGAGCAATTGCTCGACCTGCGCCTTGGGCATGCCGGCCGTGATTTTCGAGTAGTTTTCCTGAGTGACCTTGCTGCAGGCCGCCAGCAGAACGCAGAACGACAACACCGCGAGAGTGCGCAAAGACATGAGATGAAACTCCTGAATCGAGGGAGAGAGCAGCGTCGCAGCGCCGACCTGATGCCGCAAGCTTAGAAGAAAAAAGGGGAGGACGGCTTCCGAAGGAAGAGGATTTCCGGCTCGTTCGGGCAACCGCGCGTTCGCGCGGCAAACACAAAGCCTGTGGGAGTGACCGAGGTGGCGCTCCCACACGAGCGGCTGCAGCTCTCAGAAAAATGGCCGCCAAAGGCGGCCATTCAGAACCTTATTCCTTGTGATACGCCGTTGCGCGTTCCACTTCTTCTTTCGAACCCAGGAACACAGCAACACGCTGGTGCAGGCCTTCGGGCTGAATGTCGAGGATGCGCTGATGGCCGTCGGTCGACGCGCCGCCGGCTTGTTCAACCAGGAACGACATCGGGTTGGCTTCGTACATCAGGCGCAGCTTGCCCGGCTTGGAAGGCTCGCGGGAATCGCGCGGGTACATGAACAGACCGCCACGGGTCAGGATGCGGTGGACGTCGCCCACCATCGCCGCGACCCAACGCATGTTGTAGTTCTTTTTCAGCGGGCCGTCTTCGCCCGCCAGCAGCTCTTCGACGTAGCGCTTGACCGGGGCTTCCCAGTGACGCTGATTGGACATGTTGACCGCGAATTCCTGAGTGGACTCCGGGATCTTGATGTCTTCGTGGCTGAGGACAAAGCTGCCCATCTCACGGTCCAGGGTGAAGCCTTTGACGCCGTCACCCAGGGTCAGCACCAGCATGGTCTGCGGGCCATAGATGGCGTAACCGGCGGCGACTTGCTGAGTGCCAGGCTGCAGAAACGCCTTCTCGTTCAGCGCTTCGTTCTGGCTCAGGTACTCGTTCGGGCAACGCAGCACCGAGAAGATCGTGCCGACCGGCGCGTTGATGTCGATGTTGGACGAGCCGTCCAGTGGGTCGAACACCAGCAGGTAGGCGCCTTTCGGGTATTTGCCGGGGATCTGGTAGGCGTTGTCCATTTCTTCGGACGCCATGCCCGCCAGGTGACCACCCCATTCGTTGGCTTCGAGCAGAATCTCGTTGGACATCACGTCCAGTTTCTTCTGCACTTCACCCTGCACGTTCTCAGTGCCCATGCTGCCAAGCACGCCGCCCAGGGCGCCTTTGGATACCGCGTGGCTGATCTCTTTGCACGCGCGCGCCACGACTTCAATCAGAAAGCGCAGATCGGCAGGGGTGTTGTTGGTGCGGGTCTGCTCGATCAGATAACGACTCAAGGTAACGCGGGACATGGAGAGCTCCGAAATGGGGGATAAAAACGCGCACAGTCTAGCGTGAGCGGAAATTTAATACTGCCTGTCAGACCGGGTAGGTAGTGATTCAGTTCACGGGCTACATCCTGGTGGGACCGGCTTTAGCCGGGAATAGGCCAGTGTGAACACCACAAATCCTGCAGCGTGACGACCGACGCCTTCCCGGCTGAAGCCGGTCCCACAAGGGATCGCCGTACCCAGTCGCATCGGTTGTACGTTAAGCGTAACGCGATCGGGGTGACGAATTGGCGGGCATCGTCTGCAATTTTTTCGATGCCGGGACGATTCAGCGTCATCACCCCGACACTTATAATTTGGCGCGTTGTTTTGCGCGTTACTTGCTACGCGACCCGCGCAGTGTGCCAAGCGCCATCCATGCCAGAAAAATCACCCCGAGTATCAGCACGGCCCACAGACCGATGCGCTTCATGTCGGGACCACTGGCCTCCACGGGCGCTGCCGGAGCAACCGGCGCCACAGGTGTCGCGGCCATGGACGCGCTGCCCAGTGCTGCCAGCTTCTCCGGGCTGACACCGGGAATCAGCGTCGCCAGTGGCAACGCCGCGCTTTTCACCGTGGCGTTGCCGACGGCCAGGCTGTAAGGCGGCGCGCCGCGACCGAGGAACACCAGTTGCGTGGCGCGCACGGCAAAGCTCAGCGTCGGCGCGTCATTGCCCAGGCCGCCGCCGCGGTCATCGACCTCAAGTTTAAGCTGCTGCACGACATTGCCCGGCAGCTCCATTTCGTCCTGCACAACGTCCTGACCGTTCTGGCTGAGCCGATAAAGCAGGCCGTTGTCGATCAACTCCCACGCTGCGTTGCTGTCACGACGCCCATAGAGCGTGGCAGGCGCGAGGCTGTTGGGTTGCGCGATGTCGATCCGCATGCGTTCCAGCGGCAGGGCCACCGGCAGTTGCCACACATACACGCCAGGTTTTTCGACGCGGCCATTGATGGCCGGCGACCAGCTCAACGGCAGCACGCCGGGCTGCGTGCTGATCAGTTGCACGGCGTTCAGCGTCGGCGCGGACAGGGGCGATTTCCAAAGCAGACGCAGATAGCGGGCGCTGCGCCCCGGCAGATTGACGACGCGCTGCTCAACCAACTCTTCAGCAAATGACAGCCTCGCGACCTGACCCTCGCCCCAGCGCTGCCAGTGCTGGAGGTCGTCGCTGGCCTCGATGCTGAACCGCTGAAAGCCGTCGCGCTCGCTGCTCCAGTCCAGAATCAATTGATCCAGCGGCGCGTTGATCGCGCTGGTGTCGAGCAACCAGCCGCGCAGAATCTCTTCGCCCGCCTCGATCTCACCCTGGGGCTGCACCTCCACCAGCGTGCCGTTGGGCGTTCGCTCGACGCGGATTTTCGGCTCGGCGTCTTTCGCGGCATCACTGTTGTACAGCGGGAACCACTTCACCGAGACCGGGCTTGCGTCGGCTGCACGCTGGGGCGGGCTTTGGGTGATTGCGTAGGGTTGGGCCTGGCCGTCTGCGTTGAAAACGCGCACATCGTTGAGAGTGCTCTGGCGCGCGTTCAACTGCACGCCGAGGGGCAATTCCAGCCGATACCAGGGCCCTTCGCCGCTGACGGTCAGCGGCGCATGGGTGGTGAAATCATCCGGCAGATCCTCCGCCTGGCTGAGCGGGGCCGCGCACAGCAGCGAGCCCAGCAACGGGGCAAGCAGGGCGGCCTTGATGACGAACTGACGACTCAACTGAACACTCCTTACGCGCTTCATTTCGATGCCCGGTCCGCCGCGTCGGCGTCGGTCAGACCCTCGCTTCGAGCTGGATGCCGGGGCGGCAGGGGGGCGAAATATCCCACCACCAGCAACAGAACGCCAACGCCGATAAAGGAAATGATCCGCTCCAGACCGCCACGATTGCTCAGCTCGACGAAGAACAGTTTGGCCACGACGACCCCGATCAGTGCGGCGCCGGCAATCCACAGGTCCCGACGCGCGCGCAGATGGCCGCCGATCATCAGCGCCAGCGCGGTCAGCGTCCAGACGATGGAAAGCCCGGCCTGCACACGCATCGATTCAAACAGCGCGTCGGGGTGCCAGGCCACGCCGGCCCAGTGATGGGCCGTGCGCAGCACCATGGCGGTGATCAGAGCGAACAGCGATGCGCCGGCAATGACCAGCGCCGCTTTCTGAGCACGCCCCTCGCTGACGCCCAATTGCGGAAGTTGCTGGCGGGTCCAGCTGACGATGCCGGTCAGCGTGATCAACAGGCCCAGTTCCAGCGGGTTCAGCAATGGAAGATAGGGCAGGGGGTCGGCAGCGCCTTCGCTGAACCCGTTCGCCAGCCAGAACCAGGCGAGCATCAATGCAGCCAGCGGCGCCGCAGCCCAGACGCGGTACTCACGCGGATACGCACTGACAGGCCAGAGCCACGTGCGGGAAGCCGTCATCGCCAGCAAGTACAGGCTCGGCAGCAACGCCCAGCCCAGCCAGCGCCAAGCGTTATACGCCTCCGACAACACCAGCAGTCCGTAACGAAGTTGCAGCGAGAAAACGCTGATGATCAGCCAGCAGCCGATCACATGGGCCCCGATACGCAGGCGCGGGAGCAGCAGTTTGTCGAGCTTCTTCAAGGACCACAGGTGAACCGCAATCACCGCGAGCCAGCCCAGCCAGCCCCAATCGGCGGCAGGGTTGTAATAGGCGTTGAAACTCATCAGCACGAGCAACACAGCGCTCATCGGCGTCAGCAGCGTCGTCAGCTGTGCGATCCCCGTCCAGTTCAGGCGCAGGGCTGCCATGGTCCACAGCCCAACGCTAACGGCGCCCAGCACCAGCAACGTCGAGAACACGTTCGGGCCTGCTACGTAGTCAGTCATGATGAACAGCGCTACGGACCACCAAAGCGTTCCCCACATCAGCAACGCAGGTTGCAATACACGCTTGCTTAGCGACAGACGCAAAGTCCCGATGCGCTCCACGGAGAACGCGCTGACCAGACCAGCGAGTGCGATGATCAAGGGGGTCCAGAAATCCCCCTGATTGAACGTCGGCACATACCAGCGCCCGACCACGCCCAGAAACGCGATTCCCGCGCCCAGTTGCAGCAGCAGGCCGAAACCCCGTGCCAGCAAGCGGTTCTGACGCATGCCGAGCCAGAACACCGCCGCGCCTTCGACCGCCCAGGCGACCGTCGTCCATTGCGCGCTGAGGCCGAGGGGAATCGCCAGCGTGCCGAAGACAACGCCCAGCGACAGGCACGTTTCGACCAGCAGCAA
This sequence comes from Pseudomonas sp. W5-36, assembly GCF_046540455.1. Lineage (NCBI taxonomy): Bacteria > Pseudomonadati > Pseudomonadota > Gammaproteobacteria > Pseudomonadales > Pseudomonadaceae > Pseudomonas > Pseudomonas sp. W5-36. The sequence continues at coordinate 148,595 of NZ_JAXCIQ010000002.1, read as the reverse complement.
CGCCCGACCCGGTGCGCGCCCGGCCAGGAACCGAGCGATGCCCATGTACAGCAAGCCCAGCGCCAGTGCGCTCAACGCAGCGCCGAATTCGATGTGTTGAACGAGCGCGTACTGCAGGCCGAAGCCGACGATGGGTGTGCCGAACAACAGGCTGCCGTCGACGTAGTGGGTCTGACGCGAGGACCCGCGCAGGGTGGCTTCCCGGCTGTCGTCGTCGGGCCCGGCGGCGTGTTCTTGCAGCGTGCGCCGGGCGAACAGCAGGCCGATGGCCAGGTACATCAGGAAGAACAGGATCAGGAAGGGTTCCGTGCTCCAGAACAGCTCGGGCGTGTACGCGCCCATGCCCCAGGCGAAGCCGATGCCGAACGTGCCGATGAAGCCGATCAGGTTCAGCGGGCGCCAGGCCTTGAACCACGCGATGGCGAAAATCCCGGCGTTGAGCAGGGCGAAATAACTGAACAGCGCGACGTGACTGCCGTCGCCGGAGGATGTCAGCAGCGGCGCGGCAAATCCGCCCAGAGCGGCGACGCAGGCGAGGGCCAGAGAGTTTTGCGTGACGGCGAGAATGGCCGAAAACACGGTGACCGCCACCAGCAGGCTGAATGCCATCCCCGGCGCCAGCAAGGTGTGGACTTTCATGGCGGCGAACACGGTCAGGTACAGCACCGCGACGCCCGTCCCCTGCAGCATCAGCGCGAAGGATTCATTGCGATGCCGCAGCCCCCAACCCAACCCCAGCAGCGTCAAGGCTGCCCCCGCGACACCGGCATAACGGGCTTCGATCGGGACGACCATACCTTCGGTGGCGTAGCGCAGCAGGAACGCCAGGCCGAGAAACAGCAATACGACGCCGACCCGCAGCACGGTGTTGCCACCGAGCAGCCAGTTTTTTGCGCGCATGAAGGCGCTGTCGAACAGGTTTTGCTCGGCAGGGGTGGGCTGGGTTGAAGCGGGCAGGGAGGCGGATGCAGCAGCGGGCGCGTAGCTCGGGGCTGTGGGTGATGGCGCCGGTGCAGGGCGACTCCATTCCGAATCGCCAACGTCCGAGGCGGCCGGCTCGAGGTCCGGTAGATCCCACAGCAGCTCCGGGCCATCGTCTGCGATGGGCTGAACATTCAACGGCGCGGACACGGGTGCATCCGGCACCTGGGCGGCGGCGGAATCCAGCTGGCTGAGGCGTTGTTGTACGGCGTCGAGGTCCTGCCGGGTCTTGGCAAGTTCGGCTTTCTGCACGGCGGTTTCCCGCGTCAAGGCACTCAGCCGGAAGCTCAAGCCCGCCGCCAGGCCAATGACCGCCCCGACCGCGCCGCCCAACAGCGACCCATCAAGAAGCGCTCCGATCACCAGACCGGCCAGCAGAAGAATCCATTGCACGCGACGACATCCCTTTTCAGCCGATCAACGGCGATGGCGAAAAGTATATCGGGCGTCAGGAAAGGGGAAACATTTTGTGTTGGGGAGGGGAGCCTAGTGGAAAAGGACTGCGGTGGAAGTGCGGAGGAAGGGGGATTGGTGGAAGGGGACTGATTTATTTACAACGCTTCACCGTAAATTAATCTGTCCCCGCCCAAGCGTTTCTGGTGAATGAAAGTAAGTCTTCGCGAGCAAGCTCGCTCCCACAGGATTTGCATCTGCCTCGAAACCGAGCGGTGTGGCCGGGGTGGAAGCGGGGTGGAAGGGGACTGATTTATTTACAACGCTTTACCGTAAATTAATCTGTCCCCGGCCAGGCATTTCTGGTGAATGAAAGTAAGTCTTCGCGAGCAAGCTCCCACAGGATTTGTACTTGCTGCGAGAGCGAGCGGTCACATCGAGGTGATCGTCTCGGCTGAGACAATCACCTCACACGCCCTTAATCCAGCGCGTTCCAGATTTCGGTCGCGTACTCGCGGATGGTCCGGTCCGAAGAGAACCAGCCCATGCGCGCAGTGTTGAGCACCGCCGAACGCCACCATTCTTTCGAATCGTGCCAGCGCGCTTCGACCTTGGCTTGGGCGTGCCAGTACGACTCGAAGTCAGCGCAGACGAAGAAGCGGTCGTAGTTGATCAACTGATCGATCAGCCCGGCGTAGCGATACGGATCATCCGGCGAGAACACCCCGCCGCGGATCGCTTGAAGCACGTCATTCAAACGCCCGGACGCCGCGATGTCCTGATGCGCGTTGAACTCACCGGCATGCTTGCGCGCTTCGACTTCCTGCGAGGTCATGCCGAAGATGAACATGTGCTCCAGACCGACCTGCTCGCTCATCTCCACGTTGGCGCCGTCGAGGGTACCGATGGTCAGTGCACCGTTGAGGCCGAACTTCATGTTGCTGGTGCCGGACGCTTCCAGGCCCGCCGTGGAAATCTGCTCCGACAAATCCGCCGCCGGAATGATGCTTTCCGCCAGGCTGACGTTGTAGTTGGGCATGAACACCACTTTCAAACGGCCGCGCAACGTCGGGTCATTGTTGACCGTGCGCGCGATGTCGTTGGTCAGCTTGATGATCAGCTTGGCCGAGTGATAACTGGCCGCCGCCTTGCCGCCGAAGATCTTCACGCGCGGCACCCAATCGGTGCTCGGGTCGGCACGCATGGCCTGATACAGCGCCACGGTGTGGAACAGGTTCAGCAACTGACGCTTGTACTCGTGGATGCGCTTGACCTGTACGTCAAACATCGCCTCGGGGTTAACCACGATGCCCATGCGTTCCTGAATGATCGAGGCCAGGGCTTTCTTGCTTTGCAGGCGTTGAGCGGCAAACTCCTGCTGGAACCGTGGGTCTTCAGCCAGCGGCTCCAGTTTCAGCAGCGCGGTTTCGTGGTTGTCGAGTACCTGCTCGCCGAGCTCGTTGACCAGCATGGAAGTGAGTTGCGGGTTGGACTGGAACAGCCAGCGGCGGAAGGTGATGCCGTTGGTTTTGTTGTTGATGCGGTCCGGGTGCAGCTTGTGCAGATGAGCGAAAACGGTCTTGCGCATCAGCTGCGTGTGCAGCGCCGACACACCGTTCACACTGTGTGAGCCAAGGAACGCCAGGTTACCCATGCGCACGCGACGGCCGTTGTCTTCTTCGATCAGCGAGACGGCGCGCAACAGGTCGAACAGGCCAGGATCGTCTTTGAAGTCCAGGCGGACCTTGTCGATGTGCTGGGCGTTGATCATGTAAATGATCTGCATGTGGCGCGGCAGCATGCGTTCCATCAGGCCGACCGACCAGGTTTCCAGCGCTTCAGGCAGCAGCGTGTGGTTGGTGTACGCCAGGGTGCCGACGGTGATGCGCCAGGCTTCATCCCATTCCACGTCGTGCAGGTCGATCAGGACGCGCATCAGCTCCGCCACGGCGATCGACGGGTGGGTGTCGTTCATCTGGATGGCAACGTGTTCCGGCAGGCTGCCGATGCTGTAGCCCATGTTCTTGTGGCGGCGCAGCAAATCCTGCAGCGACGCCGAGACGAAGAAGAATTCCTGACGCAGGCGCAGTTCCTGGCCCGCTTCGGTGCTGTCGTTTGGATACAGCACACGGGAAATACTTTCGGCCCGCACTACTTCCGCCACCGCACCGACGTGGTCGCCGGCGTTGAAGCGTTCCAGATGCAGGTCTTCCACGGCGCGCGCACGCCACAGGCGCAGCGTGTTCACCGCTTTGCCGCGCCAGCCCACGACGGGCGTGTCGTAAGCAATCGCGCGAACGGTTTCGCCTGCGGTCCAGACCTGACGGGTTTCGCCCGAGGCGTCCAGCACAGGCGCGCCGGCTGCATCAAGCAGAGGCTGCACGCTGCCGCCGAAGCCGATCTGGTAAATCACTTCAGGACGTTCGAATTCCCACGGGTTACCAAAGTCCAGCCAATTCTCGGTCTGCTCCTGCTGCCAGCCATCGACGATGGCCTGACGGAAGAGGCCGTGCTCGTAACGAATGCCGTAGCCATGGCCCGCAATGCCGAGGGTCGACATGCTTTCCATGAAGCAGGCGGCCAGACGACCGAGGCCGCCGTTGCCCAGTGCAGCGTCAGGCTCCAGCGAGCGAATCTGCTCCAGGTCGACGTTCAGGCCTTTCAACGCTTCGCGCGCGGTTTCGAGGATGCCCAGGTTACTCAGGCTGTCGAACATCAGACGGCCGATCAGGAACTCGAGGGAAAGGTAATAGACACGCTTTTTTTCCTGCCGATAGACGTAGCGCGTGTGGTTCATCCAGCGCTCGGCCATTTTGTCGCGAGTCGCCAGCGCGATGGCCATGAACCAGTCATGGTCGAAGGCATGGTCGGGGTCTTTACCGACGGCATACTCGAGTTTGTTCAGCACAGCTTCTCGGAAGGCTGCCACTTCAGCGTCACGAACGTTGGGTTCCGGAGACATCGGGTACGACCTCAAGTTGGTTTGACGATTAAATGGGTGGGTTGACTGTAGGGCGTGTCATTGGTTATTTCCTCCCGGTCGGACGGAAAATACGCGGTTGCACAACCCTCGGTTCGACTCGAACAAGCTACCCCGGTTCGCCGTCATTGCACATCGAAGGCAATTCTCTGGCGCATTCCCCCGTATCTGGAGAGCCTTGCATTGATCGTTCCACTCTGGCGTTGATCTTGCTCATGTTTTGCTGTCAGCGGGCATGTGCCTGTGAAACAGGGGATAACAGTTGGCCGGAATGAGGCGGGCATGTTCATTCGCCGATTCAGGTTTATGATGCCCAACGGCAGATAGACCGCAGCCCCTGAACTGGACTTTTGGAGCACCTATGCAGACTTTGTACCCGCAGATCAAACCTTACGCCCGGCACGATCTGGCGGTGGAAGAGCCGCATGTACTGTATGTCGATGAAAGCGGCTCGCCGGACGGCCTGCCCGTCATATTCATTCACGGGGGGCCGGGTTCGGGATGCGATGCACAGAGCCGCCGTTATTTCGATCCTAATCTCTATCGCATCATCACCTTCGATCAGCGCGGCTGCGGTCGTTCAACGCCACATGCCAGCCTGGAAAACAACACCACCTGGCACCTGGTCGATGACCTCGAACGCATCCGCACCCACCTGGGCATCGACAAATGGGTGGTGTTCGGTGGCTCGTGGGGTTCGACGCTCTCCCTCGCCTACGCGCAGAAGCACCCGGATCGGGTCCATGCTTTGATCTTGCGCGGCATCTTTTTGAGCCGGCCCCAGGACATCAAGTGGTTCTACCAGGAAGGCGCGAGCCGGCTGTTCCCGGATTACTGGCAGGACTACATGGCGCCGATCCCGCCGGACGAGCGCCACGACGTGCTCGCCGCATTCCACAAACGCCTCACCGGCAATGATCAGATCGCCCAGATGCACGCCGCCAAGGCGTGGTCGACATGGGAAGGGCGCACCGCCACATTGCGTCCGAACCCGCAGGTGGTCGATCGCTTCACCGAACCCCATCGCGCCTTGTCCATTGCGCGCATCGAATGCCATTACTTCACCAATGGTGCGTTCCTCGAAGAAAACCAGCTGATTCGCGACATGCCGAAAATCGCCCATCTGCCTGGCATCATCGTCCATGGCCGCTACGACATGATCTGCACGCTGGACAACGCCTGGGAGCTGCACCAGGCGTGGCCGAACAGTGAACTGCAGGTCATCCGCGAAGCCGGTCACTCGGCGTCCGAGCCAGGCATCACCGATGCGCTGGTGCGGGCGGCGTCAGAAGTGGCGCGCCGTTTGCTGGATCTGCCGCCGGAAGAGGCATAAATGAAGGCCTTGCTTCAGCGCGTTTCCCAGGCGCGCGTCGACGTTGCCGGCCAGACCATTGGTGCGATTGATCAAGGTTTAATGGTCCTGATTGGCATCGAGCCTCAAGACACGCCGGCCAGCGCCGACAAGATGTTGCACAAGCTGCTTAACTATCGGGTATTCAGTGACGCCGACGGGAAGATGAATCTTTCGTTAATCGACGTTAATGGCGGATTACTGCTGGTCTCTCAGTTCACACTGGCGGCAGATACCAAGAGCGGGATGCGGCCGAGCTTTTCAAAAGCTGCACCCCCGGCCCTCGGCGCCGAGCTGTTTGGCTATTTGGTGACGAAGGCCAAAAGCTCCCACGAGACGGTGGAAACGGGCCAGTTCGGTGCAGATATGCAGGTGCACCTGATCAATGATGGCCCTGTGACATTTTTGCTTGAAACCTGAGCGCCCCGGTCTTTTTGATGGCCCCGGATTTACTGGCTTCAAACGCAATAAATAGTTTGCGTCCCCTGATGCGTTGTAACGCGAGCTACTGGATAATCGCGCGCTACAAGGACGGGCCAAAGCCCGTTAAATCGGTAAAACGCAGACTGGTCCGGCACCGCTTGGGGAATCATTGGCCCCTTTTGGAGTCGGAACAGTGCTCGCCAACCCGGCATTTGATAGCTGGCCGTTGGTTTCTTCATCTGTTTTCGGCGAGGGTTGCTCGTGATTGTTAGTCCATGTAATGCACCAAAGAACCCGGGCGGGCGCTTGCGCAGCGCGCTGCTGGCAGGGTCGGCTTTGTTTTGTCTGTTCGGCGCCAGTCAGCTCTGGGCGTTCGATCTAGACGACGTGGCGACAAAGGCCAAAGATCTGGCCGGACAGAAATTCACCGCGCCGAAGAGCAATCTTCCGGCCGAATTCCGCGACATGAAGTTCGCGGACTATCAAAAGATCCGCTTCCTGCAAGACAAAGCCGAATGGGCGAATGACAAGACCCCGTTCAAGGTGTCGTTCTACCACCAGGGCATGCACTTCGACACCCCGGTCAAAATCAACGAAGTCACCGCCAACTCCGTCAACGAGATCAAGTACGACCCGACTCGTTTCGATTTCGGTGACGTGAAGTTCGATCCCAAGTCGACCGAGAACCTGGGCTACGCCGGTTTCCGCGTCACCTACCCGATCAACAAAGACGACAAGCAAGACGAAATCATGACCATGCTGGGCGCGAGCTACTTCCGCGTCATCGGTAAAGGTCAGGTTTACGGTTTGTCTGCGCGCGGGATGGCGATCGACACCGCCATGCCATCAGGTGAGGAATTCCCTCGCTTCACCGAATTCTGGATCGAGAAGCCAAGCCCGGATGACAACCATCTGGTCATCTTCGCCTTGCTCGACTCCCCTCGCGCCACCGGCGCTTACAAGCTGACCCTGCGTCCGGGCACCAACACACTGGTTGATGTCCAGTCGCGCATGTACTTGCGTGACAAGGTCGGCAAATTGGGCGTTGCGCCGCTGACCAGCATGTACCTGTTCGGCGCCAATCAGCCGTCGAAAGTCCTGAATTACCGTCGCGAGCTGCACGACTCCAGCGGTCTGTCGATCCAGGCAGCCAATGGCGAGTGGATCTGGCGCCCGCTGAACAACCCTAAACACCTCTCGGTCAGCAGCTTCTCCGTAGAGAACCCGCGCGGCTTCGGTCTGCTGCAACGTGGCCGCAACTTCAGCCATTACGAGGATCTGGATGACCGCTACGACAAACGTCCAAGCGCCTGGATCGAGCCTAAGGGCGATTGGGGCAAGGGCACCGTTGACCTGGTCGAGATCCCGACTGCTGACGAAACCAACGACAACATCGTTGCGTTCTGGAAGCCGGAAACCCAGCCAGAGCCGGGTCAGTCGATTGACTTCAACTACCGTCTGCACTGGACCATGGATGAGGATGCCATTCACTCGCCAGATCTGGGCTGGGTCAAGCAGACCCTGCGCTCGACGGGTGACGTGAAGCAGTCGAACCTGATTCGTCAGCCGGACGGCAGCGTTGCCTACCTGGTGGATTTCGTTGGCCCGACCCTCGCCAAGCTGGGCGAAGATCCGTCGATCCGCAGTCAGGTCATCACCGATGACAACACCGATCTGGTCGAGAACAACCTGCGCTACAACCCGGTGACCAAAGGCTGGCGTCTGACGCTTCGCCTGAAGGTCAAGGATCCGGGCAAGGCGGTTGAAATGCGTGCTTACCTGCTGCGCGAAACCCCTGCCGAGCCAGGCAAGGAGCCAGCGGTCATCACTGCCGACAAGTCGGACAAGAAGCCGGCCGCCAAGGCTGATGCCAAGGCTGCTGTTGCTGCGGCGCCAGTGGTTGCTGCACCGAAGGACGAGAAAGCTGAACTCGTTAAGACCGATGCCTTGAAGGCCGGCGATGCGAAAGACGCGAAAGACATGAAGGACGCTAAAGGCCCTAAAGCCGACAGCAAAGATGCCGCCAAGTCGGCCGAAGCTACCAAGGTAGCCGAAGCCAAGTCGGATGAGGCTTCCAAGCCTGAAGCCGCACTGGGCGACGCTGCCAAGGCCAACAAAGGCATGAAAGAGACCCCGCAGCCAGCGGTAGAGGCTGCATCCACCCAACAGGGGCCGGCCATGATTCAACAAATCCTGACCGAAACCTGGAGCTACCAGTTGCCAGCCGATGAGTAATTCACACGCGGTGCCAGAGCCTTTGAATGAGTCTCTCAGCGAGTACCTGGCGCATCTGCCGATGACCGACGCGCAGCGGGCAGAACTTGCCAGCTGCACCTCGTTCGCTGAGCTGCACGAACGCCTTTCGGCGCAAACCGTCGCTGACCCTGCCGAGGCCTCCCAGGCCTCGGTGGGTCGTCGCCTGACCCTGACGACCGCTGATGAGCTGCACGAAGCCGAGATGCTGAGTGTCGACGCCAGCGGCCGCGTTGTCCTGAAAGCCACGCCGCCGATTCGTCGGACCAAAGTCGTGCCGGAGCCGTGGCGGACCAACATCCTGCACCGCGGCTGGCGTCGACTGACCGGCAAGAGCAATCCGCCGCCGCCCAAGGACGATCTGCCACGCGATCTGCCGAAGGCGCGCTGGCGCACTGTCGGTTCGATCCGTCGCTATATTCTCTTGATCCTCATGCTGGGGCAGACCATCGTCGCCGGCTTCTACATGAAGGGCATCCTGCCGTATCAGGGCTGGTCACTGGTTTCATTCGACGAAATCAGTCATCAAACCCTGTGGCAGACCGCTGTTCAGGTCATGCCGTATGCGCTGCAGACCAGCATCCTGCTGTTGTTCGGGATTCTGTTCTGCTGGGTGTCGGCCGGTTTTTGGACCGCGCTGATGGGCTTCCTCGAACTGCTCACTGGCCACGACAAGTACCGTATTTCCGGTGCCAGCGCGGGCAATGAGCCGATTGAAGCGGGTGCGCGCACTGCACTCGTGATGCCGATCTGCAACGAAGACGTGCCTCGCGTATTCGCCGGTCTGCGGGCGACGTTCGAATCGGTCAAAGCCACAGGCGATCTGGACCGCTTTGACTTCTTCATTCTCAGCGACTCCAACGAAACCGACATTTGTGTGGCCGAGCAACAAGCCTGGCTGGACGTGTGCCGTGAAACCGGTGGTTTCGGCAAGATCTTCTATCGTCGTCGCCGCCGTCGCGTTAAGCGCAAGAGCGGTAACCTCGATGACTTCTGCCGTCGCTGGGGCGGTGAATACCGCTACATGGTCGTGCTTGACGCTGACTCGGTCATGAGCGGCGAATGCCTTACCAGCCTCGTGCGTTTGATGGAAGCGACGCCGGACGCCGGTATCATCCAGACCGCGCCGCGTGCCTCGGGCATGGACACGCTGTATGCACGCATGCAGCAGTTCGCGACCCGGGTGTACGGCCCGTTGTTCACCGCCGGCCTGCACTTCTGGCAGTTGGGTGAATCCCACTACTGGGGTCATAACGCGATCATCCGCATGAAACCGTTCATCGAGCACTGCGCCCTCGCGCCGCTGCCGGGGAAAGGTGCTTTTGCCGGCGCTATTCTATCCCACGACTTCGTCGAAGCCGCGCTCATGCGCCGTGCGGGCTGGGGCGTGTGGATTGCCTACGACCTGCCGGGCAGTTACGAAGAGCTGCCGCCGAACCTCCTGGATGAGCTCAAGCGTGACCGTCGCTGGTGCCACGGTAACCTGATGAACTTCCGCCTGTTCCTGGTGAAAGGCATGCACCCGGTGCACCGTGCGGTGTTCCTGACCGGCGTGATGTCCTATCTGTCGGCTCCGTTATGGTTCTTCTTCCTGGTGCTGTCGACCGCGCTGCTGGCGGTGAACACGCTGATGGAACCGACGTACTTCATGGAACCGCGCCAGCTGTATCCGTTGTGGCCACAGTGGCACCCGGAAAAAGCCGTTGCGTTGTTCTCCACGACCGTCGTGCTGTTGTTCCTGCCGAAACTGCTCAGCGTGATCCTGATCTGGGCCAAGGGCGCAACCGGTTTTGGTGGCCGCATCAAGGTCACCCTGTCGATGCTGCTGGAAATGCTGTTTTCCATGCTGCTGGCGCCGGTGCGCATGATCTTCCACACCCGCTTCGTACTGGCCGCGTTCCTGGGCTGGGCTGCGACGTGGAACTCGCCGCAGCGTGATGATGACTCGACGCCGTGGAGCGAAGCGGTCAAACGTCACGGGCCGCAGACGCTGCTGGGCTTCTGCTGGGCGCTGCTGGTGGCCTGGCTGAACCCGAGCTTCCTGTGGTGGCTGGTGCCGATCGTGGGTTCGTTGATGCTGTCGATCCCGGTGTCGGTGATTTCCAGCCGCACGAATCTGGGCCTGAAAGCGCGCGACACCAAGCTGTTCCTGATCCCGGAAGAGCACACGCCGCCGCAAGAGCTGGTGTCCACTGACAAGTACACCCACGAAAACCGCTGGCACGCGTTGAACGACGGTTTCATCCGTGCGGTGGTCGATCCGCAGCAGAACGCCCTGGCCTGCGCGCTGGCGACCTCTCGCCATCGCGAGGCCGAGCCGATCGAGTGGATGCGTGTCGAGCGTGTGCGTCACGCGATCAAAGGTGGCCCTGAGCTCCTGAACAACCACGAACGCCTGCAATTGCTCAGCGATCCGGTTGCGCTGGCTCGGTTGCACGAACTGGTCTGGAGCGAAGGCAATTCCGCTTGGCTCAATGCCTGGCGCGCGTCGGTGGAAGCCGATCCCCATGCGCCGCTGCTGCCTTTGCAGCCAGCGACCCATGTGAATGACGCGACCCTCGTCAACGCCTGATTCATACGCTGAACAAAACGCCGCCGAAGAGTGATCTTCGGCGGCGTTTTTGTTTGGGCCGGGCCCTTGTGTAGTAGGACCGGCTTTAGCCGGGAAGAGGCCTGCGCGTGTGCTATTAATTCTGCGATGTGAATGCACACGCCTTCCCGGCTAAAGCCGGTCCTACAACTCGACGTCGCAGCCGGTTTCGCTTTAACTCACCCGAAACTTCCCGACCATCTCCTGCAGCTGCACACCCAGCCGCGCCAGTTCGATGCTCGACGCGGCCGTCTCCTCGCTGGACGCTGCGGTTTGCTCGGACACATCCCGAACGTTCAGCACACTGCGGTTGATCTGCTCCGCCACGCTGCTCTGTTCCTCGCCCGCCGCGGCGATCTGCTGGTTCATCGTCTGAATCGTCGACACCGTCCGTGTGATGTGTCCCAACGCGCTGCCGGCCTGGCGACTCAACTCCACGCTGCTGTCGGTCAGGGTTCGGCTGGCATCGAGGGTCATCACCACTTGCTGGGTGCCGCTTTGCAGCGCCGCGATAAGCACTTCGATTTCCTCGGTGGATTCCTGGGTGCGCTGGGCCAGTCCGCGAACCTCATCGGCAACGACCGCAAAACCGCGTCCCGCTTCGCCTGCCCGGGCGGCTTCGATCGCTGCGTTCAAAGCCAGCAGATTGGTCTGCTGCGACACTGACTTGATGACGTCGAGCACACCGCCGATCTTGTCGCTCTCCAGCTTCAGCTTGCCCATGGCTTCGGTGGAATTATTCACCTCCAGCGCCAGGCGCTCGATCTGCGCGATGGCGTCGTTGACAACCTTGTCGCCGTCCCGTGCCTGCTGATCAGCGTGCCGCGCCGCCTCGCTGGCTTCTTCGGCATTGCGGGCCACTTCCATCACGGTCGAGGTCATCTGGTTCATCGCCGTCGCGACGCAGTCCGTTTCGTCTTTCTGGCTGTTGACGCCCACGCTGGTCTGCGCCGTGACAGCGGACAGTTGCTCGGCCGCGCTGGCGATCTGGGTCACGCCGTCGCTGATGCCACTGATGAGCTTGCGCAGGCTCAGGGTCATCTCCTGCATGCTGCGCTGAAGCATGCCCATCTCGTCGCGGCGGCCGAGCTCCAGGTCCTGACTCAGATCACCTTGGGCGATGCGCGCCGCCGCACTCAAGGTCAGCCGTAGCGGCGCGATGATCTGCTGGGTGATCAGCCACGCCGCGAGCAGGCCCAGGAGCATCGCCAGCCCGGCCACGCCACTGAGCGTCTGCCGCGACTGAGTGGCTTCGGCATCACGCCGCTGGCCTTGCAGCGCGGTGATCTCGCCGGTCGAGGTGAGGAGGCTCTCGCTCAGCGCCTCCATGGACTCCTGGGCCGCTTCAACCTTGACCTGCAGGTCTTTGAACTGGCCCATGTGCTCGCGGTACTTGAGCAGCGTCTTACGCGCCGTGAGCAATTCACTGACGTTGCCATCGGCTTGATCGCTGGCGATCTGCTCGACCTCCTTCAGCGCTTCGTCGATGGCGGTAATGGCGGCAATTTCATAGGACTCTTTACCGCTGAACACGTACGCCTGAACTTCGTAACGGGCGTTCTGCACTTGCTCGCGCAATTGCTGGATGTTGGTGAACTCACCGAGGCGCTCGCTGCTGTCCTGCTCTTGGCTGACGGCTTTCAAGACCTCGCTTTCCACCTGGCCGATGGACTTGATCGCCTCGTCCGAGAGAACCGCCAGCTGCGCACGCGAGTCGGCTCGCGCACTCAACAGCGTGGTCAGATCGGCAAAGGTGGCTTCGAGCGCCCTGACCGTGTCGCTTTGGCTGTTGAGCAGCTTGAGGATGTCGGCGGGAGGAGCATCGTCGCGCAGCACAACCAGATGCGCTTCGATTTCATTGATGCGGGCAACGACGCGCGAGGCGCTGTCAGCAGTGTTTTCGACCCGAAAGACGATGCGCTCGGCGCGCAGGTCCTTGGTCATCGCGTTGAGCTGAGCGATGGAGGTCAGTGACTCCGAGCGCTCGATCATCGTGTCGAGCCCATGCCACCCGGTCAGGGTAATGGCCAGGGTCAGAAGCAGAACCAGGCCAAAGCCCAGCGAGAGTTTGAGTTTGACGCTGGTGTTGGCCAGCGCCCGGTTGATGCGTTGCAACATGATGCGTCTCCTGCGGATGGGCGATAAACGCGCATCGGCAGGGGAGGCGGAGGCGTGACCTGATCAGGTCGTAGGAGATTTCCGAGGGGCGGGAAGGGGTGACGCGTGTCACAGATTCCGCCCCTATTGGAGGCTTTGCCGGCAGGCCGGTGGCTGATGCGGGTGCGAGCCGGGCAAGCGGATCAGATCCGGAAGCGACTCACCAGCCCTTGCAGATGGCTGCCCAGTCGCGCCAGCTCGACGCTCGACGCGGCAGTTTCCTCGCTGGCGGCGGAGGTCTGTTCCGACACGTCGCGCACGTTGAGCACGCTGCGGTTGATCTCTTCGGCCGTAGCGCTTTGCTCCTCGGCCGCGGCGGCGATCTGCTGGTTCATGGATTGAATCGCAGACACGGTCCGGGTGATGTTTTCCAGTGAGGTGCCGGCGCGGCGGGTCAGTTCGACGCTGCTGACCGTCAGTTCGCGGCTGTTGTCCATGATTGTCGCGACTTGTCGGGTGCCGTTCTGCAAGCCGGAAATCAGCTCTTCGATCTCTTCCGTGGACTTTTGCGTGCGTTGCGCGAGGCTGCGCACTTCGTCTGCGACCACAGCGAATCCGCGACCGGCCTCACCCGCCCGGGCGGCCTCGATGGCCGCGTTCAGGGCAAGGAGGTTGGTTTGTTGCGCAACGGACTTGATCACGTCGAGGACGCTGCCGATCTTGTCGCTCTCGCGCTTGAGTTCGGCCATCGCCTCGGTGGAGTGACCGACCTCGGTCGCGAGGAGCTCGATCTGCGCGATGGCCTCGTTGACGACCTTGTCGCCCTCACGCGCCTGGAGGTCAGCGGCTACGGCGGCCTCGGACGCTTCTTCGGCGTTACGCGCCACTTCCTGCACCGTGGCGGTCATCTCGTGCATCGCCGTCGCTACCTGATCGGTCTCGACCTTCTGGCTGTTGACCCCGGCACTGGTCTGCTCAGTGACCGCCGACAGCTCTTCGGCCGCGCTGGCGATCTGGGTCACGCCTTCGCCGATGCCGCCGATCAATTGGCGCAGCTCCACCGTCATGCGCTGGATGCTGCCCTGCAACTGGCCAAGCTCGTCGCGCCGGTCGACGCTCAAGTTGTGGGTCAGATCACCGGACGCCACGCGCTCGACCGCAACAAGCGTCTGCCCCAGCGGCACCGTGATTTGGCGGGTGATGACCCAGGCGGCAAAAACACCGAGGATCAGGGCCACTATCGTGGCAATGCCAAGGGTCGATTGGGCCTGGCGGGTGTCTGCCTCGCGTTTGGCGTTTTGCGAAATGTTCAGTTGTTCGCTGGCGTCCAGCAGCTGTTGCCCCAGCTCGGTCATCTTGGCGAGGGCCTGAACGCTGACCAGTTGCGCTTCACGGTATTGGCCGACAGCGTCGCGATAGCCTTTGAGCGCCAGGTTGGCCTTTTGCAGCTGCGGGATGTACTGGGAGGAAACGTCGCCGGCCAGCGTGTTGACCCCGACGATGGCTTCGTCGATGGCGGCGGTGGCGGCGGTGGCGTTCTTTTCGAAATCCGGTTTGCCACTGAAGGTGTAACCGCGCACCTGGAAGCGTGCCTGCTGGATCTGTTTGCTGACATCCACCGCGCTGTTGAATTGCAGGATGTTGTCGTGCTGCAGCAACGCCTGTTCGATCTTGTTGACGGTATCGACAGCGGCGTCGGCGGACGCGCCCAAGTTGGTTCGGCTGGCTTCGCGGGTCTGGATCGCTTTGGTCATGTCGCCAAAGGCACGGCGGTATTCGCTGGCGGCCTGAGCCTGAGCGTCCATCAGTTTGAGATCGCCGATGCCTTTGACCATGCTCTGGCCGGTTTTCAGGTCAGCGTCGAGCTTGTCCAGCGCGGTCATGACCGCCGTCGCGGCTTCAGCGGTGTATTGAGCTTCATACACCATGCCTGCCGTGCGCAGATCCATCGTCCGCTCACTGATCTGCGAGATCATCCCCAGCTTGTCGCCACGCTCGATCACCGCCTTCACGCTGGACCAGCCCGTCGCCGTGATAAGTAGCGTCAGCAACAGCACAAGGCCGAAACCGACACCCAGTTTGAGACGGACGCTCATATTTCCAAGGCGTTGGGTAAACCAGCGAGACATGATGATTCCTGCGAATTTTTTTATAGACGCTTGTGCATCGGCTGTCGCGCGGCAAACTGAAGTGCTTGATGAGGACGGGAGGTAGCTCGGGGGGATTGCCCGCCGTTCTGACACCGCGCGGCGGAGCAGCAGACATGGGCCGTGTGTGGGACTGAGCGTGCTCAGGACGAGGCCGGGACAGTCAGTAACGTTCTCGGGTGACTGAAACTGAGCCTTCGCGAGCAAGCTCGCTCCCACAGGTTCTATGTCTGTGGGGGAATCGGTGTCGCCATGTTCTAGAACAATCGGGCGAGTAGCGCGGTCACGGCGGTTTCAACGCGCAGGATCCGCGCACCCAACTGGACTGGATTCAGCCCCGAGGCCTGCAGCAAATCAACTTCGTAGGGAATCCAGCCGCCTTCGGGGCCGATGGCCAGGGTGGCGGGCTGCCCGACCGCGCGTGGGCAGGCGGGGAAATCACCCGGATGGCCGACCAATCCCAGCGTCCCTTCAACCACAGCGGGAAGGCGGTCCTCAACGAACGGCTTGAAGCGCTTCTCGATGACGATCTCAGGCAGCACGCTGTCCCGGGCCTGCTCCAGCCCGAGAATCAACTGCTCGCGAATGGCAGCCGGCTCCAGAAAGGGCGTCTGCCAGAAGCTTTTTTCGACGCGGTAACTGTTGACCAGAATGACTCGGGGGACACCCATCGTCGCCACGGTCTGAAACACCCGACGCAGCATTTTCGGGCGCGGCAGGGCGAGGATCAGCGTCAGGGGGAGTTTGGCCGGCGGGGCGTGCTCGAAGCTCACCGAAAGCTCGGCTTCACGAGTTTCCAGACGCAGCAATTGCGCACTGCCCAGCAAGCCGTTCACTCGACCGACCCGCAGGCTGTCGCCGACTTCGCTGCGATGCACTTCCTGCATGTGCTTGAGGCGCCGATCACGCAGCACGACCCGATCCGCCGCGATGAAGTCGGCGTCCTCAAGCAACAGCAGGTTCACGGCTGGGTCGCTGGCGGTTGGCTCTGTTCGTCTTCGGCTTTCTCGTCGTCTTCATGATCGCCGCGCTTGGTGATCATCGAACTGCACAGCACGCCGATTTCAAACAGCAGCCACATCGGCACAGCCAGAAGGGTCTGGGAAAAGATGTCCGGCGGGGTGAGGATCATGCCGACCACGAAGCAGCCAATCACCACGTACGGGCGAATCTTCTTCAGGTATTTGACGTCGACGATGCCGATCCACACCAGCAGTACAACCGCCACCGGAATCTCGAACGCGACCCCGAATGCCAGGAACAGCGTCATCACGAAGTCCAGGTAACTGGCGATGTCCGTCATCATCGACACGCCTTCCGGCGTGACGCTGGCGAAGAAGTGGAAGATCAGCGGGAAGACCAGGAAGTAGGCAAACGCCATCCCGGCGTAGAACAGGATGATGCTGGAGATCAGCAGCGGCACTGCCACGCGCTTTTCGTGCTTGTACAAACCTGGCGCAATGAAGCCCCAGATCTGATACAGAATCACCGGCATCGCCAGAAACAGCGCCACCATCATCGTCAGCTTGAACGGCGTGATGAACGGCGAGGCCACATCGGTCGCGATCATCGTGGCGCCGTCAGGCAGAAACTTGCGCAGCGGGGCTGAAACGAAGGTGTAGATCTTCTGGGTAAAGTAGAACAGCGCGCCGAAGATCACGAAGATCGCCAGCACGCAGCGCAGCAGGCGAGAGCGCAGTTCTGTCAGGTGCGAGACCAGCGGCATTTGCTGGTCGTTTTCCGGGATTTCGCTCATGGGGCTCGTGGTGGCAGTGACGAATCGTTGGCAGAAGGCGCACTTTGCACCGCGGTCGCATGGGTGATGACCGGCGCAGGTGCGGGTGCAGAATCCGGCCCGACAGGCGAAGGTGCAGGCGCAGCAGGCTCGACATGAACGGGCGGCGGCGTAACCGACGCGCTTTCCGCCGGAGCGGCCGGGCCAATGTCGGCGCTCTGGGCCGGTGAGGCCGCACCCATGACCGGCGCTGTAGAGGCCGGAGCCGGTGGAATCGGCGTCTCGGCAGCGGGTTCAGCCGGTGCCGGTGTCGCGGGGGCTACAGGCGCTGCAGGCGGTTGCTGTGGCTGCATGATCTTGCGAGCTTCCTCTTCCAGCGAAAGGATATGCTCGTTGTGCAGCTGACGCCGAATCTCGTCAGCGCCGATTTCGCGCTCAACTTCCTGTTTGATCGCATTGAAGCTGCGTTTCAGGCGGCCGATCCAGAGCCCGGCCGTCCGTGCTGCGCCCGGCAGACGCTCGGGCCCCAGGACCAGCAGGGCAACGAGGCCGACCAGCAGCAGTTCAGAAAAGCTGATACCAAACATGCGTCACGACCTAGTCTTTGCGGAGGGGGTCTTCGACTCGTTGCGCCTGAGCGTCGATGGTGTGCGGCTGGTGCAGCGGCTGAGTCGGAGGGACAGGCTGCGCGGTGGGCTGTGGCTGAACCGGCGGCTGCACGGTTGGCTCTTCCGGATGTTTGTCGTCGTCATTCATGGCCTTGCGAAAGCCCTTGATCGACTCACCCACGTCAGTCCCCAGGTTCTTGAGTTTCTTGGTGCCGAAGACCAGCACGACAACCACAAGAATGACGATCCAGTGTTTCCAGTCAAAAATGCCCATAACGCGTTCCTCACAAGAAATTTCGGGCCGCAGCCCCTGTGTTTATTCCGCCGAGCGAGATGCTTTCTCGGCGTGGCCGGACAGGCCGAAACGGCGGTCCAGCTCATCGAGCACGGCTTGCGGGTGTTGGCCCAACTGGGCAAGCATCACCATGCTGTGGAACCACAAGTCGGCGGTTTCGTAGACGACATCACTGCAGTCACCGCTGATGGCAGCGTCCTTGGCAGCGATTATGGTTTCGACCGACTCTTCGCCGACCTTCTCCAGAATCTTGTTCAGTCCCTTGTGATACAGGCTGGCGACGTATGACGAGTCGGCAGCCGCGCCCTTGCGTGATTCGAGCACCTCGGCAAGGCGTGACAAGGTATCAGTCATGTTCAGTGTCCTGCTTGGTAAATGGCTTCCGGGTTTTTGAGTACCGGGTCCACGGTCTTCCAGCCGGCATCATCGTAGACGCGGTAGAAGCAGCTCTCGCGGCCGGTATGGCAAGCGATGCCGCCGATTTGCTCGACCATCAGGATAATGACGTCGGCATCGCAGTCCAGACGCAGCTCATGAAGCTTCTGCACGTGGCCCGATTCTTCGCCCTTTCGCCACAACTTGCCACGCGAACGTGACCAATAGATAGCGCGCTGTTCGCTGGCAGTCAGGCTCAAGGCTTCACGGTTCATCCACGCCATCATCAGCACGCGACCGGTCTTGTGGTCCTGTGCGATGGCGGGCACCAGGCCGTCCTTGTCCCACTTAATCTCGTCCAGCCAGTCTTTCATCATCGGCTCCGGCCGTTCCAGGGGAGGGTTAGTGTGCCAGCGGCTTGCGCCGATGGCTATCGGCGAACGACCAGATAGACGCCTGCCGCCAGCATCAGCAAGGCAGGCCAGGCACTCAGGGTGTTCAGCGCTGCGCCGGTCTGGGTATGGGTGATTGCCAGCAGCACGCCGCCGGCCAGCAGGCCCGCGCCGAGCAGCCGAAGGGCCCAATGATCGCCATCGCGCCGGTAGGGCGGGGGCGGATCGTGGCGATGGGGCTGCGACAGGCGCTCGAGCAAATCCCGGGTCATGTTGGCCAGATGCGGAATCTGTTCAACCTGGGACTGCAGGTTGCCCAGCAGGGTTTTCGGGCTGACGCGCTCGCGCATCCAGCGTTCGAGGAACGGCTGCGCAGTCGCCCAGAGATCCAGCTCCGGGTACAGCTGACGGCCGAGGCCTTCGATATTGAGGAGCGTCTTTTGCAGCAGCACCAGTTGCGGCTGCACTTCCATGTTGAAGCGGCGAGCGGTCTGGAACAGGCGCATCAGTACCTGGCCAAAGGAAATGTCTTTCAGGGGCTTCTCGAATATCGGTTCGCACACCGTACGGATGGCCGCTTCGAATTCATTCAGCTTGGTCTCGGCCGGCACCCAGCCCGAGTCAATGTGCAGCTGAGCCACACGGCGGTAGTCGCGCTTGAAGAAGGCAAACAGGTTGCGCGCCAGGTAGTCCTGATCCTCAGGGGTCAGACTGCCCACAATTCCGCAGTCGATGGCGATGTACTGGGGATCCCACGGCGTGACCGTGCTGACGAAAATATTGCCGGGGTGCATGTCGGCGTGGAAAAAGCTGTCACGAAAAACCTGGGTGAAGAACAGCTCGACGCCGCGCTCCGCCAGCTTCTTCATGTCGGTGCGCTGATCGGCGAGGGTCGCCAGATCGGTCACTTGCACGCCGTAAATGCGCTCCATGACCAACACCTTCGGCCGGCACCAGTCCCAGTAGACCTGCGGCACGTAGAGCATGGGCGAGCCCTCGAAGTTGCGGCGCAGCTGGCTGGAGTTGGCCGCCTCGCGCAGCAGGTCGAGCTCGTCGTAGATGGTTTTTTCGTAATCGGCGACCACGTCCACCGGGTGCAGCAGGCGGGCGTCTGCGGAAACCCGCTCGGCAATCTTTGCCAGAATGAACAGCCACGCAAGATCGGAACCGATGATCGGCTTCAAGCCTGGCCGTACGACCTTTACCACCACTTCCTCGCCAGTCTTCAGGCGCGCGGCGTGGACTTGAGCGACAGAAGCAGAGGCGAGCGGGGCCACATCGAAACGGCTGAACACTTCGCTGATCTTCGCGCCCAGCTGCGACTCGATCAGCGCCACGGCTTTGGCGGAGTCGAACGGCGGCACGCGGTCCTGCAGCATCATCAGCTCGTCGGCCACGTCTTCAGGCAGCAGATCCCGGCGAGTGGACAGCAACTGCCCGAACTTGATGAAAATCGGCCCCAGGTCCTGCAACGCCAGTCGCAGACGGGCACCACGGCTCAGTTCGTTCTTGCGCCGCGGCAACCAGCGCCATGGCAGCACGAAGCGCACAGCCAGCAGCCACCACGGCAGGGGCAGGGCGAACAACAGGTCATCGAGGCGGTAACGGATTACGACACGCTGGATGCGAAACAGGCGGCGGACGGCAAGCAGGCTCATGCGTTATCGCTGGATGTGAGGGAGTGGGCCAGACGCTCGAAGCGGGCTTCGAGGCGTTCCAGGTCTTGTTTGGTCTGATCCAGTTCGGCGAAGCGGGCTTCGGCCTCGCGTTTGCCGACCAGCGTGCGGGATTCTTCGGCCAGGTATTCGGCCAGGTTGTGGCTGAGGCTGGCCGCGCTGTCGCGGGTCCAGCGCGCGCTGTTGCGCAGGTGCCCGCCGATCAGGGGCGCCGCGACAGGGCCGAGCCAGCGTTGCAGCTCGTACTCCCAATCGAGGTCCAGGTCCTGCAGCACGCCCACCAGCTCAAGCAGCACGGCGCTTTCGCCCTCCAGCTCGACTTCCGGGCTGTGCAGCACGGCATTTTTGTCTTTGCTCATCGCCAGGCGCATCAGGCTCGCAGCGGGCGCGCGCAGGGTCACATCAGCACCGCCTTCCCAGTTCGCCGCCAGCATCAGGCCGTCGTCGCTGGGCAGCACGTGCAGATGAAACGTCGGGCTGGTGCACTCGATCGCGATGACCTTGCCGCTCAGCCGGTCAAGGCGCGGCAAGGCGGTGCTGTCCATGCGCAGCACGCGGTTGATGCCGTGTTCGGCACTGGCGAGCAAGCCGTTGATCAGCATCAGGGTTTGATGCCCCGGTGCAGCGCCACGATGCCGGAGGTCATGTTGTGGTAGGTCACTCGGTCGAAACCGGCCTGGACCATCATTGACTTCAGGGTTTCCTGATCAGGGTGCATGCGGATCGACTCTGCCAGATAGCGGTAGCTTTCCGAATCGTTGGTGATCAGCTTGCCCGCCAGCGGCATGAAAGCGAACGAGTAGGCGTCGTAGATCTTGGACATGACTTTGCTGGTTGGCTTGGAGAATTCCAGCACCAGCAAACGACCACCCGGCTTGAGCACGCGCAGCATGGAGCGGATCGCGTCTTCCTTGTGCGTCACGTTGCGCAGGCCGAAGGCGATGGTCACGCAGTCGAAGTGGTTGTCAGGGAACGGCAGCTTTTCAGCGTCGGCCTGGACGAACTTGATGTTGCCGGCCACCCCGCGATCCAGCAGGCGGTCACGACCGACCTTGAGCATCGATGCGTTGATGTCAGCCAGTACGACCTCACCGGTCGGGCCGACAAGATGGGAGAACTTCTTCGCCAGATCACCGGTGCCGCCTGCGATGTCGAGCACGCGGTTGCCGCTGCGAACGCCGGACAGTTCGATGGTGAAGCGCTTCCAGAGGCGATGCATACCGCCGGACAGTACGTCGTTCATCAGGTCATATTTGGCCGCGACGGAGTGAAATACCTCGGCGACTTTCTCGGCCTTCTGGCTTTCCGGTACGTTTTTGTAACCGAAGTGGGTGATGGGTTCGGCATCGCTGCCTTTGCGCGGATCATTCATATCGCTGTCACCGGAATAAAGTGGCGCCATTCTAATCGTCGGGGCTGGCTTTGTCTTGACAAGGCGCACGGCCAACAGTTTCTTCGCTTCGGGCCGCTGGTATAGTGCGTCGACGATTTAAGCCGAAGCAGGAGCCCGTCAGTGGCCAGAATTACCGTGGAACGCCAGCACACGCTGGGAAAGGAAAAGGCCCGCGAGAAGGCTGAGATCATGCTGCAGAAACTATCCGACAAGTACGGCATCGAGCACGAGTGGACAGGCGACACCGTGGCCCTGGAAGGCAAGGGCGCCAAGGGCACTGTCGCGGTCGAAGATGAATGGGTGCGGGTGAACATTGATCTCAACTTCTTCCTCTCCGCCATGAGCGGTTCGATTCAGTCGGAAGTTGAACGGCAGCTGGACAAGGTGCTGACCGCCTGACGTCTGGAGCGACGGCTAGAGCATCAGCTTGATGACTTGCTCGGAAGGGTCGCGGGATTTGCCGGCGGCCTTGAGCTCGGCCAGGTACTCCTCCCACAGTTGCGCCTGGCGTTGCGCCAGTTGCTCCAGGTATTCCCAAGTAAACAAGCCGCTGTCATGACCGTCGTCAAAGGTCAGCTTCAGCGCGTACTGGCCAGCGGGTTCCACTTTGGTAAGCCCGACGCCCAGCTTGCCGAACTGCAAAATCGGGTTGCCATGGCCCTGCACCTCCGCCGAAGGCGAGTGCACACGCAGAAATTCAGCCGGCAGGCGGTATTCCTCGTCCGTCCCGTATTTCAGGCTGAGGACTTTCGATGCTTTGTGCAGCTGGATGGCGGTGGGAATGCGGGTCATAGAGGTAATCTCAGCTACAAGCTACAAGCTACAAGCGAAGCAGATTCGTGCAGCCAGTGAAATCTGCTTGCCGCTTGAAGCTAACCGCTTGCAGCTGCTTTAAAGGATATAACGCGACAGATCTTCGTCTTCCGCCAGCTCACCCAAGTGGCTGTTCACGTACTCAGCGTCGATCTGAATCGTCCCGCCATCCTGCGCACCCGCCAGATCACCGGCACTGAAAGAAACCTCTTCCAGCAACCGCTCAAGCAGCGTATGCAAGCGACGCGCACCGATGTTCTCGGTCTTCTCGTTGACCTGCCAGGCGATCTCGGCCAGACGCTTGATGCCATCCGGCAGGAACGCAATGTTCAGGCCTTCGGTCTTCAACAGCTCGCGGTATTGCTCGGTCAGCGAGGCATGGGGTTCGGTCAGGATGCGTTCGAAATCCTGCGGGCTCAGCGCTTTGAGCTCGACGCGAATCGGCAGACGACCCTGCAGTTCAGGCACCAGATCGCTCGGCTTGCTCAGGTGGAACGCGCCGGACGCGATGAACAGGATGTGATCGGTCTTGACCATGCCCAGCTTGGTGTTGACGGTGCAGCCTTCGATCAGCGGCAGCAGGTCGCGCTGAACGCCTTCGCGTGAAACATCGGCGCCGCCGACATTGCCGCGTTTGGCCACTTTGTCGATCTCGTCGATGAACACAATGCCGTGCTGCTCGACCGCTTCCAGCGCTTGCACTTTCAGCTCTTCGTCGTTGACCAGACGGCCCGCTTCTTCATCGCGAACCATCTTCATCGCGTCTTTGACTTTCAGCTTGCGGCTTTTCTTCTTGCCCTTGCCCATGTTGGCAAACAGGCTCTGCAGCTGGTTGGTCATCTCTTCCATGCCCGGCGGCGCGGAAATATCGACGCCGCCCATTTCCGCGACCTCGATCTCGATTTCCTTGTCGTCCAGCTGACCTTCGCGCAGGCGCTTGCGAAACAGCTGACGGGTGTTGGAATCACTGCCCGATGTCGCGTCTTCGTTGAAGCCCGCGCGCGCCGGTGGCAGCAGGGCGTCGAGAATGCGCTCTTCGGCGGCGTCTTCAGCGCGGTGGCGGACCTTGGTGATCTCCTGTTCACGCAGCAGCTTCATCGCCGCGTCGGCCAGATCACGGATGATCGACTCGACATCGCGACCCACGTAGCCGACTTCGGTGAACTTGGTCGCTTCGACTTTGATGAAAGGCGCGTTGGCGAGCTTGGCCAGACGACGGGCGATCTCGGTTTTACCGACGCCGGTCGGGCCGATCATCAGAATGTTCTTCGGGGTGACTTCGACGCGCAGCTCTTCAGGCAGCTGCATCCGGCGCCAGCGGTTACGCAGGGCGATGGCGACGGCGCGCTTGGCATCGTCCTGGCCGATGATATGGCGATTGAGTTCGTGGACGATTTCACGGGGAGTCATGGACATGGTTTTCAACGGTCCTCGGCAGAGTGCAAGTCGGGCAGGCCGCGATGAATGGCGGCCATTACCTCAGGCTTACTCGGCGAGGTCCTGCTCCTCAATGGTGATGTTGTGGTTAGTGAAGACGCAGATGTCGCCGGCAATGTGCAAGGCGGTTTCGGCGATTTCACGGGCAGAGAGTTCGGTCTTCAGCAGCAGCGCGCGGGCCGCGGCCTGGGCAAAGGCACCGCCGGAGCCCATGGCGATCAGGCCATCTTCGGGCTCAACCACGTCGCCGTTACCGGTAATGATCAGCGAGGCGTCTTTGTTGGCAACGGCCAGCATGGCTTCAAGGCGACTCAGGGAACGGTCGGTACGCCATTCTTTCGCCAGCTCTACGGCGGCGCGAATGAGGTGACCCTGGTGCTTTTCCAGTTGGGCTTCGAAGCGCTCGAACAGGGTGAAGGCGTCAGCGGTGGCGCCTGCGAAACCGGCGATGACCTGGCCGTGGTAAAGGCGCCGGACTTTCTTGGCGTTGCCTTTCATGACGGTATTGCCCAGGGAAACCTGGCCGTCACCGGCCATGACGACTTTGCCTTGGCGGCGCACTGAAACGATGGTGGTCAAGGGGAGAGTCTCCACGCTGCGGGGCGAAAATGCCCTGATGGAAACTCATATGGGGGTGGGGGCGGGTATTTCAACCGTTGAGTGGGTTGAGGGATGAATGGCGTTGCCGATCACTGCTTGATCGTTCCCGCGCTCCGCGTGGTAATGCCGGGCTGGACGCTGAGCGTCCCCGAGCGCAAGCACAATCACCGTGGGAGCGAGCTTGCTCGCGAAAGGGCAGGAACATCCGCTAGATCTTCAGCGGCTGAAATACCGTCTTCGCGAGCAAGCTCGCTCCCACAGGTGCGGTGTTCGCTGCGCTATGGCGTTGCATCAGGACCAAGAGCAGCCACCACACTCTATGAAGTGCCCTAGCGAGCCTGGCGCTGTTGCAGGAGCAGGTTGCTGAAGCCGCCGCCCGCCAGTTGCTTCTGCGCGATGGTCAGCTGTTCGCGGTTGCTGAACGGGCCGACCAGCACGCGGTACCAGGTTTCATCCTTCACCGTCCCCGACTCCACGGTCGAGGTTTGCCCCAGCAGAATAATCTGCGCGCGCACTTTTTCGGCGTCGGCCTGTTTGCGGAACGAGCCCGCTTGCAGGAAGAACGTCGTCACGGCCGCCGGCTTGGCCACCGGGGGCGCTGGCGGTGGCGTCAGACCGCTGAGTGCCGCCTGGGCACGAGCCGTGTCGATCTTCGCGGCCACTTCAGGCGTAACCGGCGTGCTTGGCGCAACGACCGGTGGCGTCTTCTCTGGCACCGCTTCATTCGGCACGATGACTTCCGACTCAGGCAACAGCGTGTAGAAGTCGTACTTCGGCTTCACGGGCGCGGTCGGGCTGGGCGGCGTCTTGTTCGCTTCGGCGATCTTCGCGGCCTTGGCTTCAGCCTTGACGCGCTTGATATCGTCGCCACTGCCGGGTTCGAGCTTCATCAGAAAAACAACGAAAGCGCCGACGGTCAGGCCGATCGCCATCCACACCCAACCCGGAATCGGCGTCTTTGCGGGTGCCTGATACCGGCTGGCGCCGCGCTTGGGAGCAGGTTTCTTTTTAACGGCCAACTTACATACGCTCCAGAGTGTCCAGACCCAGCAACTGCAGGCCTTGCTTGAGGGTGCGACCGGTCAGGGCGGCGAGGCGCAGACGGCTTTGCTGTTGCTCAGGGCTTTCTGCCGCCAGGATCGGGCAGTTCTCGTAGAAACTGGAGAACAGACCGGCGAGGTCGTACACATAGGCGCAGAGCACATGGGGCGTGCCCTTGTCGGCGACAGTGTTGACGGTCTCGCCGAACTGCGCCAGACGCGCGGCCAGGTCTTGCTCCTGAGGTGCGTCCAGGATGATTTGGCCCTGGCTCGCGTCGAAGGTTTCGCCCTTTTCTTCGAGCTTGCGGAATACGCCGGCCACACGGGTGTAGGCGTACAGCAGGTAAGGCGCGGTGTTGCCTTCGAAGCTGAGCATCTGGTCGAAGTTGAAGCTGTAGTCGCTGGCGCGATGCTTGGACAGGTCGGCGTATTTCACCGCGCTGATGCCCACGGCCTTGGCGATCGAGCGCAACTCGTCTTCGGCGACGTCCGGGTTTTTCTCTTTCACCAGCGTGTAGGCGCGTTCTTCGGCTTCGTCGAGCAGGTCGACCAGCTTGACCGTGCCGCCGTCGCGGGTCTTGAACGGACGGCCATCGGCGCCGTTCATGGTGCCGAAGCCCATGTGCTCCATCTGCATGCCGTTGGTGACGAAGCCTGCGCGGCGCGCCACTTCGAAGACCTGCTGGAAGTGCAGGGCCTGACGCTGATCGACGAAATACAGCGCGCGATCGGCTTTCAGCACGTTGCTGCGGTAGCGAATGGCGGCGAGGTCGGTGGTGGCATACAGATAACCGCCACCGGCCTTTTGCACGATCACCGGCAGCGGCGTGCCTTCAGCGGTTTTGAATTCTTCAAGAAACACGCACTGCGCGCCGTTGCTCTCAACCAGCAGGCCGGCTTTCTTCAGGTCGGCGACGACATTGGCGAGGTCGTCGTTGTAGGCGCTTTCGCCCATGACGTCCTTCGGCGTGAGCTTGACGTTCAGGCGTTCGTACACTTCCTGACAGTGAGACAGGGAGATGTCCTTGAAGCGCGTCCACAGGCTCAGGCACTCGGCGTCGCCCGCTTGCAGCTTGACCACCAGCCCACGTGCGCGCTCGGCGAACTCTTCGGACTCGTCAAAACGGCCCTTTGCAGCGCGGTAGAAGTTTTCGAGGTCAGCCAGCTCGTCGCTGGTCGCCGGGGTTTCCTGCAAATAGGCCAGCAGCATGCCGAACTGGGTGCCCCAGTCGCCCACGTGGTTCTGACGGATCACGGTGTCGCCAAGGAACTCAAGAACGCTGGCCACGCCGTCGCCAATGATGGTCGAGCGCAAGTGGCCGACGTGCATCTCTTTGGCCAGGTTCGGCGCGGACAGGTCGACCACGACGCGTTGAGCAGGACCATTTTTGCGCACGGACAGGGTCGCGTCGGCCAGCGCTTCGTCGAGGCGCGAAGCCAGGGCCTGGGTGTTCTGGAAAAAATTGAGGAAGCCGGGGCCGGCGATGTCGACCTGGGTGATCTGCTCGTCGGCGGGCAGCGCGGCGACGATTTTCTCGGCCAGATCGCGAGGTTTCAAGCCGGCAGGCTTGGCCAGCATCATGGCGATATTGCTGGCGAAGTCGCCGTTTTTCTTGTCCTTGGCGTTCTCCACCTGAATCGCCGGCGTCAGCCCTTCCGGCAAGACGCCATCGGTGACGAGTTGGCTCAGAGCTTGTTGAATCAGCTGGCGGATGGTGTCTTTCATGGTGCTCTCTTTCGACCGCAAGCGCGGCCGCGCCTGGATGCGCGGGTGGAAAAACTGGGCATTATCCGTGGCCGGAGCCGCCTTGCCAACCGCGCTGGATGCGCGGTCAATCGATGCGAATCAATAAAGGTCCACCGGGTCCACGTCCAGCGACCATCTGACCTGGCGCCCGCTCGGCATGTTTTCCAGCGTCAGCAGCCAGGTCGCGAGCAGCTTGTGCAGTGGCGCGCGGGCGTTGGCCTGGACCAGCAACTGAGCGCGATAGCGTCCGGCGCGTCGTTCCATCGGTGCCGGAACCGGACCCAGCAGCTCGATGCCGCCCAGCGCCATGTCCTTCAATAACCGCTCGGCTTCGGTGCAGGCTTCGTCAAGAAACCCTTCGGCCTGACCCGGCTTGTGCGCTTCCGCGCGCAACAGCGCCAGGTGTGAAAACGGCGGCAGCCCGGCGGCGCGACGTTCGCTCAGCGCCTGCTCGGCAAAGGCGAAATAACCCTGCTCGGTGAGTTGAATCAATAAAGGATGGTCGGCCAGGTGGGTCTGGATGATCACCTTGCCCGGCTCTTCGGCGCGCCCGGCCCTGCCTGCGACCTGCACAATCAATTGCGCCATGCGCTCGCTGGCGCGGAAGTCACCGGAGAACAGCCCGCCATCGGCGTCGAGAATCGACACCAGCGTCACACGCGGGAAGTGATGCCCTTTGGCGAGCATCTGGGTGCCCACCAGAATGCACGGCTGGCCTTTCTGGATGGTCGCGAACAGCTGATTCATCGCGTCCTTGCGCGAAGTGCTGTCGCGATCGACGCGCAGGACCGGATAGTCGGGGAACAGAATCGCCAGCCGCTCCTCGGCACGTTCGGTCCCTGCACCCACCGGGCGCAGATCAACCTTGCCGCATGCCGGGCAATTGCGTGGGACGCGCTCGACATGGCCGCAGTGGTGACACCGCAGCTCACCCGAGCGCTGGTGAACAGTCATGCGCGCGTCGCAACGGGGGCATTCCGACAACCAGCCACAGTCGTGACACAGCAGAGTAGGGGCAAACCCGCGGCGATTGAGGAACACCAGCACTTGCTGGCCCGCCGCCAGGGTCTGGGCGATGGCTTGCTGCATGGGGCCCGAGATGCCGCTGTCGAGGGGACGACTTTTCACATCCAGCCGCAGGAAGCGAGGTTGCTGCGCACCGCCTGCGCGCTGATTCAGGCGCAGGAGCGCGTACCGACCGGTGTGGGCGTTGTGCAGGCTTTCGAGCGAAGGCGTCGCCGAGCCGAGCACGATCGGGATGTCCTCCTGATGCGCCCTCACCAGCGCCAGGTCCCGGGCGTGATAGCGCAGGCCTTCCTGCTGTTTATAGGAACCGTCGTGCTCCTCGTCGATGATGATCAGCCCGGGGTTTTTCATGGGGGTGAACAGCGCCGAACGGGTGCCGATGATGATGTCGGCTTCGCCATCGCGTGCTGCCAGCCAGGCGTCCAGCCGATCGCGATCGTTGACCGCCGAATGCAGCAGCGCGATGCGCGCGTTGAAACGCTGCTCGAAGCGCGCGAGGGTCTGCGGGCCGAGGTTGATCTCCGGAATCAGCACCAGCGCCTGCTTGCCCGCTTCCAGCGTCTCGCGGATGAGCTGCAGATAAACCTCGGTCTTGCCACTGCCGGTGACCCCCGCCAGCAGTGAGGCGTGGAAACTGCCGAAACCCGAACGGATGGCCTCATAGGCCGCCCGTTGCTCGGTGTTGAGCGGCAGTTCCGGCTGCGCCAGCCAGTGCTCGTGCCGCTCGACCGGGCCATGACCGCGCACCTCGACGGTCACCAGTCCTTTGGCGAGCAGCAAGTTCAGGCTGTCCCGGTTGAGCATCAGCTTGCTCAGCAACTGATGAGCCACGCCGTGGGGATGCTGGGCCAGGGTGCGCAGCGCTTCCTTTTGTTTCGGCGCCCGGGCGATGCGCGGGTCATCGACGCTGGCGTCCGGGGCTGCGTGCCAGAACCGCTCCTGCCGCGCTTCCGCAGGTTCCCCTTGGCGCAGCAACACCGGCAACGCCCAGCTGAACGTGTCGCCCAGGCTGTGCTGGTAATACTGGGCCGTCCACAGGCACAGCTTGAATAATGCAGGCGGCAGCGGCGCTTCGGCATCCAGCACGGCAATGGCCGGCTTGAGCTTGTCGGCCGGCACGTCGCTGTGATCGACGACCTCCACCAACACGCCGATCATTTCCCGACGTCCGAACGGCACGCGCAGGCGCATCCCTGGCTGCAAGGCACTGCGCGCCACACCTGCGGGGGCAAGGTAGTCGAACAGGCGACGCAGCGGCGAGGGCAGGGCGAGGCGCAAGATGGCGTCGGGCACGCGGGGGATATCCTGTTACGGAGTATGGCGAAGGGCGCGATCTTAGCAGACGACCGGCGTGAACGTTCCCTTGCGTGATTGGCGTTGTCTGTTAATATGCGCGGCCTAATTCCGTGCGGTATTCAACAATAGTGTTGGGTGGCGGCACGATAGCCTGAGGAAATACCCATGAAAGCTGATATCCATCCAGTTTACGAAGCCATTGACGCAACCTGCAGCTGCGGCAATGTCATCAAAACCCGTTCCACACTGGCCAAGCCTCTGAGCCTGGACGTGTGCAACGAGTGCCACCCGTTCTACACCGGCAAGCAAAAAACTCTGGACGTCGGCGGTCGTGTCGACAAGTTCAAGTCGCGTTTCGGTGCATTCGGTCCTACCAAAGCTCCTGCTGCTGCAGAGTAAGGTTGGCCGTTCTGGAGTCGCCGATGCGTTTCTCCAGGCTGCTTAAAAAGGCGTCCCTCGCGGGCGCCTTTTTTATGTCTGCGATTTGGCTTTCGTCGGCCCAGGCCTTGTGCCCTGCGCCGCCGTCTCTGCCTGTGCTTCAGGTGCAGCGAGTGGTCGATGGCGACACGGTTCGCCTGAGCGATGGTCGCAGCGTTCGCATGATTGGCCTGAATACGCCAGAAACCGGCAAAAAGGGCCAGTCCGCCCAGCCGTTTGCCGAAGCGGCCAAGCGTCGTTTGCAGGCATTGGTGGATGCCAGTGACGGGCAGGTCAGGCTACGTGTCGGTGAAGAGCCGACCGATCACTACGGACGCACCCTGGCCAACGTCTATGGCCGCGATGGCGCCAATCTCGAGGCGCAACTGCTGGCGGAAGGCCTAGGCTATCTCGTCGCAGTCTCCCCTAACGTTGCACTGGTGAGCTGCCAGCAGGCCGCAGAGACGTCAGCACGCCAGGCCGGACGGGGCCTGTGGCGCAACTCGCCGGTTCAGCCGGTCGAGCAGATCAGCACGGGCGGGTTTGCGCTGGTCAGTGGGCGCGTGACCAGCATGCAGCGCAATGGCGGCGGCCTGTGGATCGAATTCGGCGATGCGCTGGTGCTGCGCATTGCGCCCAGGCTGCTCGGCCAGTTTGACACTGCCGCGTTGCAGCGCTTGAAAGGTCAGCGAATCGAGGCGCGTGGCTGGGTAGTCGATCGTTCGCGTCGGGGCAGCCTTAAATCAGGTCAGCCTCGCTGGATGATGCCGATCACTCATCCTGCAATGTTGGATACAGTCAATAAATAAATTGTAGACAGTTTTGGTCAGGATTGTCGCCGCTGGAGGCCTTGTGTTCTGCGTCTCTACGCTGAAAGTCGTAGATGCGGCCTCTTGACACAGGTGACCCGCCAGTCTTGTTAGGACTTTATGACTTGCGTATGCTCGGCGGTCCGTCTGTCCAACAGCAAAAAAGCGGAATGCCCCCATGTCAGATTTGAAAACTGCCGCTCTCGAATACCACGCTCATCCCCGTCCAGGGAAACTCAGCGTCGAGCTCACCAAAGCCACTGCAACCGCTCGCGATCTGTCGCTGGCCTACAGCCCGGGTGTGGCTGAGCCGGTCCGCGAAATCGGTCGCGATCCGGAACTTGCCTACAAGTACACCGGCAAAGGCAACCTGGTAGCGGTGATCTCTGATGGCACCGCGATTCTGGGTCTGGGTAACCTCGGGCCTCTCGCCTCCAAGCCGGTCATGGAAGGCAAGGGTGTGCTGTTCAAGCGCTTTGCCGGTATCGACGTGTTCGATATCGAAGTCGATTCGGAAAGCCCGCAGGCCTTCATCGACACCGTGCGACGCATCTCCATCACCTTCGGCGGCATCAACCTGGAAGACATCAAGGCACCTGAGTGCTTCGAAATCGAAAAGGCGCTGATCGAGCAATGCGACATTCCGGTTTTCCACGATGACCAGCACGGCACCGCGATCGTTACCGCCGCCGGCATGATCAACGCGCTGGAAATCGCTGGCAAAACCCTGGAAACGGCGAAGATCGTCTGCCTGGGCGCTGGCGCTGCGGCCATCTCCTGCATGAAGTTGCTGGTGAGCATGGGCGCGAAGATCGAAAACATTTTCATGATCGACCGTAGCGGCGTGGTTCACGACGGACGTACCGATCTGAACCAGTACAAGGCCCAGTTCGCTCACACCACCGACAAGCGCACGCTGGCCGATGCACTGGAAGGCGCTGACGTGTTCGTCGGTCTGTCCGGTCCGAACCTGCTGAGCGCTGAAGGCCTGAAATCGATGGCGGCCAACCCGATCGTGTTCGCCTGCTCGAACCCGGATCCGGAAATCTCGCCGGAACTGGCTCACGCCACCCGCAACGACGTGATCATGGCGACCGGCCGTTCGGACTACCCGAACCAGGTTAACAACGTGCTGGGCTTCCCGTTCATCTTCCGTGGCGCACTGGACGTTCGCGCCAAGCGCATCAACGAAGAGATGAAGATCGCAGCGGCCAACGCCCTGCGCGAACTGGCCAAGCTGCCGGTGCCTCAGGAAGTCTGCGACGCCTACGGCGGCATCGCCCTGGAATTCGGTCGTGAGTACATCATCCCGAAACCAATGGACGCACGCCTGTTGGGCTTGATCTCCGATGCAGTTGCCAAGGCAGCCATCGAGAGCGGTGTCGCGACAATGCCGTATCCAAAGCACTACCCGCTGAAGAGCGTGGACGAAGTGTTCAACGGCTGATACAAGCGCCCATAAAAAACCCAGCCAAGTGCTGGGTTTTTTTATGGCTGGAGGCTACCAGCAGTGCAACTGATCGCCGCTGCTTTTACTTGGAGCTTGCCGCTTGAGGCTTGCGGCTGCTCCCCTAGAACAGATCGATCGGCGCCGATTCGTCCGCTGGCAGCGGGCTGCCTGGGGGTGGGCTGCCGCCGAGTTCGTTCACGCTAGGCGGCGTGTCTTCGCTCTTGAACAGCTCGAAGAACGCACCCGGCGTGCTTGGCGTCGCAGAGCGGCCACTGACCGGATCGATGCGCAGGCTAAGGATGCCGTCCGGTTCTGCCTGAACGTGTGGCGGCTTGTCCTTCAGCGCGGCGCTCATGTACTTCATCCAGATCGGCAGCGCGACCGTGCCGCCGAACTCATGACGACCGAGGCTTTCAGGCTGATCGAAACCGGTCCAGACCGTGGTCACGTAGTCAGCGTTGTATCCCGTGAACCACGCATCTTTTGATTCGTTGGTGGTACCGGTTTTGCCTGCGATGTCCGGACGGTTCATGGCCAGGGCGCGGCGACCGGTGCCGCGCTTGATCACGTCCTGCAGCATGCTGTTGAGGATGTAAACCGTGCGACCGTCAACAATCCGCTCCGCGACCACCGGGGCCGGCGCTGCGCCCGAAGTATCCAGTGCGTTTGGCACGACGTTGGCAGTCAGCGGTGGCGTGTCTGGCGCTGCGTAGGTCGATGCGCTGCTGATGGCCGCTTCGCTGACCGC
This sequence comes from Pseudomonas sp. W5-36, assembly GCF_046540455.1. Lineage (NCBI taxonomy): Bacteria > Pseudomonadati > Pseudomonadota > Gammaproteobacteria > Pseudomonadales > Pseudomonadaceae > Pseudomonas > Pseudomonas sp. W5-36. Next base: position 115,523 of record NZ_JAXCIQ010000002.1, on the reverse strand, counting down.
TTTCGGATTCGGGTCATTGGCGGGCACCGTCGGCGGGTTGGCGACGAACAGGGTTTTGCCTTCACGGTCCTCAATCTTCTGGATGAGGTACGGGCTGATCTTGTAGCCGCCGTTGGCAAACGCACTCCAGCCGCCGACGATTTCCATCGGCGTCAGGGTGGCTGTGCCCAGGGCCAGGGACAGGTTGGGCGGTAAGTCCTGTTTGTTGAAGCCAAAGCGCGTGATGTAGTTGATGGCCGTGTTCACGCCCAGGCTTTGCAGCAGGCGGATCGACACGAGGTTACGCGACTTGTACAACGCCTCGCGCAGCCGAATCGGACCGAGGAAGGTGCCCGTGTCGTTCTTCGGGCGCCAGACCTTGTCGATGGTTTCGTCGACGAACACGATCGGCGCGTCGTTGACCAGGCTGGCGGCGGTGTAGCCGTTATCCAGCGCTGCCGAGTACAGGAACGGTTTGAAGCTGGAGCCCGGCTGACGCTTGGCCTGCATTGCCCGGTTGTAGTTGCTCTGCTCGAACGCGAAACCGCCGACCAGCGCGCGAATCGCGCCGTTCTGCGGATCCAGCGAAACCAGCGCGCTCTGCGCCACCGGAAGCTGGCTGAACTTGAGCGAGTTGTCCGGCTGACGCTGCAAACGCACCAGATCGCCGACATGGGCCACATCGCCAGGCTGCTTGGGATTGGCACCAACGCTGTTGGTGTTCAGGAACGCCTTGGCCCACTTCATGCTGTCCCAGGCGACGGTTTCTTCGTTCTCGCCGCTGCGGGTCAGTACGCGAATGCCGGTCTTGTCGACCTGGGTGACGATGGCCGGCTCCAGACCGCTGATCGGACGCTGTTTGCTCAGTTCCTGCACCCAGCCCTCGCGGGTCAGGCCGGGGAATCGGCTCTCAGGCCCGCGATAGCCATGGCGCTGGTCGTATTCGATCAGGCCGTCCTGCACCGCCTTGTTGGCGTCTTCCTGCAAGCCGCTCGGCACGGTAGTGGTGACCCGGAAGCCTTCTGTGTAGGCTGCGCTGCCATAACGACCCACCATTTCGGCGCGCGCCATTTCAGCGATATACGGCGCGTTCACTTCAGGGCTCTGAACGTGGTAGCTGGCGTTGATCGGCTCGACAAGGGCGGTCTGGTAGGTGTTCTGGTCGATTTTCCCCAGCTTGAACATGCGGCCCAGAATCCAGTCGCGGCGCTCTTTGGCGCGCACCGGGTTGGCCAGTGGGTTGAATCGTGACGGCGCCTTGGGCAGACCGGCAATCATTGCCATCTGCGCAACGCTCAGGTCGCGGATGGATTTGCCGTAGTAAACCTGCGCTGCGGCCTCGATGCCGTAAGCCCGGTTACCCAGATAGATCTTGTTGACGTACAGCTCGAGAATCTCGTCCTTGGTAAGTTGGCGCTCGATTTGCAAGGCCAAGAGAATCTCGGTGGTTTTGCGCGAAAAACTGCGCTCGCTGGTCAGGAAATAGTTTTTCGCGACCTGCATGGTGATGGTCGAGCCGCCGGACTGAATGTGACCGCTCTTGACCAATTGGCTGGCCGCGCGCATCAGGCTGCTCGGGTCCACGCCGTAGTGGTTCTCGAAGTTATCGTCTTCGGCAGACAGCAAGGCGTGAATGAAATTGGGGGGAATGTCGGCGAAACGGATGGGAGAGCGGCGCATTTCGCCGAACTCTGCAATCAGCTTGCCGTCGCTGCTGAACACTCGCAGCGGGATCTGCAGCTGGATATTGCGCAGCGCATCGACCGAGGGCAGGTTCGGGGCTAGGTAGAGGAAGGCGCCGCTCAGGCCGAGCACCAGCCCGCAGACGACCGCGACGATGGACCACCAGACAAACTTCAGCAGGCGTATCAAGGCTTTTGGATTTCCAGAAAAAAGAATGAGTTAGACGCAGGCATTTACAAATGAACACGCCTTGAAGCTTCGCTACACGAAAAAAACGCTGGGCATTATAAGCATTTTTCGTCGTCGAGCGTTATTTGCGCTACTGTCAAGTCAGCCGACAGTGGCACTGGACTAGAAATCATCCGTAAGTGACGGAAACGCATAGGGAATCGGTTGTGTTCGAACTCTTCAGTAAGAAGGCCAACACCCTTCTAGGGATCGATATTAGCTCCACCTCGGTCAAGCTCCTGGAGCTAAGTCGGTCCGGCAACCGTTACAAGGTCGAGTCTTATGCGGTCGAACCGCTGCCGGCCAACGCAGTGGTCGAAAAGAACATCGCGGAGCTCGAAGGTGTCGGCAGTGCTTTGACGCGTCTGCTGGTAAAAGCCAAGAGTAACGTCAAAATCGCGGCGGTTGCCGTTGCAGGTTCGGCTGTTATTACCAAGACCATCGAGATGGACGCAGGCCTTTCCGACGACGAGATGGAAAACCAGCTCAAGATCGAGGCCGACCAGTACATTCCCTATCCGCTGGAAGAAGTCGCCATCGATTTCGAAGTCCAAGGCTACTCGACGCGTAATCCCGAACGCGTCGAAGTATTGCTGGCCGCTTGCCGCAAGGAAAACGTAGAAGTTCGCGAAGCCGCGCTGGCACTGGCCGGGCTGACCGCTCGCGTCGTCGACGTTGAAGCCTATGCCTTGGAGCGCTCGTTCGGTCTGTTGTCTGCGCAACTGGGCCAGGACCACGAACAGTTGACGGTCGCCGTCATCGACATCGGCGCGACCATGACCACCCTCAGCGTGCTGCACAATGGCCGCATCATTTATACCCGCGAACAATTATTTGGCGGTCGCCAGCTCACCGAAGAAATCCAGCGCCGTTATGGTTTGTCCGTCAGCGAGGCCGGGCTTGCGAAAAAGCAGGGCGGGCTCCCCGACGACTACGTCATGGAAGTTCTGCAGCCGTTCAAAGACGCCGTGGTGCAGCAGGTGTCCCGTTCGCTGCAGTTTTTCTTCGCGGCCGGGCAGTACAACCGCGTCGACTACATCATGCTGGCCGGCGGCACCGCCTCTATTTCCGGTCTTGATCGGCTGATCCAGGAGCGCCTGGGCACGCCAACGCTGGTGGCAAACCCCTTTGCCGACATGGCGCTGAGCGTCAAGGTCAACGCCGGCGCGCTCGCCAGCGATGCGCCTGCACTGATGATCGCGTGCGGTCTGGCCCTGAGGAGCTTCGACTGATGGCACGGATCAACTTACTTCCCTGGCGTGAGCAGCAGCGCGAGGAGCGCAAGAAGCGCTTCATTCTGGCGCTGGCCGGTGTGCTGGTGCTGGGCATCGGCGCCATTCTTTTGGCTGATCAATATTTGAGCAGTGCCATCGCCCATCAGAACGCCCGCAATCAATTCGTCAGGACCGAAATCGTCCAGCTCGACGCGCGCATCAAAGAGATCAGTGAGCTCAAGGCGCGTCGCAAACAATTGCTGGAGCGGATGAAGATCATTCAGGACCTGCAGGGCAACCGGCCGATCATCGGGCGCATCTTCGATCAGATGGCTCGTACCCTCCCCGATGGCGTCTATTTCAACGACGTGAAGATGACCGGCCAGATGATCAGCATTTCCGGCGCTGCCGAATCCAATAACCGGGTGTCGGACCTGCTGCGGAATCTGGATGCCTCTGACTGGCTGGAGTCGCCGAGTCTGACCGAGGTCAAGGCGAACACTGCGGCGGGTGGCGTGGATCAGACCAACACCTTTCAGTTGACGGTGCGCCAGACGCAGCCAGCCGTTGAGGGGGTCAAGCCATGAGCATGAATGATTGGCTCGATAGCCTCAAAAAGATCGACCTTAACGACCTGGACATCAATAACCTGGGTTCATGGCCTGCTGCGGTCAAGACCATTGCCGGCGCGCTGTTGCTGGCGCTGGTGCTGGCCGGTGGGTACTTCTTCTATATACAGGACATGCAGACTCAGCTCGATCAGGCCCGTGGCGAAGAGACGGCGCTGAAAGAGCAGTTCGCGACCAAGGCCTACCAGGCTGCCAACCTCGCGGCCTACAAGAGCCAGATGGTGGAGATGGAAAACACCTTCGGCGCCTTGCTGCGGCAGTTGCCGAGCGACACTGAAGTCCCCGGCCTGCTTGAAGACATCACCCGCACCGGTCTGGGCAGCGGCCTGGAGTTCGAGGAGATCAAGCTGCTCCCTGAAGAGGCTCAGCAGTTTTATATTGAATTGCCGATCCAGATTACCGTGACAGGCAGTTATCACGACCTCGCGACCTTCGCCAGTGGCGTCGCCAGCCTGCCACGAATCGTGACGCTGCATGACTTCGAGATCAAACCGCTGGACGCCAAGTCCCCCGGAAAGCTGCGCATGAGCATCCTTGCCAAGACCTACCGGTATAACGACAAAGGTCTTCAGAACGTTGACACGAAAGGGCCAGCGAAATGAGCGCGGTGCGTTGGTTGTGCGTCGGCGTCACGCTGATGGGGCTCGCGGGTTGCGACAGCTCGAATGAGTTTGACGATCTCAAGCAGTTCATGGCCGAGGTGCGCGCACGGCCGGTGGGCACCATCGAGCCGATGCCCAAGTTCCGGCCGTATGAGGCCTTTACCTATGCGGCGGCGAGTTTGCGCAGTCCGTTTCAGCCGCCGATCAAGATCGATCTGGTTAACCGTCCGAAGGGCTCGCACCTGGTGCAGCCTGATCCGACGCGGGTGAAGCAGTTCCTCGAAGGCTTCAACATCGACTCCTTCGAAATGGTCGGCACGTTGAGCAATGAAACCGGCACGTTCGCGCTGCTTCGCGGGGCGGGGGGCGTGCATCGGGTGAAAGTGGGCGATTACCTGGGGCGTAACGATGGCCGGATCACGGCGATCACCGACTCGGCGGTGCAAGTGATGGAAATCGTTCCGGATGGAGAGGGCGCGTGGCTTGAGCGACCGCTCAGTATTTCCCTCAAGGAACGCTCATGAAGACGGCAAGCAAGCGAAGCACCTTCGGATCTGCACAGTGGTGGAATGTGAACATGAACAGGATTCTTTCGATTATCGGCCTGTCGCTAGGGATGGCGATGCTTTCACCGGTTGTCCAGGCGGCTAACCTCAAGACGCTGGATGTCGCCGCATTGCCGGGGGATCGAGTCGAACTGAAACTGTCCTTCGACGGTCCGGTGGCGGCGCCGCGCGGCTACACCACCGAGCAGCCGGCACGAATCGCGCTGGACCTGCCGGGGGTGACCAGCCAACTGGCAATCAAAAGCCGTGACCTGGGTTCAGGCAACGCCCACAGCGTTGTGGTCGTCGAAGCCAAGGACCGCACGCGGGTGATCATCAACCTCACCACGCTCGCGCCCTATAGCTCGCGTGTCGACGGCAACAACCTGTTCGTGGTCGTGGGCCAGGGCGCTGCTGCGGCCCAGGGCTCGCAGCCAAGTACCGCCATGGGCGCGGCGCGAGTGAGTGTGCCGGCCGCGCAATCGGCAAAACCTGTTGCCCGCTCGTACGCGCCAGGCCCACGGTCGGTGAAAAACGTCGACTTCCAGCGCGGCGAGTTGGGTGAAGGCAACGTCATCATCGAGCTGAGCGACACCGGCATTGCCCCGGACATTCAGGAGCAGGGCGGCAAGATCCGCGTCGACTTCGCCAAAACCCAGTTGCCTGAACCCCTGCGCGTACGTCTGGACGTCAAGGATTTCGCGACCCCGGTGCAGTTCGTCAATTCCAGCGCCACGGGTGACAAGGCCAGTATTTCCATCGAGCCGTCCGGCGCGTTCGACTACTCCGCCTACCAGACCGACAACAAGCTGACCATTAGCGTGCGTCCCCTGACCAACGAAGATCAGGAGCGCCGCAACTCGGAGAAACTGGTCTACACCGGCGAGAAACTGTCGCTTAATTTCCAGGACATCGACGTGCGTTCGGTGCTGCAACTGATCGCCGACTTCACCAACCTCAATCTCGTGGCGAGCGACACCGTTCAAGGCGGCATCACCCTGCGCCTGCAGAACGTGCCGTGGGACCAGGCGCTGGATCTGGTGCTCAAGACCAAAGGCCTGGATAAGCGCAAGATCGGCAACGTCTTGCTGGTCGGTCCGGCCGACGAGATCGCCGCGCGGGAGCGTCAAGAGCTGGAGTCCCTGAAGCAGATTTCCGAGTTGGCCCCACTGCGTCGCGAGTTGCTGCAGGTCAACTACGCCAAGGCGGCCGACATCGCCAAGCTGTTCCAGTCGGTCACCAGCGCTGAATCGAAGACCGATGAGCGCGGTTCGATTACGGTCGATGAGCGCACCAACAACATCATTGCCTACCAGACCCAGGACCGTCTGGACGAGCTGCGCCGCATCGTTTCGCAACTGGACATTCCGGTGCGCCAAGTGATGATTGAGGCGCGCATCGTCGAGGCCAACGTCGATTACGACAAGTCTCTGGGCGTGCGCTGGGGTGGTTCGAGCAGCAAGGGCAATTTCACCACCGGCGGCAGTGGCACGGTGACAGGCGCCTCGGCGACCAATGGCCCTTACGTCGACATGGGCGTAACCGACGCCACTTCGTCGATCGGCCTGGGCTTCCTGACTAACAACACGATTCTCGATCTCGAACTGACGGCGATGGAGAAGAGCGGCAACGGCGAAGTGGTCTCGCAGCCCAAGGTCGTTACCTCGGACAAGGAAACCGCGAAAATCCTGAAAGGTACGGAAGTGCCGTATCAGGAGGCCAGTTCCAGCGGCGCGACGTCGGTGTCGTTCAAAGAGGCGTCGCTGTCCCTGGAAGTGACCCCGCAGATCACGCCTGACAACCGCATCATCATGGAGGTCAAGGTCACGAAAGATGAGCCTGACTACGTGAATACGGTGCTGGGTGTGCCACCGATCAAGAAAAACGAAGTCAACGCCAAGGTGCTGGTGGCCGATGGCGAGACCATCGTAATTGGTGGCGTGTTCTCGAATACGCAGAGTAAAGTCGTCGACAAGGTGCCATTTTTAGGCGATGTGCCGTATGTTGGCCGCCTTTTCCGGCGCGATGTGGTTTCGGAGTCAAAATCCGAGCTGTTGGTGTTTCTCACTCCGCGTATCATGAACAACCAGGCGATTGCTGTGAGTCGTTGATTCTGTGCGAAATTTAATTCTTGTGGGGCCGATGGGGGCTGGTAAAAGCACCATCGGCCGCTTGCTGGCCAAAGAGCTTCGACTGCCGTTCAAGGATTCCGACAAGGAAATCGAGCTGCGAACGGGCGCCAATATTCCCTGGATCTTCGACAAGGAAGGCGAGGCGGGTTTTCGTGATCGTGAACAGGCGATGATCGCCGAGCTCTCCGCACTGGACGGCGTAGTCGTGGCAACCGGCGGAGGCGCAGTCATGCGCGAAGAAAATCGCCGCGCCCTGCATGCCGGTGGTCGGGTGGTGTATTTGCACGCTTCCGTTGAGCAGCAGGTGGGCCGGACCTCGCGGGATCGCAATCGCCCATTGTTGCGCACGGCTGACCCGGCCCGGGTGCTGCGCGAACTGCTGGCTATCCGCGATCCGCTGTACCGCGAGATCGCCGATGTCATCATCGAAACCGATGAGCGGCCCCCGCGAATGGTGGTTATCGACATCCTCGCTCTGCTGGCCGAGCTTCCTCCCCGTTAAAGCGCAGACGGAAATGCGCTATCCTCGGCGACCATCAAAAGTGGGGTCGCTACATGGCCTTGCGCCATAGCCGGTGTTGGCGTTTTTCAAGACGTGCACAGGCAACCAATTGTTAACAGCGTGGGGACACATGCAGACACTCAAGGTCGAGCTTGGCGAACGCAGCTACCCGATCCATATCGGCGAAGGCTTGCTGGATCAGCCCGAGTTGCTCAAGCCGTACATTGCCGGTAAACAGGTGGCGATCGTCTCCAACGCCACCGTTGCGCCGCTCTACATGGAACGCCTCACCCGATCCCTCGCCGGTTACAGCGTCTTGCCGATCGTGCTTCCCGACGGTGAAGCCTTCAAGAACTGGGAAACCCTGCAAACCATCTTCGACGCGTTGCTCACCGCACGCCACGACCGCCGCACCACGGTGATTGCGCTGGGCGGAGGCGTTATCGGTGATATGGCCGGCTTTGCGGCTGCCTGTTACCAGCGCGGCGTCGAATTCATTCAAGTGCCGACCACACTGCTCTCCCAGGTCGATTCTTCGGTCGGTGGCAAAACCGGCATCAATCACCCGCTGGGCAAAAACATGGTGGGTGCTTTCTATCAGCCCAATGCGGTGCTAATCGACACGTTGTCGCTGAACACCCTGCCTGAACGCGAACTGTCCGCCGGTCTTGCCGAGGTCATCAAATACGGTTTGATCTGTGACGAACCGTTCCTGACGTGGCTCGAAGAGAACATGGACAAGCTGCGCGTGCTGGATCAGGTCACACTGACGAGGGCAATCGAGCGCTCGTGCGCCGCCAAGGCGGCTGTCGTTGGCGCCGATGAGCGCGAGTCTGGTGTGCGTGCCACGCTGAACCTCGGCCACACCTTCGGCCATGCCATCGAAACCCACATGGGTTACGGCGTGTGGCTGCACGGCGAGGCGGTGGCGGCAGGCACGGTGATGGCGCTGGAAATGTCGGCGCGTCTGGGCTGGATCAGCGAGCAGGAACGTGACCGCGGCATCCGTATTTTTCAGCGCGCCGGCTTGCCGGTGGTTCCGCCGCAAGACATGACGCCCGAGCACTTCCTCGAGCACATGGCGGTGGACAAAAAGGTCATTGACGGTCGTCTGCGCCTGGTGCTGTTGCGTCGCATCGGTGAAGCAGTGGTAACTGACGAATATCCACAAGAAGTACTACAGGCCACACTGGTCGCGGACTACCGCGCCTTGGTGGATCAGCTTAGAGGTTAATGAGAAATCCATGACTAGTTTGCACGCCGATGAGGCCTTCCTCGGTCATTACCAGTTGAGTCATGACCCCTTTGCAACGCGGGTTCCCGGCTTCAAGTTCTTCCCCGCACAGCGCAAGCCCGTGCTGGGCCAGCTGCATCACCTCGCGCGCTACAGCCAGCTGCTGCTGGTCGTGACCGGGCCTCAGGGCAGCGGCAAAACGCTGTTGCGTCAGGCGCTGGTGGCGAGTACCAACAAGCAGTCGGTGCAGAGCGTTGTGGTGTCCGCGCGCGGCGCCGGTGATGCGACGGGCGTGTTGCGCCAGGTTGCTCAGGCGCTGAACGTTGCTCAAGCGGAAATGCGTCCGATCCTGGCGCAAGTCGTGCAGTTGGCGCTGACCGGCCAGGAAGTCTACATCCTGGTGGACGATGCCGAACAACTGGGCGAATCCGCACTCGAAGCGTTGTTGGGATTGGCAGCAGGCACCCCGGAAGGGCGTCCGCATGTCTTCCTGTTCGGCGAGGCTTCGATCATTGATCGCCTGGATCAGCTGTGCGCCGAGAGCGGTACCGAGGAAGAACGCTTCCACGTTATCGAGCTGGCGCCGTACACCGAAGAAGAAACCCGTGAGTATCTGGCTCAGCGTCTCGAAGGCGCAGGGCAGGGTGTTGAGTTGTTCAGCGCCGCGCAGATCACTGATATCCACGAGCAGTCCGGTGGATGGCCAGGCGCGATCAACCAGGTCGCGCGCGATTCGATGATCGAAGCCATGATTGCCAGCCGCTCTGCGGTCAAGCGTCCAAGTATGGGGTTCAAAATGCCTAAGAAACACGTGTTGGCTTTGGGTGGGGTTGTTGTCGCGGCCGTTCTCGCGGCGTGGCTGATTCCAGGCCGCAGCAACGCTCCTGCCACGGCGCCAGCCAACTCCCAGGCTCAACTGCCTCTGGGTCAGGGCCAGGCGCCTGCGCAACAATCGAACAACGGTGGCCCGGCCATCGAGTTCGCCGGTAACTCGCAGCCAATGCCGCTCCCTATGAATGGCTCGCAACCTGCGACCCGAGCGCCGCTGGCTGAGGCCGCAGGCTCGGGCGAGGGTGATGGCGAAGATGGCGGTCCTGCGGCTAATCAATCGCTGCAGCCGCCGACCGTGACCACCACTGCGCCACCGGTGGGCGCGACAGCAAGCCCTGCGCCGACCGTGGCGCAGCAGCCGGTCCCGGCAACGCGTCCGGCCCCGGCCGCCAAGCCGACGCCCGCTCCGGCCCCTGCCGCGAAACCTGCGCCGGCGCCGACCCAGGTGGCCACCGCCAAACCTGCCCCGGCACCGGCGGCCAAGCCGGCAGCCGCAGCGTCTGGCGCGGCGGGCAGCGGCTGGTATGCGGGTCAGGCACCGACGCATTACGTGGTGCAGATCCTCGGCACCAGCTCCGAAGCCACCGCTCAGAGCTACGTGAAAGAGCAGGGCGCCGAGTACCGTTACTTCAAGAAAACCCTGCAGGGCAAGCCTCTGTTCGTGGTGACGTACGGCAGCTTCGCAGACCGCAATGCGGCACTGACCGCTATCAAGGCCTTGCCAGAGAAGGTTCAGGCTGGTAAACCTTGGCCTCGTACTGTCGGCAGTATCCAACAGGAACTCGCCGCCGCCCGCTGATGATGCAGGGACCTTATCCAGGTCCCTCGCTTGGCCCTCCCGATATCACGCATGAGCGTGCTGCCAACGAGCAGCGCGCCTTACGGTGTCTGCGTCTCAGACGCGCATTGATCTTCGGGCTCTCATTGGTCAGACTCGCAAAAAAGCTCTGGCTAGCACGAGAATCGATATAAAACCTTTCATGAATGCGACATAAATTTGCGACACTTCGTCGTCAAATTTGTGAGGACTTGTGTCGCTGTGTACAATGACCTCCCTTTTGCTCCCGCAAAGCCGGCATACGTTCGGCGTGGATGGTAAATGGTTGAATTGAAAAGAAATTTGCCTCGTTAAGGGGCAGCCTGGTGAGAATGTGTCTATGAAAGCAGGTCTGTACCATCCAGAAGAATTCAAGGATAACTGTGGTTTCGGCCTGATCGCCCATATGCAAGGCGAGCCCAGTCATCACCTGTTGCAGACGGCTATCGAAGCCCTGACCTGCATGACCCACCGTGGTGGTATCAACGCCGACGGCAAGACCGGTGACGGTTGCGGGCTGTTGATGCAAAAACCGGACACCTTCCTGCGTGCAGTGGCCACCGAGCATTTCGGCGTTGACCTGCCGCGTCAGTATTGCGCTGGCATGGTCTTCCTCAATCAGGACGACGCCAGGGCCGAAGCCGCCCGCGAAAACATGAACCGTGAAATCCTGGCGGCCGGCCTGACCCTGATCGGCTGGCGCCAGGTGCCGATCGACACCAGCGTGCTGGGCCGCCTGGCCCTCGAGCGTCTGCCGAAGATCGAGCAGGTGTTCATCGGCGGCGAAGGCCTGAGCGATCAGGAATTCGCGATCAAGCTGTTCTGCGCACGTCGTCGCTCCTCAGTGGCCAACGCCGCCGACACTGACCACTACATCTGCAGCTTTTCCCACAAGACCATCATCTACAAAGGCCTGATGATGCCGCGTGACCTCACGGCATTCTTCCCGGACCTCAACGACGAACGCCTGCAAACCGCGATCTGCGTGTTCCACCAGCGCTTCTCGACCAATACCCTGCCGAAATGGCCGCTGGCACAGCCGTTCCGCTTCCTCGCGCACAACGGCGAGATCAACACCATCACCGGTAACCGCAACTGGGCCCAGGCCCGTCGCACCAAGTTCACCAACGACCTGATGGACCTCGACGAGCTGGGCCCGCTGGTCAACCGCGTGGGCTCGGACTCTTCGAGCATGGACAACATGCTCGAGCTGATGGTGACCGGTGGCATCGACCTGTTCCGTGGTGTGCGCATGCTCGTGCCGCCGGCGTGGCAGAACGTCGAAACCATGGACCCGGATCTGCGCGCGTTCTACGAATTCAACTCCATGCACATGGAACCGTGGGACGGCCCGGCCGGCATCGTCATGACCGAAGGTCGCCATGCGGTCTGCCTGCTGGACCGTAACGGCCTGCGCCCTGCGCGCTGGGTCACCACCAAGAACGGCTACATCACCCTCGCGTCGGAAATCGGCGTGTGGAACTACAAGCCGGAAGACGTTATCGCCAAGGGCCGTGTCGGTCCGGGCCAGATCTTCGCCGTGGACACCGAAACCGGGCAGATCCTCGATACCGATGCCATCGACAGCCGTCTGAAGTCGCGCCATCCGTACAAGCAGTGGCTGCGCAAAAACGCCCTGCGTATTCAGGCGACGCTGGAAGACCACGACCACGGTTCGGCGTTCTACAACCCGGATCAGCTCAAGCAGTACATGAAGATGTTCCAGGTCACGTTCGAAGAGCGTGATCAGATCCTGCGCCCACTGGGTGAGCAGGGTCAGGAAGCGGTCGGCTCCATGGGCGATGACACGCCGATGGCGGTCTTGTCGCGTCGTGTCCGTACGCCGTACGACTATTTCCGTCAGCAGTTCGCGCAGGTCACCAACCCGCCGATCGACCCGCTGCGCGAAGCCATCGTCATGTCGCTGGAAGTCTGCCTCGGTGCCGAGCGCAACATTTTCCAGGAGTCGCCGGAGCACGCGTCTCGCGTGATCCTCAGCTCGCCGGTCATTTCCCCGGCCAAGTGGCGCTCGCTGATGACTCTGGATCGTCCGGGCTTTGATCGTCAGATCATCGACCTGAACTACGACGAAGCCATGGGCCTGGAAGCGGCCGTGCGCAACATCGCCGATCAGGCTGAAGAGGCCGTGCGTTCGGGCAAGACCCAGATCGTCCTGAGCGACCGCCATATCGCGCCGGGCAAACTGCCGATTCACGCGTCGCTGGCCACCGGTGCGGTGCATCACCGTTTGACCGAAAAAGGCCTGCGCTGCGACAGCAACATCCTGGTCGAGACCGCAACAGCACGCGATCCGCACCATTTCGCCGTGCTGATCGGCTTCGGCGCCTCGGCGGTCTATCCGTTCCTGGCGTACGAGGTGCTGGGCGACCTGATCCGTACCGGCGAAGTGCTGGGCGATCTGTACGAAGTCTTCAAGAACTACCGCAAAGGCATCACCAAAGGCCTGCTGAAGATCCTGTCGAAGATGGGCATCTCGACCGTCGCTTCGTACCGTGGCGCGCAGCTTTTCGAAGCCATTGGCCTGTCGGAAGAAGTCTGTGACCTGAGCTTCCGTGGCGTGCCGAGCCGCATCAAGGGCGCGCGTTTCGTCGATATCGAAGCCGAGCAGAAAGCTCTGGCCTTCGAAGCCTGGAGCGCGCGCAAGCCGATCCAGCAGGGCGGGCTGCTGAAGTTTGTCTACGGTGGCGAATACCACGCCTATAACCCTGATGTGGTGGCGACGCTGCAAGCCGCCGTTCAGCAGGGTGATTACGCTAAATTCAAGGAATACACAGCGCTGGTGGACAACCGTCCGGTGTCGATGATCCGTGACCTGCTCAAGGTCAGAGAGCTCGACACGCCGCTGGGCATCGATGAAATCGAACCGCTTGAAGCCATTTTGAAGCGCTTCGACTCGGCGGGTATCTCGCTGGGCGCGCTGTCGCCGGAAGCCCACGAAGCGCTGGCCGAGGCGATGAACCGCCTGGGCGCGCGCTCCAACTCCGGTGAGGGCGGCGAAGATCCGGCGCGCTACGGCACCATCCGCAGCTCCAAGATCAAACAGATCGCGACCGGCCGTTTTGGCGTAACGCCTGAGTACCTGGTCAACGCCGACGTGCTGCAGATCAAAGTCGCCCAGGGCGCCAAGCCGGGCGAGGGTGGTCAATTGCCGGGCGGCAAGGTCAACGGCCTGATCGCCAAGCTGCGTTACGCAGTGCCGGGCGTGACGCTGATTTCGCCGCCGCCGCACCATGACATCTACTCCATTGAAGACTTGTCGCAGCTGATCTTTGACCTCAAGCAGGTCAATCCGGCCGCGCTGGTCTCGGTCAAGCTGGTGGCTGAAGCAGGCGTGGGCACGATTGCGGCCGGTGTGGCCAAGGCCTACGCCGACCTGATCACCATCTCCGGCTATGACGGCGGCACCGGTGCGTCGCCGCTGTCGTCCATCAAATACGCGGGCTCGCCATGGGAAATCGGCCTGGCTGAGACCCACCAGACCCTGCGCGGCAACGACCTGCGCGGCAAGGTCCGGGTACAGACGGACGGCGGCCTGAAAACCGGCCTGGATGTGATCAAGGCAGCCATCCTTGGCGCCGAAAGCTTCGGCTTTGGTACGGCGCCAATGATCGCGCTGGGCTGCAAATACCTGCGCATCTGCCACCTGAACAACTGCGCCACCGGCGTCGCGACCCAGAACGACAAGCTGCGCAAGGACCACTACATCGGCACCGTCGACATGGTGATCAACTTCTTTACCTACGTGGCTGAAGAAACCCGCGAGTGGCTGGCGAAGCTGGGCGTTCGTTCGCTGGAAGAGCTGATCGGGCGTACCGACCTGCTGGACATCCTGCCGGGTGAAACCGCCAAGCAGCAGCATCTGGACCTGACGCCCCTGCTGGGTAGCGACCATATTCCAGCCGACAAGCCGCAGTTCAGCCAGGTCGAGCGCAACCCGCCGTTCGACAAAGGCCTGCTGGCCGAGAAGATGGTGGAACTGGCGATCTCTGCCATTCAGGCCAAGAGCGGCGGCGACTACGAACTGGATATCTGCAACTGCGACCGCTCCATCGGTGCGCGGATTTCCGGCGAAATCGCCAAGCTCCACGGCAACCAGGGCATGAACGACGCGCCGGTGACTTTCCGCTTCAAGGGCACGGCCGGTCAGAGCTTTGGCGTGTGGAACGCCGGCGGTCTGAACATGTACCTGGAAGGCGACGCCAACGACTACGTCGGCAAAGGCATGACCGCTGGCAAGCTGGTGATCGTGCCGCCGAAAGGCAGCCCGTTCAAGACCCAGGACAGCGCCATCATCGGTAACACCTGCCTGTACGGCGCGACCGGCGGCAAGCTGTTCGCGGCGGGCACGGCAGGTGAGCGTTTCGCGGTGCGTAACTCCGGCGCTCACACCGTTGTGGAAGGCACGGGCGATCACTGCTGCGAATACATGACCGGCGGTTTCGTCTGCGTGCTGGGCAAGACCGGCTACAACTTCGGCTCAGGCATGACCGGCGGCTTCGCCTACGTGCTCGACCAGGACAACACCTTCGTTGACCGGGTCAACCACGAACTGGTCGAGATCCAGCGCATCAGCGGCGAAGCGATGGAAGCCTATCGCAGCCATCTGGAGCGCGTGCTGGCCGAATACGTGACCGAAACCGACAGTGAGTGGGGCCGCAATCTCTGGGAAAACCTGGACGACTACCTGCGCCGCTTCTGGCTGGTGAAGCCGAAGGCAGCCAACTTGAAGTCGCTGTTGTCCAGCACCCGCGCGAATCCGCAATAACAGCAGCTGCGAGCGGCAAGCTTCAAGCCGCCAGTTAACGGCAGCGCGCGAGTGCCTGCGAACATGATTTTCTTGCAGCTTCAAGCGTGGCGCTTGGGGCTGTAGTCAGGAGTTCTAACACCATGGCTGAACGTCTCAGTAACGACTTCCAGTTCATCGAAGTCGGGCGTAAAGATCCGAAGAAGAAACTGCTGCGTCAGCGCAAGAAAGAGTTCGTGGAAATCTACGAACCTTTCAAGCCTCAGCAGTCCGCCGATCAGGCGCACCGTTGCCTGGGTTGCGGCAACCCGTACTGTGAATGGAAATGCCCTGTGCATAACTTCATTCCCAACTGGCTGAAGCTGGTCTCCGAGGGCAACATCCTCGCGGCCGCCGAGCTGTCGCACCAGACCAACACCCTGCCGGAAGTTTGCGGCCGTGTGTGCCCGCAGGATCGTCTGTGCGAGGGCGCGTGCACCCTCAACGACGGCTTCGGCGCGGTGACCATTGGTTCGGTCGAGAAGTACATCACCGATACGGCCTTCGCCATGGGCTGGCGCCCGGACATGTCCCGCGTCGTGCCCAACGGCAAGCGCGTGGCAATCATTGGCGCAGGGCCTGCGGGTCTTGGTTGCGCTGACGTTCTGGTGCGTGGCGGCGTGAAGCCGGTGGTGTTCGACAAGAACCCGGAAATCGGCGGTCTGCTGACCTTCGGTATTCCCGAGTTCAAGCTCGAGAAGAGCGTGCTGAGCAATCGCCGCGAAGTGTTCACCGGTATGGGCATCGAGTTCCGCCTCAACACCGAGATCGGCAAGGACATCACCGTCGAGCAGTTGCTGGAAGAGTACGACGCGGTGTTTATGGGCATGGGCACGTACACGTACATGAAGGGTGGCTTCCCCGGTGAAGATTTGCCGGGCGTGCACGACGCGCTGGATTTCCTGATCGCCAACGTCAACCGCAACATGGGCTTTGAAAAGTCGCCGGAAGATTTCGTCGACATGAAGGGCAAGAAGGTCGTGGTACTCGGCGGCGGTGACACGGCGATGGACTGCAACCGCACGTCGATCCGCCAGGGCGCCAAGTCAGTGACCTGCGCCTATCGTCGCGACGAAGAAAACATGCCGGGCTCGCGCAAGGAAGTGAAGAATGCCAAGGAAGAGGGCGTAAGGTTCCTGTACAACCGTCAGCCCATCGCCATCGTGGGCGAGGATCGGGTCGAAGGCGTGAAAGTCGTCGAAACGCGCCTGGGCGAGCCGGATGCGCGAGGCCGTCGCAGCCCGGAGCCGATTCCGGGTTCCGAAGAGATCATCCCGGCGGATGCCGTGGTCATCGCCTTCGGCTTCCGGCCAAGCCCGGCATTGTGGTTCGATCCGCAGGGTATCCAGGTCGACAGCCAGGGCCGTGTCGTGGCGCCGGAGCAGGGCCAGTTCAAGCACCAGACCAGCAACCCGAAGATCTTCGCCGGCGGCGACATGGTGCGCGGGTCTGATCTGGTGGTGACGGCGATCTTTGAAGGCCGCAACGCGGCTGAAGGGATTCTGGATTATCTGGGCGTCTAGTTGACGCAAGCTGCAAGCGGTAAGCGGTAAGCGGTAAGCGCCAAGCCACAAGCTAATGGCAGACGCTGATCTGCTTTTACTTGAAGCTTGCCGCTTGAAGCTCGCCGCTGCATTGATGCGACAAATCGCCCCGATAAATAAAAGGCACGGCACCGACCGTGCCTTTTATGTTGGTGTCTGAGAAAATGCCCGCACTTTTTTTCCGGATGCCGACATGACTGCCCTGAAGAACGACCGTTTCCTTCGCGCCCTGCTCAAGCAGCCTGTTGACGTCACGCCTGTATGGATGATGCGCCAGGCCGGCCGCTACCTCCCGGAGTACCGCGCCAGTCGCGCCAAGGCCGGAGACTTCATGAGCTTGTGCATGAACCCGGCGTTCGCCTGTGAAGTTACCCTGCAGCCCCTTGAGCGCTATCCGCTCGACGCCGCCATTCTGTTCTCCGACATTCTCACCGTTCCCGATGCCATGGGCCTGGGCCTGTACTTCGAAACCGGCGAAGGTCCGCGCTTCCGCAAAACCGTCACCACCCTGGCTGACATCGAAGCGCTGCCGATCCCTGACGCGCAGAAAGACCTCGGCTACGTCATGGACGCGGTCAGCACCATTCGCCGCGAGCTCAACGGCCGTGTGCCGCTGATCGGGTTCGCCGGTAGCCCGTGGACCCTGGCGACGTATATGGTCGAAGGCGGCTCGTCCAAGGACTTCCGTAAATCCAAGGCCATGCTCTACGACAACCCGCAGGCCATGCACTTGCTGCTCGACAAGCTCGCACAATCGGTCACGGCGTACCTGAACGGCCAGATTCTGGCAGGCGCCCAGGCGGTGCAGATCTTCGACAGCTGGGGCGGGAGCCTTTCGGCTGCGGCGTATCAGGAATTCTCACTGGCTTACATGCGCAAGATCGTCAACGGCCTGATCCGTGAGCACGACGGGCGCAAAGTGCCGGTCATCCTGTTCACCAAAGGCGGCGGCATGTGGCTGGAAAGCATCGCCGACGCGGGCGCCGATGCGCTGGGCCTGGACTGGACCTGCGACATCGGCGAAGCCCGCCGCCGCGTCGGCAGCAAGGTCGCGCTGCAAGGCAACATGGACCCGACTGTGCTCTACGCCAACCCAAACGCCATCCGCCAGGAAGTCTCGAACATCCTCGCCAGCTACGGCAGCGGCACCGGCCACGTCTTCAACCTTGGCCACGGCATCACCCCCGAAGTCAACCCGGCCAATGCCGGCGCCTTCATCGAAGCGGTGCACGAAATGTCGGCGAAGTATCACCAGTAAGCGCTTTGCAGCTATGAAAACGCCCGGCACATGCCGGGCGTTTTTGTGTGGGGTTCAGGCTGCAGTGATCGTCGGTGCGATATACAACGGCGTTATGGGCGGCTGCTCCCGGTGCTCGGCCTGCCAGAGGTCGTGGCTCATCTGTAATGCCAGCCACATTCGTGCAGTGCTCAGACCGGCGCGTTCCAGTCGGACGGCCAGATCCGGGCTGACCGGCGCACGGCAATTGATGACCCGTGACAACATCTCGCGAGAGTAGTGAAGCCGCCTTGCCATTTCGGCAATTTTAATATTCATCTCCGGAAGCATCTCTTGGATGATTTCACCAGGGTGCGGAGGATTATGCATTCTCATGCCAGTGACTCCTGTCAGTGGTAGTCGAGATAGTCGACCAATTCGATGTCGTTCTCGATAAATCTAAAAATAATTCGCCAGTTTCCGCTCACTGATACAGACCAAAATCCGGTCAGGTCACCCCTCAGAGGATGCAACCTGAAACCGGGTATATCTAAGTCATTAGCGTTTCGTGCAAAGGCCATAACACCAAGGATCTGGCTAAGCCGTCTCGCATGATCGGGGCGAATTCCCTTTGTGGTTCCAGTCTGGAAAAAAGCCCTAAGGCCCTTATGTTTGAAAGATCTAATCATAGCAGCAAAGCGTGAATCAACTATTCACGCTTTGCTGTCAGGCGAGGTAGACGCGAAAGATGTGAAACGATGCCGCGATTTGTGCGAAAACGCATACACCCTTCAAACCTGCACATTCACCGCCAGCGGTTTCACTTTAGCCAGTTTCAGCGCAACGGCGAGGGCGATCAGCAGGAGCGTGCCGATGAAGGCGCCGATGCCGTTCCAGCCGGCGTAGTGCCAGAACACGCCGCCGCCGGTGCCGGCAACGCTGGAGCCTACGTAGTAGCTGAACAGGTACAACGAGGATGCCTGGCCTTTGGCTTTGATGGCGCGGCGGCCGATCCAGCTGCTGGCGACGGAGTGGGCGCCGAAGAAGCCGAAGGTGAACATCAGCACGCCGACGATCACCACCAGCAGCGGGGTGAACAGGGTCAGCGCCACGCCGGCGAGCATCAGCACGATCACGGCCCACAAGACGTTGCGCCGGCCCAGTTGATCGGCCAGTGCGCCGATCTTCGCCGAGCTGTAGATGCCGGACAGGTACACCACCGAAAACAGCCCGACCACGGCCTGGCTCAGGTTGTATGGGTCTGCCAGCAAGCGGTAGCCGATGTAGTTGAACAGCGTCACGAACGCGCCCATCAGCAGGAAGCCTTCCAGAAACAGCCACGGCAGCCCGGCATCACGGAACTGCAGGACGAAGCCTTCCAGCAGGCTGCGGCCATTGAGCGGTCGTGCGCGGAAATTGCGCGACGGTGGCAGGATTTTCCAGAACACACCGGCTGCGCCCAGCGCGATGATGCCCATGATCAACAGTGCCGTGTGCCAGCTGACGTAATCGCTCAACACCCCGGTGATCACCCGGCCACTCATGCCGCCGATGGCGTTGCCACCGATGTACAGACCCATCGCCAGGCCGATGTGCTGCGGGTGGATCTCTTCGCTGAGATAGGTCATGGCAACGGCGGCAAGGCCGCTCAGCGACAAACCCACGAACGCCCGTGTAATGAGCACGCCCTCCCAGGTCGGCATCAGTGCGCTGGCGATGGTGAAGAGGGCGGCCGAAAACAGCGAGAACACCATCACCGATTTGCGCCCGAGGCGGTCGGAAACGGGGCCGGTGATGAGCAACCCGATCGCCAGCATCGCGGTGGACACCGAGAGAATCATGCTGCTCTGGGCGGCGTTGATGGAGAAGTCCCGCGACAGCACCGGCATCATCGGCTGCACGCAGTACAGCAGCGCAAACGTCGCGAAACCGCCAGAAAACAGCGCCAGCACCGTGCGAATGAAAGCGGGCGTGTCCTTCTCGATGTACGTGTCGCCCAACGGGATGGCCGCAGTGGTGAACTCGGCGGACGCAGAAGGGGATGCAGCAGTATTCACGGGTGACCTCAGACGGGAGAGCGGGGAGCAGTGGCAAAAGAATATAGTCGGCTAACGATTGCTTCCAATATATTGTTCGACCTGTTTGATAGGTTTCACGACCTACTGGGATGACCATGGAATTACGACACCTGCGTTACTTCATCGCTGTCGCTGAAGAGCTGCATTTTGGTCGGGCCGCTCAGGCGCTCGGCATCTCGCAACCGCCGTTGAGCCAGCAGATTCAGGCCCTGGAGCAGGAACTCGGCGCGCGTCTGTTTGAGCGCACCAATCGCCGGGTGGAACTGAGCGAGGCGGGCCGGTTGTTCCTCGATGAAGCCCGTCTGGTGCTGGCGCAGGTCGAGAAGGCCTCGGACGTCGCTCGGCGCGCGCAGTTGGGCGAGCTGGGCGAGCTGAAGATCGGCTTTACGGCATCCGCGCCGTTCACCTCAAGCATCCCGCAGGCCATCTTCGCGTTTCGCCAGCGCTATCCCGCTGTGCACCTGGCGCTTCAGGAAATGAGCAGCCGGGAGGTTGCCGAGCGGCTCGAGAACGAGTCGATGCAAGTGGGCATCATGCGGCCCCTGCCGCTGCCGGATTCACTGGTCGCCGTGGAGCTGTTGCACGAGCCGTTGGTGGCAATCCTGCGCTCGGACCATCCACTGGCCGAGGGCTCGGAACGCGGCATTTATCTGCGGGAACTGGCCAGTGAGCCGTTTGTGTTCTTCCCGCGCAGCTACGGCAGCGGGCTCTACGCGCAGTTGCTGGATCTGGCGCGGGAGGCGGGTTTCAGCCCGTTGTTCACCCAGGAGGCGGGCGAGGCGATGACCATCATTGGTCTGGTGGCAGCCGGACTGGGCGTGACGGTGCTGCCGGCGTCCTATCAACGCATGCGCATCGACGGGGTGGTGTACCGGACGCTGCTTGATGCCCAGGCCACCTCAGCGGTGTGGCTGGTGCAGCGCAAGGATCAGAAATCGCCCATGGCCAAGGCGTTTGTCGAACTGGTGACGCGCAAGGCGGGCTGAAGCCGAGGCACGGTGTAGAAGCCGATGGCGTTATTGCAGATGGTCCAGAGTGCAGGGCAACGCCGTCATTTGCTCACCTTGCCCAAGAGTGGAGTGACCACGTATTTCAGTTCGCCGCTCTCCATGCTGATCCGGAACACACCCGCGGAGGCGTAATCGACAAACCAGCGATCGTCCAGGCTGCGACCATAGGGACGCAGCTGCACGCCAGGGTAGTCAAAGCGCACTTCCTCGAGGGACGTCAGGGCGAAAAGCACGGCGGCGAACAGCTCCCTTGCCTCGTGGTTGGGGGGCAGTTGGCTGTCTGCCTTCCAGCGCTCTTCGCGAAGCTGCTGACGCGCCACGGGAGTACCGAGGGTGTCCAGCAACGAGAAGCGCAGGCCGTGGCGCTCCTTCTGAATCGTCATCAGCCACTCTTCGCGCTGACTGGCTTGCTCACGCTGGACCTGCAGCTGCACGGGGAATTTGATGTGAGGTATTTGCGCAGGCAGCGGCGCATGGCTGGCGCAGCCACTGACTAACAGCACGCATAACAGCAACAAAGCGCGAATCATGAAGCTTTACCTTCCAGGTGTGCCGACAATTTGTATTCCCGGGCTTCGAGTCGCCGAAATGACACAGGCTATGGCGCGGCGCCATCACCGAGTGACGGGCATTATCTCGATGCCAGCGCACTGAGGCAAACGTTGAAACAAATAGTGAGTTTACTGAGGACTACTCTTAGGGGCAGAGCAGTGGCGTCTGACATCATTTTGTAGGTGCAACCAGACTTCTGATGTTCCAGGCTGGGTGCTTGCCGTCAGATTTTTCCGAGAGACTCGCCCTACTCATCGCGATTGCCTAGACTCGGGACCATTCATCGGGTCATAGGCGATCCTTCACAGCTAGACAGCAACAGGGAGTCTTACATGCGGCGTGTGGTGTTCAATCAGAAGGGCGGTGTTGGCAAGTCCAGCATCGCCTGCAATCTGGCGGCTGTCAGTGCTCATGAAGGTTATCGGACGCTGTTGATCGATCTTGATGCCCAGGCCAACTCGACGCAGTACCTGACCGGGCTGACTGGCGACGAGATTCCCATGGGCATCGCCGATTTCTTCAAGCAGACCTTGTCGTCCGGGCCTGGGGCTAAAAAGAACCAGGTCGACATCTACGAGACGCCCTTCGACAACCTTCATGTGGTGACCGCTACGGCGGAGCTGGCTGATCTGCAGCCCAAGCTGGAAGCCAAGCACAAGATCAACAAGCTCCGCAAACTGCTGGATGAGCTGAGCGAAGATTACGAGCGCATCTACCTGGACACGCCCCCGGCGCTGAATTTTTACGCGGTGTCGGCGTTGATCGCGGCGGATCGGGTGCTGATTCCGTTCGACTGCGACAGTTTCTCCCGTCAGGCGCTTTACGGGCTGCTGAAAGAAATCGAAGAGCTCAAGGAAGATCACAACGAGGATCTGGAGGTGGAGGGCATTATCGTCAACCAGTTCCAGGCGCGGGCGAGCCTGCCCCAGCAGATCCTTGATGAACTCATCGCGGAAGGGCTGCCGGTGCTGCCGGTCTACCTCACCAGCTCGATCAAGATGCGTGAATCCCACCAGGCCAACATGCCGCTGATCCATCTGGAACCGCGGCATAAGCTGACTCAGCAGTTTATTGAGCTGCATCATTTGCTGGAAACGGGTGCCGGGAATCGCTGACTGACGAGATGCGAGGCAAGATCAAGGCTCAGGCCAGCGGCGCGTGGCTTTCCCGACGGGCTCGGGTCATGTGCTTGGCTCGCTTGCGCGCCTTTTCGGCCATGTCCTTGGGAATGTCGATGGTCGCGTCCATGTCGGCCTGAAGCTGATCCTGGCTGGCGATCAGGCGATGGGTGCCTTCCGCGCAGCCGCAGCGCACCGTCTGTCCATGGGTCGCCACGGCGACGAGTTCGTCGATGAAGGTCGGATTGCCTTGGGCAATGAAGCCGATCTGTGCACACCCCTCGCACCAGACCGGATCGCCCATCCGCGCCAGGCGCCGCTCCTCCCATGTGTGCGAGCCTGAAGCGCTCAACACCACGCCGCCGGTTGTCGTTGAATCGCCCTCTCTGACCACGTATGTCATTGCTAACCACTCCAGGGTGCCGATAGGAATGGCGAAGCCTAGACGCAGAATTCGACGGACTCGGGGCAAAGAAGCGCTTTCAGAACATCCCTACAGCGCTGGCTGTCACGCACTTCGATCGCCGAGGAAACGCCTTTCATATTCCCTGACTGGTCAGCCAGGCCATCAGCTGTTGCAACGGCATCGCGCCGCTCTGCCGGGCAACTTCACGACCGTCCTTAAACAGGATCAAACTCGGGATCGAGCGAATGCCCAGCTGCGCGGAAAGCTGCTGATTGGCTTCACTGTCCAGCTTCGCCAGGCGAACCCTACCGCTTAGCTGAGTTGCCGCTTGCTCAAACGTCGGCGCGAAGGATTTGCACGGCCCGCACCACTCGGCCCAGACGTCCACCAGCAACGGCAGATCGCCCTTTATCTGAATGGCGTAATCGCCCTGCGTCAGGTTGAACGGCTTGCTCAGCAAAACCGGCTGCTTGCAACGCCCGCATTTCGGCTGGTCGGACACCCGCGCGGCAGGGATGCGATTGAGCCCGTTGCAATGCGGGCAGGGGATCAGCAGGGAATCGGACATGGCAGAGGCCTGAGTAGGGTTGATGACTACTAGGTGGAGCCGGCGGGGTGAGTTATCAAGCTTTACGGTTTCACCGTTATCGCCGGGTCGTCGTAAATGGCTGGCTTCGTTGGCTACCTCAAATCCGAGGTGTGAGCTGGCTCACCTTTTCATCGCTCGCTGGGGTACCCCTCGCTCACAAAATCTCAAACCTGAAGAAGCAACAAGCTCCCCTTTCATCCTTGGTCCCAGCCCCTGACTGCGCGCGTTAAGCCGAATCCCCAAGCGCTAATTGTCCGAAAGCATCCCCCGTTCGCCCAACTGTTCGCCCTCCCTGCCCGTCGTTAGTGTCGACGCGAGGGGCTGACTGACGAATATGCGCGTCGGCCCCTGTCATCTCATAGCCAGGGAGTCGCCCCTGATCAGCCAGATCCAGGCCGCCGTTGCAGCGGTTGTCGCGAACAAAACACAAGCCCTCGGCACTGTCGCGACCAGCGATCCAAAAGCTGTCGACAAGGCCGCACCGGCGACTGCCGACAAAGCGACGTTTTCGACACTGGCGGCTCAGTTGAACGAGAGCGCAGCGCGAGCCGAGAAGAGAGACGCAGGGATGACCCATGCCGAATTGGGGCAATACGGGCGTAATCGCATCAATGAGTTTTTGATCGAAGGCCGCGCGGCCAACAGCGGCACCCGGGCGATGGAAGTGCCCCAGACAAACGACCCTGAATTGCTGGACCGCGCGCGCGAGGCCAGTGCGTTCGTGACCCGGACGCTGGCGGGCGACAAGAACGCCAAGAGCCCGTTCGAGAACCTCTCCCGCGAACAACTGAACCTGATTGCCTTTGACGACAGCGCAAGCTTCACGCTCAACGAACGGCGTGCGGCCTGGCAGGGCGTGCAGAAGATGGACGAGGACTGGCGCAAGGTTGCGATAAACGGGGGAGTGATCGAGCAAGCCCGGACGGGCAAGGCCTCCCGGTTCTACAACGACGCTCTGAGCTACCTCAAGTCGCTGCCCGCGATTGAAAGGGCGGTGAGTTATCCCAAGGGAGCGCAAGCCATTCTGGAGGCGCGAATCAAGAGTGCCCCGACGCTGCCCAGCCTGCCGGGCGCTTTTGGACGTCAGGCGGCGGACCGCAAATTGACCCTCTATGACATTCTGGCCGGCATCGTCGACACCAGCAAAGACAAGAAAGCCGACCCAAACAACATCGCCTACACGAAGAAGTTCGCGCCTCGTAGTTCACCTGAGCCAGCTACGGCGGCGCACGGACTTGAAAAGCCAGCGGCTGCGAATTCCGGTACGCAAGTTGAGCAAGTGGGTACCACGACCAGGAATGAGAAGGCAGCAGGATAAAAAATGCTCCGGCCATTGCAGTTGGTAATGGTCGGATGGGTCGCTAAGCTGGATATTGCACGCACAACGGTAGGGAAATGCACGTCATCACTGAAAAGCGAATCTGGGAGGCAAAAAAGAGATGGCCACAATCGGCAACGGCTCTGGACGCTTGGTACCGCTTAATCAAAGCATCCAGGCTGAACGATTTTAGTGCGATGAGAGCGGTGTTGCCCTCTACAGATAAAGTGGGAAGATTTCATGTTTTTGATATCGGCGGGAACAAGATCCGGCTGATTGCGTCGGTTAACTACTCAGCGCAGCGGCTGTACATAAAGCATGTGTTCGACCATCGTGAATACGACAAAGCTAAATGGAGGGATGAGCAATGAGCGCGCTCATTAAACAGGCTGCGGAGCACTGGCATCACTTGGCGCCATTGCTGACTCGGCCTGAAACGGAAGCTGAATATGACCTGCTTGTCAGCGGGCTCGACGAACTGTTGGAGATCATCGGAGAGGATGAGCAGCACCCTCTGAATCGTCTCGCCATATTGGTCAGCGAAATGATTGAAGCCTATGACCATGAGCATCGGCCCATGCCTATGGCCTCAGGCTCCGAGACGCTGCGTTACCTGATGCACGAGCACAACCTTGGCCAAGGCGACATGCCTGAAGTGGGGAATCAGTCCGTCATTTCCGAAATACTCTCAGGCGAGCGCCAGTTGAGCCTCAAGCAGATCCGCAAGATTTCGGAACGTTTCGGCGTGCCGGCAGAGGTCTTTATCTGACGTCAACTCACCCCCACTCACGACGAGCAACTGATCTCCAGATGCTTGCCCCAATCCGGCGGACGCTGTGCATAACCCTCCATTCCAGGCTGCTCATCGAACGGTGTGCACAGCACCTGATGCAGGCGGCGGACTTCGCTGTCATCGCCTTGTTCGGCCGCTTCGATGGCGCGTTGGGCCAGGTAGTTACGCAGGATGTACAGCGGATTGACCGCGTGCATGCGCGTGCGGCGATCCTGTTGGCTGGACTCGGGTTCGCGGGCGATGCGGGCTTTGTAGGCGTCGGCCCAGGCGTCGAAGCGGAGCATGTCGACGAAGTCGCCGCGCAACGTGCCTGCCGCGACCTCGGCTGACTCCTCCCCCAATTGGCGGAAAAACAGGGTGTAGTCGACGCCGCTGTTCTGCATCAGTTGGAGTAAGCCCGCGATCACCTCAGCGTCATCCTCTTCCGCCGTTGTGAGGCCCAGACGTCGGCGCATCAGGTCCAGGTAATGCGCCTGATACAGCGGCAGAAACAGGTCCAGCGCCCCGCGCAAATCCTCGACGCTGACGAAGGGCGTCAGCGCCTGCGCCAATGCGCTGAGGTTCCACTGGCCGATGGGGACCTGATTGCTGAAGGAGTAGCGGCCTTCGTGATCGGAATGGTTGCAGACGAAATGCTGGTCGAAGTCATCCAGAAACGCGAACGGGCCGAAGTCGAAGGTGATGCCGAGAATCGACATGTTGTCGGTGTTCATCACGCCATGACAGAAGCCATAGGCCTGCCATTTGGCAATCAGCTCGGCCTGACGCTCGACGATCACGCGAAACATCGCCAGGTGCGGTTCGGGCTGTTCCAGGCACTCGGGGTAGTGCAGGGACAGCACGTGATCGGCCAGTTGCTTCAGCTGTTCCGGCTGTTTGGTGTAGAAGAAGTACTCGAGGCTGCCGAAGCGCACGTGGCTTTGCGCCAATCGCAGCACCATCGCCGCACGCTCCTGGGTTTCGCGCCACACCGGGGTGCTGGAGCCGATCACACAGGCCGCGCGGCTGGTCGGGATGCCCAAGGCATGCAGAGCTTCTGAGGCCAGAAACTCGCGGATCGACGAGCGCAATACAGCACGACCATCGCCCATGCGCGAGTACGGTGTCTGTCCGGCGCCCTTCAGGTGCAGGTCCCAGTGTTCGCCGGCGTCGTTATATACCTCGCCGAGCAGCAAACCGCGGCCATCACCCAGGCGCGGGTTGTACGAACCGAATTGATGACCCGAATAAACCATCGCCCGCGGATCGGCCTCGGCCCACAGTTTGTGACCGCTGAAAATTTCAGCAAACAGAGGTTGTTCTGCCTGAGCGAGGTCCAGATCGAGCAACGCGAGGGCCGCTTCGCTGGCAACCACCAGCCGCGGTTCGGCGATGGGCTCGGGCAGCACGGTGGTGGAAAACGCATCACCCAGACGGGCAAAACGATTATCGAAAGTCAGCTCGTCGAGGGCTTTCAAGGGATGCCTCCAGCAGAATGTCCGACCATTCTGCTGGGTTTTCCATGGTCAGTCGAGCCTGACTTCGGGCGGCTCCGGAGCATCTTTTGGCGCTGGAGACACAACAGTGGTCGGCGTGATGGTTTTCTGCTCGGGCTCGACCGGCACCATCTTGTACTCCTGTCCCTGCATATTCTTGAGGTAAACCTCCATCTGCCGGAACGAGATATTGATGTGCTGCTTCTTGAATTCCTTGTTGATGAACCGGTTGATCTCGTCGAGCACCGGGTTGCGGTCCCCCAGGTCACGCACATGCATGCGCAGCTCGTGGTCGAGGGTGCTTTCACCGAAATTGAGGAAGTAAACGATCGGTTCGGGCTCTTTCAAGACTCGCGGATTATCACGGGCGGCCTTGAGCAGCAGGCTGCGCACCAGGTCCAGATCCGAGCCGTAATCCACGCCCAGCTTCAGCGTCACGCGGGTGATGGTGTCGGTCAGCGACCAGTTGATCAGTTGTCCGGTGATGAACGTCTTGTTCGGGACAATGATGTCCTTGCGGTCGAAGTCAGTAATGGTGGTCGCGCGGATGCGGATCTTGCTCACCGTACCCGACAGGGCGCCAATGGTGATCGTGTCGCCGATCCGCACCGGGCGTTCGAACAGGATCATGATCCCGGAGATGAAGTTGGCGAAGATCTCCTGCATGCCGAAACCCAGGCCCAGTGACAGCGCCGCCACCAGCCATTGCAGCTTGTCCCAGCTCACGCCGAGGGCCGACAGCGTGGAGACAAACCCCACGCCGACGATGGTGTACGACAGCAATGTGGTGGTCGCGTACGAACTGCCCTGCTTGAGGTTGAGCTTCGACAGCACCAGCACTTCCAGCAGGCCCGGCAAGTTGCCGGCCAAAACGAAGGTAATGCCGATGATCACCAGGGCTCCGATCAAATCGCCGAGGCTGATCGGCACCATGTTGATGTTGGCGCCCGTGCCGCTGGTGTACTCGTACAGCGTGATGTTATCGAGGTACGAGAACACCGAAATCAGGTCGGCCCAGACGAAGTAGAGCGCGCCGATGAAGCCTGCGATGAGTGCCAGACGAATCAGTCGCAGCGACTGCTGGTTGACCTGCTCGATGTCCAGCGTCGGCTCTTCGATCAGTGTTTCGCCTTCTCCGGCTTCTTTCGCGGCCTGACGTTTGCTCAGCGCGCGCTGGTAAGCCAGACGGCGAGCGGCGACGCTCAGCCCGCGCACGAAGGCGGCTTCGATGACCAGCCACAGCATCAGCAGGTACAGCGTGTCGATCAGGCGATCACTGAGCTTCAGCGCGGTGTAGTAATAGCCAAAGCACACGGCGACGAACAGCGCGACGGGCAGGGCGGTAAAGGCCAGCCCCACTGCGCGGCGAAACAGTGAAGCGCTGTGGTGGGTCGGGCTGGTGAGCAGCAGGCGCGCGAGCAGCCAAGTCATCAGGGCGTAGCACGTCAGCACCACGGCGATGCCGATCACGTCGTCGGCCAGCGCTGAAGGTTCGTGCTCGGCCACGGCGACCACTGTCACCAGCGCCAGCACCACAAGACCCAGACGACGGATCCAGCCGCGCAGGAATTCCACTTGCGGTTTTTCCCAGCGGAAGTGCAATTGCGCCACGCCCCCCGGCGCGAGAATCCGGTAGGCGGTGTAGAACACCAGCCAGGCCAGCGCCACTTGCAGCAGTGCCGAACCCAGATTGATGTTCTGCCCGCGGGCGTCGATCTGCAGCGCGAATGCACACACCGCCAGGGTCAGCGACAACGGCATCGCCAGCAGCACGTTGATGAAAATGGCCAGCGGCGTCTGCCACTGCCGGTCCCGTTTGAAGTGGCCGATGTCGGCGTGCAGTCGATTGAGCTTGTCGTACAGCGCCTTGCGTTTCCACATCAGCGCGCCGATCACCAGAAACAGCGGCAGGAAGATCAGCGGACGCTGGGTCAGTCCGTCGTAGAGCTCGCTGACGCTGGACGTCCAGGGCAGGGTGGTCACCTGTTTGACGAGTCGCGGCTGAATACGCTCGAACCACTCCAGGTCCAGCGGCTTGTTGCTCGGAATCCAGAACATCTGCTCATCAAGGGTGGCTCGCAGGCTGTTGGCCGTGCTGACCAGCTGTTTCTGATTGAGCTGCAGGGTGATGGATTCGTTGAGCAGCGCACTGAGCTCGCGGTTCAGCCGCTCCAGCAGGTCGCTGCGCGTGGTCGCCAGATCAAGCAGCGTCTTGCGCAGCGCAGGCGTGACGTCTTCCGGCTTCTGCGTCGCCAGCAGCGTGTCGACGTAAGCGCTTGGGCTGCTCATCTGCTCGCGCTGCTGATTGACCTCGAATTGGTACAGGCGAATGTCGGCGATTTCGTCAGCCAGGCCGCTGTCGAGCTTGAGCTTGGGCAGCGACTGCTTCTGTTTGTAGAGGATTTTCGACAGCAGCAGGCTGCCGCTCAACACGTTGATCTGCTCGTCCAGCGCCTGATCGGTTTGCGTGATGGCATCCAGCTGGGTCTTGGTTTTCAGGTTCTGCTGGGTCAGCTCGTTGAGGCGGTCTGTGCCGCGCAGCAGGTAGTCGGAGAGCTTGAGGTTGGCGGCGCTTTCGGTCGCCAGCAGGCTGCTGCCGCCTGCTTTCTGCGCTTCGAGGGACAACTGCGCCACGGTTTCCTGGGACTGGGCGCGACGCTTCTCGTTGATCAGCGTTTGCAGGTCCTGGATTTCCTGATCCTGGCGATTGACCTTTTCCGTGAGCAAATCGCGCTGGCTGCCGCCGAGGTCCTGCAACTGGCTGTTGCCGGCGAGCTCCTGACGACGCAGGGCAATCAATGCATTCAACGAGGCCTGCTCAGCGTTCAAGGCGTTGCGCTGGTCGGCGTTGATGGTCTTGCCACCGTCCTTGCCGGACTTGAGGATGCTGTTGATGGCCTGAATGCGCGTCTGGCTGCTGCTGATCTCGGCCTGGGCGCGCTCTGGTCTGGTTTGCGCGGTGATGGTCAGGCTGTTGGCATCATTGAGGGCTTTCTGCAGATCAGCCTGCTGGGCGCTGCGCTGACTCAGTACTTGCTCAAGCTGCGGCACGTCCAGATTGGCGTAACGCTGCGCGACCGGTATGACTTTGCTGGCTTTGAGCTTGGTCAGCTCGCGCTGGTTCTCGGTGGTCTGTCGGGGTGCATCGGCAAGCTGCTTTTTCAGGTCTTCCAGCTTCTGCTGGTTGTCCTTCTGGCTGGACAGAAACGTCAGCGTCTGTTCCAACACCTGCTGCAGCGCTTTCTGGTCGTCAGCGGTCAGCTTGCGGTCGGCGATCTTGTCCAGACTGCGCTGGACGGCCTCGCTGGACAGGGGAGGCGTATCGGCGGCATGCGCCGGTACGGACGACAGGCACAGCCCAAGCAGGGCCGAGGCAAAAAGGTTTCGCAGCGTGAACATAGACACCGGGTCGAGCGAGCAGAAATGGGGGGCAGTTTAAAGGAACAGCCCGGGGCCCGGGCGGCTTCCTTCGGGGAATCTGACGCCCACTTTGAGGATCTTGTTCCCGTCCATAACCGCAACCGTCCAAATAGTTCCATTCCATTCGATCTGGTCGCCCACGATCGGCGCGCCGCGATTCTTCTGAATGATGAACTGACTCAGCGGCATCCCCGGATCCAGCCCGTCGAGTTTCAGGCCGTAGAGTGCCGCGACAGCCCCCAGCTCAGCGTCTCCCTCGAGAACGAAGTCGCCGAAGAAGCGCAGATCCAGACCCCGCTGCGGCGCCTGACTGAACAGCTTGCCGAGGGCAGGAAGGTCGTGTTCGTGGCCGATGACGCACAGCAGATCGCCGACTTCCAGCACCGTACTACCCGACGGGTGGAGCAGTTGCTGACCACGGAACAGCGCTGCGATCCGCGTGCCTTCGGGCATTTTCAGCTCGCGCAACGCGGCACCGATGCACCACTTTTCGGCGCCAAGGCGATACACGAACAGCTCCCACTCGCTGGTGACATGCACCTCCAGCGCCGCGCGGGAGATCGGCGCCGGATCAGGCGGCACCGTCACTTTCAGCCATTTCGCCACCCACGGCAGGCTCGTGCCCTGAACCAGCAGCGACACCAGCACGATGAAGAACGCGAGGTTGAAGTACAGCTGCGCATGGGGCAGGCCGGCCATCAGCGGGAAAACCGCCAGAATGATCGGTACCGCGCCGCGCAAGCCTACCCAGGCGATAAAGGCTTTTTCGCGACCGTGGAACACCCGGAAGGGCAGCAGCCCCGCCAGCACCGACAGCGGCCGCGCCACCAGAATCATCCACAACGCCAGGCCCAGCGCCGGCAGCGCGATCGGCAGCAAATCATGGGGCGTGACCAGCAGGCCGAGCACCAGGAACATGCCGATCTGTGCCAGCCAGGCCATGCCGTCGAGCATGTGCAGAATGCCGTGGCGGCTGCGAATCGGCTTGTTGCCCAGTACCAGACCGCACAGGTAAACCGCGAGGAAGCCGCTGCCGTGGATGGCGTTGGTCAGTGCGAAGACGACGAGACCACCGGCGACCACCAGGATTGGGTACAGGCCGTTGGCCAGATTAATCCGGTTGACCAGCTGCAGCATGATCCAGCCGCCGCCCAGCCCGATGATGCCGCCGATGCCGAATTCCTGAATCAGGTGGCCCAGCAGGCTCCAGTGCAGGCCGGTCTGTCCGCTGGACAACATGTCGATCAACGTGACGGTGAGGAACACCGCCATCGGGTCGTTGCTGCCGGATTCGATTTCAAGGCTGGCGGTCACCCGTTCGTTCAGGCCTTTGCCGCCCAGCAGCGAGAACACGGCGGCGGCGTCTGTGGAACCGACGATGGCGCCGATCAACAGGCCCTGGATGATGTTCAGGTCAAACAGCCAGGCGGCAACCATGCCGGTCAGCCCCGTGGTGATCAGCACCCCGACCGTCGCCAGCGACAAGGCGGGCCAAAGTGCAACCCGGAAGCTCGCCACCCGCGTGCGCAAGCCGCCATCGAGCAGGATGACCGCCAGCGCCAGGTTGCCGACCAGATAGGCCGTTGGGTAATTATCGAAGATGATGCCGCCGCCATCGACGCCCGCCACCATGCCGACGGCGAGGATGATCACCAGAATGGGAATGCCGAGGCGGGAGGACAGCGAGCTGACCAGAATACTTGCACCCACCAGCAACGCGCCGATCAGGAACAGGCTGTTGATGGTCGTGGCATCCAAGGGCGGTACTCCAGAAACGAATTCGAACAAACGAGGGCGCGAACTGACCATGCAGTCCGCGTGCCAAGGGATTTAACCTGTTGAATTGCATGGCTGTCAAAGCGTAATTCCAGATGGGTGGGCTAATGTTGCCGCAGGGCCCGCCCTGCCACTCGCATGCCGCTGTGCATACACGTTTCCCAGATGACGGCGGTAATACCTATTTATGCCAGTCATTGGCGTGGACTCTGGTCACCTTCTGTTTCTATCCAGAAGAAGTGATCACCATGAACGTACAAGCCCACCCATTACCCGAATCGGATGAGCGTCAGCTCAAAAAAATGGCGAGCCGTTATGTCGCCGTTTACCCCGATCTCAACGCGCTGGCGAGGTCCGCTGCGCAGAACATCATTTTCAGGCACACCGGTAAGCATCTGGATCCTGATCAGGTGTATTGGCATCGTTTCTCAACCGCCAGCAGCAGTTCACGGTCTTTTACCGGATGGCAGCATGCTGGTAAGGCGGTGAAGTCGATGACGATGACCGAGTTGGTGATTCGCCGTTTCGACGTTAGCGACCAGCAAGCCCCGGACGAGCTGGCGGTGTATGGAGGTTTCTACACCGACGGCCCCGAACATGGCGTTTTCAATGAACAGAATGAAGTGCGCATGCTTCCGGCAGAGGTGCTCAACGATTTCTGGGCCCTCGATTTCAGTGCGGGCTACCGGCGCCAGATGGACCGGTTCTGGGCTCAGCACAGCGACAACTTCTGCGTGCTTGCCAAGGTGCGCTACCTGGCGTCTGCGGGAGAAAGCCTGAGCAGAGGTCTGTTGTCGGCGACGGATTTCGACGTACTGCGCAGCGTCCTGACTGCCGGGGGTGACTCTGTGACGCTTGAGCAGCTGCGTGACCCCGCGCCTGCGACGTCAGCGGTATCGGTGTTCCATCTGGAGCTGGGCGCGTTCAAGGCTCGGGACATTTTGCGTGTTGTCGATGAGGGTGGCCGTCAGATCCTCTATGTCTGCGGTGCGCAAACCCCTTTCTACTGCTTCGATACCCATCAACAGGTGTACGAATGGTTGAAGGGGCAGTTCCTTTCCCTTGGCACTCGAGAGGCTATTTGCGCTCGCTTTCTGCATTCGGCGAGCGATTGGGACACGCACCGCGTTGCGTTTCAGCGCGATGTGACTCAGCTGCTGATGAGCGACCACGATAACGCGGGGGTCGATCGACTCGTCAATCGCGGGGCGGCACCGATTCCGGGTGATCCGTTCGCCTATCTTCGTGATGTCGCCCGTCACGACATGACCGCTGACGCCACCACCCTGCTGACCGATAACAGCGATCTTCGCAAGCAGATCTGGCTGGGGTATCTGAACGCCTTTCTCTCCGTGTTCGGCAATCTGGCGCCGCTGGGTTGGCCGCTGGCATTGGCTGTGGTGGGCGCGAGCCTGATCAGCACCGGATTGAGCATCGATCAGGCGGTCAACGCTAAAAACGCCGAACAACGCAGGCGGGGTATCTTGGGCGCCATCGCCAGCGCTATTTATCTGTTCGTGAACCTGCCGCTGCTGTCGCGCCTGGGAGCTGATGTCAGGGAACCCATGAGGCCCCGAAGCCCAACGGGGCTGAGCGCAGGTGCCGATGCCATGCCGACTCCCGTGGCCACCGATCCTTTGTCCGGCATGAGCAACAACGTTGTCCTTGAATCGCTGACGCCGGTCTCGGAGCAAGGGCTCCATGAAGGGACATATCGGCTGGGCAATGGCGAGACATGGGCGTTCATCGACGGGCAGGCGCATCGTTTGAGCCTCGATGAAAGCCTGGGCAGCTGGGTCATCGTCGATCCCCAGAACCCGTTTGCGTTCAGTGGCAGATGCCCGGTTCGGTTCGATGGGCAAGGCCGGTGGGAACGGCTTCCCATCCCGGGCCTTGCTGGCGGTGCACCCATGGACGCCGGCGCCCTGGCGGTCACTTCGCCGCCTGCGACGCCCTTTTCCAGCGTGCAATCGGCATTCTGGGATCGCTTCATGCAGCTCAACCTGTTTGATGAGCAGCTGTATTCCGAGGCCGCTCTGGCCCGGCAAAAGGCCGTGGTGGAAGTGTTCTGCATGGAGCCACAGGAAATAGTCTCGACCGACTCCGAGGGTGAAGACGTGCATTTTGATCAGTGGGGCGCCAAGCATCGCGTGTTCAAGACCGCAGACGGTGAATACGTCGGCTCTTCCATCAAGCACTACACCCACGAAGACGATGCGTATAACCAGTTTTTGCGAACCGGCGTGGCGATCTATTCCGATCAAGTCGCGCTGGTACAAAAGCTCGTCGAGGATGTCAGCACGCTGGGGTACAACAATGACGTCGCACTGTATCGCGGCGGCAGTGGGGCGCGTGGTACGTCGGGGGCCTTTTTTCGCACCGGCGAGGTGACCGTGGGCGATGTGCTGGTCAATACCGACATCACCTCGTTCAGCGAAAATCCCTATCAGGCGCGCACTTTTGCCAGCAGTCAGGCAGGCGCCCATGCCAGTGCCACGAATACCCCGGTCCGTTTCGACGACACCAGCGTGGTGTTTGTGCTGCCGGAAAAACAGTACTTGGGCGCGGCACCCATCGCGCCGTTCTCCGCGAGTCCGGACGAGGCTGAGGCTATCTTTTTGCCCGGGCACTATTTTCAGATCGACAGCATCGAGCAAGTGATCGGGACGTTTTATCGGTTCATGAAAGTACAGCTGCGCGAAGTCACCGGTCCGGTCCCGGGCCGAAAATTGCTCGACATGCGAACCGCAGAGCCTTTCAGTCGCCAGGATTACGCGGCCCGACTGGGAAGCGCCGGGCGGGTGTTGGTCGATTGTTTTTTCCCGTCTCAACAACCCTGAACTGCCTGCTCATTTCGTAAGCAATAATTATCTATGGCGGCCCGGCGTGCCTGTCGGTGGACTCTAAGGGCTCACTCACTGACAGGATGTCGGGTTATGAAAGACAGAAAGGATACGACCGCTCCGCAGCGCAGAGCTGACGCGCCTGGGCGCAGCCGCGACAGCTCGCGACCTTCGGGCTGGGGTGGCCAGCGAGGCGAAGACTGGGGAGACAGTGGCTGGAATGAGCCACCCGTGCCGCGCGACCAAGACGGGTGGCCCGTCGAGCCTGCCCCCGGGAAAGAAGTCGACGCTCACGCCACGCTGCTGAGCGACTGGCTCGGTCAGCAGCACGTGCGGTACGAATCGCCCCATGACTACGCACGCACGCAGGCGCAAGCCTACCTGCTCCAGCACTTCCCGGAAGAAACTGACCCTGATGAATTGCTGATCACCACGCTGTACCTCAATGGTCAGGATGCTGCGCCCCAGCGAGCCAACATCGCTCACGCCTTCACGCTGACCGACGCGCTGATGCATAACTGGCAGCAGGCAGGTAACGGCGACTGGTTTGATCATCTGGGTCACGTGCAGTCGTATCGCGAGGGAGGGTATCCCGCACGTGTCTCGCCCACGCCTCTGAACCTTCCGGATTGTTTCGCCTATGAGGCCGTTTATCGCAGAACCTCCCCGCAGCGATTTGATGCCTCCACCCACACGTCCATCGACCCCAAGGCGTTCAAGGCCTTCGTCTGGGATAACGCATTGCTCGATCACTACGAGAGGACGCTCGACACGTTCTGGGAACAGCATGGCGGTGACTACAACCTGCTTCTCAAGGCTGCCTTGCTCAAGTCAGCCTACATCCAGCATTCCGAAGGCTCGATGAGCCAGGAGGACAAAGCGCTGGTGCTCAAGTCCCTGGGCCTCGATCCGTCACAAGCCTGGGAGCAACTGACATTCGAATCATTCCGCGATGCACCTCTTTCCCATGCGTTCACGTTCCGCGAACTCATTCTGTATCGCTATGCAGCGACCGACATCATTGTGATCAGGGATGAACAGACAGGCCGGCTAGTGGTTTA
Organism: Pseudomonas sp. W5-36; assembly: GCF_046540455.1. Lineage (NCBI taxonomy): Bacteria > Pseudomonadati > Pseudomonadota > Gammaproteobacteria > Pseudomonadales > Pseudomonadaceae > Pseudomonas > Pseudomonas sp. W5-36. The sequence continues at coordinate 79,124 of NZ_JAXCIQ010000002.1, read as the reverse complement.
TATCCCCGGCAACTCGTCGCCTTTTCATGGCTTCAACGATCTCACAGCGCTACAGAACTGGATCGCGCTGCAGTGTAAAGACACCCGCAAACGGCAGGCCCTGGAGCGTCACTTCAAACTTGAAGACGACAGCGACGGTCTTTTTCTGAGCGGTCTCCATACGACGCTGGCCGGTCTTGCGGTCTTTCCGCACCTGCTGAACGGTGCGACAGGCAGTTGGCCCCCTTATCGGGAGATCGCGCTCGGTGCCGCACTTTCCCCTTGGCCGTTTTCCCACTTTCGCCAAAGCCTGCAGGATCGGCAGCGCTCTGATGCGGCGCTGAGTATTCGCACGCAAAGCGACTACCGCAAAGAGGTGCTCGCGCAGCGGTTGTCCACCGCCATCAGCGTCACGGGAGCCATCGCAATGGTCGTGCCCGAGCTGTGGCTGCCATTGGCGGCGATGTCGGTCGCGCTTCTGGGGCTAGGGGCAGACGAGGTGATCGAGGGCAAGACCTATGAAGAACGAAAAAACGGTGTTGGCCGCCTTGTCTTCGGTGTTTTGAATGCGGTGCCGGCCATTGCCCAGGGCGCCGTGGAGATTATTGACGCAGCCGCTGCGGCGCAGCGTGCAGGCGAAGTCGTTCCGGGTGCGGCAGATGAAGTGGGGCAGGTGATCGACAGTCGGAGCGCCGAGCAGAAAGCGGCAGCGTCTGCACAACAGCAGGAGATCGATGAGGAGATTGCGCAGCAGGCGCACGAGCGAGCCAACGAAGATGCAAGCGCACGAGAGGCCCGACTGGCGCAGGAAGAGCACAGTCGCCTGCTGCGCAAAACCCAGCACGAAGCAGGTTATGACAGCGCGAAGGCGTTTGGTGTTGAGCCAGAGGGCCTTCGATCGTTGCCCCCACGTTTACGAGCGGAGCTGACCCGGTTCGAGTACAGCGAGCCCCTTGATCTTTCGGGCAGCTGGACACGCGATGACGTCGGCGCCGTGTACAAATCCGTCGATCCGGCGTCAGGCGAGGCCGTTTATTTCGCCAGGATTCATTCGAAGATCTACCGGGTCGAGCGGGTCGATTCGGTCAAGCAGTACCGGATTTTCTCTCCCGAAGATGCGGCCATCAAAGGTCCTTATATCAAGCGCCTTAATGGGTTCTATTCAGACCTGGACCTGAGGCCTGGACTGCGGGGAGGGGAAAGCTATGGCGATGCCGTCACAGCGGCTTCCACGAAAGACCAGGGCGTGACTGCACCTGTCGAGCGCGTTCGGGCACAGCCCCGGGTTCAGATCGATGTGCCGATGGACGGCATTGAGCAGAGGACGCTGACTAACAGTGCCGGTCATCAGGTCCATCGGTTTTACGCCATGAATACGCCGGAAGGTACGGGCGTGTATTACGATGCTGACGTCGCGTGCTGGAGACATAAAGTCACTGAGGAGCTGCTTTGGCTGGATAACAACGGCAAGTGGAGCGTGGGGGACGAGCGTCGTTATCTGAGCGTCAAAGGCCGCCTTCGCGCCGGTGTGAATGACACGGTTTACACATTTCCGCGGCTGCCAGGCGTGTCTGCGAAGTCTTTGCCCATCGATCGTACGATTCATCAGATCTGGCTAGGCGATGGATTGCCCGGACCAGACCTGATCGAAACGATCAAACAGAACATCAGGACCAGTCCGGATCTCAAGTTCGCACTTCATGTCGATATCGATTACTCCGCAACAGTGGACGGCTTGACCGCCGAGCAGCAGTTGCAGGCTGAATTTTCCAGCTTTCCCCAGATGACCATTTCGAGCCTCCAGGACGAGCAGTTCTTCGATGGCTTTTCCCTGTACGAACAGGAAAGTGCCGAGCCGTACGCCTACTTCCGTCATGGCCAGAACCAGAACCTTGCGGCCGCTGCGGATGTGCTCAGGTACCGCCTGATCAGGGAGTACGGGGGCATCTACATGGATTGCGATGATGTCCTGGCCCAGTCGTTCAAGGGCCAGGCACTTGCCGCAGGCCCTTCCGATGTGCTGGTGGGCAGGTCAGTCAGCTCCGAAACGCTCATGCACGTCGGCCCTGCAAACAGTCACTTTGCCAGCCATCGGGATAATCCGGTGCTCAGAGCGATGGAGACAGCGTTGCACCAGCGATTCAAACTGGGGGAAGAGGCGTTGAGGGCCCTCAAACATTCGTCCTCGGACGCCAAGAGGTATCTCGCCGAAGTGTCCCGTATCACGGGACCCGGTTTGTTCCTGGACGTCATTAAGTCGTCCCGGCCCGATTATGCGGGGCTGCTGACCGGAAACTATCGGGCGACCAGCAACATACTCTCCGTCGCGTATTCGGAACGTCTGGAGGAAGTGGAGCGGTTTTATCTGCCCTTCGCCAACCGACTGAAAATCGAGCCGGGTGGCGAAAACCTCCGGGGAGAGGCGGCGGGCCCCACTGAGGGCGTCTCGATCGTTGATCTGCCCGAGGTCCTGCCACCGACCCAGAGTGGTTTCCTGCAGCCGGATGCCCCCGCGATCAAGGTGGCGATTCCCATCGACGGCGTCAGCACGTCTGGCGGGCGTTATTCGATCATGATCGATGGCAGACAGCGCGGGGTCATTTACGATGACGACGCGAAAACCTGGAAGCTTCCGGGCACCGACTCAAGAGGGCTGAGGCTGGACCAGAATGGAGACTGGCAGTCGCGAAGCGTGCTGGATGAACCCCAGCCTATCAATCCGCAGGCCACCGTCGAGGTGGTCGAACTCCCCCGGCTGCCCACCCTGCCCACTCACCTCAAGCCGATACCGAGAAAGATTCACTACATATGGGTGGGCGATCAGCCGCTGGAGGAAGCCCGCATGGAAAACCTCATCAGAAACGCAAATCGCAGCCCGGATTTTCAGTCTGTTTTGCATGTGGATGTCGACAGTCAGGAAACGCTGAATCGCATTCGCGCGAGCGTGAAAAGTCGTGCGCCGTCGCTGGCGGTGTCGAACCTGCAGGATGAGAATTTCTTCGCGGCGTTCCTTCGCGGCAGGCATCAGGCGCTGTATCGCGAGGCACGAGGCGGTGCAGGTAAAAACTATGCTGCCGCCTCCGACATCCTCCGTTATCCCCTGATCGACGCCTACGGAGGCATCTACATGGACTCCGATGATGTGCTGACCGCTTCCATCAACGGTGTTCATCTTGAGGCGGCCCATGGCGACTTGCTGCTCGGCAAAGCGGTTGCTGTGCCCTCGCTGGATTTTCGCGGCTATGGCAATAGCCTGTTCGCCAGTCATGCGGGAAACCCTGTGCTTGCTCGTCTCAGCGAAGAGCTGGCCTTGCGAAACCAGGCGCAGCCCGGGTTTTTCGAGACGCCCCCTCCCACGGTTGATCGTTCCACGCCGGTCACCGAGTTGCTGACCTCGCAGGCCATGAAGGGGTACCGCAAAACCGTGCTCGAGCTGACGGGCCCGGCGCTGTTCAACGATGTGTTGCGAGAGCAGCGGCCGGACTACTATCACCTGGGCATCGATCCGCCCAGTCACCTGCCCGTTCGCTCCGCCGCGTTTCAGCGGCAGCTGGAAGCATTGCAGGATCACTTCTTCCCGTTCAAACGCAAAGCGCCTGTCGAAATCGGAAATGGACACGACTGGTAGCAGGTGAGCGCGGCACTCAGAACCACGCGTCGTGCATCGTCAGGCACGCATCATCCCGGCGCTCGAGGATCGCCAGTTCATGATGGCAGCCCGGTACTTCCCATGTCAGGAAGTACCGGGCGGCCTGCAACTTGCCCTTGTAGAAGTCGCTATCGGCTTCGTCGTTCTTCTCCAACCCTTCCTGGGCGCGAATCGCCTGCGCCAGCCAGCGCCAGCCAATCACTGCGTGCCCGAACGCCTTCATGTACAGCGCCGAGTTGGCCAGTGTCGCGTTGACCTTGCCCTGGCTCAGATCGGTGAGCAATCCAAGGGTGACCGCTTGCAGGCGGGCGACCAGTTGCTCCAAGGGTTGTCGCAATACCGTCAGCGATTCATGGGCCTGCGCGCGCTCGCAGGTATCAGCGATCAAACGAATCAGTTGCTTGAGCCCGGCGCCTCCGTTTTGCGCCAGTTTCCGGCCCAGCAGGTCCAGCGACTGAATGCCGTGGGTGCCTTCATGAATCGGGTTCAGGCGGTTGTCGCGGTAGTACTGCTCCACCGGGTACTCCCGGGTGTAACCATGGCCGCCGAGAATCTGGATCGCCAGTTCGTTGGCCTTCAGGCAAAACTCCGAGGGCCAGGACTTGACGATGGGCGTCAGCAGGTCGAGCAGCTCGTGGGCGTGTTTACGCACCTCCTCGCTCTCGCCCGTTTGCGTGTCGTCGAACAGGCGAGCGGCGTACAGACCCAGGTCAAACGAGCCTTCTACGTAGGCTTTTTGCGTCAACAGCATACGTTTCACGTCGGCGTGCTGAATGATGGATACCGGCGCGCCGTCCGGTGACTTGCTGTCAGGCAGTCGGCCTTGGGGGCGTTCGCGGGCGTATTCCAGTGAATACAGATAACCGGCATAACCCAGCATGACTGCGCCCATGCCGACGCCGATGCGCGCCTCGTTCATCATCTGGAACATGCAGCTGAGGCCTTGATGGGGCTTACCAACCAGGTAGCCGACGCAGTTGCCGTTGTCGCCGAAGTTCAGCGCGGTAGACGTGGTGCCGCGCCAGCCCATCTTGTGAAACAGGCCGGCCAGGAGGACGTCGTTGCGCTCACCGAGGCTGCCGTCGTCGTTAACCAGAAACTTGGGGACGATGAACAGGGAAATGCCTTTAACGCCCGCTGGTGCGTCGGGCAGTTTGGCGAGGACCAGGTGGACGATGTTTTCGGAGAGCGGATGATCGCCGCCCGAGATAAAGATCTTGTTGCCGCGCAGGCGATAGCTGCCGTCTGCGGCGGACTCGGCGCGGGTGCGGATGTCTGACAGCGACGAGCCCGCGTGGGGCTCGGTCAAAGCCATAGTGCCGGAGAAGCGACCCTCGATCATCGGTTGCAAAAAGCGCCGCTTTTGCTCGTCGGTGCCGAAGTTTTCGATCAGATTTGCCGCGCCCATGGTCAGGAAAGGGTAGGACGCCGTCGCGGCATTGGCGGACTGGAAGTGGGCAAAGCAGGCCTGAGAAAGCAGGGTCGGCAGCTGCATGCCACCGGCTTCGAAGTCCCGGGCGGCATTGAGAAAACCAGCCTCGAGGAAAGCGTCCACGGCGGGCTTTACTTCCGGGATCAGCACCGCTGCGCCGTTCTCATAGCGCGGCTCGTTCTCGTCGTTTTTACGGTTGTGGGGCGCGAAGTATTTCTCCGCGACGTTGCGTGCCGTGCTGATCGCCGCATCGAAGGTTTCCCGACTGTGCTCTGCGAAACGCTCGCGTTGGGTCAGCGCCTCGGCGTCCAGCACTTCATACAGCTCGAAAGCCAGATTGCGGGAACTGAGCAGCGTCTCGGACATGGCGGCGTACCTTTCTTGGGAATGCCGTCGAGTCTAGGGGCGAGGGGGAGGGGTGAACAGGATGATTGATGCGGGTGATGGGGCGATCAAACGGGGGGTGAACGCAGGTCGGATGACCTGCGCACCCCCTGCACTTATCCGATCGTCATGAGGCTCGCGTTACCGCCCGCTGCTGCGGTATTCACGCTCAGCGCACGCTCGATCACCAGGCGCTCCAATGCAATGTTGGTTTCGCCTTTGGACAAGCCGTGAACGCCGACAATAGCGCCGCTGCGTTGAGCGACCTGTTCGCAGATGGCGCGCAACTGATCGGAATCACCGTGGTGCAATACCGCGTCAATGGCGACCTCATCCTTGTGCCAGTCGGCGACCAGCTTGATGCGCGACTGAACGTCCTTCGGCAGACGGTTGCGCAGCGACTTGGCCGGCTCAACGTCCGGCACGATCGCCGTGCTGCCCACCGCCATCACGGCGGCCAGTTGCGCCAGCAGATCCGTCTCATCCTCGGCCAGGCACAACACGTGTTCACGGGGCAGGATGCTGTAACTATTGCGCTCGCCGGTGGGGCCCATGAGCGTGCGGGTCACGCCGCTTTGGGATTGCTCGGCGAACTGGCTGCACAGCGCTTCCAGGCCGCTGAGTTGCTGAGTGCCTGCCCAGGCGTTGAGCGCATTCAGCGGCTTGAGCATCGCCTCTTGCATGCGGGTGTCCGGCGCCTGTTGTGCATCGCGGGCGGCGAAGGATTTCTGCACGGCGTCGGCGGGGCGCGTCGACAGCAAACGGTACAGATACAGCGGTCCACCGGCTTTCGGACCGGTCCCCGACAGACCTTCGCCACCGAACGGCTGCACACCCACCACGGCGCCAACGATGTTGCGGTTGACGTACATGTTGCCGGCGTTGACGTTGTCGATGACCTTGGCGATGGTCTCGTCGATGCGCGTGTGCACGCCCAGTGTCAGGCCATAACCGGAGGCGTTGATCTGCGCGATCAACGTGTCCAGCTCACGGCGCTTGTAGCGCACGACGTGCAGTACCGGGCCAAAGATTTCCCGTTGCAACTCGTCGAAGCTGTCCAGCTCGATCAGCGTCGGCATCACGTAGGTGCCGCGCTTGATCTCGTCGCTGTCGGCAATGGCGACCTGATACACAGTGCGGCCTTTGTCGCGCATGGCCTGAATATGTTTCTCGATACCGGCCTTGGCTTCTTGATCGATCACCGGACCGATGTCCACCGACAGGCGTTCCGGGTTGCCGAGGCGGCTCTCAGCCATCGCACCTTTGAGCATCTCGATGACACGATCGGCGGAGTCTTCCTGCAGGCACAGCACGCGCAGCGCTGAGCAGCGTTGACCGGCGCTGTCGAACGCCGAGGACACCACGTCGATGACCACTTGCTCAGTCAGCGCCGAGGAATCGACGATCATCGCGTTCTGGCCACCGGTTTCAGCGATCAGCGGAATCGGCCGGCCCTGGGCATCGAGACGGCCGGCGACGTTGCGCTGCAGCAAGCGGGCAACTTCGGTAGAGCCGGTGAACATGACGCCCTTGACGCGATCATCGCCGACCAGTCGCGCGCCGACGGTTTCACCCCGGCCTGGCAGCAGTTGCACCACGCCTTCGGGAATACCGGCTTCGAGCAGAATGCGGACGGCCTGCGCGGCAATCAGCGGTGTTTGTTCAGCGGGTTTGGCGAGTACCGGATTGCCCGCCGCCAGGGCTGCGGCGACCTGACCGCTGAAAATCGCCAGCGGGAAGTTCCACGGGCTGATGCATACCACGGGGCCCAACGGGCGGTGAGCGTCGTTGCTGAAATCATTGCGCGCCTGCACCGCGTAGTAGCGCAGGAAATCCACGGCTTCGCGCACTTCGGCGATAGCGTTGGCGAAGGTCTTGCCGGCTTCGCGAGCCAGCAGGCCCATCAACGGCTGAATCTCGGCTTCCATCAGGTCGGCGGCGCGCTCAAGGATGGCGGCACGTTCGGCGGGCGGCGTCGCTTGCCAGATCGGGCCGGCGCTGAGGGCGCTGAGCAGGGCGTTATCGACGTCTTCCAGACTCGCTTCCTGCACGTGGCCAACCACGTCACGCAGATCGGACGGGTTCAGGACTGGCGCTTCAGTGCCGGCGCTGACCGGGCTGCCCAGCATAGGGCCGGCCTTCCAGTCGTTGTGCGCCGTGGCGAGCAGGGCCGAAGACAGCGACGCCAGACGGTGTTCGTTGGCCATGTCGATGCCGGCCGAGTTGGCGCGTTCGCTGCCGTACAGGTCGCGCGGCAACGGAATGCGCGGGTGCGGCAGGCCGAAACCACCTTCCTGAGTCGCCATGCGCTCGATGCTGGACACTGGGTCGGCCACCAGTTCCTGTATCGATATGGACTGGTCGGCGATGCGGTTGACGAAGGAAGTGTTGGCGCCGTTTTCCAGCAGTCGACGCACCAGATACGCCAACAGCGTTTCGTGGGTGCCGACCGGTGCATACACCCGGCACGGCCGGTTCAGCTTGCCGTCGGCGACTTTGCCTACGACCTGCTCATACAAGGGCTCGCCCATGCCGTGCAGGCACTGGAACTCGTACTGACCGGGGTAATAGTTCTGACCGGCAATGTGGTAAATCGCCGACAACGTGTGGGCATTGTGGGTCGCGAACTGCGGGTAGATGACTTCCGGCACCGACAGCAGTTTGCGCGCGCAGGCGATGTAGGAAACGTCGGTGTAAACCTTGCGCGTGTAGACCGGGTAGCCTTCCAGGCCCTCGACCTGAGCGCGCTTGATTTCGCTGTCCCAGTACGCGCCTTTCACCAAACGGATCATCAGGCGATGACGGCTGCGGCGTGCCAGGTCGATGACGTAATCGATCACGTAAGGGCAGCGCTTCTGATAGGCCTGAATGACAAAACCGATGCCGTTCCAGCCGGTCAGTTGCGGTTCGAAGCACAGGCGCTCAAGCAGATCCAGCGACAGCTCCAGGCGGTCGGCTTCTTCGGCATCGATGTTCAGGCCGATGTCGTATTGCTTGGCCAGCAAGGTCAGCGAAAGCAGGCGCGGGTACAACTCGTCCATCACGCGCTCGTATTGCGCCCGGCTGTAACGCGGGTGCAGGGCGGACAATTTGATGGAGATGCCCGGCCCTTCATAGATGCCACGGCCGTGGGAAGCTTTGCCGATCGAGTGGATGGCCTGCTCGTAGGACGCCAGGTATTTCTGCGCGTCGTGCTCGGTCAGCGCTGCTTCGCCGAGCATGTCGTAGGAATAACGGAAACCTTCCGCCTCGAACTTGCTGGCGTTGGCCAGGGCCTCGGCGATGGTTTCGCCGGTGACGAACTGCTCGCCCATCAGGCGCATGGCCATGTCCACGCCCTTGCGAATCATCGGTTCGCCGGACTTGCCGATGATGCGGCTGAGCGAGGAGGTCAGGCCGGCCTCGTTGTGGGTGCTGACCAGTTTGCCGGTCAGCAGCAGGCCCCACGTGGCGGCGTTGACGAACAGCGACGGGCTGTTGCCCAGATGCGGGTGCCAGTTGCCGGTGCTGATCTTGTCGCGGATCAACGCGTCGCGGGTGCCTTTGTCGGGGATGCGCAACAAGGCTTCAGCCAGACACATCAGTGCCACGCCCTCCTGGGATGACAGCGAGAATTCCTGCAGCAGGCCCTGGACGATGCCGGCGCGCCCGCCGGCGCTCTTCTGGTTACGCAGCTTTTCGGCAATCGACGCGGCGAGCTTGTGCGTTGCATCGGCCATCGGCGCAGGGAGGCGCGCCTGCTCGATGAGCATCGGCACCACTTCAGGCTCGGGGCGGCGGTAGGCCGAGGTGATCGCAGCGCGCAACACCGACTGGGGAAGAATGCTTTCGGCGAATTCAAGAAATGCCTGATGGCCATTTTCGGCGGGCAGGTCACCCTGATCGTCGGCGTCTTTGCCACCTTGTCCACTGAGTTCATTCAGCGTCGCACCGCCCTCGAGCTTCTCCAGATAATTGAAGATCGCCTGCTTGATCAGCCAGTGGGGCGTCCGGTCGATGGACTGCGCCGCCGCTTTCAATCGCTCACGGGTGGGGTCGTCGAGTTTGACACCGAGGGTGGTGGTGGCCATTTCTTATCCTCATGACAGCCACGGTCATGTGGCTTAGCTGCGGCAAGATTAGCTGTGCGACTGCAAGGGTGCAACCGGGTGCAACCGCTTTTTTCAAAGTGTTTCACGGGTGCCCCGTATTGAGCCAAACCGCCCTGATTCAGCTCCGTTGAGGTGCCCCGCAGGGCAGGGCTCTATTTGGCAGCTCCCCGTAAACACGGCATATGTGGCACTTTGATCTAATTTGTAAAAAAGCTCAGTGAAGTCTTTTTTCGGGTTGCACCTGCTCCGGGATGTCCTCTAGGATGCGCCGCTTTGGTGCATTCAAGCGGTGTGCAGCGGAGAACTTTTTGCCAGCCCGCAACATACGCGAGCAGCCTTGCTGCGAACCTGATGCCTCAGGAGAACGTCGCTGTGCTCGCGCCTATAAAAACAACGCCGGAACCTAACCGATGAGTGTCAGCAACCCTACCTTGATCACCTTCGTGATCTACATCGCCGCGATGGTCCTCATAGGACTCATGGCCTACCGCTCCACCAATAATCTCTCGGACTACATTCTCGGCGGGCGCAGCCTCGGCAGTGTGGTCACGGCGCTTTCAGCCGGTGCATCGGACATGAGCGGCTGGCTGCTCATGGGCTTGCCGGGCGCGATTTACATGTCCGGTCTGTCGGAAAGCTGGATCGCCATCGGGCTGATCATCGGGGCCTACCTGAACTGGCTGTTCGTCGCCGGTCGCCTGCGGGTACAGACCGAGCACAACGGCGATGCGCTGACCCTCCCGGATTACTTCTCCAGCCGCTTTGAAGACAGCAGCGGCCTGCTGCGGGTGATTTCCGCCATCGTGATTCTGGTGTTCTTCACGATCTACTGCGCCTCCGGCATCGTCGCCGGCGCGCGGCTGTTCGAAAGCACGTTCGGGATGTCCTACGAAACCGCCTTGTGGGCCGGCGCTGCGGCGACGATTGCCTACACCTTCATCGGCGGCTTCCTGGCCGTCAGCTGGACAGACACCGTGCAAGCCACCCTGATGATCTTCGCGCTGATCCTTACGCCGATCATCGTGCTGCTGGCGACCGGTGGCGTCGACACCACGTTCATGGCCATCGAAGCGCAGGACCCGAGCAACTTCGACATGCTCAAGAACACCACCTTCATCGGCGTCATTTCGCTGATGGGCTGGGGCCTGGGCTACTTCGGTCAGCCGCACATCCTGGCGCGTTTCATGGCCGCTGACTCGGTCAGGTCGATTGCCAAGGCCCGCCGTATTTCCATGACCTGGATGATCCTCTGCCTGGGCGGCACCGTTGCCGTGGGTTTCTTCGGCATCGCGTACTTTTCGGCGCATCCGGAGGTGGCAGGGCCCGTGACTGAAAACCACGAGCGCGTCTTCATCGAGCTGGCCAAGATCCTGTTCAATCCGTGGATCGCCGGTGTGCTGCTGTCGGCGATTCTTGCGGCGGTCATGAGCACGCTGGGCTGTCAGTTGCTGGTCTGTTCAAGTGCGCTGACCGAAGACTTCTACAAAGCCTTTCTGCGCAAAAGCGCGTCCCAGACAGAGCTGGTGTGGGTAGGCCGGGCCATGGTGCTGCTGGTTGCGCTGATCGCGATCGCCTTGGCCGCAAATCCTGAAAACCGCGTGCTGGGTCTGGTCAGCTACGCCTGGGCAGGGTTCGGCGCGGCATTCGGGCCAGTGGTGCTGATCTCGGTGATCTGGAAAGGCATGACCCGCAACGGCGCGCTGGCGGGGATTCTCGTCGGCGCGATTACCGTCGTGGTGTGGAAGCACTTCGAGCTGCTGGGCCTGTACGAAATCATCCCCGGCTTCATCTTCGCCAGCATCGCCATCGTGCTGTTCAGCGTCGTCGGTAAAGGCCCGACGCCGGGCATGCTGACGCGCTTTGAAGCAGCAGAAAAAGAGTACAAGGCGGCGTAAAGGCCGCCTGCTCAAAGCCCGCGCGACGTCAACGCTCGGGCTCTTGAGCGACCGCACCCGATTTAGTTGTGGTCGGCGTCCAGGTTGAAGAACATGGTCTTGCCGCCTTCGCTGGTATAGCCAGTGTGATCCTGGGTATAGACCCCGGCCTTGAAGTAAAGCTGCTGTTTACTCCAGGTGGCGCTGATCCGGTCGTTCCAGCCCATCCCGTGGGCGGTCACGCTGAGCAACCCGGCTTTATTCAGGTGGATCACGTAATTGAACGTCTCGTTCAGGCTGACGTTTTCCGCCACCGTGATTACGCGCGCTTTTTTGTCGTCGGGGTGATAGCGGACCTTTGCGACGATGTTGCCCATGTGCGTCGCTTCCAGGTACTGATATTCGACCTTCAGCAGGGGCTGCGTGCTTTCGTAGACGTGGATTTGACCGATGACCACCCTGCCGGAGGACGGCACCTGAAGGACCTTGAGCTTGGCATTCAGGTAATTGTCGGCGTCCTGGTAGTACCAGTTGTGCAGCGTGCCGTTGGACCAGGTCTCGCGCAATTCGGTACGTGGGTAGATCGCATTGGCGGTCTTGCTTCCGGTGACCGGTGCCCAGAATGTGATGTTCGATGAGCCGGACTTGAAGTACTTGCCGTCGTAACCTTGAAGCAGTTGCTGTGTCTCGATAGTGGCGGGGGGCGAGCCCACTGGAATGCTCAGATTCCACGTTCCCAAATCAATCATGTCTAGTCGTCCGATATGTCTCATTGCCAGCAAAGTTGCGGGCGAAAGGGGGTTGGGGGCAGCTTTTTATACGGTTCCACGGCGCGTTTGTTAACGTGAATCTATCGGATGGTTGACGTCAAAGTGCCGCTATTTGAGCCGCAGCGCAGAGTCCTCCTGACATTCAGCGCCGTTACCGTTAGTCGGTTGGATGGCACTTTTTGGATGGCACTTTTTGGATGGCGCTACTATGGCCGCCTTCTTTTTTCCCCAATCGAAGCTAGAGTAATGGCCTATCAGGCCCTCAGCGGGGACGTTCCCCGGGCAGTAAAGTGAATGATGAGTAGCAGCATGGAATGCGTGCAGTCCCTGCCACTAAGTGGCAAATCAGTATTGTTGGTTGTTGATGATTACCCGGAAAATCTGGTGACCATGTGCGCAGTCCTGCAGCGACAGGACCGGGAAATCATCACCGCTGCCTCAGGCATGGAAGCGTTGGGTATTTTGCTGGACCGAGATGTCGATCTGGTGCTGCTTGATGTGCAAATGCCGGACATGGATGGTTTCGAAGTCGCCCGCCTTATGCGTGGCAGTCTGCGAACGCGGTTGACGCCGATCATCTTTCTCACTGCCAACGAACAATCCCGCGACTCGGTGCACAAGGGCTACGCCAGCGGCGCAGTCGATTACCTGTTCAAGCCCTTCGATCCCAATATTCTCAGGCCCAAGGTTCAGGCGCTTCTTGAGCAGCAGCACAATCGGCGTGCCCTGCAGAAGCTGAGCCGCGAGCTTGAATCGGCGCGGGCATTCAACGCCTCGGTGCTGGCGAACGTGGCTGAAGGCATTCTTGTGGTGTCCGAAGACGGCGTTGTCAGTTTCGCCAATCCGGCGATCTGCCGCTTGCTGGGCATGACTGACGGCGAGCTGCGCGGCACCGCGTTGCGCGCCTATTTGCACGAGCCCAGCGTCGGGGAATGGGTCGACTCCGGCTTTTATCATCACTATCGCCGTGCTGACACCTACCGCGTCCACGACGCCGTGTTGCGAACACCCGAGGGGCGTCAGGTCCCGGTTTCGTTGTCCTGCGCGCCGCTGCCCGCCGAGCAGCGTGCCATGGTGCTCAGCGTGCTCGACATGTCAGTGGTGCGTGACCTCTACAGTCAGCTCGAGCACCAGGCCGTGACGGATTCGCTCACCGGTCTGCTGAACCGCCGTGGTTTCTATCAGACGGTCGAAGGGATGCTGCTGCGCAATGAGCATGCGGGCAAATACCTGGTTGTGCTGTACCTGGACCTCGACGGCTTCAAGGATGTGAACGACTCTCTGGGCCATGACGCCGGCGATCAGGTGTTGCAGTGGGTCGGCGGGCAGTTGAAAGACTGCCTGCGTCCTTACGACGTTCTTGCGCGGATGGGCGGCGACGAGTTCGTGGTGGTCATCGACGGGCTGGATTTCCCCGAACACGCTGCCAAGGTCGCCGAAAAGCTGATCGAGCGTGTGTCCGCGCGGCGTTTGGTGGACGGGGTCGAAGCCACGCTGGGAGCCAGTATCGGCATCGCAGTCTACCCGGACTGCGGCGCCAATCTGGATGGCCTGCTGCGTGCGGCGGACATTGCCATGTACGAAGCCAAGCGGGCAGGGCGTCAGCAATATCGTTTCTTCGATCAGTACATGAATGGTCGCGCGCGCTCGCGTCTGATGCTCGAAGAGAGCGTGCGCACGGCAATCGATGGCAAAGACTTTTCCATGGTCTACCAGCCGCAGGTCAATGTCGTCACCGGCAAGACCCGGGGCTTCGAGGCGCTGCTGCGCTGGCACCATCCGGACGCGGGCGACGTGCCGTCAGGCGTGTTCATCCCGCTGCTGGAAGAGACGCGGCTGATCAACAAGCTCGGCAGCTGGATTTTCGAGCAGGGTGCGGCGCAGCGCCAACGCTGGAGCGACGTATTCCCGGACGATCTGATCATGAGCGTCAGCGTGAGCCCGGCGCAATTCAGCCTGCCCAATCTTGCGGCCGAGCTGCAACGTGCGATGCAGATACATGGCCTGAAACCCCGGCAGCTGGAAATCGAGCTCACCGAGCCATCGCTGGTCCACAATCTGGTGCACAGCCGCAAGCAGCTGCAGAACCTGCATGACATCGGCGTGCGCGTGTCGCTGGATGATTTCGGTGCAGGCGACAGCTCCCTTGCCCACCTGCGCAACCTCGATCTGGACACCCTGAAGCTCGATCGGCACTTCATTGGCGGCATGCTGGGATCGCCCCGAGACCTGGCCGTTGCGCGCAGCATCATTGACCTGTGTCGCATGCTCGATATCGAGGTGATTGCCGAGGGCGTCGAAACCTACGAGCAGTATGAGTGGCTGGTCGACAACGGCTGCCAGATCATTCAGGGCTTTCTCATCGCTCACCCGATGCCGCCCCTGGAGGCAGAGCGTTTCGTCGAGCCGGTCGACCTGCCGATCGCGTTACAGCTGCTCGGCCAGGACTGACGCGGTAGACTCGCGCTTTTCCCGCGACCCGGTTCGACCATGACTGTCACCACGCCCATGCCGCTGAAATACCTGCAGGCCTATCCCGAAGGCCTGCAGGATCAGGTTCGGCAACTGATCGCGCAGAACCGGCTGACGGATTATCTGCAGCAGCGTTACCCGGATCGTCACGAAATCCAGAGCGACAAGGCGCTGTATGCCTACGCCCTATCGCTCAAACAGGAATACCTGCGCAACGCGCCAAACATCGACAAAGTGCTGTTCGACAACCGCCTCGACCTGACCCACCGGGCGCTGGGCCTGCATACCACGGTGTCGCGGGTGCAGGGCGGCAAGCTCAAGTCCAAAAAGGAAATCCGGGTGGCGGCGTTGTTCAAGGAGGCGGCGCCGCAGTTTCTGAAGATGATCGTGGTCCACGAACTGGCGCATTTTAAAGAGTCGGACCACAACAAGGCGTTTTATCAATTGTGCGAACACATGCAGCCGGGCTATCACCAGTTGGAATTCGACCTGCGCATCTACCTGACCTGGCGAGACATGCAGACGGCCGTGCGCTGATCAGCCGCTAACGCTTTTCAAGGAAGTTTTGATGGAAGTCAGCAAGACCAAGAGCAGTTTTTATCGCCGCCTGTATGTGGCGTATCTGATCGACAGCGGCATCGCCAGCAGCGTCCCGGCCCTGACCGACGTCACCGGCATGCCCCGTCGCACCGCTCAGGACACCATTGCGGCGCTGGCTGATCTGGATATTGTCTGCGAGTTCGAGCAACTTGATGGCGCCCGCAATCATGCCGGCGGTTACCGGATTCGTGACTGGGGCGCGATTGACCGCCGCTGGATCGAGGGGAATCTGCAGACCATCAAGACGGTGCTGGGCTATCCGTGACGTCGTGTCAGGGGCGTTGATTCAAGAGCTTCCCGGCTAAAGCCGGTCCTACGAAGGTCCTACAAAGGTCCAACAAGTGGTCCGAGTCCGGATGGATCCGGCCCAGCAAGAGCCATCGGGGTTCAGATGCCGGATCAGTCCAGATCGCGACGCATGCTGATGTGCGGAATGCCGTCCTCGACGTAGACCTCGCCCACCGGATTGAAACCGTAGCGGCTGTAGTAGCCCTGCAAGTGCGCCTGGGCCGAGAGGAAAATCGGCTGGTCCGGCCATTGGAGCTCAGCGTGCTTCAGCGCCTGAACCATCAACTCATGGCCCATTCCCTTGTTGCGCATCGATGGTGCAGTCACCACCCGGCCGATGGTCACGTCACCGTTCTGCTGAATCGGGTCCAGCAGGCGCAGGTAAGCGACCAGCTGATCATTTTGCCAGGCCATCAGATGGCAGGTATCGCCCAGCAAATCCTGACCGTCGACGTCCAGATACCAGCATTTCTGCTCCACCACGAACACTTGCGCCCTCAGTTGCAGGATGGCGTACAGCTGCTCTTTTCCAAGGTCGGTATGGTGTTTGCAAATCCAGTTGATAGACATGACGCCGGCCTGCGAGAAGAAGTGGATGCCGGATACTAAACGCATATCGGGGCAAGCCCAAATTCGCGGCAAACCGGGCGAGACGGAGGGTGCGGTTAACGGTTTGTCATTTTGTTGAACTGCTGCACAAACATCACAGTGTTACCAGTTGTGCAAAGCTCAAAATGAGTCTTCACTGAAGGCCAGTTGCCACAAGGAAGCTGAGCATGACGCGTTTGCTGTGCGCCGCAGGGCTGTTGGGAATGATGCTGATAGCCCAGGGCGCGGTCGCGCAGACATTGCGTCTCGCCGGCGATGCGTGGGCGCCCTATGCCGACGTGTCATTGCTGCACGACGGGCTTTCCACTGACCTGATTCGCACGGCACTGGGCCGCGCGGGCTATGACACCGAATACGAGCAAGTGCCGTGGGCGCGGGCGATTCATGGGCTGAGCGAAGGGCGGTATGACATCGTCATCAACGCCTGGTACAGCGAAGACCGCACGCGCATTGGCGTGTTCTCCGCGCCGTACCTGATCAACCGCCTGCGTTTTCTGAAGCGCAAAGACGCCTCCATCGAATTTCAGACCCTGTCCCAGCTGCACGGCTATTCGATTGCAGTGGTGCGCGGCTACGCCTATTCGCCGGAATTCGACGCCGATGCCAACCTGGAAAAGGTGCCGGTGGCGAGTTTCTCGATCGCCGTCAGGATGCTCGCTGCGGGCAGGGTCGGCTTGACGGTGGAAGACGAGTACGCGGCGCGGTTTGCCCTCAAACGCGAGCCTGCAGACGTGCAGGCAGACGTCGAATTCCTGCCCAAATCACTCAGCGAAAACAGTCTGCATGTGCTGGTGAGCCTCAAGCGGGCGGATCACCAGCAGATCGTTATGGATTTCGACAAGGCGATCGCCGACATGAAAGCGGACGGCACGTACGACAAGCTCATCAAGCTGCACGGTCTGTGATGTCGGGTTCTTTGACCGGCTCTTTGATCAAGTGGGCCGCCAGCGTGCGCAGTGGGCCCAGCTGACGGCAGATCAGCGCCAGTTGGGTTTGCACCAGCCGTTGGCCCTCGTCGATCTCTTCCGGCATCTGTTCCAGGCTCGTTGCCAGCGCTTCTTCGGCATCGCTTTGCACGGCAACCGGCTCACGCATCGCCAGGCTTTGGGCGATCTCATCGATGCTCGCGGCAAGGCTTGCTGCGGCGCCCTCGATCAGTTGCTCGCGCACTTCAGGCGGCAGCGGTGCGTCGCGGTGCGCGCCCAGCCCCGACAGGTAACTGAGCAGGGTGTGTGACAGCACCAGAAAGCGAAAACCGACGTCGGCCTCTTTGCGGAAATGCCCCGGCTCCATGAGCATGTTGGCCAGTGTGGTGGACAGCGCCGCGTCGGCGTTATGGGCGTTGCGGCGGGCCAGTCGATAGGCCAAATCGTCACTCTTGCCGTTCGCGTATTGCTGCATGATCTGACGCAGGTAAATGCTGTTGCACGACAGCGTGTTGGCCAGCACCTTGTTGAGCCGGCGACCTTGCCAGTCCGGCAGGAACAGGAACACCGCCAGGCCGGCGATCAGGCTGCCCAGCAGCGTGTCCAGCAAGCGCGGCAGGAACACGCCGTAACCGTCGCCGACCTGATTGAAGCAGAACAGAATCATCACCGTGATCGCCGCCGTCGACAGCGTGTAGCGCGTGGTCCGGTTGACGAAGAACACCACGCCGGCCAGCACCGCGCACATCGATTGCAGGACTGGCGTGGTGATCAGGTCAAACAGAATCCAGCCCGCCGTCAGGCCAATGGCCGTGCCGATGATGCGCTGCCCGAGTTTGCGTCGCGTGGCGCCGTAGCTGGGCTGGCAGACGAACACCGTGGTGAGGATGATCCAGTACCCCTGGGACGGGTGAATCAGGTGAACCATGATGTAGCCGATGACCAGCGCCAACGGCAGGCGCAGGGCGTGACGGAACAGCAGCGAGGTCGGCGTCAGTTGCAGGCGCAGGCGCGTCCAGACGTCTTTGAGGTTGCGCGGTGAGCGGTCCAGCAGGCTGCTGTCGGTGGCGTCGGCCAGGGCGTCGGGATTGCTCGCATCACTGAGCAGCCGGTCGAGGGTGCCAAGGTTATTGGCCAGCGCCCGCAACGAACGCAGCAGCCCGCGCCACGCCGGATTGCTCTGAATCCGAAGGTGTTCGAGGGAGGCGCGCAGATCATTCAGCGCGTGGGCGAAGCTGTCGTCATAGATGAACGGCTGGCGCAGCTGGATCGACGCCGACAGGTCACGGCAGGCGCGGCCTTGCTGGCGCAGCAGGCGCTGGCAGCGAAACAATACGTCGCTATGAAAAAACGCTTCGGCCAGGGAGTTGTAGGGATAGTGCGACGAACTGGCCCGTTCGTGGATGTCCTGGGCCAGAAAGTACAGCTTCAGGTAGCGACTGACCTTCGAACCCGGGCGACCGCTGCCGACGCGGTTAAGGATGATTTCCTTGGTCACGTTGAGCGCGCCGACGACCTTGCCGTTCTGCTTGGCAAGTTCAAGGCGCTTGGCTTCAATATCCAGAGTACGAATCGGCTCGAACAGCTCTGATTTGAGCTTCAGGTACAGGCCCAGCTCGCGAAACAGTCGGGCCAGCGCCTGCTGCACCGGCTGATTGGAAAACAGCATCTGCCACAGCACCGACAGCAGGCCGTACCACGCGGCGCCTGCGACCAGCAGCATCGGTTCGTGCCAGAAATCGGTGACTTCCCCGCCGCGCTGATCGACGCCGATCATGGTGTAGACCGAGAGAATCAGCGTCGCGTAGGCAATCGCGCCATAGCGCTCACCCAGCGCGCCGAGCATCGTCAGGCAGAACGCCGCGAAGGCAAACGCGCAGATGAACACCACGGGGTAGGGGAACAGCAGCTCCACGGACAGCGCCGCGATGCTGAAACACACCAGCGTCACGGCCAGCGCATTGAGGCGGCCTTGCCAGCTGTCATCGGTCTCCGACAGGGCGCTGGCGATAATCCCGAGGAACAGCGGGATCAACTGGGACATCTCGTTCTGGTACCAGCACAGCGCCATGCTGCCGGTCAGCGCGATAAAAACCCGCACGCTGTAGGAAAACTTGTCCAGCGCCCAGAGACGGCGGAATGTATTGCGCAACGATGTCGATGCCATGAACGCTGACGGCCTTGTTCGCGATTGATTTTGCTGAGGGATATGTACAGCGCCGGATGCGCGCTGTACATCCGGTTAGCAAAATTTATTCCGGGGCGCCCCCGATCCTGCTGGCGAACACAAACCTGTGGGAGTGAGCTTGCTCACGAAGGCTGAGGACCGGTCTCTGGAGATGTATCGACTGCACCGGCCTATTCGTGAGCAAGCTCACTCCCACGGATCGGGGTCGGCAGCTGTCGTAGCGGGCCTCCCTGATAAGTGTCAGACGAATTGCGCCGCCGCATACGCTGACGCCCAGGCCCACTGGAAGTTGAAACCGCCCAGATGCCCACTGACATCCAGCACCTCGCCGACGAAGTAGAGGCCCGGCGATTTAAGGGATTCCATGGTCTTCGACGACACTTCACGGGTGTCGATGCCGCCCAGTGTCACTTCCGCCGTGCGATACCCTTCGGTGCCCGCCGGTACCACCTGCCAGCTCGCCAGTTTGGTGGCGATGTCGGCCAGTTCGGCGTGGGTGTACTGCTTCATCGGCTTGGACACGAACCACTGCTCTGCAATCAGGTTGGCCATTTTCTTGGTGAAAATCTCGCCGAGCAGCGTTTTCAGTTCACTGTTCGGGCGTTCGGCCTGTTGCTCGGTCAGCCAGCTGGGGGCGTCGTGGTCGGGCATCAGGTTGATTTCCACCGTGTCGCCCGGCTGCCAGAAAGACGAGATCTGCAGAATCGCCGGCCCACTCAGACCGCGGTGGGTGAACAGGATGTTTTCGCGAAAGCTGACGTCGTTACAGCTCACCAGGCAGTCGACCGACGTGCCGGTCAGCTCGGTGCACAGCTCTTTCAACTGATCGGTGATGGTGAACGGCACCAGGCCCGCCCGGGTAGGCAACAGCGTATGGCCGAATTGCTTGCCGACCTGATAACCGAAACCGGTCGCCCCCAGCGTTGGAATCGACAGGCCGCCCGTGGCAATCACCAGCGACTCGCAACGGAGTTCGCCCAGAGTGGTTTTCAGCAGATAACCGCTGTCGGCTTTCTCGATACTCTGCACCGAGGTGTCCATGTGCAGGCTCACGCCAGCGGTGTCGCATTCGGCGAGCAGCAGATTGAGGATGTCGCTGGACTTGTTGTCGCAGAACAGCTGGCCGAGTTTCTTCTCGTGGTACGGCACGCCGTGCTTGCCCACCAGTTCGATGAAATCCCACTGGGTATAGCGGGCCAGCGCCGATTTGCAGAAATGCGGGTTCTGCGAGAGGAAGTTGGCGGGCTCGGTGTACAGGTTGGTGAAGTTGCAGCGCCCGCCGCCCGACATGAGGATTTTCTTGCCCGGCTTGTTGGCGTGGTCGATCAGCATGACCTTGCGCCCGCGCTGGGCGGCCGTGAATGCACACATCAAACCTGCGGCGCCGGCGCCGATGATCACAACGTCAGTAACGGGCAAAGCGGTGTCCTCTAACAGCTATTGATCTATGTAAGTTGCGCTGACGCCTTCGCGAGCAAGCTCGCTCCCACAGGGAGTCATGATGTCGCTCACTTGTAGGTGAACTCCACCCCCGCTGGTTCGCGGGGTCTCCGTGGGAGCGAGCTTGCTCGCGAATGGGCGTGATGCGGTATTGCGGGTGCTTACAAAATCCGCACGCGCAAGGATTTGCCCTTGATCTTGCCGTTGTTCAAACGCTCCAGTGCCTGCTTGGCCATGCTGCGTTCCACGGCGACGTAGGCCTGGAAATCAAAGATCGCGATCTTGCCCACCTGAGTGCCGGGAATACCTGCTTCGCCGGTCAGCGCGCCCAGAATGTCGCCAGGGCGCAGTTTGTCTTTGCGGCCGGAACCGATGCACAGCGTCGTCATCGGCGGCAGCAGCTTGCCGCCTTCCTTGCGCTCCAGTTGGTCGTACTGCTGCCAGTTGAGCGGCGCTTTCTGCAGCTCTTCAACGGCGCGGGCGCGCTGGCTTTCGCCGGGAGCAACGAGGCTGACGGCGATGCCGGTCTCACCCGCACGACCGGTACGGCCGACGCGGTGGATGTGGATTTCCGAATCCCGCGCCAATTCGACGTTGAGCACCATGTCCAGACCATCGATGTCCAGACCGCGCGCGGCGACGTCGGTGGCCACCAGCACCGAGGTGCTGCGGTTGGCGAACATCGCCAGCACCTGATCGCGATCACGCTGTTCCAGATCGCCATGCAGACCGACAGCGGATATGCCTTTGGCGGTCAGGTGATCGACCACTTCCTGAACCTGCTGCTTGGTGAAGCAGAACGCCACGCAGGACTGCGGACGGAAATGATCGAGCACACGGACCACCGCTTCGAGGCGTTGCTCGGGGGAGATTTCGTAGAAGATCTGTTCGATCTGGCTGTCGGCGTGGAGCGCTTCGACCTTGACGGTCTGCGGGTCACGCATGAATTTCGAGGACAGCTGCTTGATGCCGACCGGATAAGTGGCCGAGAACAGCAGAGTCTGGCGACGCTTGGGCGTCTGCTCGATGATGTCGGCGATGGCGTCGTAGAAACCCATGTCGAGCATGCGGTCGGCTTCGTCCAGCACCAGCGTGTTCAGGCCGTCCAGTACCAGCGAACCCTTGCGCAGATGCTGCTGAATGCGACCCGGCGTGCCGACGATGATGTGCGCGCCGTGCTCCAGCGAGCCGATTTGCGGGCCGAACGACACGCCGCCGCAGAGGGTGAGGACTTTGATGTTGTCTTCGGAACGCGCCAGACGACGGATTTCCTTGGCCACCTGGTCGGCCAGCTCGCGGGTTGGGCAGAGCACCAAGGCCTGGCAGCCGAAGTAGCGCGGATTGATCGGATTGAGCAGGCCGATGCCGAATGCAGCGGTCTTGCCGGAGCCTGTCTTGGCCTGCGCAATCAGGTCCATCCCCTTGACGATCACCGGCAGGCTCTGCGCCTGAATCGGCGTCATCTCGGCATAACCAAGGGACTCCAGGTTAGCCAGCATGGCGGCGGAAAGGGGCAGTGAGTTAAAAGCGGTGTTAGTCACGGGACGGGCCTGCAAAACAAAATGTCGCGCAGTGTATCAGGTCGCGGCCCCCGCCTTGGGGGCGCGCGCGATAAATGGTGAGTGAATCACGCCTCGATCTCGGGCTCTGGTTGCGGTTTGCGCGCCGGTGCTTCGGGGGCCATGCGGGGCGACAGCTGCAGGAAGATCGACGCCGCCAGCATCGCCAGCACGCCGACGCACAGGAAGGTCAGTTGAAACGCGCCGAGTACGTCGCTGACGTCGCCCGTGGCCACGTCGTCGCTGAACCCGCCGAGCAACGCCGCCGCACAGGCGACGCCGAGACTCAGGGACAACTGCGCAACTACTGACAGCAGACTGTTGCCGCTGGCGGCACTGGCGTCATCGAGATCGATCAGCGTCACCGCGTTCATCGCCGAGAACTGCAGCGAGTTCACCCCGCCCAGAAACGCCAGATGAATCAGCAGCAGCCAGTACGGCGTGTCGGCACTGACCAGCGCCATGCTCGCCAGCAGAATACCCAGCAGCAGCGTGTTACCGGTCAGCACGATGCGATAACCCAATCGCTCGATAGCTTTGGTTGCCAGCGGCTTGGCGAACATCGCCGCAAGGGCCAGGGGAATCATGCTCATACCGGCGTGAGAAGGCGAGTAACCCAGGGCGACTTGCAGCATCAGCGGCAGTAGGAACGGCAGGGCGCCGCTGCCCAGTCGGGCAAACAGATTGCCCATGATGCCCACCGCAAAACTGCGGGTTTTGAACAGCCGAGCAGAGAACAATGGCGCTTCCACGTGACTGGCGCGCAACCAGTACGCCGCCAGACACGCCATGCCGCCAAACAGCAGCATCACCACACGCAAGTGCGGGAGGTTCAGTTCGCCAAGCCCTTCCATGGCAATCGTGATCAGCACCATCGAGGCGCCAAACAGCCCAAACCCCGCCAGATCGAAGCGCGTGCGTCCGCCGCCTTGGAGATCGGGGATGAACTTACGCACGGCGAAGCAGCCGAGAATCCCCACCGGCAGGTTGATCAGGAAGATCCAGTGCCAGCTCAGGTATTCCACCAGCCAGCCGCCGACCGTCGGGCCCATCAGCGGGCCAAGCAGGGCGGGCATGGTGATGAAGCTCAAGGTGCGCACCAGCTCGGTTCGGGGATAGGCGCGCAGCACGATGAGCCGGCCGACCGGCATCATCAACGCACCGCCGAGGCCCTGAATCACCCGTGCGCCCACCAGCATGCCGAGGGAGTTGGACACCGCGCACAGCAACGAGCCGAAGCTGAACAGCAGGATGGCGCTGAAGAAGATGCGCTTGATGCCGAAACGGTCGGAAATCCAGCCCGACGCTGGAATCAGCAGGGCGATGGTCAGCATGTAAGCGATGATCACCGACTGCATGCGCAGCGGGTTTTCCGCCAGCGAGCCGGCCATGGAAGGCAGCGCGGTGTTGAGGATCGTGCCGTCCAGGCTTTGCATGAAAAAGGCGATGGCAATGACCCATGGCATCCAGCGCAGGGTGCGGGCGTCCAGCTGCGGTGTTGAGGTCGGCATGTGGATCGAGGGTCCTTGTTGGGTTTCTGGTAGCAGGCTGATTATTTCTCGGATGTAACTGCTTGAAGCACGATCTCGGTGGGAGATATCCCGTCGTCCAGACGACGCGCTGTCTCGCAGCAAACACAATCCCTGTGGGGGTGAGCTTGCTCACGAAGAGGCCCTTGCATCCGCTGCGTCTCTATCGCCAGCATTTGCGAGCAAGCTCGCTCCTGCGGAAGGCAATGCCACGCCTTACAGCGTCAACGTCAACCCACTCAGCAGCGCGCCCGGCAGCAGATTCGAGGCGGTCTGGCGCTGACTGTAGGTGCTCGTCGACAGCAGGAGTTCCCTTTCTGTGGTCAGTTGTTCCAGTGCCGTGCCCAGCAGGCTGAAGAGACTGTCGTCGAAGCGCATGGTGTTGACCGGTGCCTTGATCTGCCCGTCTTCCACCCAGAACGTGGCGAAGCGCGTCATTCCGGTGATGCGCCCGGCGGTGCGATCCGAGAAATTCAGGTACCACAGGTTGCTGATGTACAGGCCCGTGCCCAGCGCTTTCAATACGTCATCCAGCGCCAGTGAACCGCCGTCCATGCTGAGCGCGCTTGGCGACTCGCCCCAGCCCGCGCCGTTGGCCACAAGGCCGTATTCGGCGGCGCTGCGCGAGTCGATCATGCGATCCCGGGCCACGCCTTCGGCCACCAGCGACAGGTCCATGCGCGGATAACCCTCGCCGGAAAACGCAGGGGACAACGAGCCGCTGACCTGCTCGTTCAGGCTCACCAACGGGCTCAACGTGGATTGGCCGTCGTACAGCCGCTGCAAGGGGCTGGTCTTGTCGGCCAGCGACTGCGCAGAGAATCCACCCCAGCACAGCATGCCCATCACTTCTTCCAGCGCGGCAGGCGCCAGATAGGCGCGGTATTGCCCGGGCGCGAGGACGTGGGCCGGGCGTCCAAGAAACGTCAATTGCTCACGGGCCAGGGCGAAGCGCCGTGCAAAGCCGTCGTCGGTCCAGGTGTGGCCGGCGTAGTTGGCTTTCACCGCCTGGCCGTTCTCGTGGAACAGGCTCCAGTCGACATTGAAGCTGTTGGCCTGATGCCAGCCCAGCGCACCGCTGGAACTGGCGAAGCCGCGATAGATCGGCCCGGCCGCGTAGATGCCGACCAGATCCAGCCCCTCGCCCAGTTGCGCGATCTGCTCGACGACATGGGCGCTGTCCGGCAACGGCGTCTCCTGCACGTTGCTGCTCTGCCACGCCTCGTCGTTCAGTTGCAGATACGGGTCTTCCGGCAACAGCGTCAGGGTTTCCCGTAACTGAAGCAGGGCTTCGCTCAGGCGTTGCTGATCCACCTCGCCGTCGCCTGACAGCGTGAGGTTAAGGTTGGCGTGACGGCCTGCGGCGATCAGCTTGAACGTCACGCTGGCCTGCTGCACGCGGCCGGCCTGACGCACTTTGGCGTGGTTGAAGCGGATAAAGTCCGACGCTTCGGCGTCGTAGCTCAAGGTATAGCGCTCGTCCGCGGTGACTGCGCCGTGCAGCCACTCGGCCAGGGCCTTGAATTGCGCTTGATGGGACATCATGCGTCACCTCCGAAAACATCAACGCTCGCGAACACGCAAGCGGGCGAGGCATGGCCCACGCGGATCACTTGATTGGGCTCGCCTTTGCCACAGTTGGGTGTGCCAAGGACCTTGAAGGTGCTGGCGTCGCCGACCGCGCTGAGGTTGCGCCAGAACTGGGCAGAGATCGCGCGGTAGTTCGGGTTCTTCACCACGCCCTTGAGTTCGCCGTTCTCGATCAACTGACCCCACTCGCAGCCGAACTGGAATTTGTTGCGAGCGTCGTCGATCGACCATGAGCGATTGGTACTCATCAAAATGCCGTGCTCGGTGTCGCCAATGAGCTGCGCCATCGACTTGTCGCCCGGCTCGATGTTGAGGTTGGCCATGCGGTCGATGGGCGCGCGGTTCCAGCTCGACGCGCGGCTGTTGGCGACGCCTTCCATACCGCTGCGGTATTGCGACAGCGCGCCGCCCAGCGGCCTCACCAGTACGCCGTCCTTGATCAGGAATTGCTTGCTCGCCGGCGTGCCATCGTCATCAAAGCCGTAGCTCGCCAGTTGCTCGGGGATCTCCGGGTCGAAGGTCACGTTGAGCAGGCTTGAGCCGTATTGCAGGCTGCCGAAGTCACTGGCTTTGACGAAGCTGGTGCCGGCGTAATTGCGCTCATCGCCGAGGATGCGGTCCAGCTCCAGCGGGTGGCCGATGGATTCGTGGATTTGCAGGGTCATCTGGTCGGGCGTCAGCAGCAGATCGCGCGGCCCGGTGGGCGTGTTCGGCGCCATGACCAGTTGCAGCGCCTGATCGGCGACGTTGACTGCGGCGCCAATGATCCCGCAGGACGCGATGACTTCCGCGCCCCCCTGCTGGCCGAAGTTCTCGCGACCGAGGCTGCGGGTCTGGCTGTCCTGGCCGTCGTAAGCCGTGACGGTCAGGCCGGGGAAGACGAAGCGCTGGGCCTGGCGAATCTCGGCGCCGGCGTTGTTGAGGTAGATCTGCTCGACGTTCTCAAGCCCCAGGCTCACCTGCCAGTTGACCAGGCGTTCGTCCCTGGGCACCGACGCGGATTCGGCATTGAGCAGGGCGTAGCAATCACTGAGCGATGGAAACGCGTTCTGCAGGTTGGGCGAGAGGTAATCGGCACGGGCGGTGGCGACAGCGTGGTCGTGCAGGTCGAGGAGGGAATGCGGGGCCAGTTGCCGCGCTTGAATCTCCGCCTGTTCCAGCGCCGATTGAAGCCCGCGCCGGGAAATGTCGTTGGTGGCCGCATAGGCTTCGACGCCGTTGACGCGCACGGTGAGCATCGCGCCTTCGTCGATGCTTAATTGTGGCGGCTCGGCAACGTTCTTGCGCACCGACAAATGCTGGCTGGTCTGTTTGACGTAACGCAGGGAGAAAAACGGGGCGCTGCTCTGCAGAGCGGCGAACCGCTGCTTGAGCTGAGCGGAAAAGTCGAACATGCAGGAAGGCTCCTTGGCGATTCGGACAGGCAACGGCCCGAATCATAGCGCGGATGATCACTGCAGCGGGGGAGGGATGGATGACACGGACACGGCGCGTGCTCATTGTGGGACCGGCTTTAGCCGGGAATGCGTCAGGTGTCACACCGTAAAATCGAGGGTGTAGCCACCGGCCCCTTCCCGGCTGAAGCCGGTCCTACTGACACAGCGCTTGACCATTGTGGGACCGGCTTTAGCCGGGAATGCGCCATGTGTCACACCGCAAAATCGAGGGTGTATCCACCGGCCTCTTCCCGGCTGAAGCCGGTCCCACTGACACAGCGCACGACCATTGTGGGACCGGCTTCAGCCGGGAATGCGTCAGGTGTCACACCGCAAAATGGAGGGTGTACCCACTGGCCTCTTCCCGGCTGAAGCCGGTCCTACTGACACAGCGCACGACCATTGTGGGACCGGCTTTAGCCGGGAATTCGTCAGGTGTCACGCCGCAAAATCGAGGGTGTATCCACTTGCCCCTTCCCGGCTAAAGCCGGTCCCACTGACACAGCGCACGACCATTGTGGGACCGGCTTTAGCCGGGAATGCGCCATGTGTCACACCGCAAAGATCGAGGGTGTAGCCACTGGCCTCTTCCCGGCTGAAGCCGGTCCCACTGACACAGCGCACGACCATTGTGGGACCGGCTTTAGCCGGGAATGCGCAATGTGTCACACCGCAAAATCGAGGGTGTATCCACTGGCCCCTTCCCGGCTGAAGCCGGTCCTACTGACGCACTGCGCGCCGTTAGTGGGACTGACATATGCCCACGTCGCGCCTGTTACTGCGCCAACGGGCCCACTTCACGCATCGGCTTGCCACGCACGGGCGCGTCGCCGGCGACGTAGTAATCGGCGGTGCTGCGCGGCAGCGGGGCGCGGCCACGGATCTTGTCGGCGATTTTCTCGGCCATCATGATCGTCGGTGCGTTGAGGTTGCCGGTGGTGATCAGCGGCATGATCGACGCATCCACCACGCGCAGCCCTTCCATCCCGTGCACGCGGCCCTCGCCATCGACGACAGCCATTTCATCGGTGCCCATCTTGCACGAGCAGGATGGGTGATACGCAGTCTCGGCATGCTCACGGATAAACGTGTCCAGCTGCTCGTCGCTCTGCACGTCGATGCCCGGGCTGATTTCGCGGCCACGGTATTGGTCCAGCGCTGGCTGCTGCATGATCTCGCGGGTCAGGCGAATGCCGTCGCGGAATTCCTGCCAGTCCTGCTCGGACGCCATGTAGTTGAAAAGAATGCTCGGGTATTCACGCGGGTTCTTCGATTTCAGCTGCACGCGACCACGGCTTGGCGAACGCATCGAGCCGACGTGCGCCTGGAAACCGTGCTCTTGCACGCCCTTGCTGCCGTTGTAGTTAATCGCGACCGGCAGGAAGTGGTACTGAATGTTCGGCCACTCGAATTCCTCGCGCGAACGAATGAAACCGCCCGCTTCGAACTGGTTGCTGGCGCCGATCCCTTTACCGAGGAACATCCACTCGGCACCGATGGCCGGCTGGTTCCACCACAGCAGCGACGGGTACAACGAGACCGGCTCTTTGCACGCGTACTGCAAATACATTTCCAGGTGGTCTTGCAGGTTTTCGCCAACGCCCGGCAGGTCGTGAACGACCGGAATGTCGAGCTTCTTCAGCAGCGGTGCAGGGCCAACGCCGGAACGCTGCAGGATCTGTGGCGAAGCAATGGCGCCGCCACACAGCAGGACTTCCTTGCGAGCGCGGGCTTCGATGCGGGTGTCGCTGTCGCCCACCATGTAGGCCACGCCGACGGCGCGCTTGTTGTCGAACAGAATCCGGTCGGTCAGCGCGTGAGTGACGATGGTCAGGGTCGAGCGCTTCTTCGCTTCGTCCAGATAGCCACGGGCGGTGCTGGCGCGACGGCCGAACGGCGTGACGGTGCGGTCCATCGGGCCGAAACCTTCCTGCTGATAACCGTTGAGGTCGTCGGTGCGCGGATAACCGGCTTGCACGCCTGCTTCGACCATCGCGGCGAACAGCGGATTGTTGCCCGCTTTAGGCGTGGTCACGCTGACCGGGCCTTCGCCACCGTGGTAGTCGTTAGGGCCGATGTCGCGGGTTTCGGCCTTGCGGAAGTACGGCAGGCAATCGAGGTAAGACCAGTCTTCCAGGCCCGGGTTTTTTGCCCAGCCGTCGTAGTCCATGGCGTTGCCGCGGATGTAGCACATGCCGTTGATCAGCGACGAGCCACCCAGGCCCTTGCCGCGACCGCATTCCATACGGCGGTTGTTCATGTGTGGCTCTGGCTCGGTCTCGTAGGCCCAGTTGTAGCGACGGCCTTGCAGCGGGAACGCGAGCGCGGCCGGCATCTGAGTGCGGAAGTCGGCGCGATAGTCCGGGCCGCCGGCTTCAAGCAACAGCACGGTGACGCCTGCGTCTTCGGTGAGACGGGCGGCGAGGGTGTTACCGGCCGAGCCGGCGCCGATGATGATGTAGTCGTATTCCAAGATAAATCTCCTTGGGAGTTGCAAGCGTCAAGCCTCAAGCTGCAAGAAAAAGCAGCGAGACGGCGCCTGCGAGATTGATGGGGTGAGCGGCAGACCAGGACTGCAGTTGCTTTGTCTTGAGGCTTGCCGCTTGCCGCTTAAAACTGCTTCTAGAACACCGACGCGTAGTCGCCCAGCTCAACCTGCACAGACTTGATGCGTGTGTACTGCGCCAGCGAGCTGATGCCGTTTTCGCGGCCCACGCCCGACTGCTTGTAGCCACCGACCGGCATTTTCGCGTCGGATTCGCCCCAGGCGTTGATCCAGCAGATACCGGCTTCCAGTTGATGGATCACGCGGTGCGCGCGGTTCAGGTCTTTGGTCACGATGCCCGCAGCCAGACCCATTTCGGTGTCGTTGGCGCGGCGGATCACTTCTTCTTCGGTTTCGTAGCTGAGGATGCTCATGACCGGGCCAAAGATTTCCTCTTTGACGATGGTCATCTCATCGGTGCAGTCGGTGAACACGGTCGGCGCAACGAACGCGCCGTTGCCCAGCTCACCCTCGGTCAGACGATCGCCGCCGATCAGCAGGCGGGCGCCTTCTTCCTTGCCCTTGGTGATGTAGCCGAGCACATTTTCCATGTGCGCGAAGCTCACCAGCGGGCCGAAGTTGATGGTGTCGTCCTGCGGATTCCCGACGCGGATGCGTTTGACGCGCTCAAGGATTTTCGCTTCGAAGGCTGCTTTCAGGGCGTTCGGCACGAACACGCGAGTGCCGTTGGTGCAGACCTGACCGGAGCTGTAGAAGTTGGCCATCATCGCGATGTCAGCGGCGCGATCCAGATCGGCGTCGTCGAAAATGATCAGCGGTGATTTGCCGCCCAGCTCCATGGTCACTTCCTTGAGCGACGAGCTCGAGGCGCTGGCCATGACTTTCTTGCCGGTCTGCACGCCGCCGGTGAAAGAGATTTTCTCGATGCGCGGGTGCTCGGTCAGCCAGCTGCCGACGTCGCTGCCGGCGCCGGTCAGCACGTTGAACACGCCGTCCGGCACGCCGGCTTCGGTGTAGATTTCTGCCAGTTTCAGCGTGGTCAGCGAGGTGACTTCGCTTGGCTTGAAGATCATTGCGTTGCCGGCTGCCAGCGCAGGGGCGGACTTCCACAGGGCAATCTGGATAGGGTAGTTCCACGCGCCGATGCCGACGGTGACGCCCAGCGGCTCGCGGCGGGTGTAGACGAATGAAGTGTCACGCAGCGGAATCTGCTCGCCTTCGATGGCGGGCACCAGGCCGGCGTAGTACTCCAGCACGTCGGCGCCGGTGACGATGTCGACGTATTTGGTTTCGGAGATCGCTTTGCCGGTGTCCAGGGTTTCCAGTTCGGCCAGCTCATCGTTGCGTTCACGCAGGATGTCGACGGCACGACGCAGGATGCGCGAGCGCTCCATGGCGGTCATGGCGGCCCAGATTTTCTGGCCCTTTTCAGCGCTGACGACAGCGCGTTCGACGTCTTCTTGGGTCGCGCGCTGGACCTGGGCCAGGACTTCGCCATTGGCTGGGTTGATAGCCTCGAAGGTCGCGTTGCTGCTGGCGTCCACGTAGCCGCCGTCAATGTAGAGTTTTTGCAGTTCGAAACGGGCCATAAAATCCTCGCAGTAATCTGGGTGGGTGACGACCGAGTGCGCCGTGCGCTGCCTTGGTCGTGATGCCGGCTGCTTCAGCTCGGCGCTTTTGCCAGTTGAAAGTCCATGTACTCGTAGGCGATCCGTTGCGCTTGTTCGGTGTCGAAGGCGTCGCCCGACAGCGCGCCGCGCAGCCACAATCCGTCGATCAATGCCGCCAGCCCTCGGGCTGCGCTGCGTGCTTCATCCAACGGCAATACGCGACGGAACTGGCAGCAGAGGTTGGAATACAGGCGGTGATCATTGATCCGCTGCAACCTGTGCAGCGAGGGCGAATGCATGCTGGTTGCCCAGAAGGCGAGCCAGGTTTTCATCGCCGGACCGTTGACCTGACTGGCATCGAAGTTGCCCTCGATGATCACTTTCAGGTGAGCCCGCGGGCTGTCGTCGTTCAATGCCCGGCGCCGTTCGGCGACGCTGGCGATCAGCGCATTCATCAAGTGGCGCATCGTCGCGGCGATCAGGCCGTTCTTGTCCTGAAAGTAGTGACTGATGATGCCGTTGGAGACCCCCGCCAGTCTGGCGATCAGCGCAATGCTGGCATCGCCCATCCCCACCTGATCGACCGCCGTAAGGGTGGCCTGGATCAACTGTTGACGCCGAATGGGTTGCATACCGACCTTGGGCATCTGTAGGGCTCCTTGATCTGCCGGGTGATCGTGGGTGGCTGGAAACGGCGTTCACTGTAAAGCTTTTTAATTGAACGTTCAATCAACAAAAAGTTGCAGGCGCAGAAAGGCAGCCACAAGCTTTAAGCTCCAAACCGCAAGAGTCGAGGCGTGGCGGCCTTTTTCTTGCAGCTTGAAACTTGAAGCTTGCAGCTGCAATCAGCCGTGATTCTTGCCCAGCAATGCGTGGTACAGCTCGCTGTCGCCGAGGATGCCGACCAACTGGTTGTTCTCCTGCAAGACGAGCTTGTTGCCGGTGTGGTAGCGGATCTGCAAGGCGTCGCGCATGCCGATGTCGGAGTGGACAACGGTCGGTTTGCGGCCGAGGCTTTCCACTGACTGGCCCGGCTCCCAGCTTTGCAGATCAAGGGTCGCGCCATGCTGGTGGGCGCCGGTGATGGCGTTGCCTTCAGAGAGATCTATCCACGTGTCGTCGCTCGGGTCCAGGCAGACCTGAGAACCGTTGATGCGCGTGCATTGGGTGATCGGGCGCATCAGGCTCCGGCCGCACAGCACGTTGAGCGGATTGGTGTGGGCGACGAATGTCCGCACGTACTCGTCGGCGGGATTGAGCACGATCTCTTCCGGCACGCTGTACTGAATGATCCGGCCGTCCTTCATGATCGCGATGCGGGTGCCGAGCTTGAGCGCTTCGTCCAGGTCGTGACTCACGAACACGATGGTCTTGTTCAGCTTCTTCTGCAGCGCCAGCAGTTCGTCCTGCAAACCTTGGCGGATCAGCGGATCAAGGGCCGAAAACGGCTCGTCCATCAGCAGAATGTCAGCGTCCATCGCCAGCGCGCGGGCCAGGCCGACCCGCTGCTGCATGCCGCCTGACAGCTCATCCGGCTTCTTGTTGCGCCATTGGGTCAGGCCGACCAGCTCCAGCTTTTCGTCCACCAGTGCGCGCCGCTCTTTCTCGGGGCGGCCCTGCATTTCCAGGCCGAAGCTGATGTTCTCGCGCACGGTCAGCCACGGCATCAGGGCGAACTTCTGGAACACCATGGCGATGCGCTTGGTGCGCATCATCTTCAGCTCGGCGGGGGTGCAGGCAGCGATATTGATCTGCTGCCCTTCGTGCTCGACGAACAGCGAACCGCGGCTGACCGTGTTCAGGCCGTTGATGCAGCGCAGCAGGCTGGATTTGCCCGAGCCGGACAGGCCCATCAGCACGCAGATCTCGCCTTTGTTGATCTCCAGCGTGGCTTTTTCGACGCCGACGATCTGGCCGGTTTTCTTGAGGATTTCGGCCCGCGTAAGGCCCTGGTCCAACAGCTTGAGTGCCTCACGCGGGTCTTTGGAGAAGACGACGTCAACCTGATCGAATTTGATGATGCTCATGCGTCGGTCCTCACTTTGGCGTCCGGTTGTTTGCAGATCCGGTCGAGCATGATCGCCAGCAATACGATCGCCAGGCCCGCTTCGAAGCCCAGAGCGATATCAGCAGTGTTCAGTGCGTTGACCACAGGTTTGCCCAAGCCATCCGCGCCCACCAGCGCGGCGATCACCACCATCGACAGCGACAGCATGATGCACTGGGTGATGCCGGCCGCGATGCTCGGCATGGCGTGGGGCAGCTCGATGCGCGAGAGCAGTTGACGGCGCGAACAGCCGAAAGCTTTGCCGGCGTCGAGGAGTTCTTGCGGGACATCACAGATGCCCAGGTAGGTCAGGCGGATCGGCGCAGCGATCGCGAACACCACCGTCGAAATCAGGCCCGGTACTACGCCGAGGCCGAACAGCGTCAAGGTCGGGATCAGGTAAACGAACGTAGGCACCGTCTGCATCAGGTCGAGGACGGGTCGCATGCAGGTGTAGAACATCGGCTTGTGCGCGGCAATGATGCCCAGCGGCACGCCGATCACTACGCAGACCGCCGTGGCGAACAGCACCTGCGCCAGGGTCTCCATGGTTTCCTGCCAGTACCCCAGATTGAGGATCAGCAGGAAGGAAATGATCACAAATGCGGTCAGGCCCCATTTGCGCTGAATGAAGTGGGCAAGCAGGGCAACCAGGCCGATCAGCACGAAGGGGTTGAACCAGGTCAGCCCGCCGGTCAGGCCGTGAATCATGGTTTCCAGTGACGAAGCGATGGCGTCGAAGGTGCTGGCGCCGTGCTGCGTCAGCCATTCGACGAAGCCGGCGATGTACTCGCCCAGAGGGATTTTATGATCAGTCAGCATGATGTCGGTTGTCCGCGTGCGGGATGAAAAGAGGACAACAGGCGGGCGTACCCGCCTGCCTGTCGAGTTACTTCGTCAGCTCGGCTTTTGCGGCTTCCAGGCCAGGTTTTCCGTCCACGGTGGTGACACCCGCCAGCCAGGTGTCGAGTACTTGAGGGTTGGCCTTCAGCCACGCTTTGGCGGCCACTTCAGGCTTTTTCTTCTCGTCGAGGATATTGCCCATCAGCGCGCTTTCCATTGGCAGGGTGAAGGACAGGTTCTTCAACAACTGACCGACGTTGCTGCACTCGGTGGTGTAGCCCTTGCGCACGTTGGTGTAGACGGTGGCTTTGCCGAAGTCGGGGCCGAAGAAGTCATCGCCGCCGGTGAGGTATTTGATCTTGAATCGGGTGTTCATCGGGTGCGGTTCCCAGCCGAGGAACACCACGTCGGTGCTGCGTCGCGAGGCGCGGTCGACCTGGGACAACATGCCGGCTTCGCTCGATTCGACGACCTTGAAGCCTGCGTCTTTCAGGCCGAAGGCGTTCTTGTCGATCATGCTCTGGATCAGGCGGTTGCCGTCGTTGCCCGGCTCGATGCCGTAGATTTTGCCGTCGAGTTCTTTCTTGAATTTGACGATGTCGGCGAAGTCGTGAAGCCCCTTGTCGTACAGCGCCTGGGGAACGGCGAGGGTGTACTTGGCGTTCTCAAGGTTGGCGCGGACGGTCTCGACAGTGCCGGCGTCGCGGTAGGCCTTGATGTCGTTTTCCATGGTCGGCATCCAGTTGCCGAGGAAGATGTCCATGTTCTTGCCATCGGCCAGCGACTTGTAGGTCACGGGCACGGAAATCATCGTGGTTTTGGTTTTGTAGCCCAACGACTGCAGCACGACGCTGGTGACGGCGGTGGTCGCCGTGATGTCGGTCCAGCCCACATCGGAAAAATTGACCATCTGGCAAGCGGCGGGCTCTGCGGCCTGGGCCAGGATAGGAAGACTCAGCGCAACGCCCAGCAACAGCCTTTGTGAACCTTTCATGTTGGACTCCTTTGGTGTTTTCTTCTCGGCATCAACCGCAGCTGATGCGTTTTCTGGTGTCGGCGAGTCAAGTTGGGAAAACAGCTCCATCACTGCGTCTGGCGATTGAGTCGACAACGATCATGTAACAGGGAAAAACAAACGCCTACAGGGGGCGTCGTATCCAGTACACAGGGCGTCGTATCCAGTATCAGTGACGTCGCTTACAGGTTTTTTCCCTGCTCGCCGAATGATTCCCGGGACAAAAGCAGAGTGACGATACGGCAAAAAGTGCCGGAATCGGCAGCCGATCGTGTTCAGGTATCGGTTAAAGCAGACGCGACGTTGGTGGGCATGGGTGAGTCGGTGTGAGACGCCGCCTCGTAAAACAAAAGGCTGATGATGCCGCCATCTCGATGGATCGCTGCTTGAGCGTAGCAGCTCCGTCGCCGGCCGCGCGGCGCGCCGGGAGCCCTGTTTTCGGAGGTTTGCGGTTAATGGCTATCAGCGTGTTCGACCTGTTCAAGATCGGTATCGGCCCCTCCAGCTCACACACCGTCGGCCCCATGCGCGCTGCCGCGTTGTTCGTCCAGGGCCTGCGCGAACGCGATCAACTAGAGCAGGTGAGTCGCGTTGAAGTGCGGCTGTATGGCTCGCTGTCGGCAACCGGCGTCGGCCATGGCAGCGACAGCGCGGTGATCATGGGCCTGATGGGCGAATGGCCCGATGCGATTGATCCCGGGCTGATCGGTCAGCGCATCGCCGAACTGCGTGAGACCGACACCTTGAAGCTCAACGGCGATCACCCGATCCCTTTCGTCTGGCAGCGCGACATGTTGCTCATCGACGAAAACCTGCCGTTCCATCCCAATGCCATGACGCTGGTCGCGTTCAATGAGCACGGCGAATTTCATCGCGACACTTACTACTCGGTGGGCGGCGGTTTTGTCGTCGATGAAGCCCAGGCCGCCAGTGGCGTGCTGGATCGCGACGAAACCGTGCTGCCTTACGATTTCTCCAGTGCCGATGAGCTGCTGGTGCTCTGCGAGACCCACGGCTTGCGAGTCTCGCAGCTGATGATGGAAAACGAGAAGGTCTGGCGCAGCGAAGACGAAATCCGTGCCGGGCTCATGCACCTGTGGCGTGCCATGCAAGCGTGCGTCGAGCTGGGCCTGAAGCACGAGGGTATTTTGCCGGGCGGCCTGAACGTGCGTCGTCGCGCAGCGCGTCTGCATCGCAGCCTTCTGGAATTGAACAAGCCGAACGTGATTGGCTCGACGTTGAGCGCGATGGAGTGGGTCAACCTGTTCGCGCTGGCGGTCAACGAAGAAAACGCCGCGGGAGGTCGCATGGTCACGGCGCCCACCAACGGCGCGGCGGGGATCATTCCGGCGGTGCTGCATTACTTCGTCAAATTCAGCGACGAGGTCAGCGAAGCCAACGTGGTCGATTACCTCTTGGGTGCCGCAGCCATCGGTATTTTGTGCAAAAAGAATGCATCGATATCCGGCGCCGAAGTCGGCTGCCAGGGTGAGGTCGGTTCGGCGTGCGCCATGGCGGCGGCCGGGCTGGCGGACATTCTGGGTGCCACGCCCGAACAGCTGTGCAACGCGGCTGAAATCGGTCTGGAACACAACCTCGGCCTGACCTGCGATCCGGTGGGCGGACTGGTTCAGGTGCCGTGCATCGAGCGCAACGCCATCGCTGCAGTGAAGGCCATCAATGCCGCGCAAATGGCCCTGCGCGGCGACGGTCAGCACTTCATCTCGCTGGACCGCGTCATTCGCACCATGCGCGACACCGGCGCCGATATGCACGACAAATACAAAGAGACGTCCCGCGGCGGGCTGGCGGTCAGCGCCGTCGAATGTTGAGTCGGTAACGCCAGCGCCCGGGACAGCCCCGGGACAGGAGCAGGTGCATAAGAACCGCCTGCTCGCTTTTCGCCCACGCCCCACTGAGCCCGCTACGTTTTGGCGCGCGCTCACTCTTGAGCTGGCGGGATGCCATCCGTATCCATGGTCCAACGCCGACTGTCGATCCCCCCGTGCATCGGGTGACACTCCCGGACCGCCCGCCGATTCGATGGTTCACACAAGTGCTACGGAATTGCTCATCCCGCCCGCCACGCCTGCGCCCCAGCCATTCCGGGGGTCGCGATTTGAATCGTTGTGTCGCTCCCGAATAGACGCTTCGCGACGTCGCAATCGGGAGTTATTGAATGCCCATTCAACTTTAGGCATGGCATTTGCGTTGCAATGACCAAGCTCTCCGCAGATGAGGGCGATACAACGAGAGCCTCTGCTGAGGCCTTCAACCGTTTTACGCGTGAGGAGAAGTGTGATGACTACGTTCAACTCCGGGGCTCAACCCCAGAACCGTGCGCCCCAATCCATCGGCTTCCTGCTGCTGGACAACTTCACACTGATCTCCCTCGCGTCAGCGGTCGAGCCACTGCGTATGGCGAACCAGCTCTCGGGCCGCGAGCTGTATCGCTGGACCACACTGACGGCGGATGGCGGCCAGGTCTGGGCCAGCGACGGCCTGCAGATCACCCCGGACGCCGCCATGCACAAAGCGCCGGTGCTTGACACCGTGATCGTCTGCGGTGGCGTCGGCATTCAGCGCACCGTGACCCGCGAACACGTCAGTTGGCTGCAAAGCCAGGCGCGCCAGTCCCGTCGTCTGGGCGCGGTGTGCACCGGCAGTTGGGCACTGGCCTGCGCGGGCTTGCTGGACGGTTTCGATTGCAGCGTGCATTGGGAATGTCTGGCCGCGATGCAGGAAGCTTTCCCCCGCGTCGCCATGAGCACGCGGCTGTTCACCCTCGACCGCAACCGCTTCACCAGCTCGGGCGGCACCGCGCCTCTGGACATGATGCTGCACCTGATCAGCCGCGATCATGGCCGCGAATTGTCCGCCGCGATCTCGGAAATGTTCGTCTACGAACGCATCCGCAACGAACAGGACCACCAGCGTGTGCCGCTCAAGCACATGCTCGGCACCAATCAGCCGAAGCTGCAGGAAATCGTTGCGCTGATGGAAGCCAACCTCGAAGAACCGATCGATCTGGATGAGCTCGCCGTGTACGTCGCCGTGTCCCGGCGTCAGCTGGAAAGGCTGTTCCAGAAATACCTGCACTGCTCGCCGTCGCGCTATTACCTCAAGCTGCGCCTGATCCGCGCCCGCCAGTTGCTCAAGCAAACGCCGATGTCGATCATCGAAGTGGCCTCGGTCTGCGGCTTCGTGTCCACGCCGCACTTTTCCAAATGCTACCGCGAATACTTTGGCATTCCGCCACGGGACGAACGCGTCGGCTCCAATACCACGCAGCAGGTGGCAATGCTGCCGATCCCGCAGTCGATCGTTCTCGCACCGTTGTCAGGCCCGCTGTCGGCGCTGAGTCAGGCGCGTAACGAGTCGACGTTTGCGAGTGTGCGGCTGTAACACCGCGGCTTGTACGCAAAGTACGGCCATCACACCTGTGAGTCTGCCCGGGGAGCTCTTCCCCGGCAGCACATGGCCGCCCGGCGTATTTGCTGCCAGTTAGATTGATTCGAAATAACTCCCCGTCCTGAATGATCGCTCCGGTCAGTTCTGAATGACGGAATCAGGCCCCTGCGGCAAAGTGGCTAAATTCAAAAAACCATCTCGGTGGCACTGTCATTTCTGACAGTTTTCGTGAGTCGATAGCGCGCGTATAAAAACTTCCACACCCTTAAGGCCTTCGTTGTTTAAGGAATCGGTTTGTGGCAATGAGCGCTCATCATGAAACTGTCCGTCCTGCTTTTATCCATCGCGCTGGTCTGCGGTTGCACCAGTCAAACCATGCCTCCTCAGAAGAGTCAGAGCGTTAATACATTAGATGGCCCGGCGGTGGCGGCGGCCATTCAGGCGAATTATCAGGACACTCGGCGCAACTGCGGCAGTGAGTCGATGCCGGCGTTTTTATGTTCCGGGGTATTGTTCAGGGGCACTAACGAGTCCATGGATTACCACGCCTGGAACCCAGTTCCCGGGAGGACAGGCGTATCCTTCTCTTATCTGCGCAAAGACGCCAATTTCGACCACCTGGCGGTGGGCACAGACAACGGATTCATCCTCTATCCCATCCTCGCTGCGCCCGCAGGCAAAGAGCACCTGCGAGTGCTGTGCTCTTTCCCCATCGACGGCTACACATGGATTCGCGCGCAGCCTGGGTGCGGTGAGAGCAATCAGTATCCCGGTGTGAGCGCTCGCTGCCAGTCCCAGGGCATCTCGACAGCGGCCCAATGGAAAGCGCACTTTGATCAAGGCCCGTCAGGTGCCAATCAAAACAATATTTATGGTTATGTATGTTCGTTCGATGTGCGAGATTCGATGAACGAGTTGGGTGCGGAATCGTTCTATCAGTCTCTTCAGGCCATGCACCTGGTACCGGCCAGTTTGCAGCATCATTACAATGAGTTGATGGTCCAGGCATGGGCGCAGGATATTCCCAATCAACTTCCCATTCAGGCGTTCTTTTATGAACAGGCCAGTGGTTTGAAAGGCGCCAGGCATGATCAATGGGACTTTTTCAGAAGCACAGGCGGGTCTTTTATTCCAATCGTTCATATCGCACTGCCCGCCGATGTAACGGGAAGCGCCAGTTTTACCTATACCCCGGCGGACCAGTATTGCCAGCCGGGTGCAACATCTTGCTTATGACCGGCGTCCTGTAAGTGCCTGTCTGGACACGTTAGCGATACTCGAACTAACGAGGCGTGTTTTTGTTGTATGCCGCCAACGCGGGCAACAACTGCTGATCAATCGCTTGGCGCACGGCCGGCAGGATCGTTGCGCTGCCGCTCAGCAGTTTCTCCACCAGCTTGCGCAGTTCGCGGGCGCGATCGTCATTCAGTCCGCGCACCGCCTGGGCGCACGCCTGTTCGGCGCTGAGACCGGAAGGCACGTCTAAACCGATCGCCCTGAGCTGGCTGATCAGGTCGTCCTGGTCGATGAGGTCTGCGTGCATCATGACGTGCGCTCCGTTTTTTCAGATTGAACCGATTCTGGTCGCGCCGATGGTGGCTCGGCAAGTGTCGAGGTT
This sequence comes from Pseudomonas sp. W5-36, assembly GCF_046540455.1. Taxonomy (NCBI): domain Bacteria; kingdom Pseudomonadati; phylum Pseudomonadota; class Gammaproteobacteria; order Pseudomonadales; family Pseudomonadaceae; genus Pseudomonas; species Pseudomonas sp. W5-36. The sequence goes on along the minus strand of NZ_JAXCIQ010000002.1, from coordinate 39,258 downwards.
GCGGATGTCTGGCATACACATCACCGTGTCGTTTTCGGCTATGTAACTGTTTAGTACATTTGGCATAATCCGATCACTTACATTGCGCGGGGTACGGTTTGGTCACCCTCTGGCCCGCGAAAATGCCTCACCCCGGTTTTGTAACGGCTTAACCGGGGATTTTTTTGCCTGTCGTTCGGGCTCCTCCGGTTGTCAGGGCATGAGCGGTCTGCGCAGCTTCAGCTGTTTTGCTAAACTCCGCAGCCTTCCAGGAGCCGCCATGAACTACCGCCACGCCTTCCACGCCGGCAACCACGCCGACGTTTTCAAACACATCGTTCTGACTCGCTTGATCGCACTCATGTCGCGCAAGGAGCAGCCACTCGCTTACCTCGACACCCACGCAGGCATCGGCCTGTATGACTTGCAGGGTGATCAGGCCACGCGCACCGGCGAGTGGATCGAAGGCATAGGTCGTCTCTGGGATGCCGATGACGTGCCTGACATGGCGGCTGGTTACATCGACGCGATCCGCCACATGAACCGCAAGACCGGCGAACTGCGTTATTACCCGGGCTCTCCCGAACTGGCCCGCCGCGTGACCCGCGAGCAGGACCGCGTGCTGCTTAACGAAAAACACCCGGAAGACGGCGCGCTGCTCAAAGACAACATGAAATACGACCGCCGTGTCGCCGTGCACCTTGGCGAAGGCTGGCACGTGCCCCGCGCGTTGTTGCCGGTTCACGAGAAGCGCGCGGTGATGCTGATCGATCCTCCGTTCGAGCAGCTCGACGAGATGAAGCGCTGCTCCGTCGCCCTCAAGGAAACCATCGCACGGATGCGCCAGACCGTCGCCGCCATCTGGTACCCGATCAAGGACCAGCGCGCGCTCAAGCGCTTCTATCAGGACCTGGCCGAAACCGGCGCGCCGAAGCTGCTGCGGGTCGAGTTGTTCGTGCATCCGCTGGACACGCCCAACAGCCTCAACGGCTCCGGCCTGGCAATCGCCAATCCGCCTTGGGGGCTGGAAGAGGAGCTGCGCGAGTTGATGCCATGGCTGGCGAAGAAGCTCGGCCAGACCCAGGGTGACTGGAAGATGGATTGGCTGATTGCGGAGTAACCACTCCTGATTTCCACGGCGTGACGGCTGGCCTCTTCCCGGCTAAAGCCAGTCCTACAAGGGTTACGCGCGGTGTCAGTAGGACCGGCTTCAGCCGGGAGGGGCCAGTGGCAACACCCTCAATTCTGCGACGTGACAGCCGACACCTTTCCGGCTAAAGCCAGTCCTGCGAAGAGCGCCCGGTGTGTCAATGGGACTGCTTAGTTCCCCGCCAGACTCGGCGGCATGCAGACGCCGGTGCCGCCAATACCGCAGTAGCCCTGGGGGTTTTTCGCCAGGTATTGCTGGTGATAGGCCTCGGCGAAGTACACGGTGGGCGCCTGGTCGATCTCGGTGGTGATTTCCCCCAGGCCGGCCTTGCTCAGCTCGGCCTGATACACCTCGGCGCTGGCCTTGGCCGCCTGCAGTTGCTCAGGCGTTGTCGCATAGATCACCGAGCGGTATTGCGTGCCGATATCATTGCCCTGACGCATGCCCTGTGTCGGATTGTGCAATTCCCAGAACATCGCCAGCAGTTGCTCATAGCTGACCTTCGCAGGCTCGTACACCACGAGGACCACTTCGGAGTGGCCTGTCAGCCCCGAGCAGACTTCTTCGTACGTCGGGTTCGGCGTGAAGCCGCCCGCGTAGCCCACGACGGTGCTGACCACACCCTCTTGCTGCCAGAAGCGCCGTTCAGCCCCCCAGAAGCAGCCCAAACCGAAGATCGCGAACTCAACGTCGTTGAAGAACGGCCCAAGCAAAGGAGTGCCGTTGACGAAATGGGTTTCGGGCAGGGCCATGGGAGTTTCGCGCCCTGGCAGTGCCTGCTGAGCGGTGGGGAGAGCGTTTTTATTCACAAGAATTTCCGAGCGCAAAACCATGAGGCACATCCTCTCTGGGGCAGGACAACCAACTTGTCAGTGAAAACCGTATATGGGGTCAGAATCGGCTGATGCAAATGCAGGGCGGCAAGTGTGCCGCACTGGTGTGATGCGGGGAAGGGGGGTCAGGCCAGTGGGCCACGCGGGTAGCGACGCAGTTTCTCGATCAGCTCTTCGCCAGGAATCGGTTTGTCGAACAGATAGCCCTGACCCACATCGCAACGATGGCGACGCAGGAACGCCAGTTGTTCCGCCGTCTCGATGCCTTCGGCGACCACGGTCAACTTGAGGTTGTGGGCCATGGCGATGACCGCCGAGGTGATTTCCATGTCGTCCTGATCATCCGGGATGTCCCGAATGAAGCTGCGGTCGATCTTGATCACGTCGATGGGGAATTTCTTCAGGTAGCTGAACGACGAATAACCCGTACCGAAATCATCCATCGCCAAGGTCAGGCCCAAGGTTTTCAGCGACTCAAGTTGCAATCGCGTGTCCTCGGTCGCTTCCAGCAGCAAGCCCTCAGTCAGTTCCAGTTCCAGCAGGGACGGGTCGAGCTGTTCGTCACGCAGAATGCTGGCCAGCGACGAGACCAGCTCCGGATCGGAAAACTGCTTCGGCGAGACGTTTATGGCCACATGCAGCTTGCCGTAGCCGGCAGCAGTCAGTTGCTTGCTCATGCGGCAGGACTGACGCGCGACCCATTTGCCGATCGGGATGATCAGGCCGGTCTCTTCGGCGACGCTGATGAACTGGTCCGGGCGGATCATACCTTTTTCCGGATGATTCCAGCGCAACAGCGCTTCCATGCCCAACAAGCGGCCGCTGCGCAAGCACAGTTTCGGCTGGTAGAAGACTTCCAGTTCGTTCTGCGTCAGCGCGCGGCGCAGGTTGTTCTCGACGAACAGCTTGTAGCTTGCTTCGGCGTTCAGCGCTTCAGTGAACACCTGCACCTGATGCTTGCCGTTGGCCTTGGCCTTGTGCAGCGCCAGGCCGGCGTTCTTCATCAGCGTCTGCGGGTCGCGGCCATGGATGGGGGCGCAGGCGAGTCCGACGGAGCCGGTCACGCTGATCAACTGATTGTCGACGAACATCGGCTTGTCCAGCGTGCTCAGCACTTGGCTGGCAACGCGTTGGCCTTCTTCGGGACTGGTGTCGTCGAGCAGTACAGCGAATTCGTTACTGGCGAAGCGCGCCAGAATGCCGGTCGGGCTCAGGCTGTTGCGCAGGCGGCGAGCCAGGCTGATCAGCAACTTGTCGCCGGTCTGGTGGCCGAGGCTGTCGTTGATGCGCTTGAAGTTGTCGATGTCCACCAGCAAAAGACTGATCGGCGTTTCGACGTCGCGGGCAAAGTGCTCGTCCAGGGTGCGGATGAACGCCGGACGGTTGCCCAGACTGGTCAGATTGTCGGTGTACGCCAGGCGCTCGATCCGCTGTTGGGAGAGCTTGGCCTGAGTGATGTCTTCGTAGATGCCGATGTAATGGGTCAGCTCGCGGTTATCCCCGTACACCTTGGAAATCGACAGCTGGCCCCAGTACGGTTCCAGGTTTTTGCGTCGGCTCTTGAACTCGCCCTGCCAGCTGTTTCCGTTGACCAGGCTGGAGTTCGCATCGAGCAGCAGCGTGCTGAGATTCTCCAGCGCCGGAAGCTCCGAGAGTTGCTGTCCGTGGACTTCCTCGGCGGGGTATTGAGTGATCTCGGTGAAGCTCGGGTTGACGTACTCGACCACGCCGTCCCGATTGACCAGCAAAAACGCATTGGCGCTCTGCTCCACGGCACGCTGAAACAGGTGCAGGGCGCTGGTGGCGGTGCGGCGGTTGTGGTTGTTGATCGCATGGGCAAACTGATCGGCGAGCTCACCGGCAAAAGCAATCTCATCGGACTGCCATTCCCGTGGCATACCGGTTTGCTCGAGGCACAGGACGCCCACCACCTGGCCATCGATGCGCACAGCAGCGTCAAGAATGGCGGTGATGTCCTGGGTTCGCAGTCGCTGAACCAGCTCGCGCGTGCGCGGGTCCTGCTCGACATCGTTGACGTCGATGGCGCGGCTGGTGTGCAGCACGTCCAGATAGCTGGGAAATTCACTGATATCGATCGCGCCGGTCTTGGGGAATGTGCTGGTATCGCGGCGATACTCGGCAATCGGCTCAAGGGTTTTGCCGTTGAGGTTCCACAGGCTGGCGCAGGAGATGTTGTAGATCTCGCAGGCGCTTTTGGTGATCAGCTCCGCCGCTTCCTGCAGCGAATTGTTCGAACTGTAACGATGGCGCGCCAGGCGCAGGATCAGGCTTTGCTGCGCGCGGACCCGCTCCAGATGCAGCAACTGTTCGTGCTGGGCTCGTTGATTGAGTTCCAGCGCGATCTGCAGGCGGGAGTTCTGCACCTCCAGATCGGGGCTGATGATCAGTTCGCCGGGCTCGACCTGCCCATCGACCACCATCAGGTAACCTCGCAGCAGATGCCGATTGTGTTGCTTGTACCCTTCACCAATCTCCACCAGACCCAACGGGCCGCGCGTCGTGTGCAGGGTGTAGCGGATCAGGTAATGGGCGCTGCCCGCCAGCTGCATCTGCACGGCGTCGTGCAATTGATAGCGCGCTTCGGGCTCCATGAGACTGGCGTAAGGCGTACCCACCAGCGCGCAGAGTTCGACGGCAGGCATGCTGAAGTGCTTTTCGCAGTTCGGGTCCAGGTAAAGCATGGCCCAGCTGGGTTCATTCAGCCGCTCGAAACGCAGCATGCCGAGCCGCGAGGGCACCGGTAGTTGCGTCACGACCTCGGCCGCCGGTCTTCCGGCAGCATCAGGTTGGCTTTTCATGGAAGGAACTCGCTTTCAGGGTGCTGTCGCGCGGGCAAGGAGCCCGTCTTTAAGTCGCGTGCCGCAAGGTTGCATCATGGCGCACGGGCTGACAAGTGAGCGCGATGGCTTAGTGCTATAAATCTGTCGGCAGACGGTTGATTTACTGGAGGTAATTGGTCGGATTGTCGGGGTGAGGGTCAAGCGGCTGGTGTTTGTGCATGATCAGCTATCGGCAGCGCGACCGAATACTGTAGGAACTTGTTGCCGTGAATGAGTGCTTTTCAAACGGCAAAAAAAGCCCCGCCAGTGAGCGGGGTTGAGGTACGAGCGTGGCAGCTCGTTAAACCTGGCGCTGAACGGGGGCGCTGAACGGGGACAGATTCATTTACGGTGGAGCGTTGTAAATAAATCAGTCCCCTTTACCGCTGTCCCCTTTACCGTCCGTTGGCGGCTTAGAGCAGAATTGTGCGGATGTCCGCCAACAATTCGCTCAGACGCTTGGTAAAGCGCGCAGCAGCGGCGCCGTTGATCACGCGGTGATCGTAGGACAGCGACAGCGGCAGCATCAGGCGGGGCTGGAAAGCCTTGCCGTCCCAGACCGGTTGCATGGTGGCCTTGGACACGCCAAGGATCGCCACTTCCGGCGCGTTGACGATCGGCGTGAAGCCGGTCCCGCCAATGTGACCCAGGCTGGAGATGGTGAAGCAGGCGCCTTGCATGTCGTTGGCCGACAGCTTTTTGGAGCGCGCTTTCTCAGCCAGCTCAGCTGCTTCGGCCGCCAGTTGCAGCAGGCTCTTCTGATCGACGTTCTTGATGACCGGGACCAGCAGGCCTTCCGGTGTGTCCACCGCGAAACCGATGTTGAAGTATTTCTTGCGAATGATCGCCTTGCCACTGGGTGCCAGCGAACTGTTGAAGTCCGGCAGCTCCTTGAGCATGTGCGCGCTGGCCTTGAGCAGCAGCGGCAGCACGGTCAGCTTGACGCCGGCTTTTTCGGCCACGGCTTTCTGCGCGATACGGAAAGCTTCCAGGTCGGTGATGTCGGCCTGGTCGAATTGCGTGACGTGCGGAATGTTCAGCCAGCTGCGATGCAGACCGGTTGCGCCCAGCTGCATCAGACGCGTCATCGGCACTTCTTCGGTTTCGCCGAAACGGCTGAAATCGACTTCCGGAATCGGCGGGATGCCCATGCCGCCGGCAGCGCCGCCAGCAGCAGGCGCGTCCTTGGACTTGGTCATGATCGATTTGACGTACGCCTGCACGTCTTCTTTCAGCACACGGCCGTGAGGGCCGGTTGCCGACACGGCGTTCAGCTCGACGCCGAACTCGCGAGCCAACTGACGAACCGCCGGGCCAGCGTGAACCTTGGCGCCATTGTTCGCAGGTGCAGCGGCAGGTGCAGGAGCGCTTTCAGCTTTGGCAGCCGGTGCGGGAGCAGCGGCAGCCGGAGCAGCCGTTTCTGCCTTGGCCGGAGCCGGTGCAGCCGCCTGAGCAGGCGCGGCAGCCGGTGCAGCACCCGCCACTTTCAGTTTCAGAATCAGGTCGCCAGTGCCGACTTCGTCTTCAACCTTGACGCTGATGCTTTCGACAATGCCTGCGGCAGGAGACGGGATCTCCATCGAGGCTTTGTCGGATTCCAGAGTGATCAGGGATTGATCAGCTTCGATGCTGTCGCCCACTTTGACCATCAGCTCGATGATGCGAGCCTTGCCCGACGAACCGATGTCCGGAACGTGAATATCCTGAACGGTATCCGACGCAGCAGGTGCAGCCGCTGCGGCAGGGGCTGCTTCGGCTTCGGCTGGCTTCTCGGCTGGCTTATCAGCAGCAGGGGCGGGCGCGGCGGCAGCAGGTGCAGCAGCAGGCTCGGCCGCCGCTTCGCCTTCCACTTCCAGCTCAAACAGTTCGTCGCCTTCTTTCAGACGGTCGCCCAGCTTCACTTTCATCGCCTTGATGACACCGGCTTTAGGCGCAGGGATTTCCATGCTTGCCTTGTCCGACTCCAGCGTCAGCACGCTCTGGTCAGCTTCGATGCGATCACCGACCTTGACCATCAACTCAATGACTTCACCTTCACCGTTGCCGATGTCGGGTACCCGAATTAACTCACTCACAATGTCTCTCCTTAGGAGAACCTGTTCCTCGACTGCGCTGATTCATCTGCGACGAAACAGCCTGGATGCTCATTTACCGAAGTAAATTCCGCATCGGCGGCTGTTTCGCGCACATTTCAGCGCTCTATTCGATCGTTACGCAGACCTTAGCAGTCCAGCGGGTTGCGCTTTTCAGGATCGATGCCGAACTTGGCAATGGCTTCCGCCACGACCTTAGGTTCGATATCGCCGCGATCGGCCAAGGCTTCCAGGGCGGCCAGCGCCACGAAGTGACGGTCAACTTCGAAGAAGTTGCGCAGCTTCTTGCGGCTGTCGCTACGGCCGAAGCCGTCGGTGCCCAGAACTTTGTATTCCTTGGTCGGAACCCACTGACGGATCTGGTCAGCGAACAGTTTCATGTAGTCGGTCGAAGCGATCACCGGACCTTTACGGCCGTTGAGGCATTCTTCAACGTAGCTCAACTGTGGCTTCTGGCCGGGCTTCAGGCGGTTGCTGCGCTCTACGGCCAGGCCGTCGCGACGCAACTCGTTGAAGCTGGTGACGCTCCAGACGTCCGCGCCAATGTTGAACTGCTCGCGCAGGATCTTCGCCGCCTCGCGCACTTCACGCAGGATGGTGCCCGAACCGAGCAGCTGTACGTGGTGTGCGGCTTCCTTGGTGTCTTCTTCGAGCAGGTACATGCCCTTGATGATGCCTTCCTCGGAACCGGCCGGCATGGCAGGTTGCGTGTAGGACTCGTTCATCACGGTCAGGTAGTAGAAAACGTCCTGCTGTTCTTCGAACATCTTCTTCATGCCGTCCTGAATGATCACCGCCAGCTCGTAGCCGTAGGTCGGATCGAAGGTGCGGCAGTTCGGGATGGTCGAAGCCAGGATGTGGCTGTGGCCGTCTTCGTGCTGCAGACCTTCACCGTTCAGGGTGGTACGACCGGCGGTGCCGCCAATCAGGAAGCCACGGGTGCGACTGTCGCCTGCGGCCCATGCCAGATCGCCGATACGCTGGAAACCGAACATCGAGTAGAAGATGTAGAACGGAATCATCGGCTGGTTGTGGCTGCTGTACGAAGTACCTGCAGCGATGAACGAAGACATCGCACCGGCTTCGTTGATGCCTTCCTCGAGGATCTGACCTTTCTTGTCCTCGCGGTAGAACATCACTTGTTCTTTGTCGACCGGCTCGTACAGCTGTCCTACGGACGAGTAGATGCCGAGCTGGCGGAACATGCCTTCCATACCGAAGGTACGGGCTTCGTCCGGGATGATCGGAACGATGCGCTGACCCACTTCCTTGTCCTTGACCAGTTGGGTCAGGATGCGGACGAAGGCCATGGTGGTGGAGATTTCGCGGTCGCCGGAGCCATCAAGGATCGCCTTGAGGGTTTCCAGTGGCGGGGTCGGCAGGCTGAAGCTCTGCGCGCGACGCTGTGGCACGAAGCCGCCCAGTGCAGCGCGACGCTCGGACAGGTAGCGCGCTTCGGCACTGCCTTCTTCCGGCTTGTAGAACGGCAGGGCTTCGAGCTGATCGTCTTTGATCGGGATGTCAAAGCGGTCACGGAAGTGACGCAGGCTGTCGACGTCGACCTTCTTGGTGTTGTGCGCGGTGTTTTTCGCTTCACCGGCGCCGGTGCCATAACCCTTGATGGTCTTGGCCAGAACCACGGTCGGCTGACCCTTGTGGTTCACCGCTGCGTGGTACGCCGCGTAGACCTTGTACGGGTCGTGACCGCCACGGTTGAGTTTCCAGATTTCGTCGTCGGACATATCCGCAACCATCGCCTTGAGTTCTGGCGAGTTGAAGAAGTGTTCGCGCACGAACGCGCCGTCTTTGGCTTTGTAGTTCTGGTATTCGCCGTCGATGACTTCGTCCATACGACGTTGCAGGATGCCGTCGACGTCCTTGGCCAGCAGTGGGTCCCAGAAACGGCCCCAGATGACTTTGCTCACGTTCCACTGAGCACCGCGGAACACGCCTTCCAGTTCCTGGATGATCTTGGCGTTGCCGCGAACCGGACCGTCCAGACGCTGCAGGTTGCAGTTCACGACGAAGATCAGGTTGTCGAGCTTCTCGCGACCGGCCAGGGCGATGGCGCCCAGGGATTCCGGCTCGTCGGTCTCGCCGTCGCCCAGGAAGCACCAGACTTTCTGCTTGCCTTCAGGGATGTAACCGCGGTGCTCCAGGTACTTCATGAAGCGCGCCTGGTAGATCGCCTGAATCGGACCCAGACCCATGGAAACGGTCGGGAACTGCCAGAAGTCTTTCATCAGCCACGGGTGTGGATAAGACGACAGACCGTTGCCATCGACTTCCTGACGGAAGTTGTTCATCTGGTCTTCGGTGATACGGCCTTCCATGAACGCACGGGCGTAAACGCCTGGCGATGCGTGACCCTGGAAGTAGATCAGGTCGCCGCCGTGTTCGTCGGTCGGGGCCTGGAAGAAGTAGTTGAAGCCGATGTCGTACAGGGTTGCACTGGAAGCGAAGCTGGAGATGTGGCCGCCCAGATCCGGGTCGCCGATGTTGGTCTTGACCACCATCGCCAATGCGTTCCAACGTACCAGCGAGCGAATGCGGCGTTCCATGAACAGGTCGCCAGGCATGCGTGCTTCGTGGGTAACGGGGATGGTGTTGCGATAAGGCGTGGTGATGGCGTAAGGCAGTTGCGAACCACTTCGTGTGGCCAGCTCACCCATACGGGTCATCAGGTAGTGAGCACGGTCTTCGCCTTCTTTGTCGAGAACCGATTCCAGGGCGTCCAGCCATTCCTGGGTTTCGACGGGATCGAGGTCTTGCATGGCTTGCTCCAGGGCGGAAAGGCTTCCAGAATCGGTTGCCTGAGTTTGTTACGACTGGCCTTGTGGGCAGACGATGTAAATTCTTGGATGGCCGGATGGGTTCCCGGCGTTGTGTAGTTTTACTACAAATCTTGGGCTAATTCAGCTTTTTGACTTGTATATACAGTAGTAAAACTACAGCGAAGCGATGTTTTCGCTCGTGTTGCAGTGTCCGATAAAGCAGTGTTGTCGGTGCAAAAATCTGACGAGTCGCCTGATATAACCTGCTGGCAGCCAAGAAACGCCAGCCATCAGCAATTTTTAACCTTTGTTCGACAGTCCGTCCGTGGCGTGTTTACGACCGCCTTGTCGGGCTGGCAATTGAACGCCGATCAAGGATAGAACATGAGCCTTCCCCTGCTGGCCGAGCTGCCGGCTGTCCTTATGCCGTTGGTCGCGCGGGCCGGCCAATCCTGGCGCACCGCGCTTGATTCCCTGACAGATGAAGCCAGGCAGTCGTTTCAGACCTGGCCGGAGGCGCGGCTGCAGGCGTTCGACCGCGTCTGTGCGGCCAGCGATTTTGTTGCCGATCAGGTTTCGCGCGATCCGCTGATGTTGCTCGACCTCGCTGAATCCGGTGAGCTGGAGCGCAGTTTTGCGCCCGGCGAGCTGCTTGGGCACATCGCCAGTGCCGTCATTCAGGCTGCCAGCGACGATGAACTGGGGCGTAATCTACGTCGTCAACGTACGCGCCAGCAAGTGCGAATTATCTGGCGGGATCTGACCCGGCAGGCCGATCTGGTGGAAACCTGCCGCGATCTCTCAGACATGGCAGATGGCTGCATTGATCTGGCTTACAAGTGGCTGTATGAGCGGCATTGCCGGCAATTCGGCACGCCGACCGGCCGTCGGACCGGCGAGCCGCAGCAGATGGTCATCCTCGGCATGGGCAAGCTGGGCGCCGTCGAGCTGAACCTGTCCTCGGACATCGATCTTATCTTTGCCTACCCCGAAGGCGGCGAAACCCAGGGCGTCAAGCGGCCGCTGGACAATCAGGAATTCTTCATCCGACTGGGTCAGCGATTGATCAAGGCGCTGGACCCGGTCACGGTCGACGGCTTTGTCTTTCGTGTCGACATGCGCCTGCGGCCGTACGGGTCTTCCGGTGCCTTGGTGCTCAGTTTCAACGCGCTGGAGCAGTACTACCAGGATCAGGGCCGCGACTGGGAACGCTACGCCATGATCAAGGCGCGGGTGGTGGGCGGCGATCAGGAGAAGGGCAGCGAGTTGCTCGACATGCTGCGGCCGTTTGTCTATCGCCGCTACCTGGATTTCTCCGCCATTGAAGCGCTGCGCACCATGAAGCAGTTGATCCAGCAGGAAGTCCGCCGCAAGGGAATGGCCGAGAACATCAAGCTCGGGTCCGGCGGCATCCGCGAAGTGGAATTCATCGCCCAGGCGTTCCAGCTGATTCACGGCGGGCGCGATTTGAGTCTGCAGCAGCGGCCGCTGCTCAAGGTGCTGAAAACCCTGGAAGGACAGGGCTATTTGCCGGCTGCGGTCATCAATGAGTTGCGTGAGGGCTATCAGTTTTTGCGCTACACCGAGCACGCCATTCAGGCGATCGCCGATCGGCAGACGCAAATGCTCCCCGACGACCCGCAGGATAAATCGCGCATCGCCTTCATGATGGGCTTTGCCGACTGGGCGAGTTTCCATGAACGACTGATGTATTGGCGTGAGCGGGTCGCGTGGCACTTCCGGCAGGTCATCGCTGACCCGGACGAGGAAGATGGGCAGCAGGACCACGGCGAAGAAATCGTCGGTGGCGAGTGGCTGCCGCTGTGGGAAGAGTCGCAGAACGAGGAAAGCGCCTGCCTCCAGCTCCAGGAGGGCGGATTCGCCGACGCGCAAAAGGCCCTGAAAAATCTGAGCAACCTGCGCAACAGTTCACAGCTGCGCTCAATGCAGCGTCTGGGGCGCGAACGGCTTGATGCCTTTATTCCGCGCCTGCTCGCCCAAGCGGTCGAGCACGACAATCCCGATCTGGTGCTGGAGCGGGTACTGCCGCTGGTGGAAGCGGTGGCCCGTCGCTCGGCGTATCTGGTGTTGCTCACTGAGAACCCCGGCGCACTGCGTCGATTGCTGACCCTGTGCGCGGCCAGCCCGTGGATTGCCGAACAGATCGCCCGCTTTCCGTTGCTGCTCGATGAGTTGCTTAACGAAGGTCGCCTGTTCAGCCCGCCCCAGGCGCTTGAACTGGCGGCTGAGCTGCGCGAGCGTCTGACGCGAATTCCCGAGGACGATCTCGAACAGCAAATGGAAGCCCTGCGGCATTTCAAGCTGGCGCACCGTCTGCGCGTGGCTGCGTCGGAAATCACCGGCAGCCTGCCGCTGATGAAAGTCAGCGATTACCTGACCTGGCTCGCCGAGGCGATTCTGGAGCAAGTGCTGGCGCTCGCCTGGCGCCACACTGTTGCCCGCCATGGCGCGCCGCGGCGTCCGGATGGCACCTTGTGCGATCCCGGTTTTGTCATCGTCGGCTACGGCAAGGTCGGCGGCATTGAGCTGGGACACGGCTCTGATTTGGACCTGGTGTTCATCCACGACGGCGATCCCCAGGCTGAGACCGACGGCGCCAAGCCGATCGATGGCGCGCAGTTTTTCACCCGGCTCGGTCAGCGGATCATTCACCTGATCACCACCCAGACCAACTCCGGGCAGTTGTACGAAGTCGACATGCGCCTTCGCCCGTCTGGCGCGGCGGGCTTGCTGGTGAGCTCGCTCGGGGCGTTTTCCCGGTATCAGGAGAACGAGGCCTGGACGTGGGAGCATCAGGCGTTGGTGCGCGCGCGGGTGCTGGTGGGCAGCACCGATGTCGGCCGGCAGTTCGAAGCCGTTCGCGCTTTGGTGCTGGGCCGTGAGCGGGATCTGCCGAAGCTGCGTCAGGAGGTCAGCGAGATGCGCGCCAAGATGCGCGACAACCTCGGCACCCGCGCAACGGCGGCCGGCAAGGGGGCGAATGCATTTGAACCGACGGCGCGGTTCGACCTCAAGCAGGACGCCGGAGGTATCGTCGATATTGAATTTATGGTGCAATACGCGGCTCTGGCGTGGTCCAGAGAGCATCCCGCGCTACTTCGTTACACCGATAACATCCGTATTCTCGAAGGCCTTGAAGAGGCGGGCTTGATGGCCGCCGCCGATGCCGGACTGCTGCGTGAGGCCTACAAGGCCTACCGCTCGGCCGCTCACCGACAGGCGTTGCAGAACGATCCGGGTGTTGTGGCCGGCGACCAGTTCGCCACCGAACGGCGTGAAGTGATGCGGCTCTGGGGGCAGCTGGGGCTGGGTTGATTGCTGGCAGGGTCCGGATCTGACGGATCTATATAAAGCTATGACAGGGAGGCGTCAGGCTGTGTGTGCAAGCATCACGCAGTTTGATGGGCCTCCCTGCTCGTTTCTGGTCGTTTTTGGATGAGCATGAGAATTCTGATCGTAGGGCCCAGCTGGGTCGGTGACATGGTGATGGCGCAGACGCTGTTCCAGTGCCTGAAACAGCGTCACCCGCAGTGCGAAATCGATGTGCTGGCGCCCGAGTGGAGCCGGCCGATCCTTGAGCGCATGCCTGAAGTGCGCACGGCCTTGAGCTTCCCGCTCGGCCATGGCGCGCTGGAACTGGCCACGCGCAGGCGCATCGGCAAGTCCCTCAAGGGCCAGTACGATCAGGCGATTCTGCTGCCCAATTCCCTGAAGTCGGCGCTGGTGCCGTTCTTCGCCGGCATTCCCAAACGCACCGGCTGGCGTGGCGAGTTTCGCTACGGCCTGCTTAATGACGTGCGCACCCTCGACAAACAGCGTTACCCGCTGATGATCGAACGTTTCATGGCGCTGGCCTACGACAAGGGCGCTGAATTGCCGCGCCCTTATCCCAAACCCAGCCTGCAAATCGAAACCGCCAGCCGTGACGCGGCGCTAACCAAGTTCGGTCTGAGCCTTGATCGGCCCGTGCTCGCGCTGTGCCCGGGCGCCGAGTTCGGTGAGTCCAAGCGCTGGCCTTCCGAGCATTACGCCAAGGTCGCCGAAGCGAAGATTCGTGAAGGCTGGCAAGTCTGGCTGTTCGGCTCCAAGAACGACCATGGGGTGGGCGAAAGCATTCGTGAGCGGCTGATTCCGGGCCTGCGCGAAGAATCCATGAACCTCAGCGGCGGCACGTCACTGGCCGAAGCCATTGACCTGCTGTCCTGCGCGGACGCCGTGGTCTCCAACGATTCGGGGCTGATGCACGTGGCCGCCGCGCTGAATCGCCCGCTGGTGGCGGTGTACGGTTCGACCTCGCCGGGCTTCACGCCGCCGCTGGCCGATGAAGTCGAGATCGTCCGCCTCGGCATCGAGTGCAGCCCGTGTTTCGAGCGCACCTGCCGCTTCGGCCATTACAACTGCCTGCGCCTGCTGGAGCCGGATTCGGTGATCCAGGCCCTCGGCCGCATTGGCGCCGCCCCGGTCGAGGTCGCCTGACTTGCGGGTACTGCTGATCAAAACTTCGTCACTGGGTGACGTGATCCACACCTTGCCCGCGCTGACCGACGCCATGGGCGCGCTGCCGGGCATCCAGTTCGACTGGGTGGTGGAAGAGGGCTTCTCCGAGATCCCGACCTGGCATCCGGCGGTCGCCAACGTGATTCCGGTGGCGATCCGTCGCTGGCGCAAGAACCTCTGGCAGACCGTCAAGAATGGCGAATGGCGCCAGTTCAAACAGCGCCTGCGCGACACCCACTACGATCTGGTGATCGACGCCCAGGGCCTGCTGAAAAGTGCCTGGCTGACCCGCTATGTCAAAGCGCCTGTCGCCGGGCTGGGCAAGACTTCTGCGCGCGAGCCCATGGCCGCTCGTTTCTACGATCGCCCCTACGCCGTTGCCCGGGGCCAGCATGCGGTAGAGCGCTTGCGTCAGCTGTTCGGCCAGGCGCTGGGCTATCAGGTGCCTGCGGGACTGGGCGATTACGGCCTTGATCGCAGCCGCCTGCTCACTGCCACACACGACGCGCCCTTCGTGCTGTTCCTGCATGGCACCACGTGGGACACCAAGCACTGGCCCGAGCTGTATTGGCGACAATTGGCCGAACGCATGATCAACCAAGGACTGGAAGTGCGACTGCCGTGGGGCAACCCGGCCGAGAAGGCGCGTGCCGAGCGCATTGCCGATGGCCTTGATAATGCCGTCGTGTTGCCCAAACTCAATCTGGCAGGGGTTGCTCGCGTACTGGCGAGCGCCCAGGGCTGCGTCGCCGTTGATACCGGTCTTGGTCATCTGGCTGCCGCACTGGACGTACCGACGCTTTCGTTGTTCGGCCCGACCAATCCGGGTCTGACCGGCGCCTACGGCCGTTCGCAGGTTCATCTGGCGGCCGATTACCCCGCCTGCGCGCCGTGCCTGCAAAAGAAATGCACCTACCGACCGACGCCTGAAGATCAGCGTCAGGTCGATACCGAACGCGAGTGGCCCATGTGCTTTACTCGCCTGAATCCCGAGCGGGTAGCGAACCAGTTAGGCGCGCTATTGCTGGCAAAGGAACATCCCTGATGCAACTGGCATTCGTGCTTTATAAATACTTCCCCTTCGGCGGCCTGCAGCGTGACTTCATGCGCATCGCCCTGGAGTGCCAGCAGCGCGGCCATAAAATCCGCGTCTACACGCTGATCTGGGAGGGCGACGTGCCGCCCGGCTTCGAAGTGCTGGTGGCGCCGGTCAAGGCGATCTTCAACCACCGCCGCAACGAAAAGCTCACCGACTGGATGAATGCCGACCTGGCCAAGCGTCCCGTGGACCGGTTGATCGGCTTCAACAAGATGCCCGGTCTGGACGTGTACTACGCCGCCGATGGCTGCTACGAAGACAAGGCCCAGAACCTGCGCCACGGCCTGTACAAATACTGGGGCCGCTACCGTCACTTCGCCGACTACGAACGCGCGGTGTTCGGCAAAGACGCCAAGACCGAAGTGCTGATGATCTCCGAGGTGCAGCAGCCGCTTTTCATCAAGCATTACGACACGCCGCTCGCGCGCTTTCATCTGCTGCCGCCGGGGATCTCTCAGGACCGCCGCGCACCGCCGAATGCGGCTGAAATCCGCGCTGAATTCCGTCGCGAGTTCAAGCTGGCCGACGATGACCTGTTGCTCGTGCAGATCGGCTCCGGCTTCAAGACCAAGGGCGTCGACCGCAGCCTCAAGGCGCTGGCGGCGCTGCCTGCTGAACTGAAAAAACGCACGCGACTGTTTGTCATCGGCCAGGACGACCCCAAGGTATTCCAGCTGCAAAGCACGACGCTGGGCCTGGGCGATCACGTCACCTTCATGAAAGGGCGCAGCGACATTCCGCGTTTTCTGTTGGGCGCCGACCTGTTGATTCATCCGGCGTACAACGAAAACACCGGCACCGTGCTGCTTGAAGCGCTGGTGGCAGGACTCCCGGTGCTGGTCAGCGCGGTGTGCGGCTACGCCCATTACATCGCCGAGGCCGACAGCGGTCTGGTGCTCGATGAGCCGTTCGAACAGAACCAGCTCAATCAGTACCTGGCCCGCATCCTCAAGGACGCCGCCGCGCGCAGCACCTGGAGCCGCAACGGGCTGACATTCGCCGACACGGCTGATCTTTACAGCATGCCGCAGCACGCTGCGGATGTGATTCTGGCGGAGCACCACGGATGAAACTGATCCTTGTTGAACCCTTCAAGAGCCTCTGGGCCGGGCGCGATGCGTTCGAAGCCGTCGAGGCGCTTGAAGGCCAGGTCTATCGCGAGCTCGAAAACCGGCGCACGTTGCGCACCGAGGTCAACGGGCGCGGTTACTTCGTCAAGATTCACCGCGGCATCGGCTGGGGTGAAGTGGCGAAGAACCTGCTGACCGCCAAACTGCCGGTGCTCGGCGCGGGTCAGGAGTGGGACGCGGTCAACCGTCTGCATGAAGTCGGCGTGCCGACCATGACCGCTGTGGCGTACGGCGAGCGCGGCAACAATCCAGCCACGCAGCATTCGTTCATCATCACCGAAGAACTGGCGCCGACCGAGAGCCTGGAAGACGTCAGCCTCAACTGGCGCACCGAGCCGCCCGAGCCGCGCATGAAGCGCGCGTACATCGCTGAAGTCGCTCGGCTGGTGGGCATGATGCACCGCGCCGGGGTTAATCATCGCGACTGCTACATCTGTCATTTTCTGCTGCACACCGACACGCCGGTCACGCCTGATGATTTCAGGCTCTCGGTGATCGACCTGCACCGCGCCCAGACGCGCCCGGCGATTACCCAGCGTTGGCGCAACAAAGACCTCGCCGCGCTGTATTTCTCGGCGATGGACATCGGCCTGACCCGGCGCGACAAACTGCGCTTTCTCAAGGGCTATTTCCAGCAGCCGCTGCGGCAGATCCTCGCCCAGGAATCGGCGCTGTTGAGCTGGCTTGAAGGCAAGGCCGAGAAGCTCTATCAGCGCAAACTGCGTTACGGGGATGCGCTCTGATGGCGGGTTGGAAGCTGGAGCCTGGCTACGCCGCGCTGACGGACGACTTCGGCACCCTCGACGCCGTGTTCGCCCTCAAAGGCGAGCGGCTGACCCGCGATCCGTTGTCCGAAGTCATCCGCGTCGAACGCGGTGGCGTGAACTACTACGTCAAGCGCTACGTCGCGGCGGGCAAGGGTTTGCGCCGGTATCTGGGACGGCCACGGGTCAAGTCCGAATGGCAGAACCTCAAGCGCTTCGCCAAGTGGGGCATTCCGACGGCAGAAGTCGTCGCCTGGGGCCTGGAGCGCAACGGCGCTGCGTATGATCGCGGCGCGCTGATCACCCGAGAGCTGCCGCGCACCGAAGATTTGTCCGAACTGGCGCGGGTCAACGACACGCGCCTGGACAGCCGTTCATGGGTCAACGGCGTCAGCCAGCAGGTGGCGCGTTACACCCGAACCATGCACGACCATCACTTCACCCATAACGATCTGAAGTGGCGCAACTTGCTGGTGGACGATCAGGCAACGGTGTTCTTGATCGACTGCCCCAACGGGGCGTTCTGGGTCAGCTTCATGCTGCGCTACCGGATCACCAAAGACCTTGCGTGCCTAGACAAGGTGGCTAAATATCATCTGTCGGCCACTCAGCGTCTGCGCTTCTATCTGCAATACCGTGGGCGCGAACGCTTGAACGAATCAGACAAAAAGCGCATCCGCCACATCGTCAGTTTTTTTGAGGGTCGTGAATGAGTGTTTTCATTGCTGACGCCGACAGGGGGCTGCTGGAGCGGCACGGTCTGGCGGACTTCGATGCGTTGTGGAACGTCGAACTCGACGCGGTGGATGAACCCAACACCGGTCGCGGCGGCTGGAGCAGTGTGTTTCGCCTGGAGCTGGAAGGCTCCGGTTATTACCTCAAGCGCCAGAGCAACTACCTGACGTACACCCTGCATCACCCGTTCGGCGAGCCTTCGTTTTCCCGGGAGTTTCGCAACATCAGCCTGTATCAGAAGCTGGGCATTCCGGCGCTGCATGCGGTGTTTTACGCCGACAGGAAAGTCGACGGCGAGCGCCGCGCGATTCTCATGACCCGGGCGCTGGATGGCTGGACCGACCTGGACACGCTGTTGCAGGACTGGCACGAGCGGCCGGCCACCGAGCGTCTGGCGATTCTGCAGGCCTGCGGGCAACTGGCGCGCACGCTGCACAAGGCCGGGCAGGTGCATGGCTGTTTCTATCCCAAGCATATTTTCATGCGTGCGCGGGGCGGCGAGTACATGGCGCAGCTGATCGACCTGGAGAAGACGCGCAAGTCGATCTTCGGCCAGCGCGACCGGGTCAAGGACATCGAGCCTTTGCTGCGCCGCGCACCGGTCTGGAACGAGACCGAAATCCGCGAGCTGCTCGCCGCTTATCTGCACGCCCCGACCGACAGCGGGCTGGTTGACGCTTGGTGGCAGCGGGTTGCCAAGCGGGGCAGTCACAAGCGCCGTGACCGGTGATTTCCGGTTTTGATGCACACGAGATTCACTGCCTGTCAGATCTGCAATCTGGACAGGCTTGATCAAAGAGGGCGCCGATGCGTTTGTCTGAACTGAAAAACGCCGGTCGCACTCCGGCGCTGCCGATGAACATTGCGCTGGAGGATGCGGCCGGTCCTGCCGAGCTGCAATTGCTCAGCCTGCTGCGCGTCCTGCCCGGGCAACGCTACGTCGGCGCCGGCATCTGGCGCGGGCGCACGGTCCTGGCCAAGCTGCTGGTCGGGCCGAAAGCCCCGCGGCATTTCCAGCGCGAGCGCGACGGCGTGCAGGCTTTGGCAAAGCAAGGCTTGCCGACGCCGTTGCTCTTGGCCGACGGGCTGCAGGAAGGTGAGGGCGGCTGGCTGCTGTTCGAGTTTCTGGATCAGGCCGAAAGTCTGGGCGATGCCTGGAAATCGGTGGAAGCGCTGCCGCCGCTGGCCGATGAACAACAGTCGGTGCTCGGCGATGCGCTCGCCGTTGTGGGCCAGATGCACGCCAAAGGCCTGTGGCAGGAAGATCTGCACCTGGACAATCTGCTGCGTCAGGGCTCGACCTTGTACGTGATCGACGGCGCAGGCATTCGCGTTGAGGAAGCCGGCAAGCCGTTGTCGCGGCAAAAAGTGCTGGAAAACCTCGGCGTGTTCTTCGCCCAGTTGCCGAAGTCGCTGGAGCCGTTCACCGAAGAATTACTGGTCTATTACCTGCTGAGCAATGGCGAGCATGGCTTGCCGGTCGAGGCCCTGCAAAAGCAGATCGACAAGGTGCGCAGTTGGCGCTTGCGGGATTACCTGATCAAGATCGGCCGTGAATGCAGCCTGTTCAGCGTCGAAGACGGGCCGTTCGCCCTGCGCGCGATTCGTCGCGAGGAAGTGGCGTCGATGTTGCCGGTGCTGGAAAAGGCCGACGTGCTGGTCGAGGGCGGTCATCTGTACAAGACCGGTGGTGCGGCCAGCGTCGCCAAGGTAGACGTCGCCGGCCGCGAGCTGGTGATCAAGCGTTACAACATCAAGAACCTGGCGCATTGGCTCAAACGGTTCTGGCGACCGTCCCGCGCCTGGCACTCATGGCGCGAAGGCAATCGGCTGCGGTTCCTCGGCATCGCAACGCCCAAACCGCTGGCGCTGCTGGAAAAACGCTTCGTATGGCTGCGCCGAGAGGCGTTCCTGGTCACCGAGTTTCTGCCCGGCCCCGACATCATCGAGCGCTTTGCGCCCTACGTGGCCAGCGGCGATGCGCCGGAAGCCGAGTTGCAGGCGCTGGATCTGTTGTTTGCGCAGTTGATCCGCGAGCGCATCAGCCACGGCGATCTCAAAGGCCACAACGTGTTCTGGCACAACGATCGCTGGTCGCTCATCGATCTGGACGCCATGTGTCAGCATGGCTCCCAGACCTCGTTCGCGGCGGCGTTCGCCAAAGATCGCGCGCGCTTCATGCGCAACTGGCCGGCGGACAGCGCGCTGCACCAGTTGCTGGAGCAGCGCATTCCGACGGTTTCAAAAGCGCCGGACTGACCCGTCAGCTCACGTGATTGAGGTTCATCTCCACCAATGCGTCGATCAGGGCCTGCACGTCATCGAACGGCTGACGATTGACCTGCGGCCATGACTCGCGCTCGACGTAGGCTTTGCCCGCGGTATTGAAGCGCACCGGCGTGTGCTTGAGCGTGCGGTCCCTTGAGCGATGCACGATCGTTGGCCGCAAGGCCACGGATTCGTCGAGCAGGAACATGCCCGGACTGTGCAATCTGCCGCCCACCGGGGTCGCGAGTTGAGGTCGCGCGGGCAGTTCGATCTCCACGCGGAAGTCATTCTTCACCAGCACCGGCTCGTGTCCCAGCCCCGCAGCGATCTGTTCACCCGGATCGATCATGATGCCGCGCGCCTTGCCCGGGGCCACGTCCATCACCCGCACGCCAATCCCTTGCTCCAGTTCAGCGATGCCCGGCACGCTGTTCTTGAACGTGTTGGCATGGCTTTCACCCACCAGGGCAATCCACTTGTGAGGCCCCATCACCTGCTGGTGCTTGCGTATCGTACGAGACGCAAAATAGCTGAGCACCTGTTGGCACGTGGTGTTGGAGCTGCTCGGCAGATGGCGGATGAAATAGCTGGCGGTGCAGTCGATGGCACGGATTTCAATGCCGTGCCGCTTGGCCTGAATCACCAGGTTCTCAAATGAGTAGGCGCCAGTCGGGTCTGTCAGAAATGTTCTGTCCATGTGCTTGAGGTCGTGCAGCAGACGTTTGCTCATCAGCCCGGTTTCAGCGAAGCGATCAAGATCGGCTTGATGGAGGTCGGTCAACAGGTGCTCCATGTACAGCGTGCGCACGTCCTGGCGCGCCAGATGTTCCATGTTGTCGAGGATGAAGCGCTTGCTGGCGCGTGCCGAATGGGATTCCCCGATGACCACGCCGGACGTGTTCTCGTACAACTCTTCGATGAACATGCTTAACGGCGTGTCGGCTTTTACTTCAGGCAACATCACGCGCTCAGGCAGGGCGAGGTTGAGCACCGAGCGCGCGTCTTTTTGCAGCGTATTCGCCAGTTCGAAGAACCGTTCACGCACCTCGATCAAATGACTTTCGATGAAAGAGTAATCAGGATTCAGGCCTCTGTGACGGAAGTGAGCAAGGTCATGGAAGATGCTCTGCATGTCGCCAGGCAGTTGATAGCGGTCATCGATCAGTGACTGCTGAATGGCGCCCAGAGGATAGTCGCTGCTCCAGTTCGCCGCCTCGGCGCGGGTCCAGTAACCGGCCGGATTCCATTCAAAGCCGTGCTCGCCGATGTACGGGTTTACCTCGCTTCTGCGATGGGAAACGATGGCGCGGCGGTTAGGGTCCAGGCCCCACTCCATGGGCGAGCGTCGTTCGAAAAAGCTGTAAAGCGCGTCGTCCAGTGACGTGCCGGCCGGACTGTCGGGCGACGATGCGCCGGCCACGTTGTGGACAGTCGGGTTGCCGATCTGCACTTTGAAATCTGCGCGCGAGGCAGCGCTGCTGATGACGGCATCGCTGTCCAGGGATATCTGGGGTGGTGTGCCCACCGGTACGTCTTCGACGCGCACGCTGAGTACGCCTTGCAGTTCACTGATACCCGGCTGTTGCTGCCAGGTGTTGGCGGTGCGGTGGTCGAGCAGCGCGATCCAGCGCCTGCCAGGATGCGTCTGCACGTCGCCACTGATCACTTTGTGACCAAAGAAAACTGCCATCTTTTGCGGCGCAAGTGCGTCACCAGCAGCGGACGCCACTTCGTTATCGGCGTAGTCATAGCTGACCGAGGAGCTGAACGGCCGAACGTCGATGCCGTTTCGGTGGGCCGCTTTGATCAGATGGTAGTAGTCGTATCGGTCGCTGCCGTTTTTGAGTGCGCCCTCGTTCACGGTCTCCAGATAATGCTTGAGCATGTGGGAGCCGCTGCGCGTCTTGCTGCCGAGCGCTTTGTATTTCTGCAGCTTGTGCGTGTGCTGGTCGGTCTGCAGATGCTCGATGTACAGCACCTCGACCTTGCGCTCTGCCAGCAACGGCATGTTGTCGATCAGCAGTTGCTTGCTGGCAATGGACGTCGGTGCCTCACCAATCACCAGGCCGCTCGATTTCTCAAGTACTGCATCAAAGAAGCCCTGGGTCGTCACGCCATCTGCGAGCACTGGCAGCTCGGGTTTGCCGGGGAGGGGCGGCTGCTCGAAGAACGCTTTCGCATCGCGGTACAGATTCTGGCGCAGGGTCCTGTAGGTCGAGCGACCGCCCTGGAAAATGTCGTCGAAAAACTCATGCAGACCAAACGGGCCTTCTTCAAAGTGTTCAGCCTGCTTTGGGCTGACGATGCCGAAGACGTAGGGCTGCAGCGATTCCGGCATTTCGTAATCGCTCAAGTCACCCACCGCCGTGGAGGGGCCTGCCGGGGTTTCGTCCAGCCGGCGGAATGAAGGCAGAACGCCGCCGCGCAACCGCGCTGGCTCAAGCAGTTGCCAGTGCCCCTGGCTGTTGAGGCGCACCGTTTGGCGGCCAAAGAAGGCGAACGGGTTACGCGGATCGACGATCTGCCAAATGGCGAGCCTGGCGTCGTACTGGACCTGGTAGGTCTGGCCCTGCAGGGAAATGTAGCAATTCCCGCGAACGACGCTGACACCCTGCCCGTGCGGACGGGTCAGAGGCACGGCGTCCGCCAGAGAGACATCAACGGCGTGAAGCGGATGGACGAGTGTGTCTGCGGCGCGCACCGGCGGGTTGTCCTGCTGCAAGGCTCTCCACACGCCGGTCACATCGGTTTGCGCATAACGCCCGGTGGGCTGAAGCGTTTCGGGGATCAGCGCGCGGGTTCTGTGGAGCGGAACGTGGCGGTTGGCAGATTGTGGCGGGGCCCAGAAGAGTTCGTTCTCCACCACGATCGGTTGCAGCGTCTCATCGGTGGCATGGGCAACCGACCGGGCATACCTGCCGCCCGCATTTTGGTCGGTCAGGTCTTTGAGCACGCCGCCCAATCCTTTCATTCCCGAGTGCAGATCACCCGCAGCGCCCGCCGTGTTCAGCCAGGCGCTGAGCACGTAGAAGCTGGCGGTCGCGTGATCCCGCTCGTCGAGGGCTTGCAGTGCGCGATAACCGTCAGCGCCCGCGATGACCATGCCGACGGCAAAGCTGGCAGGGGGGAAGGGCAAGGTCACTGCGGTCGCGATCAGCTCCAGGCTGCTCCAGACCTGTCGCCAGAGCATGTCGGCACGACCGGTCGTGGTGTCCTCGACATCGCGGATCTTGCGCTCGATAACGTGGTTGAAGCACACCTCGTGGAGGTTGCTGAACGGCTTGCTCGGCAACGCAGGTTTGTGACCGCCGCCTTTCTTCAGTTCAGCCAGGGCAAATGCCAGCGGCATCCCGGCCTTCACACGGGCGCGCTTCAAGTAGTAGTCGCCCATGCCCGGGCTCAACAGGGTGTTGCTGAAAGTGCTTAGCAGTCGGAAGGCGCGGCCATCGGGTGCCTGAGGCGTATACAGCATTACCTGCCCCAGCGTGCTCGCCTCAGGCGGTGTTAGCAGGAAACAGCCTTGAATGGTCTCGGCGCGTGAGGCGACGCCCATCACGTCCACGTTCAACTTCAGTGGGTAGACGGGGTAGTGCAGGCGCTCCGCGGGGCTGCCCTGATGCATGTTGAGAATGGAAGTGCTAAGCCAGCGCAGTTGTGAAGCGTCGATGTGTCCCTGGAGAAAACTGCGCAGCGCGTCAGCGCGCATTTGCAGCTGTGTCAGCACCAGACTGTGTTGACGGCGCCAGTCATAACCCTCGCTGTCGGGCGCCAGCAGCTGCTGACGAATCATCGTGATGTACTGATCGGACAGCCACTGGCCACGAACCGAACCGGCGACTTTCTCCGGACTCAGTGGCGTAAGGTTGATGCCCTCGGGGCCGCTGAAGGTGGCGGTGGTGTCGGCAGATGCCTTGAGCAGCCCAAGCGTGTCGTCGTAACCGTCGCGCAGCATCTGGGTGTAGGACAGGGTTTCGCGGGGCGTATGAATGATGATTCGGTCAGGGTCCACCGTGGCGGGCGGCAGACCAAGTAGCTCGTTGATCTTGCGGGTGGCTGTCTGATGGGCGTAGGCGTCGAACTCGGTCACCTGCGTGTGCGGAGCGGCCTGATAGATTTCACCTGCACCCACAATCGCATCTTCCAGTGCTACCAGTTGCCTGCGGTGTTCGGCGGAGGCTCGCAGGAACCAGTCAGGCGTGTGCAGCCGTTGTTCGGACAGTTTCACCTTTACCCGTGCCGACACCAGTGCCCGCAAACCGGCGTTGTAATCGGGCAGGGTCGCGTAGCTGATCCAGTCCTGAGCCGGCGCCGGTTTTTCGCTCAAGTCGCGCAACTGGTCTTCCAGGGCTGCCCGTCTGCCGACGGTGATCTGCTCCAGCAAGAATCGACTCAGATCTGCGGACCGACTCCAGCTCACGAGTTCGCCCAGCAGTTGGCGTTCGTTCTCGAAGCGGTAAAACTGCCGAGGCAGTGGGCTGTCCGGGGTAAACATCAGCAACCCGTCCGACCGCCCCGAGGCTTCGAGCGTGCGCAACAGCAGCACGCTGCTCAGGGTGTCGTGCACATTCAGCTTGATCTGCTGAACGGCCACTGCGGGGTTTCTCGGCGCGACGGTGTCCGGATTCAGTGCCTCGATGAGGGCCAGATCGGAGGGCTGAATGTGCCCTTGCAACTCCGCCCCGCGGGCTTGGGCGATGAGTTGGTGATGCATGGCCTCGGCCATCAGACGCTGGGTGGTCGGCGAGCCAAGGGATTCGCGTTGCGCTGGGCCGAATCGGATCCGCAGGTCCTGCTCGTTGACGACCTCGGCGAGGTAGGCCGGCGTCAGGGCACTGTATTCAGGCTCAAGCGGCTGGCCGTTGCGGGTCAGGCGGGTGCTCATCTGGAATGCCGAACCTGGCGTTGCGTCGCCCGGGTGCAGGCCGTAAAGCGCCAGCTTCGTCAGCGTACGGATGGCTGTGAAGGGTGTACCGGTGATGGGGAGCGTTCGTTGGGTGCTGATCAGGATGTCGTCAGGATTGACGTCGATACCCAAGTCATTGGCCAGTCGCGCGCGCAGACGGTTGCGTGCGAACTGCTCCGGGGACGCGGCACCGTCCATGACGCTCATCAACACGCTGCGCGCGCGCTCGTAATTCATCAGGCCCGAGGCGTAACGCTCCCGCTGCTCGGTGCTGGCCATTTCCAGCCAGCCGGGGCGTACGCGGCGTTGATCGCGGTGGGCGCGGCGTTCCTCTGCAGCGGCAATGGCGCCGTCGGGGCCCCAGGATTTCGGCTGGTGGAGCAGGTCTTCAAGTCGGGCCTGAAGGGTTTGATGCGACAGGTTGTGGGCGGTCGCGAACAGCGCGTCAATGTCCACACGCTGCCTGGCCAGCAGGCGATCAAAGGCATGGTCGTAGGGCGAGCCTTTGATGGGCTTCAGTTGAAAGTCCGAAGGCTGGGCCGGTTCCAGAAAGACATCGCCCCCGGATGAGATCTCGAGCCAGGCGTCGCGCGTGCTGTCTTGCATCAGGCGCAGGAGGGGCAACCGCAGAAGTGGGTGGTTGGTTCGACGGGCGAGCTCTTGGCGCAATGCCTCGTTCGACACGAAGCATTCGACGGCTTGTCCCGGCAACCAGAGCAGCGTGTGCCCCGGTTGGGCGGTCGCAACGATCGCTCCGGCGAATTCGATGCTGCGCTGTGCATCGAGCTGGAGCTCAAGTGCGCTAAACACGACATGCTCCCGAGCCTCCATGCCTGGCAGGCAGCGCGCATAGTCGCGGTGCAGTTCGCCTTCTTCGATGTTCAGCAGCAGGTCATCACGCAGGGTTAATTCGATGCAAGTCACGAACAGCTCGCGGCGCGAAATGTCACGGGCGCTGGCGTGGGCCCAAAAGCGCTCGATGGTCGAGAGCAACAGCCTTTGGTGCGCCGCGCTCAGTGGCTGGGGCAGGGTATTGAGGCAAGCCTCTGCATCCGGAAGATGCTGGAGCTCGGCGTCGAGTACGGTGGCCAGCGTCGTCAGCCGATCCAGCGCCGGCGGGTTGGGTGAAAATGTTTCCATGGCGTTAAGCATTCCTGAGTGAGCTCTGCGCAAAATGGCAGGCGCGAGCCGGGCGAGAGCCCGATGATTCGTCGAGCGATCAATCAATCAGAACGCCGGAGCGCGTGGTGCTAAATAGTTAACGCACGGGATGAGGAGCGAACCTGTAGGCCCGCCTTCAGCCGTGAAGGCGCCGGGTGTCACACCGCATAATCGAGGGTGTCAATGCGGGCCTCTTCCCGGCTAAAGCCGGTCCTACGCATGCATCGCGCGGCACTTCATTCCCTGCGACCACTTCCAGAGCCATTACGCTATAATCCCGCCCTTTAGCTGTCTGCCGCCGTGGCGCCAGACACACCTTATTTGTCAGGCGCGTGATGCCTGCATGCAGACTTAAGAGGCTAGACCCTAGTGGCATTGACGATCCTTGGCCTGTCCGGCGCCCTTAGCCATGATCCTTCCGCAGCCCTGTACATCGACGGCAAGCTGGTTGCTGCGGCCGAAGAAGAGCGTTTCGTTCGCGACAAGCATGCCAAGAACCGCATGCCCTACGAGTCAGCGAAGTTCTGCCTCGAACAAGCGGGCATCAAGCCTTCCGATGTCGACGTCGTCGCCATTCCTTTCGCGCCCATCAGCCTGTTCGGCGAAGCGCGCTGGCACTACGCCAAACGCTACTGGTATGCCCCGGACCGCGCACTCGACGCGATCCTGATGGGCAACCGCCGCTACAAGCGCTATCGCAACAAGATCGTCTGGTGCCTGGAACAACTCGGTTTCGATCCGAAAAAGATCAAGATCGAACCCGTCGAGCACCACCTGGCTCACGCATCGAGCGCTTATCACTGCTCCGGTTTCCAAGAGAAAACCGCGATCCTCGGCATCGACGGCAAGGGCGAGTACGCCACCACCTTCTTCGGCTACGGCGAAAACGGCAAGATCCACAAGATCAAGGAATTCTTCGATCCGGATTCCCTCGGTGGCCTGTATGGCGCGATCACCGAATTCCTCGGTTTCGAGATGCTCGACGGCGAATTCAAAGTCATGGGCATGGCACCGTACGGCGACGCGACCAAATACGATTTCTCCCGTCTGGCCAGCTTTGAAAACGGCGAACTGGTGATCAACACCGAATACGCCAACGTCATCGGCCTGCGCCGTTACAAAGAGAAGGGCAAAGGCTTCTACTTCTCGCCGAAACTGATCGAGTGGCTGGGTCCCAAGCGCGAAGGCGACATCGCCGACGAGCCGTACATCCATTACGCCGCCAGCATGCAGGCGCTGTTCGAGAAGCTGTCGCTGCAGATGATCGATCATTATCTGGGCGACATCCTCAAGGAAACCGGCAAGCTCGCCTTTGCCGGCGGCTGTGCCCTGAACGTGAAGCTGAACCAGAAAATCATCGCGCGCCCCGATGTGAAAGAGCTGTTCGTTCAGCCGGCGTCGGGTGATGCCGGCACTGCCGTCGGTGCTGCCGCCTACGTTTCCCACGCTCGCGGCGTGCCGGTCGAGAAGATGGAACACGTCTACCTCGGCCCGTCCTACAGCAACGAAGACGTGATCGCCGCCTGCGCCCGCCACCCAAGCAAGCCGGCCTGGCGCCAGATCGACAACACCCCCGAGCGCATCGCCAAAATCATGGTCGCGGGCAATCCGGTGGCCTGGTTCCAGGGCCGCATGGAGTTCGGCCCACGCGCCCTCGGTGGTCGTTCGATCATCGGCTGCCCGAGCGTCGCCGGCGTGGCCGACCGCATCAACCATCAGATCAAGTTCCGCGAGCGCTGGAGGCCGTTCTGCCCGTCGATGCTCGACACCGTCGCCCCGCAGATGATCAAGATCGATCACCCGGCGCCGTTCATGACCTTCACTTTCGAAGTGGCGGAAGAGTGGAAAACCCGTGTGCCGGAAGTCGTCCACGAAGACGGTACGTCCCGCGCCCAGGTGCTCAAGCGCGAGTACAACCCGCGTTACTACGACATGATGAAGGCGCTCGAAGACCTGACCGGCAACGGTGTCTCGCTCAACACGTCGCTCAACCGCCGCGGCGAGCCAATGATCTGCTCGCCGACCGACGCGCTGAACATGTTCTTTGGCTCGGATCTGGAGTACCTGATCATGGAAGACATTCTGGTGGTCAAAGACGGCGTGGACACCCATGACACGCTCAGCTGAGCGTCATGTTTTACAGTTCTGCCACGGCTATGACGGGCCGTTCCTCGACTGCGCCCGTCAATACGCCAGCCTGTTCGTGGGCAGGGGATACCGGGTCACCACGGTATTTCTGACCGGCGCCGCCGATGCCGACGTTGCAGCCAGCTGCGCGTCGGACGAAGTGCTGTTCATGGAGTACAGCTCCAAAGCCATTGGTGGCATGAAGGTGGGAGCCATTCGCGATCTGCGCAAGATCGCGGCGTCGCGCAGCTTTCAGTTTTGCATCACCCACCGTTTCAAGCCGACCTACATCGCCCTCGTCGCGACTCGCTTGCCGGTGATCGGTGTTCATCATGCGTTTGGTGATTACCGGCGTCGCAGCCGCAAGGTGCTGGCTAACCTGTTCCGCTCCCGTTTGAGCCTGCTCGGCGTGTCTGATGCCGTGCGCGATGACATACGCAAATGCCTCCCCAAGTGGCCGGCCGAGCGTATCCAGACCCTCTACAACCGCATCGATGTCGATCAGCTCAGCGCTACGCTGCTGTCCCGCGAAGAGGCCCGCGACGCATTGGGCCTGGCGCAGGAGGCGTGGGTGGTGGGCAATGTCGGTCGGCTGCACCCTGACAAGGACCAGTCGACGCTCCTTCGCGGTTTCGCCCAGGCGTTGCCCGACCTGCCCGCTGACAGCCAGCTGGTGATTCTCGGTCAGGGCCGAATGGAGCAAGACCTCAAGCACCTGGCAGTCGAGTTGGGCATCGGCCACGAGGTCATGCTGGCGGGGCAAGTGACCCAGGCCAGCCGCTACTTCAAGGCCTTCGACGTATTCGCGCTGAGTTCCGATCACGAGCCCTTCGGCATGGTCTTGCTCGAAGCCATGGTGGCCGGTGTGCCGCTGCTGGCCACAGCCTGTGGCGGCGCGAAGGAAGTCGTCGAAGGCGTGGGCATTCTGTTCCCCCTGGGCGGTGCCGAGCCGTTGGCTCAAGGGCTGGTACATCTTTCGCGGATGGACGCCGAACTGCGCCAGTCCTGCGCGGATGCGATGCTGCAGCGGCTGCACGACCGTTTCAGCGACGAGGCGGTAAAAGCGGTTTTCTGGCAGCTGCCGCAAGTCGTCGCGCTCACTTCGGAAACCTGATTTCACTCGAACCGCTGGCAGCCATTGGCCTCTGATAGCAATGAACGCCCGGCTGCATAGCACAGGATATGGATTGGAATGGTTGTAAAAAATTTGCCGGCACGTGCGGGGTACATTGCAGGTTTACTGCTTGCAGTGGTGATGCTGATCATATTTCTCGGGCCGTTCTGGTGGCCCGGTGAGTCAAGTTCCTGGGCTGCGTTCATTCGCGCGGCGCTGGTCATTGCCTTGCTCTGCGCCGCGCCGGCGCTGAGTCGGCGGTCATTTTCAGTCAGTCCGCTGACGTATACCGTCCTGCTACTGTTCGCCTATCTGCTGATCAACAGCCTCCTGGCCGACGACGACATGAAATCCCTGCGTCGGCTTCTGCTCATTCTCGTGTTTTTCATCGGCGTTGGAGTGATACGGGCGAGCGGCACCTTCGACTGGGAAAAAATCCTCAAGATCTCGGTGGCGGTGGTCGCCCTGTTCGCCGGGTTTTCGATGCTCAATCTCGCCATTCACGGCGCCTTTGTTCTGGGCTATCGGCAGATGTCACTGGCCGGCTCGGGCGTGACCGATGTGGCCGACTTCGGCAACACCATCGTTGCCGGCATGAACTACGGCTTGTTTCTGCTGGCCGGGGTCTGGCTGACGCTACGTTCACGGCGTCGTGCCGAAATCGCTCTCTGGTTGCTGTGCTGCGCCCTTATTGCCACCTACATCTACTTCACGTTCGCGCGCAGCGCCTGGCTGGCTTCATCGGTCGGCGGTCTGGTGCTGCTCGGCACCATGACCAGCGGCAAACTGCGCCGCAACATTCTCATCCCGGCGGCTATCGTCATCGCGCTCGTGCTCATATTCGGCTTCAGCGAGCTGGCGTACGAAGTGCAGACCCGCGGCGTGACGGGGCGCAACGAAGTCTGGCTGGCGGTGTTCGAGCGACTGGCCGGGCACTGGTGGTTCGGGGTTGGCGCCGGTACGCCGCTGGGGGAAGTTCACCTTTCCACCGGGCAAATCGTACGCAATACCCACGGCCTGTATTTCGAGGTGCTCTACCAGTTCGGCATCGTCGGTCTGGCGCTGCTGCTGGCGACAATGCTGCACGCCGGCGCTTGTCTGGCGCGAGCGCGTAAGACCTCGGAGACCGCCCGGCTCTGGCTGGCGATCCTCTGCGCCGGTGGCGTGGTGATGACGGTCGAGCTGCACACTTTCGTTGGGTCACCCAATCTGGTGTGGGAATGGCTCTGGCTGCCGCTGGCCGGCGCCGTGGCCATCTCGCGGGAGGCGCGGCGTGCTGAGGGTTGAAGCGCGGGGCGAGCAACGCTGGCTGGTAGGGCATGATCTGGAAGTTTGCCTGCAGGACTTCGCGCATTCACGGCGTTCTGTCACAGGGCCGGTGCTGCTGCTGGCGTCCGGACCCTCGGCGAACGAGTTCCCGCTTCACAATTACCGGAGCCTGCCGGTTGTCGCCATGAACGGCTCGATCGTGCGCTGTGTCGACGAGGGCATACGGCCTTTCTATTACCTGTGTGACGATCCGAATTTCGTCATCGGCCGGCCGGCGCTCGCACTGATGGGGGTCAGCCATGGCGAGCATCTGGCGATGAGCCTTGATGTGCTTCAAGCGATTCACGCGGCTGACGCCACTGCCCTGAACGGCAAAAAGATCTATCTGCTGGAGCGGGTCAATCGCCAGGAAGGCAAGGCCGTCATGTCAGATCGAGCCTATGCGTGGTCTATCCGTAACGACGATGAGCTGATCTCGAACTTCTCCCTGCTGCGTCGCAAGCCCAATCGTATCGGCTTCAGCCTGAACCTCAAACGAGGCTATTTCGGCAGCCGGACCATTCCTTTCGGCGCCTTGCAGCTGGTTTGCCATCTGGGGTTTCGTCAGGTGTTCGTGGTCGGAATGGACCTGCGTCAGGGCGGAGGGCGCTTTTACGAGAAGGGAGAAGCGGCTTTGCCCAGCAGCCTGGACGAGGATTTCGAGCAGTACATCCTGCCAAGCTTCGCGCTGATGGCCCGCAAGATTCTCCCAAGAACCGGCATGCAGGTGTTCAACCTATCCCGCGTCAGCCGCATGCCGGAGCGGGTTATTCCTAAAATCACCCTGCAGCGCCTCGACGAACTGCTGGGCGTCCAATCCGACGCCTCTACGCAAACAGCGCCTGCAAACGCGCCGTAAAGTGCGCGCTCCGGCCTTTGGTGTAAGCCGAAATAAAGGCCACGCCCGCATCGCTTTCCACCAGCCACGCGCGATCTTCCTTATACCTCAGCAGGTGTTGGAAATTGCGCAGCCGCTTCGAGTCGCTCAACGTCCTGCGCTGGCACTTCATGTCAGAGATATCGATCAGCCCCAGTTTTGACTCGGGGGTGAGGATCACGTTGCCCAGATGCAGCGAGCGGAAATAAACACCTTGATCGTGCAAGCGGGCGATGAACGCACCCAGCTCAGCCCGCAGTGGCGCGCTTTCACCGTGCTCTTTCAGCACCTGGCGGATGGTCAGGCCGGGGAGCGGCGTGTAGCGCACGCCGTCGCGGCTGATGCTGGCAATTCGGTAGGTGGCGATGACGTCCGGGCAGGGAATGCCGCGCTTTTTGAGGGCCTCGATGTTGTCGGCGAAGCGTTGCGCGTAGGGAAACAGCAAGGCCGAGCTGATCAGGCGCTTGCGGCGGAACAGTTTGAGAATGGTGCCGTCCTCAAGCAACAGAACCTTGTCACCGGATCCGTCCGCTTCGAGCACGGTGGCGTTTTCTCGCAAGGCCAGATAGGCGCTGTGTTCCATTGGGTGCATCGGCATACTTACCTGAACAAATGCGGCATGTTACCCGAGTCGGCCCCGCTTGGGTCGCAGCAGGGGTCGACAAATATGGGTTGTGCTACCATGCCCGCCTAATTTTTTCGTGCGGATTCCCATGAGCAGTCCTGATCCTCAAGCTAAAACGACCCTGGCGATTTACTTTCGTCTATTGACCTATGTGCGGCCGTATATAGGCCTTTTCTGCTTGAGCATTGTCGGCTTTCTTATCTTTGCGTCCACCCAGCCGATGCTCGCCTACATCCTCAAATACTTCGTCGATGGCCTGGCCAATCCCGAAGCCAGCCTGTTCCCCGGCAACCCTTATATTGGCCACCTGCAATTGCTGCAGGCGGTGCCGCTGATGATCGTGCTGATCGCGGCGTGGCAAGGTGCCGGCTCGTATCTGGGCAACTTCTTCCTGGCCCGCGTCTCCCTCGGGCTGGTCCATGACCTGCGCGTCGTGCTGTTCAACAAATTGCTCACGCTGCCCAACCGCTTCTTCGACAACAGCAACTCCGGGCATCTGATCTCGCGCATCACCTTCAACGTGACCATGGTCACCGGCGCTGCCACCGACGCGATCAAAGTCGTGATTCGTGAAGGCATGACGGTCATCTTCCTGTTCGGCGCGCTGCTCTGGATGAACTGGAAACTGACCCTGGTGATGCTGGCGATACTGCCGCTCATCGCGGTCATGGTGAACAGCACCAGCAAGAAATTTCGCAAGCAGAGCAAGAAGATTCAGGTGGCGATGGGCGACGTGACTCACGTGGCGTCCGAGACCATTCACGGCTATCGCGTGGTCCGCAGCTTTGGCGGCGAAGACTACGAAAAGGCCCGCTTCGAAAAGGCCAGCCGCAGCAACACCAAGAAGCAACTGGCGATGACCAAGACCGGTGCCGTCTACACGCCGATGCTGCAATTGGTGACCTACAGCGGCATGGCCATCGTGATGTTCCTTGTCCTTTATCTGCGCGGCGATTCCTCGGCGGGCGATCTGGTGGCCTACATCACCATGGCCGGCCTGCTGCCCAAGCCGATCCGCCAGCTGTCCGAAGTCAGTTCCACCATCCAGAAGGGCGTCGCCGGTGCGGAGAGCATCTTCGAGCAACTGGACGAGCAAACTGAACAGGACCTGGGCACGGTAGAGCGCGACAAGGTTTCCGGCCGTCTGGAGGTCAAAAACCTCACGTTCACCTACCCGGGCACGGAAAAACGCGTGCTGAACGACGTCAGTTTTGTCGCCGAAGCCGGCCAGATGGTCGCGCTCGTGGGTCGCTCCGGCAGCGGCAAATCCACGTTGGCGAGCCTGATCCCGCGTTTCTACGATCATGTGCAGGGCCAGATCCTCCTTGATGGCGTCCAGACTCAGGATTACACCCTGCGCAGCCTGCGCCGACAGATCGCCCTGGTGAACCAGAACGTCACGCTGTTCAACGACACCATCGCCAACAACATCGCCTATGGCGATCTGGCGGGCGTGCCGCTGGAAGAGATCAAAAAAGCCTCGGCCGATGCCTATTCCGACGAGTTCATCGACAAACTGCCTCAGCAGTATCAGACCCTCGTCGGCGAGAACGGCGTGCTGCTGTCCGGTGGCCAGCGTCAGCGTCTGGCAATTGCCCGCGCGCTGCTGAAAAATGCGCCGCTGCTGATTCTCGACGAAGCAACTTCGGCGCTGGATACCGAGTCCGAGCGCCACATCCAGAAGGCGCTGGAAAAAGTCATGCAGGGCCGTACCACGCTGGTCATCGCCCACCGCCTGACCACCATCGAAAAAGCCGACGTTATTCTGGTGATGGACGAAGGCCGTATCGTCGAGCGCGGTTCCCATGCCGAGCTGCTGGCGCTGAACGGTTACTACACGCGCCTGCATGCCAAACAGTTCGAAGAAGACGAGCCTGTCGAAATCGATCGGGCAGTCGATGCATGCTGAGTCACTTGCGCGCATGGCGTGAGCGAGGCTGGACCCCGATCGATGCATCGACCTACGCCACCGCGTGGCAGCAGTTTGGCGGCAGCGTTGCCACGCACCCTCAGGTGATCGAGCGTCTGGCCGGTTTGGCGGATATTCCGGTTCGGTATCTGGGTTGGCTGCAGGACGGCAACGTTGTCGCTGCGGTCGCCTGCTGGGGCCGGGATCTGGCGCTGGCTAAAAAGGTGCTCAAGCAGCGTGATCGGCGGGTCTTCGATCTGGGCAATGCAGAGATCATTCTGCCGGTTGCCCCTGGGGTGACAGTGCCAGTGCGCCAGCGCATGAGCTATGTGTCGGAGTTGAACGCCGGCCAGATCGACACCCTCAAGCCGCAAGCCGAGAGCCTGGCGATCGCCCGCGCGCCCGAGGACTATTCCAAGAAATTCCGCTACAACCAGCGTCGCGAGCAGCGGTTACTTGAGGAGGCGGGCGGGGTCGTGCAGCCGATGCTGGATTTCACGTCCGAGGAACAAGCGCGCATTTACTCAAGCCTGTTTCATGCCCGCTGGGGCTTCGATGTACCGGGCAAGGATCACTTGGCCAAGGTGTTCGAGCTGATGCGCGAGTTCATGACCGGCTCGATGATCCTGCTGGAGGGCAAGCCCATTGCCGCTCAGGTGCTGTACAGGGTCGAGTCGCCGCATTGGGTGTCGGTGGAATACATCAACGGCGGTGTGGATCCGGCCCATCAGGCGCTGAGCGCCGGCAGCGTGCTGAGCTTCGTCAACACGCAGAACGCCTGGGCTGACGCGAGGGCGGTGAACAAGCCATTGCGCTATTCCTTCGGCCGCTCCGATCGTGAATACAAAGACCGCTGGTGCCAGGCGGTGCCTGTCTACAAGGTTGGATGACATGTCCGGGCGCAAGCAGCAGCTTCTGAAACGACATCGGCGCAACAAGCGTCTGGCGCTGATCATCGGTCTGGTGCTGCTGATCGGCATTGGTATCGGGGTCGCGTGGTGGCTGGTGCCGTTGCTGATCGTTGCTGCCTGGGTGGCCCACGAAGCCTGGTTCTCCGACCATCTGTTTTATTCGCCCAAGAGCGACTACCGCTATCAGTTTCCCGACGCGGCCCAGTCGCAGGCTGTCTCCGTCGTCAACGGCATGCTGCAACTGAGCGAGCCATTGGCCGAGGGCGAAACGCTGCTGCTGGAGCTCGATCTGCGCAGCAGCTGGCTGGGTCGCTGGCTGGACCCTTACGTGTTGGCCGGCGACGACCGCCAGGATTTCGAACGGGGTTTCGCCGGGCGTCGCTACGTGAACCTCACCGGTCAGCGCGACGTCGTTGCTGACAGCACATTGCGCCTCAAGGGCGGGTTCTGTCGCATCGGCAATGCCGCCCGTTTGTACGTGCTGAGCAACCCGGATTACCGCCAGCAACGGTTGATGATCCTCGCGCCCCACGCCGACGATGCCGAACTGGCAGCGTTTGGCCTGTACAGCCAGGCTGCCGAGTGCAGCATCGTGACGGTGACTCAGGGCGAGATCGAGGCCGAACGCTATGAACGACTGGGGCTGAACCGCGCCGATGCCGCGCGGCTCAAGGGTCGCCTGCGCACGTGGGACAGCCTGGCGATTCCGTTGTGGGGCGGTGTGCCCCAGAGCCAGTGCGTGCAGTTGGGCTACTACTGCCTGCAACTGCCGGCCATGGCGCAGTCGCCGGATCGGCCGTTTGGCTCTCGCGACTCTTCAGAAACCGACATCCGCAGCGCGCGGCAGCACAACCCTTCGCTGTTGCCAGGGGATCGGGACGGCGCGCCGACCTGGAACAATCTTGTTGCCGATCTTGCAGCGTTGCTCGACGCGCATCGACCGGACGTCATTGTCATGCCGCACCCTGAGCTCGACCCCCACGCTGACCACATCGCCACGACTCAAGCCCTATATGAGGCGGTGAACAGAAGCGCGCACACGCCTGATGTGGCGCTGTTCTATGCCAATCACCTGCACGACAACGATCGCTGGCCCATGGGTCTGGCGGGGAAAGGCGTGGCGCTGCCGCCGTTCGTTGAAGCGCCGTCGGTTGATCAGCTCTGGAGTACGTCGCTCAGTGCGGACGTGCAACTTGATAAAGCCATGGCTCTGGCGATGCAGCATGACCTGCAGGGACCACCACCCCTGAAGAAGCGCCTGCGTCGGCAGATTCAACGCTGGCTGGCCGGCCGCGAATGGCCGCTGACGGGAGACGACGAATTCTTCCGCAAGGCTGTTCGCCGGCATGAGGTGTTCTGGGTTCGCCGCTTTCCGCGTCCCTGACTGCAACAGCCGATGCACCATTAAAGGCGCCATTTGAAGCGCCGTTTGAAGCACTAAGGGATTCGAGGCCAACCGGCCAGCCAGCGCTGATCGCTGTGCTAAGATTCCGTCCTTGTCCATTTCTGCCACGGGTTGTTCGATGAAGTTGTCCATGCCGCGTTTTGATCAGGCTCAAGTGTTAGTTGTCGGCGATGTCATGCTCGACCGCTACTGGCACGGTGGCACTTCCAGAATCTCCCCTGAAGCGCCGGTGCCGGTGGTCAAAGTCGACCAGATCGAAGACCGTCCGGGCGGTGCTGCCAACGTGGCGTTGAACATCGCAGCACTGGGCGCCAAGGCGTCACTGGTCGGCGTCACCGGCACCGACGAAGCCGCTGACAGCCTGAGCAACAGCCTCAAGGCCGCTGGCGTCGTCGCCTGCTTCCAACGCATCGCCCACCAGCCCACCATCGTCAAATTGCGCGTAATGAGCCGGCACCAGCAGCTCCTGCGTATCGACTTCGAAGAACCCTTTGCCACCGATCCCGAGGCCCTGAGCCGCGAGGTCGACGCCTTGCTCGACGGCGTCAAAGTGTTGGTCCTGTCCGACTACGGCAAGGGCGCGCTGAAGAACCATCAAGTCCTGATCAAGGCAGCTCGGGACCGTGGCATTCCCGTGCTGGCCGACCCGAAGGGCAAAGACTTTGCCATCTACCGTGGCGCCAGCCTGATCACGCCCAACCTCAGTGAATTTGAAGCCATCGTCGGCCATTGTGTCGACGAGGCAGAGCTGGTCGCCAAAGGCGCAGCGTTGATGAAAGACCTCGATCTGGGTGCGTTGCTGGTCACTCGTGGCGAGCACGGCATGACCCTGCTGCGCCCGGACCAACCGACGCTGCACCTGCCGGCCCGTGCGCGGGAAGTCTTCGACGTGACCGGCGCCGGCGATACGGTGATTTCCACGCTGGCAGCGGCCATTGCATCGGGTGAGGAGTTGCCGCACGCGGTCGCGCTGGCGAACCTTGCGGCGGGCATCGTCGTAGGCAAGCTGGGCACCGCCGCGATCAGTGCGCCCGAGTTGCGTCGCGCCATCCAGCGTGCCGAAGGTTCCGAGCGCGGCGTGCTGACCCTCGATCAGTTGCTGCTGGCCATTGACGAC
This sequence comes from Pseudomonas sp. W5-36, assembly GCF_046540455.1. Taxonomy (NCBI): domain Bacteria; kingdom Pseudomonadati; phylum Pseudomonadota; class Gammaproteobacteria; order Pseudomonadales; family Pseudomonadaceae; genus Pseudomonas; species Pseudomonas sp. W5-36. The sequence goes on along the minus strand of NZ_JAXCIQ010000002.1, from coordinate 1,618 downwards.
GCCCGCGCCCACAACGAAACCATCGTCTTCACCAACGGCTGCTTCGACATTCTGCACGCCGGCCATGTCACCTACCTGGAACAAGCCCGCGCGCAGGGCGATCGGCTGATCGTGGCGGTCAACGACGATGCGTCGGTGAGTCGCCTGAAAGGCCCGGGCCGCCCGATCAACAGCGTTGATCGACGCATGGCGGTGCTGGCAGGTCTGGGCGCGGTGGACTGGGTGATCAGCTTCCCGGAAGGCACCCCGGAAAACCTTCTGTCCCATGTCCATCCGGACGTGCTGGTGAAGGGCGGGGACTACTCGGTTGATCAGGTCGTCGGCGCTGACATCGTCGCCTCTTATGGCGGCACCGTGAAAGTGTTGGGGCTTGTCGCCAACAGTTCAACGACAGCCATCGTCGACAAGATCCGCAGCCAGGACTGATCCGACGCCCGCAGCGCAGAGTGGCACCCCTTGCCGCTGCCATTTTTGTATTCGCAGTTCGGTATATGAACGTATGAAAGTCATGTTACTGGTGATGGATGAACAGCGCGTCATACTGGACGGCTTGTACGAAACCGTACGGCAGCAGTGTGACGACTGCGTCATCTTTCGCCTGAGCAAGCAACAGCAGCTGAATCTCGGGCCGTTTCTGGCCTCGGTCGACTATCAGAGCTACGACCGGGTGGTGATCTTCTCCCGGGTCAAACGGCTTGCTCGCCAGCGCGCGGTGCTCAAGTGCATCCCGGGGCTGATCTTTCTTGAGCACGATGCTTACCAGAATTACATGAGCGCGAGCAAATACCACGGGATGTACTCGCGCCTGTACCGGCAACTGCCGTGGAGTCGCGCGCTGCTGTCGGGCGCGGTGGTGGCGCGGCGTATGCGCGGCGAAGGCATTGATGCGGTATTCGTGTCCAAGGGCTATGACCAGGAAATGCTGCGCAATCTCGGGCAGCCCCGGGACATTCCGGTGGGCTTCCTTGGCAGTCTGAAGAGCCGCGAGTATTCCCAGCGCAAGCAGCTGGTGGAAAACCTCGCGCAGCGCGCCGGCATGCTGGTGACACGCACGGCCTCTGGCGCCGAATACCTGGAAACCCTTAATCGCATCAGGATTTTCGTCAGCGCCGACATCGGCATGGGCGAGTTCATGATCAAGAATTTCGAAGCCATGGCTTGCGGTTGCGTGCTCCTCGCGTGGAGTCAGGGTGAAGAGGACGATCTGCTGGGCTTCGAAGAGGGGCGCAACGTCATGTTCTACCGCTCCGAAGACGAAGCCGTCGAGAAGATCCGCCTGCTGCAGAGCGACCCCGAGCTTGCCGCGCGCATCGCGGGCGAAGGGCAAAGATTCGCCGAAGAACGCTATGCCTTTGCCCGCGTGGGCCGCGATCTGGCCGATGAAATTCAGCGGCCAATGCGCCCGTGGCGGCGTCCATCCGCGCTGACCCGTGCCTGGGTCAAGTTGCGCCATGGCATGCAGGTGCCGGCCTGATGACGCTGCCGTCAGAACACGACAGCGCCGCGCCCCTTGTACCCCCTGTATTGCCGGGGGGGGGGCCCGCCGTGTTTGTGGGTCTACCCCCTCCCCCCGGCCCCTGGCAGGCAAACCCACCACCGCTCATAAAAAAATCCACAA